>JBGAGZ010000023.1:0-67666 GCA_044226465.1 Burkholderiaceae bacterium | reverse complement strand
CCTCGGAGACCTTCTGCAGTTGCTGGCCATAGACGGCCTGCGGCACCGGCACCCCCGTCTGCTTGACGCTCAGCCACACCACCGGCACCAGGTAGGCCACCACCAGCACGATGTACTGCGCGACCTGCGTCCAGGTCACCGCGCGCATGCCGCCGAGAAAGGAGCAGACCAGGATGCCGCCCAAGCCGAGGAAGACGCCGATCTCGAACGAGGCGATGCCGGTCAGCCGCGTGGTGATCAGGCCCACGCCGTAGATCTGCGCCACCACGTAGATGAAGGACACCAGCACCGTGGCGGCGACACCGATCTGGCGCACCAGGTTGCCCTCGTAGCGTACGCCGAGAAAGTCCGGAATGGTGTACTGGCCGAACTTGCGCAGGTAGGGCGCCAGCAGCAGCGCCACCAGCACGTAGCCGCCGCTCCAGCCCATCACGAAGGCCAGGCCGTCGTAGCCGGTGAGGTACAGCGTGCCGGCCATCCCCAGGAAGGACGCGGCACTCATCCAGTCCGCCCCGGTAGCCAGACCGTTGTACAGCGCCGGCACCCGGCGCCCGGCCACGTAGTACTCGGCCGCCTCGGTGGTGCGGCTGACGATGCCGATGAAGGCGTAGATCGACACCGGCGCGGCGAGGAAGACGAAGCCGATCCATTTCTTGGGCAGGCCGGCGCGCTCGGCCAGCGTCACGCTGAGCAGGAACAGCCCGAAGCACAGCGTGTACAGCGCGTAGATGCCGTGCAGCCGGCGCCGGAAGGCCATGCTGGTGACGCGCGAGGCCACCGTCGGGCGCAGCGAACCCATCAGTCGACCTCGTCCAGGTCGCAGGCTCGTCCAGTCGCCCATGACCCGCGCGTACAGCCCCACCAGCGCCAGGTAGACCAACAGGGCCCCTGGGCCGCGGTAGAAGCTGAACGGCCAGCCGGAAAAGCTGAAATTCAGCGCCCTGGCCTCGTAGGCCACGCCGAAGGTGATCAGCGCCCAGGCAACCAGCAGCGCCAGTGTCCACCCGCGTGCCGCGCGCCAGTGCGCGCGCCGGTCGTCAGCCATGGGCTGGTGGCTCAGCGACAAGCCTGCACCCCGATCGCCAGGCAGGCGTGCACCTTCAACGCCAGCGCGGCCAGCCGCAGCAGCATGGCCCACGGCGGCCAGCACATGGGCACGCCGCTCGCCCGGGCGGCGATGCGGCTGGCCATGCGGGCCGGCGCCGTGACCACCGCCAGCAACTGATAGGCCAAGTTGCGCTCGCGCGCCGGCCCGGCCAGCCAGCCGAGCAGCCACTGGCCCAGCAGCGCCATCAGCGCCACTTCGGCGAGCAGTTTCACGGTGATCGCCAGCCAGAGCATGGGTCTGCAAAGTCTCGAACCGGTCGGATTGTGCAGGCAGTGCTACCTGCCCGCGCACACCCTGCCACGCCGGCCAGGCGATCGCTTGAGCGAAATGCGCGGTTTCGTACAAGAACCAGGACCCGCGCCATGGACATCGAACGCATCAACACCATCGGCACCACGCTGGCCGACCTGACCCAGCGCACCCTCGACCTACGGGGGTATCTTTGACTACGACCGCAAAGTCCTGCGGCTGAGGGAAGTCAACGCCACCCTCGAAAACCCCGACATCTGGAACGACCCCAAGCGGGCCCAGGAGTTGGGCAAGGAAAAGAAGGCGCTCGACGAGGTCGTCGAGACCATCGACCACCTGACGAGCAACCTGTCGGACAACACCGAGTTGTTCGAGATGAGCAAGGCCGATGACGACCTCGCCGGGCTCGAAGCCATCGAAGCCGAGACCGCCGCGCTGCGCGAGATCGTCGAGAAGCTCGAGTTCCGCCGCATGTTCAGCAACCCGGCGGACCCGAGCAACTGCTTCATCGACATCCAGGCCGGCGCCGGCGGCACCGAGGCCTGCGACTGGGCCGGCATGCTGCTACGCCAGTACCTGAAGTACGCCGAACGCAAGGGCTTCAAGGCCACGATGGAAGACGAGACGCCGGGCGAAATCGCCGGCATCAAGAGCGCCACGATCAAGGTCGAGGGCGACTACGCCTTCGGTCACCTGCGCACCGAGACCGGCGTGCACCGCCTGGTGCGCAAGAGCCCGTTCGACTCGGCTGGCGGCCGCCACACCTCATTCGCGTCGCTGTTCGTCTACCCCGAGGTCGACGACTCGATCGAGATCGAGATCAACCCGGCGGACGTACGCACCGACACCTTCCGCGCCAGCGGCGCGGGCGGCCAGCACATCAACAAGACCGACTCGGCCGTGCGGCTGACCCACATCCCGACCGGCATCGTGGTGCAGTGCCAGGACGGCCGCAGCCAGCACAGCAACCGCGACGTGGCCTGGCGCCGCCTGCGCAGCCGGCTGTACGACCACGAGATGCGCAAGCGCATGGAAGAGCAGCAGAAGCTGGAAGACACCAAGACCGACGTCGGCTGGGGCCACCAGATCCGCAGCTACGTGCTGGACCAGAGCCGCATCAAGGACCTGCGCACCAACGTTGAAATCTCCAACACCCAGAAGGTGCTGGACGGCGACCTCGATGCCTTCATCGCGGCCAGCCTCAAGCAAGGGCTGTGAGCGCCACCGCGCCCACGAGCCCTTTTCCCCCGACCCTGACGAAACACCGGACCGACCATCATGATGCGTGAAGGCGCCGCCCCCCTGATCCGCCGCGAGGACTATCTCGCGCCGGCCTACTGGATCCGCCGCGTCGACCTGACGCTGGACCTCGACGCCGCGAAGACCATCGTCGCCAGCAAGCTGGCGATCGAGCGCAACGCCGAGCAGGCGGTGCAGCCGCTGCGCCTGCACGGCGAAGACCTGAACCTGCTGCGCGTGCTGGTCGACGGGCAGAGCGTGTCCTTCCGCCATGAAGACGACATGCTGGTGATCGATGCACCAGCGGCCGACGCATTCACGCTCGAGATCCGCAACACGATCGCGCCGGAGAAGAACACCCAGCTGAGCGGGCTGTACGCGTCCGGCGGCGGCCTGTACACCCAGTGCGAGGCCGAGGGCTTCCGCCGCATCACCTACTTCCTGGACCGGCCGGACGTGATGGCGGTCTACACCGTCACGCTGCGCGGCGACAGGAAGAAGTTCCCGGTGCTGCTGTCCAACGGCAACCTGGTCGAGCAGGGCGAGCTCGACGGCGGCCGCCACTTCGCCAAGTGGCACGACCCCTTCCCCAAGCCGAGCTACCTGTTCGCGCTCGTCGCAGCCGACCTGGTGGCGCGCGAGCAATGGGTGCGCACCCGCGGCGGCAAGGACCACCTGCTGCAGGTCTACGTCAAGCGCGGCGACCTGGACAAGACCGAGCACGCGATGAACTCGCTGGTCGCGTCGCTGGTGTGGGACGAAGCACGCTTCCAGCTGCCGCTCGACCTGGAGCGCTTCATGATCGTCGCGGTCGACGACTTCAACATGGGCGCGATGGAGAACAAGGGCCTGAACCTGTTCAACACCAAGTTCGTGCTGGCCAGCGCCGCCACCGCCACCGACGCCGACTTCGACGGCATCGAGAGCGTGGTCGGCCACGAGTACTTCCACAACTGGACCGGCAACCGCATCACCTGCCGTGATTGGTTCCAGCTGTCGCTGAAGGAGGGCCTGACGGTCTTCCGCGACCAGGAATTCAGCATGGACATGGCCGGCTCGCCGTCGGCGCGCGCGGTGTGCCGCATCGCCGACGTGATGCGCCTGCGCGAAAGCCAGTTCCCCGAGGACGCCGGCCCCATGGCCCACCCGGTGCGGCCCGACGCCTACCAGGCGATCGACAACTTCTACACCGCCACGGTCTACGAAAAGGGCGCCGAGGTCGTGCGCATGATGCACACCCTGGTCGGCCGCGAGGGCTTCGCCAAGGGCATGGCGCTGTACTTCCAGCGCCACGACGGCCAGGCCGTGACCTGCGACGACTTCGCCCAGGCGATCGCCGACGCGAACCCCGGCAGCGCGCTGGCGGCGAACCTCGCGTTGTTCAAGCGCTGGTACGCCCAGTCCGGCACGCCGCAGCTGACCGCCCGCGGCCAGTTCGACGTGGCCAGCGCCACCTACACGCTGGACCTCGAGCAGCACAACCCGGCGAGCGCCGCGCAGCCGGCCAAGCAGGCGCAGTTGATCCCCGTGGCCATGGGCCTGGTCTCGCGTGCCAGCGGCCGCGCCCTGCCGCTGCAACTGGACGGCGAAGCCGCGCCCGTCGGCACCGAACGCGTGCTGGTCATGACCGAGGCCCACCAGCGCTTCGTGTTCACCGGCGTGGCCGAGGACGCGGTGCCTTCGCTGCTGCGCGGCTTCTCGGCCCCGGTGCTGCTGGACGACGGCCTGGCCGACGCCGACCGCCTGGTGCTGCTGGCCCACGACAGCGACCCCTTCACCCGCTGGGAGGCCGGCCAGCGCCTGGCGCTCGAGCGTCTGACCGCCGCGCTGCGCAGCGGCGGCCTGGTCGAGCTCGACGAGCCGTTCGTGGCCGCGATGCGCGCGCTGCTGCGCGACCCGTCGCTGAGCCCGGCGTTCAAGGACCTGGCCCTGGTGCCGCCGTCCGAGGGCTACGTGGCCGAACAGACCGGCGAGGTCGACCCGCAGCGCGTGCACGCGGTGCGAGAGTCCATGGTCGACCAGCTGGCGACGCGCCTGCAGGCCGACTGGGCCTGGGCCTTCGACGCCCACCAGGTCACCGAAGGCTACGTGCCGACCGCCGACCAGGCCGGCCGCCGCGCACTGGCCAACCTGGCGCTGGCCATGCTGGTGCGCCACGCCACGCTGTCGGGCGACCCGGTGTGGCCGGGCCGCGCCTTCCAGCGCTTCAAGGACGCGTCGAACATGACCGACCGCCTGGGTGCGCTGACCGCCCTGGTCAACGCCCATGCAGAGCTGGCCGCGCCGGCGCTGGAGCGCTTCCACGCCCTGTTCCGCCACGAGCCGCTGGTGCTGGACAAGTGGTTCATGATCCAGGCCCGCGCACCCGAGCGCGACGGCCGCGTCTTCGCCCGCATCAAGCAGCTGCTGCAGCACCCGGACTTCACGCTCGCCAACCCGAACCGGGCCCGGGCCCTGCTGTTCTCGCTGACCATGTTCAACCCGGCCGCCTTCCACCGCGCCGACGCGGCCGGCTACGTGTTCTGGGCCGACCGCCTGGTCGAGCTCGACGCGATCAACCCGCAGATCGCCTCGCGCTTCGCCCGCGGCCTGGACCGCTGGCGCCACCTGGCCGAGCCCTACCGCTCGGCCGCGCGCGAGGCCGTGGCGCGCGTCGCCGGCAAGACCGACCTCAGCAGCGACACGGCCGAGATCCTGCAGCGCGCCTTGCAGGACTGACGATGAGCTAAGCTGTCCTTCGATCTTCAACCACGTCAGGGAGCACGATGGCACTGAACCGTCGATCGATGTTGTGGGCAGGTCTGTCTGCGGCCTGTTTGCCGGGCTGTGGCGGCGGCGGCGAGGGGGGTAGTGGCGAGACCGGCAACGTGTCGTGGGCCGTCGCATCGCGCCGCCAGGACGCCGACCCGCTCGCCAGCGTCAGCCACGGCAACGGCGTGTTCGTGGCCGTCGGCACGGCACAGTCCAATGGCGGCCGACTCGATCGCGCGATGTCGTACAGCGCTGATGGCCACGCATGGACGCCGGTCAGCGTGGCACTGGCCGGCGGCGACGCGGCCTGGCTGGCGGCCAGCGACTTCGGCAACGGCCATTTCGTTGCCATCACGACGGTGGGTGAGATCTTCACCAGCACCAACGGCCGTGACTGGCAACGAGCCCTCGACACGGGCCTGACGAGCCTCGACGCCCTCCGCTTCGGCAACGGCCGGTTCCTGGCCACGGGCACCGACGGCTTTCAGATGGTGTCCTTGAGCAGCACCGACGGCCTGGCATGGTCCGCACCGACCCAACCCGGCATCGGCTTCGTGCTGGCTCCAATCAGCTTCGTGAACGGCGCAGTCTTCGCCTTCCCCTATGACTCCGCCGGCCGACATCTGTGGCGTTCGATGGATTCCGGCCTGAACTGGGCCCCCGACGAGTTCGACGCCAGCGGCCAGCCCATGGCGGTGAGCGACATGACCCATGCCAACGGCTTGTACGTCGCGGCCACCGACAACGGCCGCATCTACACCAGCGCCGACCTCCTCACCTGGACGATGCGCGACAGCTTTGCGCCGACCAACTACACCCGCCTGGCCTACCTCGGCGGCCGCTTCGTGCTCACCAATGGCCGCACCATCGCGATGAGCAGCGACGGCATCTCATGGGCCGCCACCGTCGTCGGGCAGGCCGGCGACATCCTTAACTCGGTGAGCTTCGACGGCACACGCTATGTGGCCGTGGGCCACCCCGGCCTCGTCGTGATCGGCACGCCCCACTGACCTTTCACTCCTCTCGGCAACCATCCATGGCATCACGCATTTCCCTCACCCAATACCTGGTCGAGCAGCAACGCGAGCACGGCCACATTCCGGCGCAGCTGCGGCTGCTGATCGAGGTGGTGGCCCGCGCCTGCAAGCGCATCGCCATCTCGGTCAACAAGGGTGCGCTCGGCGAGGTGCTGGGCTCGGCCGGCAGCGAAAACGTGCAGGGCGAGGTGCAGAAGAAGCTCGACATCATCAGCAACGAGGTGCTGATCGAGGCCAACGAATGGGGTGGCCACCTCGCGGCGATGGCGTCCGAGGAGATGGACTCGATCCACGTCGTGCCCAACCGATACCCTCAGGGCGAATACCTGCTGCTGTTCGACCCGCTGGACGGTTCGTCGAACATCGACGTGAACGTGTCGATCGGCACCATCTTCTCGGTGCTGCGCAAGGTGAACAACCAGCGCGGCATCAGCGAAGAGGACTTCCTGCAGCCCGGCAAGCAGCAGGCTGCTGCCGGCTACTGCGTCTACGGCCCGCAGACGACGCTGGTGCTCACCGTCGGCCGCGGCGTGGCCATGTTCACGCTGGACCGCGAGCAGGGCTCGTGGGTGCTGACCGCCGAGGACGTGCAGATCCCCGAGGACACCAAGGAGTTCGCGATCAACATGTCGAACCTGCGCCACTGGGACGCCCCGGTCAAGCGCTACATCGACGAGTGCCTGGCCGGCAAGGAAGGCCCGCGCGGCAAGGACTTCAACATGCGCTGGGTGGCCAGCATGGTGGCCGACGTGCACCGCATCCTCACGCGCGGCGGCGTGTTCCTCTACCCCTGGGACAAGCGCGAGCCGGACAAGCCCGGCAAGCTGCGCCTGATGTACGAGGCCAACCCGATGGCCTTCCTGGTCGAGCAGGCGGGCGGCCTGGCCACCAATGGCCGCCAGCGCATCATGGACCTCACCCCCGCCAAGCTGCACGAGCGCGTCAGCGTGGTGCTGGGCTCGAAGAACGAGGTCGAGCGGGTCACTGGCTACCACCGCGAAGCCGGCGCGTGACACCAGCGCGGACGGGCCGAGCGTCGGGCCGCTCCCAAGCCGGCCCGCGTCCTCCTGGGGGATCGGTCGATGTACCCATCGGACGAGGGGCACCATGAGCACCGACTACGTCTACTGGACCTTCACGGCGGCGGCGCAGTGCGTGTCCACCTTCGTCGCGCTGCTGCTCACCGGCTATGCGCTGGTGCTGTCGCAGATCGAGGCGGCGCGCGAGCACGACGACTCGCTGCAGGAGCTGCATACCGTGCTGCGCGCCAGCTACCACGCACGGCTGACCGTGCTGGCCTGGTTGACCGCGCTGGCGGTGATCCTGAGCCTGCTGGTGGTGTGGGACAACCGCTCGGACCACCTGGCACCCGCCTGGCTGATGGCCGCGGCCGCGGCGTTCGACATCGTCGCCATGGTCGCGGGGCTGGCCTTCGTCGTCACCATCATCGACCCGGCCAAATACCAGAAGGCGGCCGAGCGCGAGCTGGAGCAACAGGCACAGCAGCAGGCCGACAACACCAACGCGACCCCTGCAACGGTCACCTCTGCCGAAGACCTGTTCCGCGCCTTCCGCCAACTCGAGCGCGCGCTGCGCGAGCAGCTGCGCCGGCTGGACCTGTCGGTGGGCGAGCGCGAGGACGGCAAGTACGCCGGCAGCGTGCGCCAGATGGCCGGCGCCCTGCTGGACCACGGCTCGATCAACGAGGAGCTGCACGCCGAGCTGCTGCAGCTCGGCAAATACCGCAACCTCGTCTACCACGGCCATGTGCGGCAGGCCCGCAGCAGCATGGTCGAGCGCGTCGTGCGTGCCGCGGCGAAGGTGCGGCAGATCCAGTGACACCCGAACGTCGCAGGGCGAACCAGCTCAGGCCAGCGCCGGGCCGCTCCCAGGCGGCCTGAGCACCCTCCCGGAGGGTGGCTGCCGTACCCGGTAGCCGGGTGTGCCGTTCAGCGTTCCGACAGTGCGCCGTTCAGGCGTTTGGTCAGCGGGCTGACCAGATAGGCGAGCATCGAGCGCTGGCCGGTCGAGACCATGACCTGGGCCGGCATGCCGGGCTGCAGGCTGGGCACGCCGGCCTCCTTCAGCGCCTCGGGCGTCAGCTGCACCTTGACCAGGTACCAGCCCTCGGGGTTCTGCGGGTCGGCGCTGCGGTCGGCCGCCACGTAGACCACGCGGCCGGCGGCCGGTTGGGTCAACCGCTGGTCGCGCGAGGTGAAGCGCACCTGGGCCGGCAGGTCCTTGACCAGGCCGTCGGCGAGGCGGGCCGGCACCTGGGCCTCGACCAGCAGCGCCTCGTGGCTGGGCACCAGGTCCAGCAGACGCTGGCCGGCGGCAGCGACGCCGCCCTCGGTGCGCAGTGCCAGGTCCATCACCGTGCCATCCACCGGCGCGGTCAACGTGCAGCGGGCCAGCTCGTCCTGCGCGGCGGCACGCTGCTCGCGCAGCTCGGCGATGCGGGATTGCACCTCGCTCAGCTGGGCCTCGATGTCGCGCCGCCATTCGGCCTGGCGCTGGGCGCGCTTGGCCTGGGCCTCGGCCACGCTGCCGTCCACGCGAGACAGCTGCCCCAGGTCCTCGCTGCGCTGCCCTTGCAGCGCCATCAGGTTGCGTTCGATCTCGAACAGGCGCGCGCGCGCCACGAAGCCCTGGGCCTGCAGCTCGCGCCAGGTCTTCAGCTCCTCGGTCAGCGAGCGGATCTGCTCCTCGCGCGAACCGCCCTGGTTCTTCAGCCCGCTGCCATAGGCGCGCAGCGATTCCAGCGCGGCCTGCTGGGCCGCCTCGTCCTGCTGCAGGGCCGCGTGGCGGGCCACGAACAGCCGGCGCTGGGCGGCCATGGCCTCCTGCGCAGCGGGAGCGGTTGCTTCGCTCAAGGCGGTTGGGAATTCCAGGCTCGGCAGCTCGTCGCGCTCGGCCAGCAGCCGCGCTTCGGTGGCCAGGGCCGGCCACCAGCGGGCGTCCAGCATGCCCAGCCGGGCCTTGGCCTCGGTGTCGTCCAGGCGCAGCAAGGGCTGGCCTTCGCGGACGAGGTCGCCGTCGTGGACCAGGATCTCGCGCACCGTGCCGCCGCGCGGGTGCTGCACGCTGCGCCGGCTGCCTTCGGTCTTGACCACGCCGTCGGCCGGTACGCCCTCGGCCAGCGGCACGGCGGCCGCCCACCAGAGCGTGAGCGCCAGGCCCACGGCCAATGCGCCGAAGCCGAAGCGCAGCGGCCGGCGCAGGTCCAGCGGCGGTGCGGGCACGGCCAACGTCAGTGTGCGGGGCGGGGTCACGGCGTCGCCTCCTGCGGTTGGCGCGTGGGTTCGGGCGCGGTTGCGGTCGCCGTTGGCGCCACCACCGGGGCGGCGCCGAGGCGAGCCAGCACGTCCTGCTTGGGCCCGAAGGCCGTGGCATGCCCGTTCTGCAGCACCAGCAGCTTGTCGACCAGGCCCAGCACGCCGTTGCGCTGGGTGATGACGAAGACCGTGGCGCCGCGGGCCTTGAGGCCGATCAGCGCGGTGTGCAGTGCGGCTTCGCCGTCCGCGTCCAGGTTGGCATTGGGCTCGTCCAGCACCAGCAGGCGTGGCGTGCCGTAGAGCGCGCGGGCCAGGGCCACGCGCTGCTTCTGGCCGCCGGAGAGGCCAGCGCCGTCCGGGCCCAGCGGCGTGTCGTAGCCTTGCGGCAGCTTCAGCACCATGTCGTGCACGCCGGCGGCTTGGGCAGCGGCCACCACCTGGGCCGGGTCCAGCGTGCCGAAGCGGGCGATGTTCTCGGCCACGGTGCCTTCCATCAGGTCCACCGTCTGTGGCAGATAGCCCACGTGCGGGCCCAGGGCCTCGCGCGGCCATTGGGTCAGGTCGGCGCCATCCAGCCGCACGTGGCCGGCGGCCGGTGCGTCCAGGCCCAGCAGCAAACGGCCCAGGGTGCTCTTGCCGGCGCCGCTGGGGCCGATCACGCCGACCAGGTCGCCCGGCATCGCGGCGCAGCTCACGCTCATCAGCACCGCGCGCCCGCCCAGCAGCGCCGAGGCCTGGTGCACGCTGAGCTGGCCCTGCGGAGCGGGCAGCGCCATGCGGGCGGGCTCGGGCGGCGTGTCGGTCAGCAGGGCATCGAGCCGGCCCCAGGCGCTGCGCACCTGCAGCACCTGGCGCCACAGCCCCAACACGTGCTCGACCGGCGACAGGGCACGGCCCACGATCAGCGACACGGCGAAGATGCCGCCGGCCGACAGCTCGCCCTGCAGCGCCAGCCAGGCGCCGATCGCAAAGGCCATCGATTGCAGCGCGATGCGGCAGAAGCGCGTGCCCGCGCCCAGCAGCTCGGCCGACTGGCTGGCGTGCGCCTGCCAGCCCAGCATCGCCAGGTGGCGGGCCTGCCAGCGGGCCTTCAAGGCGGGCAGCAGGCCCAGGGCCCGCACCAGTTCGGCATGGCGGGCAGCGTCGGCCAGCGTGTGCTGGGCCGCCACGCCCTCGGCGCCAGCGTGGGCCAACGGGCCGGCGCTGCGCCATTCGCTCACGGCCGTCAGCGCCAGCAACAGCACCGTCGCGGCCACCACGTAAGCGCCCAGCCATGGGTGAAGCAGGGTCGCGGCCAGCGCCATCAGGGGCAGCCAGGGCAGGTCGAACAAGGCGTGCAGCGCGGGGCCGGACAGGAACTGGCGCAGTTGCGTGAGGTCCGCCATCGCGGCGGTCGCGTTCAGCGCGCCGGCACCCGGGCGACGCAACGCGGCGTCGAACACCGGGCCGCGCAGTTGCTCGTCCAGCCGCATGCCCACCACCACCATCAGCTCGCCGCGGGCCCAGTCCAGCGCCGCCAGCAGGGCATAGAGGCCCAGCGCGATCGCCGTCAGCGCCAGCAGGGTCACGACGTGGCGACTGGTCAGCACGCGGTCGTAGATCTGCATCGAGTAGACCGAGGGCACCAGCAGCAGCAGGCTCGCGGCGCCACTGAACAGCGCGCAGGCGCCCAACGCGCGGCGCTCGCCAGCGAGCGCATGCGCCACCGGGCCGCGCCGGCGGGGGCGTGGCGGGTCGGCAGGGCCGTGCGCGGGCGTGGGGGCAGTCATCCGGGCAGGGTAGCCGTCGCCGCCGCCGGGCAATCGCGCCAAAAGACGCACAAAACGCGGTCATCACGCCATCAAGCCCGCAGCCGGCATGCCGACAAACCGAAGACGCCCGAAAAGCCGGGCGGCCAGCCCCTGGAACCCCGGGGCGTGACGCACATCACGCCCCTCAAGAGAAACCGAACAAGACATGATCGACTCGGTCGACCTGAACGGTGTCGTCTACGACGGCGGCGTCGACAGCATCGCCGGCACGACCGCCACGACGGACGTGCTGAGCCTGCTCGGCGCCGGCGGCGACATCGCGATCGAGGCCATCGAGACCGTGCTCGGCTCCACCGGCACCGACACGGTCACGCTGCAATCGGCCAACGCCGCCACCGTGTGGCTGAGCGACGTGGAGTCGGTCGTCGGCTCGGCCGGTGTGGACGTGGTGGGCATGCTGGCCGCCGGTACGCTGGCCGTGTCCGACGTGGAGACCGTGATCGGCTCCACCGGCACCGACGAGCTGACCCTGCTGTCCAGCGGCGCGATCACCGTCAGCGGCGTGGAGACCATCACCGGCACCGGCCAGGACACCGACGTCGTCACCCTGCGCGGCAACGGCGTGGCCGTCACCGTCGGCAGCGTGGCCACGGTGCTGGGCACCACCGGCACCGATGTGCTGACCATGGCCAGCGCCAGCCTCGCCGTGTCCGCGGTGGAGACCGTGCTCGGCTCCACCGACACCGGCGATGCGCTCACCCTGCTCGCGGCCGGCAGCATGGCGGTGAGCGACGTGGAAACCGTCGTCGGCTCGGCCGGCACCAATGTGCTGACGATGCTGTCGTCCACCGCCATGTCCGTGTCGGGCATCGAGACCGTGGTCGGCAGCGCCGACAGCAGCGACAGCGTGAGCCTGCTCGACGCAGGCAGCATCACGGTGTCCGGCATCGAAAGCCTCACCGGCAGCACCGGCGTCGACGTGGTCACCATCGCCGGCGGCGGCAGCCTCAGCGTGTCCGGTGACGCCAACACGGTCGAGACCCTGATCGGCGCCAGCAACGCGGTCGAGGTGGTCACGCTGGCCGTGGCCAGCAGCGACGCGATCACCGTGTCGCAGATCGACACCATCATCGGCTCGGACGGCACCGACACCCTCACCCAGGCCAGCGCCAGCCTCGCCGTCAGCGGCGTGGAGACGGTGCTCGGCAGCACCGGCACGCAGACGCTGACGCTGCTGGCCGACGGCGCCGTGGCCGTCTCGGCCATCGAAACCGTGGTCGGCGGCACCGGCGCCGAATCGGTCGCCCTGCTGGCCGCTGGCAGCCTGGCCGTCAGCGACGTGGACACCGCCATCGGCACCGGCGGCGGCAGCGACGTGCTGAGCCTGCTGACGAACACGCCCATCGCCGTTTCGGCCTTCGCCACCGTGCTGGGAACGGCCGGCACCGACGACACCCTGACCCTGCTCGACACTGACGCTGCCGTGTACGTGAGCGCCGTCGAGACCTTGCTGGGCCAGACCGGCGGCACCGACGTGGTCACGCTGCTGCACGCCGAGAGCGTGTCGGTGAGCGACATCGAAAGCGTGGTCGGCAGCGCCCAGGCCGGCGACACCGTGACGCTGCTCGACGCCACCGCGCTGCATGTCAGCCGGGTCGAGACGGTCATCGGCTCCGCCGGCACCGAAGACACGGTCACGCTGGACGCGGTGGGCAGCCTGAGCGTCGATGCGGTCGAGACCGTGGTCGGCACCGGCAGCGGCGACGTGATCGGCCTGGTTTCCGGCGGCGCGCTCAGCGTGTCGGCCGTGGCCACGGTGGTCGGCTCGGCCGGCAGCGACGACGTGGTGACCCAGTTGCAGGCCGATGCCACGCTGGCCGTGAGCGCGGTGGAAACGGTGGTCGGCGCGGGCGGCACCGCCGACACCGTGCAGATGCTGGAAGCCGGCGCCCTGAGCCTGAGCGACGTGGACACGGTGATCGGCACCACCGACGCCGGCGAAGTCGTCACGCTGCTGGCCGAAGGCACGTTGGCCGTGTCGCGGGTGGACAGCGTCGTCGGCTCGGACGGCACAGCCGACACCGTGCAGTTGCTGGCCGCGGGCGCGCTGGCCGTGTCCGGCGTCGAGAACGTGGAAGGCAGCGGCGGCACCGACGTGCTCACGCTGCTGGACGCGACCGCTGTGACGGTGACTGGCATCGAAACCGTGGTCGGCAGCACCGACCTGGGCAGCAGCGTCACGCTGGGCAGCGAGGGCAGCCTCGCCGTGCAGGACGTGGCCACCGCCACCGGCAGCAGCGGCACGGCCGACGTGCTGCGCCTGCTCGCCTCGGGCAGCGTCACGGTGTCGGACTTCGAAACCGTGCTCGGCACCACGGGCACCGACGACGCCATCACGCTGGCCGCCGAAGGCATCGTCAGCGTGTCCGCCGTGGACACGGTGATCGGCTCGGACGGCAGCGCCGACGAGGTCCACCTGCTGGCCGCCGGCGCCATCGCGCTGTCGGGCGTCGAGACCCTGGTCGGCAGCACCGCCACCACCGACAGCGTCACCTTGCTGAGCAGCGGCGCGCTGGCCGTGAGCCGCGTCGAGACCGTGATCGGCACCGGCGACGAGGCCGACGTGATCACCATGCTGACCACCGGCACCCTGGCGACCAGCGGCGTGGCCACGGTCATCGGCACCACGGGCACCGACGCGGTGCGCATGCTGGCCGAAGGCGCCGTGAGCGTGAGCGACGTGGAAAGCGTGCGCGGCACCGCCGGCACCGACGACGTGGTGACCCAGCTCAGCGAAGACACCACGCTGCACATCATCGACGTGGCCAGCGCCGTGGGCACCAGCGCCAGCGCCGACGTGCTGCAGTTGCACTCCGCCGGCAGCGTGACCGTGCAAGGCTTCGAGACCCTGATCGGCTCGACCCTGCTGGCCGAGTCGGTCACCCTGGCCGAAAGCGGCAGCGTCGCCGTCAGCGGCCTGGACACGCTCATCGGCGCGGACGACACCGACACCGTCACCCTGCTGGCCGGCGGCGCCATGAAGGTGAGCGGCATCGAGACCGTGCTCGGCAGCACGGGCACCGACACCATCACGCTGCTGGAAGCCGGCACGCTGGCGGTCGACGCGGTCGAGACCGTGGTCGGCAGCGGCGACGAGGCGGACGTGGTCACCATGCTCACCACCGGCACGCTGAGCGTCAGCCAGGTGGCCAGCGTGGTCGGCACCAGCGACGACGGCGACGTGCTGCGCCTGCTGGCCGCCGGCACCGTCGCCGTGTCCGACGTGGAAACCGTGGTCGGCGGCACCGGTGTCAACATCGTCCAGTGGAACAGCGGCGACACGCTGGCCGTGTCCGCCGTCGAAACTGTGCTGGGCAGCGCCGACAACACCGAGGTGCTCACGCTCGCGGGCGGCGGCATGGTGGGCGTGTCCGACGTCGACACCGTGATCGGCGGCAGTGCCACCACCGACGCCGTGACCCTGCTGGCCACGGGGGAGCTGGCGGTGCAGGACGTGGACACCGTGGTCGGCAGCACCGACGAGGGCGACGCGCTCACGTTGCTGAGCGCTGGCACCGTGCGCGTGAACCGATTCGAAACGGTGACCGGCTCCACCGGCACCGACGTGGTCCGCATGACGGGTACCGGCAGCCTGAGCGTGACCGGCATCGAAACCCTGGTCGGCACCACGGCCACCACCGACGCCGTGACCCTGCTGGGCGAAGGCACGATCGCGCTCTCGTCGGTGGACAGCGTCACCGGCAGCGACGGCGACGACGTGGTGCGCCTGCTCGCAGGTGGCCGCGTCGAGGTCGACGGCGTGGAGACCGTGCTCGGATCCACCGCCGCCAACGACAGCGTCACGCTCGCGGCCACCGGCACGCTGGCGGTCAGCGCAGTCGAGACCGCCATCGGCAGCGGCGACGCCGACGACGTGCTCACGCTGCTCGCCGCCGGTTCGGTGGCCGTGTCGGCCTTCGAGACCGTGGTGGGCACCAGCGGCGGCGGCGAATCGGTCACCCTGCTGGAAGCCGGCGAGATCAGCCTGTCCTCGGTCGAGACCGTGCTCGGCACCAGCGGCACAGACACCGCCACGATGCTCACCACCGGCACCCTGGCGGTGAGCAAGGTGGACAGCGTCATCGGCTCGGACGGCAGCGACGTCGTCCGCATGCTGGCCGGCGGCACCGTGGCCATCAGCGACGTCGAGCGCGTGGTCGGCAGCGCCAGCACCGCCGACGAAGTGCAGATGAGCACCTCGGGTGCGGTGGAAGTCTCGGCCGTCGAATCGGTCGTCGGCAGCGGCGACGACGACACGGTCACCATGCTGGCCGCCGGCTCGCTGAAGGTCAGCGACGTGGAGACCGTGCTCGGCTCGGCCACGCAGAACGAGACGGTCACGATCAATGCCGGCAGTGCGCTGGCGGTGTCCGACATCAACACCGTGATCGGCCAGGCCGGCACCGACGACAGCGTTCAGATGCTGGCCGGCGGCGCCATGGCGGTGTCCGCGGTGGACACCGTCACCGGCACCACCGGCAACACCGATGCGCTGACCCTGATGGCCTCGGGCACGGTCACCGTCATCGCCATCGAGAGCGTCACCGGCAGCGCCACGACCACCGAAGTGGTTCAGCTCGGCAACGAAGGCGACGACCTGGCGGTCAACGCCATCGACACCGTGATCGGCACCACCGAGACCGGCGAGGCGCTGACGCTGATGTCCGGCGGCAGCATCGCCGTCAGCGCGATCGAGCGCGTGGTCGGCGGCACCAATGCCACCAACAGCGTGCAGCTGCTGGAGGCCGCCACGCTCGAGGT
The DNA here is from genome assembly GCA_044226465.1 of Burkholderiaceae bacterium. Lineage (GTDB taxonomy): Bacteria > Pseudomonadota > Gammaproteobacteria > Burkholderiales > Burkholderiaceae_C > Ideonella. Next base: position 51,435 of record JBGAGZ010000023.1, on the reverse strand, counting down.
CTCGGCCGTCGAGACGGTGGTCGGCAGCAGCGACGAGGGCGACCAGGTCACCCTGCTCGCGGCCTCGGCCCTCACCGTGTCGGGCGTCGAATCGGTGCTCGGCTCCACCGGCACGGACGTCGTCACCCTGCGCAGCGCCGCGCTCGAGGTCTCGGGCGTCGAGAGCGTGCTGGGCACCACCGCGGCGGAAACGGTCAGCTTCCAAGGCGGCACCCTGGCCACCCAGGCCATCGACAGCGTCGTGGGCACCACCGGCAGCACCGAGGTGCTGCGCCTGCTGGCCGCCGGCACCGTCAACGTGAGCGATGTCGACAGCGTGATCGGCAGCACGGCCACCAGCGATGCCGTGGTGCTGGCCAGCGGCGGCACGCTGGCCGTGTCCGGCGTGGAGAGCGTGACCGGCGACGACGCCAACACCGACCTGCTGGTGCTGTTGGCCGCGGGCAGCGTGTCGGTGAGCAGCATCGAGACGGTCACCGGCAGCGCCGGCGTGGACACGCTGCGCCTGCGCAGCGGCGATGCGGTTTCCGTGTCGGGCATCGAAACCCTGATCGGCTCCACCGGCACCGAAGACCAGGCCACCTTGCTGGCCGCCGGAAACCTCAAGGTCTCGGCGCTCGAAACCCTGATCGGCTCGGCCGCCAGCACCGACACCGTCACCCTGCTGGCCGCCGGCAACCTGTCGGTCTCGGCCGTCGAGACGGCCATCGGCAGCACCGCCAGCACCGACACCCTCACGCTGCTGGCCACAGCCAGCCTCGCCGTGTCGTCGATCGACACCGTGCTGGGCACCGGCAACACCGCCGACACCGTGCGCCTGCTGGCGGCCGGTGCGCTCAAGGTCAGCGACGTGGCCACCGTCATCGGCACCACCGGTGCCGGCGACGTTTTGACGCTGCTGAACGAAGGCACCGTCAACCTCAGCGGCATCGACAGCCTGGTGGGCAGCACCGGCACCGACGTGGCCAAGTTGCTCGCGGGCAGCACGCTGCGCGTGAGCGGCGTGGAGACCGTGCTTGGCCTGGCCGCCAGCGTGGACGTGGTGACGATGGCCACCGCCGGCGAGCTCGCCGTGTCCGACGTGGACACGGTGGTCGGCAGCACCCTCAGCACCGACAGCGTCAGCCTGCTGGCCGGCGGCGCGATCGCGATCAGCGGCATCGAGAGCATCACCGGCACCACCGGCAGCACCGATGTCGTCACCCTGCTGGCCGCAGGCAGCACCAGCGTGTCGGCGATCGAGACCGTGCTGGGCAGCACCGCCGCGGCCGACGTGGTGAGCATGGCCCAGGCCGGCGCGCTGACCACGCGGGCCGTGGGCAGCGTGATCGGCAGCACCGGCACCGACACCCTCACGCTGCTGGCCGACACCGGCACCACGGCCATCTCGGCCATCGAGTCCGTGATCGGCAGCACCGCCACCACCGACGCCATCCGTCTGCTGGCGGCGGGCGCGGTGGCGGTCAATGGCGTGGAGACCGTCACCGGCTCCACGGCGATCGAGACCGTGACCCTGCTCGGCGCCGGCCGGCTGGCCACCTCGGCGGTGGACACCGTGCTGGGCACCACCGGCACCGACACCCTGGCCCTGCTCGGCAGCGGCGCGGTGAACGTGTCGGCGTTCGAGACCGTGCTGGGCAGCACGGGGGCGGACGCGGTGAGCCTGCTCGCCTCTGCGGCCATCGTCGTGTCGGCGGTGGAAAGCGTCAATGGCGCGACCGGCACCACCGACCAGGTCACCCTGCTGGCGGCCGGCAACCTGAGCGTGTCGGGCGTCGAGTCGGTGATCGGCAGCGCCGCCAAGACCGACGTGGTGAGCCTGCGTGGCGACTACAGCGCCGGCATCGGCGTCTCGGCGGTCGAATCGGTCAACGGCAGCACGCTGACCACCGACGTGGTGCGCCTGGCGGCAGCCGGCGCCTTGTCGGTCAGCGCGGTGGACACGGTGATCGGCAGCACCGGCACCGACATCCTCACGATGCGCGGCGGTGGCGCGCTGCGGGTGTCGGCGGTCGAGAGCGTGGTCGGCAGCACCCTGGCCACCGACAGCGTCACCCTCCTGGCCGCGGGCGCCCTGTCGGTGAGCCGTGTCGACACCGTGATCGGCACCACGGGCACCGACGTGGTCACACTCAGCTTCGTCGGCAGCCTGCGCGTCAGCGCGGTGGAAACCGTGCTCGGCAGCAGCGGCACCACGGACGCGGTGACCATGCTCACGGCCAGCCTCGCCACCAGCGGCGTCGAGACCGTGTGGGGCAGCACCGGCGCGTCCGACGTGCTGCAGCTCATGGGCAGCACCAAGGTGCGCGTGGGCAACATCGAGACCGTGCTGGGCACCACCGCCACCACCGACGGCATCACGCTCGGCGTGGGCGGCGCCATCAGCATCAGCGGCGTGGACAGCGTCATCGGCAGCACTGGCACCACCGACGTGGTGACCCTGCTCGGCGCCGGCAAGCTCAGCGTGCAGGCGGTGGAAACCGTGCTCGGCACCACCGGCACCGATTCGGTCGTGATGCTGGCGGGCGGCATGCTGCGCATCAGCGACATCGAGTCGGTCACCGGCTCGGCGGCCACCAACGACGGCCTGACCATGCTCACCGGCGGCGCGCTGTCGCTGGCGGGCGTCGAGACGCTGATCGGCACCACCGCCACCGACGTGGTCACGCTGCGCGGCGCGGGCGCGCTCAAGGTCTCGGCCATCGAGACCGTGCTGGGCAGCACCGCGGCCGACACCGTGACGCTGCTCTCGGCGGCCAGCCTGTCGGTGTCCGGCGTCGAGACGATCAACGGCTCGGGCGGCGTCGACACGGTCACGCTGCTCGCCGCCGGCCGCCTGTCGGCCTCGGCGGTCGACAGCATCATCGGCAGCAACGGCGTGGACACCATCGTGCTGCGCAGCGGCGGTGCCAGCGTGCAGGCCAACGGCGGCGCCGACGCGATCACCGCCAGTGCCGGCATCGACAAGCTGCTCTTCGCGGCGGCGGGCGACTCGGGCACCGGCGCCTCGGCCGACACCATCACCGGCTTCAACGCCGGCACCGCCAGCACCGCGGTCGACCAGATCCACCTGGTGGGCCTGGTGCAGGGCAGCCTCGCCTTCCTGGGCACGGGCGCCTTCACCGCGGGCGGCAGCACCGAGGTGCGCGCGGTCAGCGGCAGCACCTATGGCAGCGGGCTGACCAGCAACGACGCGGTGCTGCTGGTCGACCTGAACGGCGATGGCACGGTGGACATGGAGATCAAGCTGCTGGGCACCAAGGCCAGCAACATCGACGCCGGAGATCTGTTCTCAGGCTGAGTCAGGGCAGCGGGTTAACGTCGCGGCTTCGACCACCGCCCGACGGACCCACCGTGATCAAGCTCCACCAGTTCGCCCCCGCCTTCGGGCTGCCCAATGCCAGCCCGTTCTGCATGAAGCTGGAGACCTACCTGCGCATGGCGGGCCTGCCCTTCGAGCTGGTCAACGGCGACGTGCTGAAGGCACCCAAGAAGAAGCTGCCCTTCATCGTCGACGACGACGGCACGGTGGTGGCCGACAGCCAGTTCATCATCGAGCACCTGAAGCGCCGCCACGGCGACCCGCTGGACGCCGCGCTGAGCCCGCAGGACCGCGCCGTGGCCACCGCCTTCCAGCGCCTGTTCGAAGAGAACCTGTACTGGGCGGTGGTGCACACCCGCTGGGCCGACGAGGCCGGCTGGGCGCTGACGCGTCAGGCCTTCTTCGGCGCCCTGCCGCCGCCGCTGCGCTGGCTGCTGCCGCCCTTGGCGCGGCGCGGGCTGCTGGCCGAGATGCGGGGCCAGGGCATGGGCCGGCACCGGGTGGACGAGATCCACGCCATCGGCTGCCGTGATGTGACCGCGGTGGCCGACTTCCTGGCCGACAAGCCCTTCATGCTCGGCGACCAGCCCAGCAGCCTGGACGCGACCGCCTACGCCTTCCTCGCCAACCTGCTGTGGGCGCCGGTGGATTCGCCGATCCAGCGCCACGCCCGCCAGCGGCCGAATCTGGAAGCCTATGGCCAGCGCATGAAGGCGCGCTACTACGCCTGAGCGGCGCGGTGGGCCAGGGCCGGCGGCTCACTGCAGTTCCACCGGCCCGTACCAGGCCTTGGCCTTCGAACGGGTGTTGTCGCTGTCGGTCATCAGCGCGATCGTGGTCAGCGGGCCCGGCTCTTCGCCGAAGACCAGGCGGAAGTCCGCCGCCAGGTCGCGCCGGTGGTCGCGCCAGCGCCGCAGCTGCTCGGGGCCGGAGTCGACCACCAGGTTGCGGATGCGGTCGCTGCGCGGGTTCTTCACCACGGTGCCCACCGGCAACCGTGGGTCCCAAACGTAGACCAGGGTGGCGTAGGGCGGCTGCTCGCCGGTCAAAGCCTGGGCCAGGTCGAACAGCATGCGCGTGCTGAGGGGCAGCGAGGCGATGTCGCCGCCGAAGCCGAACATCACGCGCACCGGCGCGTCGGCCTGCTCCATGTCGGCCAGGTCGGCGCTCGGCACCACGTCCTGCACCCACCACGAGAACTTCACCTCGCCCGCCTTTTGCGCGCCGGTGTCGACCACCCGCTTGCGCCACATGCTGGCCGAGCGGTCGGCCGAGGCCATCACCGCGCGCCGGCCGTCCTTGTCGGCCCATTCGTAGCGCGTGAGGGCCTTGCCGGGCAGCGCAAAGGGCTGCCAGTCGCCGGCGTCGGGCGGGGCAGCGGGTGCGGGTGGCGGTGGGGTGGCGCAGCCGGCGAGCAGGGCCGCCAGGGTCAGGGCGATCGACGGCGAAAGGCGCATACGGCAGACATCGGGAACGTCTGCCGATTTTCGAGTGGGGGTGCCGGCGCCCCGGAGGGCGCGGCCGGCACAAAGTCGCGGTTTGGCTGACCGCGCTCAACCCGGGGCCAGTGAAAAGGGCCGGCGCGAGCCGGCCCCCGTGCCCCGCTTACCCGGCTCAGGGCGCCTGAGACAGGTCCAGCGCGCCCGTCGTCGCCGCCTGGTAGGCCGCGAACACGTCGATGCGGCCGTGGCCGACCATGTTGTTGGGCCACTCAGTGCGTGGCGTGCCGCCGCAGGTCTGGTCCACCGGGTCGGTCACACCGCTGGTCGTGGCGGTGCTCATCAGCAGCTGCTTGACGGCCAACGGGTGGCCCTTCAAGGCCGGCACGGCCGACATCAGCAGCGCCGCGGCGCCGGCCACATGTGGCGTGGCCATGCTGGTGCCGCTGAGGCTGGTGTAGGTGGCCGGCGGGTACGCCGAATAGACGTTGGAGCCGGGGGCGGAGACCTCGGGCTTGACGTCATTGGCGCCGGTGCGCGGGTTGTACAGCACCGGGCCGCGGCTGGAGTAGCCGGCCAGGCGGTCGCTGCTGTCGGTGGCGCCGATGGTGAAGGCGTTCGAGTAGATCGCCGGCGGATTGGTGATGGTGCTGCAGGCCGGGCCGTCGTTGGCGGCTGCGGCCACGAAGAGGATGCCGCCGCTGGTCAGGTTGGCCACCGCGCCCACGATCTCGTTGCCGACCGTGCAGCCCTCGCCCACGGTGCAGGTCCAGGAGTTGCTGATCACGTCCGGCGCCTTGTCGGGGTCCGGGTTCTTGTTCTTCAGGTCGGTGGGCGCCAACATCCACTGCATGCATTCGATGTAGGTGGCTGGCGTGCCGTTGCCGGCGTTCATGTTGCGGCAGCCGATCCACTTGGCCCCCGGCGCCACGCCCGTCTGGTGGGTGTCGTGGTCGTCGCCGGCGAAGGTGCCGGCCGTGTGCGTGCCATGGCCGTTGTCGTCGCAGGGCTGGGGCGAATCTGCCGGGCAGCTGCTGTTGGCGCTGTGAATGGCGTCGTGCCAGTTGTAGTTGTGGTCGGCGCTGCTGCCGTTCCAGCCGCGGTACTGCGGCTTCAACGCCGGGTGGTCCCAGCGGTAGCCGGTGTCTTCGCCGGCGATGGTCACGCCCTGGCCGGTGTAGCCCGCGGCCCAGACCTGCGGCGCGTTGATCTTCGACACGCCCCAGGCGATGGACTCGACGCCCAGCGGTGCCGCCGGCGAGCGCGTGGCGGTGGGCCGCGGCAGCTTCCCGGCGATGACCGGGTTCGGCTCGACACGGCTGATGTCGCGCCGCGCGGCCAGCTCGGCCAGGTCGGCCGCCGAGAGCTTGGCGTACACCATGTTCGCGATCCAGAACGGGCGGTAGTCGATGCCCCGCGCATCCAGCCAGGCGCGCAGGCTGGCCTGCTGAGCATCCGCGCGGTCGCGCAGCGCCTTGACCAGCGCGCGGCGGTTCGCCTTGTAGTCGGCGCCCGGCAGCGACGTCACGACCGGCGTGGCCTGGTCCTTCAGCACGATCAGGGCTTCGGCCTGGCCGTCGCGCTGTGCAGCAGCAGTGAGGTCGGCGTTGATGCGCGCGCCAAACGCCGGCCCGCAGGCCACGGCAAGGGCGGCAAGCGCCAGGCGGTGCAATCTGGTATTCGACAGGCTCATGACGAGGTTGCTCCTTTCAGGGGCCGGATGCGGCCGGTGACGACGTGGGGCCCGCTCGTGGCGAGCCGGCAGACGATTCTGCGCGAGGCGCCTGCGCAACGCGCCCGCGGACATAGGGGGGCGGGCCCTGGGGCAAACGCGGGGGCGCGCCGGCTGGGCCGCCAGCGCGCGGAAAAGCGCCCGCTCACCCCCGTCTTTTCCGGACGCCGCCCGGCGCCGCGGCCACCTACCCTTGGCCGGACCATGGAGCAGTCTGCCCCCACGTCCGCCCTGCCCGCCCCGGCCGCACCCACCGCGCCGCCGGCGGAGCCCTTGCTGGGGCTGCTGCGCCAGGCGGTCGCGCACTTTCGCGCCGGCCAACCGCAGGCCACGGCCGAAGCCTGCGCCCGGGCTCTGCGGCAATCGCCGGACCAGCCCGAGGCGCTGCAGCTGATGGGCGTGGCCCGGCACCTGCAGGGCGAGCATGCCGACGCGCTGGCCTGGCTGGACCGGGCGGCCGCACTGCGGCCGGACACGGCCGACCTGCACGTGAACCGCGGCGAGGTGCTGCGCAGCCTGGCGCGCTGGCCCGAGGCCGAGGCCGCGCTGCGGCGGGCACTGGCCCTGGCACCCGCCAATGCCGAAGCCTGGAACAACCTGGGCCTGGTGCTGCAGGCGCGCGGGCGCCATGCCGACGCCGACGCCGCCTACCGCCAGGCCCTGCGCCTGAAGCCCGGCCACCCCGAGGCCACGAACAACCTGGGCACCTTGCTGCAGGAAGGCCGCCGCCCCGCCGAGGCCGAGGCCTGCTACCGCGCGGTGCTGGCCGCTCAGCCCCGGCACGTGAACGCGCTGAACAACCTGGGCACCCTGCTGAAGGAAGCAGGGCAGCCCGACGAGGCGGCCGCACTGTACCGCCGCGTGCTGGCGATTGACCCCGGCTTCCACCGCAGCTGGAACAGCCTGGGCCAGCTCGCCAAGGAGCGTGGCGACGAGGCCGAGGCCATGCGCTGCTACAGCCAGGCCCTGGCCCTGGCGCCCGGCAATGCCGACACCCTCTACAACATCGCGCTGGCCCAGCTGCTGTTCGGCCACCTGGCCGCCGGCTTCGCCGGCTACGAGGTGCGCTACCACCCGCGCTCGCAGAACAAGAGCGCGCCCCGCCCGCCCGACCTGCCCTGCCCCATGTGGCGAGGCGAGCCGCTGGCCGGCCGGCACATCGCCGTGGTGCGCGAGCAGGGCCTGGGCGACCAGATCCAGTTCTGCCGCTATGCCGGCATGCTGCGCGCGATGGGCGCCGAGGTGACGCTCGTGGTCGACGGCCCGCTGGTGTCGCTGCTGGCCGAGGGCCTGGATGGCCCCACGCGCGTGATCGCGCCGGGCCAGATGGCGGCCCACCGCTTCGACTGCTGGGCCTTCCTGCTGAGCCTGCCGCACCGCCTGGGCACCGACGCGCACAGCGTCCCGGACGAGGTGCCCTACCTTCGCGCGTCGGCCGACAAGCGGGCCGCGTGGCGCGCCCGTCTGGCCCGCCCGCCCGGTGTGCGGGCCACTGTGGCGGTCGTCTGGGGCGGCAACCCGGAGCACGCCAACAACCGCAACCGCTCGGCGCGGCTGGCGACCCTGGCGCCGTTGTTCACCCTGCCGGGCCTGCGCTTCGTGAGCCTGCAGAAGGGCGAGCCGGCCGACGAGTTGCGTCGGTCCCCCTGGGCCAACCAGGTGCTGGACCTCGGCGGCGAGCTGCACGATTTCAGCGACACCGCCGCCGCGCTGGACGCGGTGGACCTGCTGGTCTCGGTGGACACCTCGGTCGTCCACCTGGCCGGCGCCCTCAACAAGCCCTGCTGGGTGCTGCTGGCCCATGGACCGGACTGGCGCTGGCAGCGGGGCGGCGAGACCAGCGCCTGGTACCCCAGCCTGCGCCTGCTGCGCCAGCCCGCCCCGCAGGACTGGGACACGATGGTGGGCCTGGCCCGCGAGCGCTTGGCGGCCTGGTCGCCCGAGCCCGGCGCCACGCTGCCCGCGCCGCCACTGCCGGAAAGGGCAGCGTCACCCGCCCTGCTGCCCCAGGCCTTGGCGGCCCTGAACGCCGGGCGCGACGCCGAGGCCGAGCGCCTGTGCCGTGCGGTGCTGGCGGCCGATGCCGGCTCGCTCGACGGCTGGCACCTGCTGGCGCTGGCGCTCAAGCGGCAGCACCGCTTCACCGAATCGCTGGCCGCCTTCGAGCAGGCGTTGGCGCAGGCCCATGAGCCGGCCCTGCGCGCCGTGCTGCTGGCCAACCAGGGCAACACGCAGCAGGCCATGGGCGCGCTGGAAGCCGCCGTGGGCAGCCTGCGAGCATCGCTCGCGCTGGCGCCCGCGCAGGCCGCCACCTGGTCGTCGCTGGGGCAGGCCTTGCAGGCGCAAGGGGAGCCTGCACAGGCCGAAGCCGCCTGGCGCCAAGGCCTGGCCGAGGGGGCCGAGCCCGCCGGCCTGCTGAACCTGCTGGGCGCCGCGGCGCAGCGGCGCGGCGCGCTGGCCGAGGCGGAATCGCTGTTCCGCCAGTCGCTGGTGCACGAGCCGCACAGCGCCCCCACCGAATACAACCTGGCCAACCTGTGCAACGACCAGGGCCGGCTCGCCGACGCCATCGCCCACCACCGCGCCGCGCTGGCCATCGACCCGCACTACACGCTGGCGCAGACGGCGCTGCTGCGCGCGCTGCAGGCGGCGGGCGACTTCGCCGGCGCGCGCGAGGCCGCCGCGCTGGTGCTGGCCGCCGTCGACGCCGGGGGCGACGACCCGCTGGCCGGCCCCGCCCAGCCCGTGTTCCCCTTCGCCTACCTGGCGCTGCCGGCCACTCGCGCGCAGCAACGGCGTTGTGCACGGCAGTGGGCGGCGCGGCAGTGCGCGGCGGTGCAAGAGCGCGCGCGCACGCTGCAGTACGCGCCCCAGCCGCCGCGCGACGCCAGCGATCGCCGACTGCGCATCGGCTACCTCTCTTCCGACCTGCATGCCCACGCCACCGCCTACCTGATGGCCGAGGTGTTCGAGCGGCACGACCGCGCGCGGGTCGAGGTCTTCGCCTACAGCGCGGGGCCCGACGACGGCAGCGCGATGCGCGCGCGCCTGGTCCGCGCGGTGGACCATTTCGTCGAGTGCGGCGCGCTGGGCCACGAGGCGCTGGCGCGACGCATCCACGCCGACGGCATCGACATCCTGGTCGACCTCAAGGGCTACACGCGCGACACCCGCAGTGCCGTGCTGGCTTTGCGGCCAGCGCCGGTGCAGGTCAACTTCCTGGGCTACCCGGGCACGCTGGGCCAGGGCCTGGCCGACTACATCGTCGGCGACCCGGTCGTCACGCCGCTCGAGCACGCCGCCGACTACGACGAGCGCATCGCCCAGCTGCCGCACTGCTACCAACCCAACGACCGCCGGCGCGCGCTGGGCCCGGCGCCCACGCGGGCCGAGGCGGGCCTGCCCGAGGGCGCGGTGGTGCTGGCCTGCTTCAACTACCCGTACAAGATCACCGAAGACGTCTTCGCGCGCTGGTGCCAGGTGCTGGCCCGCGTGCCCGGCACCGTGCTGTGGTTGCTGAAGACGCACCCGCTGACCGAGGCCCACCTGCGCGCCGCAGCCCAGGGCCACGGCATCGCGCCCGAGCGCCTGGTGTTCGCCCCCGAGCAGCCGCAGGACAGGCACCTCGCCCGGCTGGCGCTGGCCGACCTGGTGCTCGACACCGAGCCCTACAACGCCCACACCACCGGCAGCGACGCGCTGTGGGCCGGCGTGCCGCTGATCACCCGCACCGGCGAGACCTTTGCCTCGCGCGTGGCCACCAGCCTGCTGCACGCCGCCGGACTGCCCGAGCTGGCCGTGGCCACGGCCCAGGCCTGGGTGGAACTGGCGGTTGCCCTGGCCCAGGACCGGCCGCGACTGGCCGCGCTGAAGAGGCACTTGGTGTCTCAGCGACTGGCCTTGCCGCTCTTCGACAGCGCCGCCTGGACGCGCGCACTGGAAGACCTGTTCGAGCGCATGGCCTGGCGGCAACGTGCCGGCCTGTCCCCCACGGCGTTGCATGCGCTGCCCGGCCGCTGGCCCGACAGCGCGGTCGAACGCGCCTTCGCGCTCTACCAGGCCGGCGCCGACGACGAGGCCCTGCCCCATGCCGAAGCCGCGCTGCGGCAAGAGCCCGAGCGGGCCGACGGCTGGACGCTGCTGGGCATCCTGCACAAGCGCGCCGGCCGGCCCGACGACGCCGAGGCCGCCTACCGCCGCGCCGTGCAACTGCAGCCGCTCTACGGCGACGCCTGGAACAACCTGGGCAACCTGCTGCGCGACCGCGGCGACCGCACCAGCGCCCTGGCCGCCTACCGCGAGGCCTTGCGGCTGAACCCGGCCAGCGCCGAGCCCCAGCACAACCTCGGCGTGGCGTTGGAACACTTCGGCGACTGGGACGGCGCGCTCGCCGCCTTCGACGCCACCGTGCAGCGCGACCCGCAGCATGCCGACGGCCACTGGAACCGCGCCCTCGCCCGCCTGCTGCACGGCCGGTTCCGCGAGGGCTTTGCCGACTACGAATGGCGCTTCGTGCGCCGCCAGCCCGCGCCACGCGACTGCGCCCAGCCCCGCTGGGACGGCTCGCCGCTGGACGGCCGCACCCTGCTGGTCTGGGCCGAGCAGGGCTTCGGCGACGCGATCCAGTTCCTGCGCTTCCTGCCCTTGGTGCAGCGCCTGGCGACGAACGGCGCGCGCGTCGTCGTCGAAGTGCTGGGCGAGATGATGGGCCTGGCCGCGCGCATGCCCGGCGTGCAGGTGGTGAGCCAGCGCGGCGGCAAGCCGCCACCCTTCGACTGCCACGTGCCGCTGATGAGCCTGCCGCACGTGCTGGGCCTGGCGGACGAAGCGCTGCCCACGCTCGCGCCCTATGTGCACGCCGACACGGCGCGCTGCACCCACTGGCGCCGCCGCCTGGCCGAGCACGGCTGGCAACCCGAGCGCGAGCTGGCGGTCGGCTGGGTCTGGGCCGGCAACCCCAACCACGGCAACGACCACCACCGCTCGCCGCACTTCGCGGCCTTCGCCGACTGGCTTCGCTTGCCGAAGCTGCGCTGGTTCGCGCTGCAGAAAGGGGCCGGCCAGCGCGAGTTGGACGGAATCGCGCTGCCGCCGCACTTCGTGAACCTGGACGGCGAGATCCGCGACTTCGACGACACCGCCGCAGCGATCGCCGAGCTGGACCTGGTCATCACCTGCGACACCTCGGTTGCCCACCTGGCCGGCGCGCTGGGCAAGCCGGTGTTCGTGACCCTGCCCTTCCAGCGCGACTGGCGCTGGGGGCTGGACGATGCACGCAGCGCCTGGTACCCGGGCGCGCGGCTCTTCCGCCAATCGCAGGCAGGCGACTGGGCGCCGGTGCGCGACGGCGTGGCCGCGGCGCTGGGACAGTGGGTGCGCCAGCGTCTGCCGCGCGACGCGGACACTCAGCCCGCCGACGCGCAGGCCGCGCTGTTGCGCGCCTTCACCGCGTACCAGGCCTGCCAGGCACCCGGCTTCGACGCCGCGCAGGCCGAGGCCGACGTCGTCTTCGCGCTGCAACGCGCGCCGCGCCGCCCCGATGCCTGGGCCCTGCTCGGCGCGCTGCACAAGCGGGCCGGCGACACGCGCCGCGCGGCCGAGGCCTACCGCCGCGCGATCGACGTGGACCCGCGCTACCCCGACGCCTGGCGCAACCTGGCCAAGCTCGACCCGAGCGTGAAGCCGCCTTCGTCCACACCGGCGGCACAATCGGCCGCATGAGCACGACGACGACGCCTTCCTCAGAGCTCGACGCCTTCGACCCCGCACGCAAGCTGCTGAGCCAGGACGAGGCCGTCGCGCGCTACCGCGACCTGGCCGGCACCGTGTTCACCAACGGCGTGTTCGACGTGCTGCACCGCGGCCACCTGGCCTGCCTGGCCGCGGCGCGGGCCTTGGGCGAACGGTTGGTCGTTGGCGTGAACAGCGACGCCTCGGCCCGCCGCCTGGGCAAGGGCCCCGATCGGCCGCTGAACCGCGAACAGGACCGTGCCTTCCTGCTGGCCGGCCTGGCCTGCGTGGACGCGGTCGTGCTCTTCGACGAGGACACGCCGCTGGCGGTGCTGGCCAAGCTGCGCCCTGCCGTCTATGTGAAGGGCGGCGACTACGACATGGCGCGTCTGGCCGAAACCCCGCTGGTGCACAGCTGGGGTGGCCGCAGCATCGCCCTGCCCTTCGTCGACGGCTACTCGACCACGACGCTGGTGCAGCGCATCCGCGCGCAGCAGCAGGCCTGAACAGGCCGCCCGGCCCTCAGGGCGGAATTGCGGATTTCCGCCCGTCGACGGCCTCGCCCAGCGCGAGCAGGCCGTCGATCACCGGGGCCCAGGCGCGCCGTGGCCGGGCCGGCGTGAACAGGTGCATCTCGTAGCGCGGCAGGCCTTCGCGCAGCCGCAGCGGCAGCAGGGCGCGGCCGGCCGCGCCGGCCAGCAGCGCAGGGTGCGGCAGCACCGCCAGCAAGTCGCTGTGGGCCACCAGGTGCAACAGGCTGGCGTAGTCCGGGCAGGTGACCGCGACGCGCGGCGGTGGCAGCCGCCGCACCGCATGGGCTTCGTGCAGCACGTCGACCGGCCCGCTCACGCTGGGGCCCACCGCGGCCCACGAGGCCCCCTGCAGGTCGACCAGCGACGGCGCCGCAGCCAACGGGTGCCCGCGCCGGGCATAGGCCAGCGGCGCGATGCGGTACAGCACATGGGCGGCCAGGCCGTGGGCGGCAAACGCCCGTGGCTGCGGCGCAATCACGAGGTCGAGCTCGCCCGCCTGCAGGCCGGCGAGCAGGCGGCCTTCGTCGGCGCTGTGCATCTCCAGCCGGCGGCGCGGGTGACCCGCGTCGCACCAGGCGGCGGCCAGCGTCGTGCCGCACACCAGCGCGGCCGAGGGTGTCAGGCCGACGCGCAAGGCGTCCGCCGGCCGGGCGGCAGGGCGGCCGAGCTGGCCCAGGTGCTCGGCCAGGCCCTGACCGAGGCGGGCGGCGCGCAGCGCGGTGTCGGTGGGCTGGCGCTTCCGGCCCACCCGTGCGAACAGGGGTGTGTCGAAGTGGCGTTGCAGCTGCTTCATGCCGTGGCTGATCGCCGGCTGCGTGACGCCGCACGCCTGGGCTGCCGCCTCGAAGCTGCCATGCTCAATGACCAGGCGCAGGTAGTGCAGGTGGCGCAGATTCATAAACGACGTTGATGAATTGGCAGCGATTGTGTCTTGCCGCGCCGGCGCACGCTTCGAACAATGCGGCGCATGCCACCTTCGGCCCGCCAGGAGAACCAGATGAACCCACCCAACCCGCTGGACACGGTGCGCCAGTACCTGCGCTGCCTGCACGATGGCGACACCAACGGCCTGGTCGCCAGCTTCGAGGCCGACGGCACGGTCGATTCGCCGTTCCTCGGCCCCATGCGGGCGGCCGAGTTCTTCCCGCGGCTCGCGCAGGCCTCGCGACAGAGCGTGATCACGCCGATCGACCTGTTCGCCTCGGTGCAACCGGGCGACGGTGGCACGCGCGTGGCCGCCTACTTCCGCTACGACTGGACGCTGAACGACGGCCGCCTGGTCCATTTCAACTGCGTGGACGTCTTCGACTTCCGGCCCGGCAGCCACCGCATCGGGCACATGCACATCGTGTACGACACCCACCCGCTGCGCGAGCAGGTGGGCGACAAGTACGCCCCCCGCCCCGGCGCCACCGCGGGCTGACTGCGCTGGTGGCGCGGACTCGGAGCCGGTCGACTAGCATCGGCCCATGAGCACACCACCGCCCCCGTCCGGCGCCCCAGGCTGGCTGCGCGTCCCGGGCTTGCCGCCATGGAGCCTGGTCGGCCCCGTGCTGGCTGCAGCGGCCCTGGGCTTGAGCTGGGCCCTGCCCTTCAACCTGGGCCTGGCCCTGGTGCTGGCCGGCGGCCTGTTCCTGGCGGTGATTTCGGCCGTGCACCACGCCGAGGTCATCGCCCACCGCGTGGGCGAGCCCTACGGCACCCTGGTGCTGGCCGTGGCCGTGACGGTGATCGAGGTGGCCCTGATCGTGGCGCTGATGCTGGCCGGCGGCCCGTCGGCCCATGCCCTGGCCCGCGACACCGTGTTCGCCGCGATCATGATCGTCTGCAACGGCGTGGTGGGCCTGTGCCTGGTGGTCGGTGGCCTGCGCCATCGGGTGGTCGCCTTCCGCGTCGACGGCACCAGCCCGGCGCTGGCCTGCCTGGCCGCCCTCGTCGGCCTGGCCCTGGTGCTTCCCAACTTCACCACCACCACGGCGGGGCCGACCTACAGCAACTCGCAGCTGGCGTTCGCCGGCGTGGCCTCGCTGGCCTTGTACGGCGTTTTCGTCTTCGTGCAGACGGTGCGCCACCGCGACTACTTCCTGCCGGTAGGCGTCGACGACGAGGAAGTGCACGCCGCGCCACCGCCCAACTGGGTGGCCTGGTGCAGCCTGGGCCTGCTGATGCTGGCCCTGGTCGGCGTGGTCGGCCTGGCCAAGGCCTTCGCGCCCGCGCTGAACGCCGGCGTGGCCGCGATCGGCGCGCCCGATTCGCTGTCGGGCGTGTTGATCGCGCTGATCGTGCTGCTGCCCGAAACCGGCGCGGCCCTGCGCGCGGCGCGTGGCAACCGCATGCAAAGCAGCCTGAACCTGGCGCTCGGCTCCGGCCTGGCCAGCATCGGGTTGACCATTCCCGTGGTGGCGGCCGCCTCGCTGCTGTTCCACTTCCCGCTGGTGCTGGGCCTGCCGCCGATGCAGATGGAGCTGCTGGTGCTGACCCTGATCGTGGGCACGCTCACGCTGGGCAGCGGCCGCGCCACGGTGCTGCAAGGCGCCGTGCACCTCGTGGTGTTCGCCGCCTTCCTGTTCCTGGCCGTGGTGCCATGACGCCCCTTGGGCGGGGCCGAGAGGCTCTGCTAGAATGCGCGTTTTCGCCGGTGTAGCTCAGTTGGTAGAGCAGCGCATTCGTAATGCGAAGGTCGGGAGTTCGACTCTCTTCACCGGCACCAAAACAGATGAGGGCCAGCAGGCAGTGCGCTTGCTGGCCCTTTTCCATTTCCGGCGCCCAGGCTCGGCCCCCTAATGTCGAAGCGGCGCGCGCATTGACCCGCGGTGACGCCGCGGCCCAGAATCCTTTTTCATCTCGCGAGCGAGTCGCCGCCGCCTACGTTCGTGCTCCGTTGTCATTTCTCTTGATAGGACACAGCATGGCTTTCACACACCCGGCTGGCGCTCGCATGAGTGCGCTGGCCCCGTTGTTCGCCTGCGCGCTGGGCGCGCTGGCCTCGTTCTCAGCGGCGGCAGGGCCCGCCAACCGGCCCTGGGTGGTCGGCAACCAGACGGTGCCCTACTTCAACCGGGCGGCGGCGATCACCGAGGTCATCAACGTCGAGACCGGTGCAGACCGCGACCATGATGGCCAGGTCGACACCATCCGGGTCGAGGTCACCCGCCCGGACACGACCGACCTGGTGCCGCTGATCGTGCACGCCTCGCCCTACTTCTTCCAGGGCTCGCGCGATGCCTGGGAGACGGACTTCTTTGTCCCGCGCGGCTACGCGGTGGCCACCGTGGCACTGCCCGGCACCGACTTTTCCACCGGCTGCGCCGATGTCGGCGGCCAGCGCGAGGTGCGCGGCACCAAGGCCGTGATCGACTGGGCCAACGGCCGCGCCAACGGCTACCACCTCGACGGCAGCAAGGCCGACGCCACGCTGTGGACCGACGGCAAGACCGGCATGATCGGCGTCTCGTGGGACGGCACGATCGCCAACGCGGTCGCGTCCACCGGCGTGAAGGGGCTGGAAACCATCGTGCCGGTGGCCGCCATCTCCAGCTGGTACGACTACACCCGCGGCAACGGCATCCCCTTCTACGAAGGGCACGTGGGCTTCCTGAACGACTACGTCAGCAACTACGACAGCCAGTTCTGCCGCGACATGACGCCGCGGCTGCAAGAGCGTTCGGACGACCCCACCGGCAGCTACAACGCCTGGTGGTCGGTGCGCGACTTCCGGCTCGACGCGTCCAAGGTCAAGGCCAGCGTCTTCGTCGTGCACGGCCTGAACGACGAGAACGTGAAGACCCGACATTTCGGCGAATGGTGGGACGAGCTGGGCAAGAACGGCGTCAAGCGCCGGATCTTCCTGCACCAGGGCCAGCACGTCGAGCCGTTCTATTCCTATGGCAGCAACTACAGCACCCCGTTGCTGCAGTGGTTCGACTACTACCTGCAAGGGCTGGACAACGGGCTGCCGAAGGAGCCGCAAGCCATCATCCAGCGCGAGGACATGACCTGGTCGACCGACAAGCTGTGGCCGCCCGAGGGCACCACCGACCAGAAGCTGATGCTCAGCGCACCGCTCGGCCGCCCGGCCGCTGCCTTGACCACGCAATCGGCGATCGTTGGCCAGGCCAAGCGCTACCTGACTTTCAAGCAGGCGGCTGCCTATTCGTCCGACTCCATCGTGGCCAACCCGACCCAGCAGCGCGGTGACCGGCTGGTGTTCCTGAGCGACAAGCTGGCGGACAAGCTGCGCGAGTCCGGCACGGCCACGCTCACGCTGCGCGTCAAGGTCGACCGCAAGGCGGCCGGCTTCCAGGCGCGGGTGGTCGACTACGCCGACACCGGCGCCGCCTTCATCGTGTCACGCACCATCGCCGACCTGGGCCACCACACCTCGTGGGACAAGCAGCGCGAGCTGGTGCCGGGCAAGTGGTACGAGCTGACCTGGGAGATCAACGCCGACGACCGCATCTTCGCCAAGGGCCACAACCTGGGCCTGGTGATCACGGCCGAGAAGCCCAACCCGCTGATCGCCTATGAGGCGGTCACGGCCACGGTCGACACCGAGAACTCGTGGATCACGATGCCGCTGTCCGGCAGCCTGGCCAGCCTGGGCACCGCCCGCGAGCTGGCGCCGGTCCGCACCACGTGGGTCGGCCCCGCCGGGCCGAGCCAGGACGTGCGCGAGTTCGTCCGCGAGTTCTTCGAAGGCTCGAAGCCTTAGGCCGCCGTTCAAGGGCGCGTGGCGGCCGGTCGCTCGACGACCGGCCCCGACAATGCCTGCAAGAACGCCACCAGGTCGCGCGCCTCCTGGTCCGACAGCTGGATCGCTTGGCGTTGGCCGGTGGGCGCCCGGCCCGGCTGGGCCAACTCGGTGTGGCCGACCGCCGCCGCGGGTGAGCGACGGTAGTGCGCGACCACCTCGTCCAGGCTCGCGAACTGGCCCGCGTGCATGTAGGGCGGGCGCAGCGCCACGTTGCGCAGGCCGGGCGTCTTGAAGGCACCCTCCATCGCCGGGTCGTCGGCTGCGATGAATCGCAGTTCCTGGCAGGCCTCGGGGGTCGCATCGCTGTAGCGCCCCAGGCAGTTGAACTCGTCGGCCTGCACCTTGGCGCTGCCCAGCGCCCGGCCCCGGTCCGGCCGGGTCGGGTCGCGCGGCGTGACGCCGGTGTTGTGGAAGTGCTGGTCGCTCAGCAGCGGGCCGTTGTGGCAGGTGGCGCACTGCGCCTTGCCGATGAACAGGCGCAGGCCGTTCACTTCGGGCGCCGTCAGCACCTGCTGGCCGCGCGGGTCGCCGGCCTGCACCGCCTGCACGTAGCGGTCGAAGCGGGACGCGCCGTAGCCCAGCGTGCGCTCGAAGGCGGCGATGGCCTTGCCCAGGTTGGCGAAGACGCGGTTCACCTCTCCGCGACGGGCATCGCCCAGGCTGGCCCAGGCGCGCCGTTCGTCGGGCGTGCCCAGCGGGCTGGCGTCCTCGGGCAGGCCCTGCAGGGCCGGCAGCGGGCCGAACAAGGCCTCGTAGTCGGCACGGTAGTGGGCCTGCAGCTGCCTCGCCAGGCGGACGCGGTTGGTGCCGTGCTCGACACCGTCCTCCAGCGGGCCGAGGGCCTGCGACCACAGGCTGTCCTTGCGACCGTCCCAGAACAGCCAGGTGCTGTGCGCCGTGGCCGGCACCGGCATGGTCCGGCGCGCACCGGTGCCCACGCCCTGCCCGACCGGCCGGTCGTCCTGGAACTGCCGGCTCGCGTCGTGGCAGCTGGCACACGACACGGCCCCGTTGCGCGACAGGCGCACGTCGTTGAACAAGCGCTTGCCCAGGGCGGCGGCCGCGGGCTCGTCGGCCACCGCGTTCGACGGGTCGGGCAGCGTGGGGGGCAGCCGGTCCAGCTGCATCGAGGCCAGCACGGCACGGTCGGCCGCCGACCAGCGGTCGTTGCGCGCTGCCGGCTCGTCGGGCCGGCCCAGGCTGAAGCCGGTCAGCGCGGGCAGCGCGGCGAGCAGCAACGCCAGGCCGAGGGCGCTGCGTGCCAGTTGCCGAGGCCGGGGCTGCGCGGCGGCCAGGCAGGGGTCGTCGTGTCCAGGCATGGTAGGCCTCCGGTCAGGCGCGCGTTCAGCGCTTGAGGCCGGACTCGTCCAGCACGACGTTGAAGGCAGCGGTGTCGCGCGCCCCGGCCGCTTCGATGTCGAGGCGGAAGTCCCACCAGCCGGTCATGCTGAACTTCATGCCCTCGACCAGGTAGGCGCCCGGTGCCACCTCGCGGGTCACGCGCGGCTTGGTCGGCAGGCCGTGGCCGTGCTGCGGCATGCCGCCGTCCACGGCGATGTGGGCCTGGCTGACCGGGGCGCCGTCGGGTGTGGCGACCTTGACCGTCCATGCGTGCATCTGGTTGACCGCTGGGCCGGTGGCGGGCGGCTGCATCTCGACCACGAAGCGGCCCTGGGCGGTAGGATGCTTGAGGGCCAAGTCGAGGTTGGCGGGCGGCGTGCCGCAGGCGGCCAGCGCGACGGCGAGCAAGGTGGCCGAGACGGCGGTGAAGCAGTAGTGGCGGGACATGGTCATGACTCCTGTAGAAGGTGTTGATGGCAAAAGGGTGCCCTGGCGGCCACGCGTGGTGGCCGCCTCGGCAGGGTGGTGGACGGGTGGCGGCTGGCGCTCAGCGCGTGGCGGTACCTGTGGCGGTGGCGGCGCGGGCGGCGTCGATCAGCCGCTGCAGGTCGCGCGGCACGGGCATGGGTCGGAAGCCGCTGACGCGCGTACCCCCGGTGTTGCCGGTGGGCACCCAGCCGGGCGCCGTCTTCAGCAGCGCGCCCAGCAGACGCCACAGCTGGCCGGCCACCTCGCCGTGCGCACGGTGCCGCAGGCCCCACCGCAGCATCGCCCAGTGCACGCGCACGTGCTCGCGGGTGCTGAACTGGCCGAGCACGTGCGCTCGCTCCAGTCGTCGGAACGCGGTGGCGAATTCACCGCGCGCTTCATGGGCGGCGGCGGCATCGAGCTCGGCCTGGACGCTGGCGCGGATGCGGGTGGCGAAGCTGGGCATGGGGTGTCTCCGTGGGGTGGCTTGATGGGATCGAATTCTTCGCATCCGGCCCCGCGGCGGCTTGAACGAAACGGCTGTTGTGCAGCAGGGGCATGCTCATGACCGGCCTGCCCTCGCTGTCCACCGGCACAGACGCCGACGCCTCCCGGTTCAGGTCCGCCAGCACCACCACCTCGTCCGGCCGGATTTATTTCTGGCAGGCCGCCAGCTTGTGGATCGGCGTCGGCCACGGGCGCACGCAATGGCACGAGCACCACGCGCACCAGCTGACCCTGGCTCTCGAAGGAGACTTTCGTTTTCGCTCCGAGGCCGAGGGCCGTTGGGAGGTCTACCGCGGCTCGATCGTGCCCAGCCACTGCACGCACCAGTTCGAGGTCGACGGCATCCGCATGGCGCATCTGTTCATCGAGCCGGAAAGCCAGGCGGGGCGCGCCCTGACGCGCCGTTTCGGCCTGCAGGGTGTGTGCCCCTTGCCCGACGACGACACCACGGCGGCGGCCCGCCACCTGCGCACGGCCCAGGATGCGGGCGCCGACGCCGCGCGCATGGTGGCCGCCGCCTCGCAGGCCCTGGCACTGTTGTGCGGTGCAACCACCGAGCCGGCCGCCGAGCTCGACCCGCGGCTGGCCCGCGCGCTGGAGCATGTGCGCCGGCACATCCGGCACCCGATCGCGCTGGCGGACGCGGCGGCGGCGGCCACGCTGTCAGAGAGCCGCTTCCGCCACCTTTTCGTGGCCGAGACCGGCTGCTCGTTCCGCGCCTACCTGCTGTGGCTGCGCATCAACGTGGCCATCGAGTCCGTGATGGCCGGCGCCACCTGGACCGAGGCCGCGCACGAAGCCGGCTTCGCGGACTCGGCCCATCTGACGCGCACCCACAAGCGCATGTTTGGCATCGAGCCGACCGCGATCCGCCCGGACCAGCCGGTTGTGCCCGCGGCGCCCCGCTCGTCTTGAGCAGCGCGGCGCCGCTGCCTAAGGCTTCGCCGCAGCGGTGGCGGCCTTCGCGGCCACGCGCACCCTGTCGCCGTCGTCGACGCCGTCCGGCGGGCTTTCGATGACACGGTCGTCCGACGACAGGCCGGAGGCCAGCTCGATCGCCGTGCCCAGGTCGCGCGCCACCTTGACCGGCTTGAGCAACACGCGGTCGCCCTCGCCCACCGTCGCTACGCGCAGGCCGGCCTTGTCGAAGATCAGCGCGCTGGGCGGAACGCTCAGGCTGCCCGCAGCGCGCGGCAGCTCGAACCGCACGTTGGCGAAGCCGCCGGGCAACAACTCGCCGCCGGCGTTGTCGACCGACAGCTGCACCAGCATGCTGCCCGAGCCGCTGCTGATGGCCTGCGCCATCGACTGCACCGTGGCCGGATAGGACTTGCCCGCCTGGCCGGGCACGCTCAGCGTCGCCGGGCTGCCAGGCCGCAGCAGGGCAACCAGGCTCTGCGGCACGCTCACGTAGACGCGCAGCTTGCGCGTGTCCGAGACCACGAAGAGCTCGGTGCCGGCCGCGCCGCCGGCGTTGATGAGGGCGCCGACGTCGGTGTTGCGTGCGGTGACCACGCCGTCGAAGGGGGCGACGATGCGGGTGAAGCGCTTTTGCGTCTGGTTGCGCTCGACGTTGGCCTGCAGGGCGCGCACCACGGACTGCTTGGCGGCCAGATCGCCGCTCTTCTCGTCCACACCCTGGCTGGTCACCATGCCGCTGGCGAACAGCTCCTTCCAGCGCCTGGCCGTGCCCTCGGCCAGCGTGGCGTTGGCGTTGGCCGTGGCCAACTCGGCCTGGGCCTGCAGCAGTTGCTGGTCGAGCTCGGGCGTCTCGATCTCGGCCAATACCTGGCCGGCCTTCACCGGCGTGCCGATGTCGGCGCTCCAGCCCTTCAGGTAGCCGCTGACCCGCGCGTAGATCGGCGCGCGCGACCAGGCCTCGGTGCGGCCGGGCAGGTCCAGCGCCGCCGCGGCGCTGGCCGGTGCCGGCGACACCACGGCCACCGAGCGCACGGCCTGGTCGTCGGCCCGGGCCTGCAGGCTGGCGGCCTGCGATCGGCGCGACGCAAGACCCACGGCGACCACGACCGCAGCCACCGCGAGCAGCACGATGCCTGCGATCAGCAGGCTGCGCCGGGACGGCACGGACGGGGCTTCAGACGTCATGAGCAGGTTCTCCCAGGGCCGGGGCGGCAGGTCTGCGCCGCCGGCCGTCGTTGGCATGCGCCAGGCTGAAGACGACTGGCACGAAGACCAGGGTCGCCACGGTGGCGAACACCAGCCCGCCGATCACGGCCCGGCCGAGCGGTGCGTTCTGCTCACCACCCTCGCCCAGGCCCAGCGCCATCGGCAACATGCCGATGACCATGGCCAGCGCGGTCATCAGCACCGGTCGGAAGCGCACGAAGCCGGCATCGAGCGCGGCCTGCCGCGCGTCGCCGGATTGGTCCAGCCGCTCGCGGGCGAAGCTGATGACCAGCACGCTGTTGGCGGTGGCCACCCCCATGCACATGATGGCGCCGGTCAGTGCCGGTACCGACAGCGTGGTGCGGGTCGCGAACAGCATCCAAACGATGCCGGCCAATGCGGCGGGCAGGGCCGTGATGATCACGAACGGGTCGCGCCAGGACTGGAAGTTCACCACGATCAGCAGGTAGATCAGCACGACCGCGCCGAGCAGGCCGAACAGCAGGCCCGAGAACGCACGGTCCATGGTGCGCACCTGGCCCAGCAACACCACCGACGAGCCCTTGGGCACCTCGGCCGCGGTCTCGTCGATGACGCGACGGATGTCGGCTGCCACCGCGCCCAGGTCACGGCCTTGGGTGGTGGCGTTGATCTGCACCATGGTCTGCACGTCGTACTGGCTGACCACGGCGTTGGCGCTGCCGCGGTTGAAGCTGGCCAGCCCGCCCAGCACCTGCGGGCTGCCGCCCGCCGTGCCGCTGACCGGCAGGTTGGCCAGCGCAGTGAGCGAGTCCAGGTGGTACTGCGGCGTCTGCATCACGATCGGGTACGACACGCCGTTGGCCGGATTGAGCCAGAAGGTCGGCGCCACCTGGCTGCTGCCGGCCAGGCTGACGACCAGGCTGTTGGTCACGTCGCGCGCGGTCAGCCCCAGCTCCTGCGCGCGCGAGCGGTCGATGTCGACCGCAAAGACCGGGCTGCGGTTGGACTGCTGGATGCGCGCGTCGGCCACGCCGGGGACGCGGCGGATCGCCTTCAGCAGCCTGTTGGCGTGGGCGAAGTTCGCCTCCAGGTTGTTGCCGCGCACCTGCAGGTCGATCGGGGCCGGGGCGCCGAAGTTGAGGATCTGGCTGACGATGTCGGCCGGTGGGAACGAGAACACCGTGTCCGGGAACTCGCGCGGCAGCGTCTCGCGCAGCGCGGCCACGTACTGCGCCGTGGGCTGGTGGCCCTTGCGCAGGGCGATCTGCACATCGCCGTCCTGCGTGCCGACCACGCCGGTGTTGTTGTAGGTGAGGTTGATGCTGCTGGGCGGCAGGCCGATGTTGTCGACGAGGGTGGTGATCTCGTCGGCCGGAATCACGCGGCGGATCGCGTCCTCGATGCGGGCGAAGCGCGCTGCCGTCTCTTCCACCCGCGTGCCCACCGGCACCCGCGCGTGCATCAGGATCTGGCCGCCGTCCACCGAGGGGAAGAAGTTGCTGCCCAGCTGCGGCAGCAGCGCGAACGACAGCAGCACCGCCACCATGAAGCCACCGGCGAAGCGCCAGCCCCCGCCCAGCGCCAGCTGCAGCAGGCCGCGGTAGCCCAGGCGCAGCCGCTCGAAGCGCTCTTCGAACAGGCGCTGGAACAGCAGCAGCGGGTTGCGCGTGGGCGGCAGCGTGGCGCGCGTGCCGTGCAGGTCGGTGTGCGGCGCGTGCGGGCGCAGCAGGTACTTCGACATCGTCGGCACCAGGGTGCGCGAGAGGACGAAGGAGCAGGCCATCGCGAACATCACCGCCTCGGCCATCGGCACGAAGAGGAAGCGCGCCACGCCCTGCAGGAAGAACATCGGCACGAAGACGATGCAGATGCACAGCAGCGAGACGAAGGCCGGCGTCACGATCTGGGCCGCGCCGTCCATGATGGCGGTCTCGACGTCCTTGCCGTGCTCGAGGTGCCAGTTGATGTTCTCGATCGTCACCGTGGCGTCGTCGACCAGGATGCCCACGGCCAGCGCCAGGCCGCCGAGCGTCATGATGTTCAGCGTCTCGCCGATCGCGGCCAGGCCGATCAGCGAGCCCAGGATGGACAGCGGAATCGACACCGCGATGATCACCGTCGACCGCCAGCTGCCCAGGAACAGCAGGATCATCAGGCTGGTCAACGCTGCGGCAATCAGCCCCTCGACCGCGACGCCACGGATCGCGGCGCGCACGAAGAGCGACTGGTCGTTGATCGGCACGACCTTCAGCGTCTCGGGCCAGCCGCCCTGGATCTCGGCCAGCTTGGCGCGGATGCCGTCGACGATGGCCAGCGTGGAAGTGCTGCCGTTCTTCAGCACCGACATCAGCACCGAGCGGCTGCCGTCGACGTGCACGACGTTGGTCTGCGGCGAGTTGCCGTCGTGCACGTTGGCCACGTCGCGGATGTAGATGGTGCTGCCGCCCACCACCTTGATCGGCAGGTTGCCCAGGTCGCGGATGGCCGAGGGCGCGTTGTTCAGCTGCAGCGTGTACTCCAGGCTGCCGATCTTCTGCGTGCCGATCGGCACGATCAAGTTCTGCGCCGCCAGCGCCTGGGCCACGTCCTGGCCCGACAGGCCGCGCGCCTGCATGGCCGCGGTGTCGAGGTCGATCTGCACCAGGCGCTGCTTGCCGCCATAGGGGTAGGGGATGGCCGCGCCGGGCACGGTCACCAGCGGCGGCCGCACCGTGTTCACGCCGAGGTCGAACAGGTTCTGCTCGGACAGCCCGCTGCCCGACAGCGCCAGCTGCAGGATGGGCACGGTGGCGGCGTTGTAGTTGAGGATCAGCGGCGGCGTGATGCCGGGCGGCATCTGCCGCACGACGACCTGCGAGATCGCCGTGACCTGGGCGTTGGCCACCGCCACGTCGACCCCCGGCTGGAAGAAGATCTTGACGATGCTGATGCCGGCGTAGGCGTTGGACTCGATGTGCTCGATGTCGTTGACGGTGGTGGTCAGCGCGCGCTGGTAGAGCGTGGAGATGCGGCCCGCCATCTGCTCGGGCGGCAGGCCGGTGTACTGCCAGGCGACCGCGATCACCGGGATGCGGATCTCCGGGAAGATGTCGGTGGGCATGCGCAGCGCCGCCAACGGGCCCAGGATCAGCAGCAGCAGCGCCAGCACCACGAAGGTGTAGGGCCGGCGCAGCGCGGTGCGGACAACCGAGATCAGCACGCCTGCTTCTCCGTCCGGCCGTGGCGCTCGGGCGCCGCGGGCACCAACGCGTCGAGGTTGCGGTGGATGTGCTGCAGCAGCGCCATCAGCTGGCCCAGGTCAGCGGCACCCAGGCCGGCCAATGCTTCCGCGCGGGCGCGGTCCGACAGGCGCCAGATCTGGTCGAGCAGGGGCTCGGCCTCGGGGCCCAGGTGCAGGCTGTGGGCACGGCGGTCGTTCGGGTCCGGCCGGCGCTCGACGAGGGCGGCGGCCTCCATGCGCAGCAGCAGGCGGCCAAGCGTCATCGGGTCGCTGTCGGTCAACTCGGCCAGCCGCGCCTGCGTGATGCCCGGGTGGCGCTGCAGGTAGCCCAGCACGCGGCACTGTGCCAGCGTCAGGCCGATGGGCGCGCAGTGGCGCTCGAAGTTGCGCGAGAACAGCCGCGAGACGTCCTTGAGCAGGAAGCCGAAGCCGCTGAGTGCATCGACGGTGAGGCGACTGTCCAAGAAAGCGGGCCGGGAATTGCTATCAATTGATAGTACTGGGCCCAGCCGGATTCGCGCCCCGGGCAAACGCGCAGGCGTGGGCGGCGCTCAAGTTTTCGGCGCGGGCCGCCGACAACCCGTCATCGACCACTGGACGGTGAACCCCATGAACATTGCCAACAGCCCGGGCGTGAGTGCCGCCACCGCCGCCGCGTCGCAAGGACAGACGGGCGATGCCGTCAACATCCTGGTCCTCAAGAAGGCCTTGAATGCACAGGCCGCCAGCGCGCTGGCGCTGATCAACGGCGTCACCTCGCCGCCCGCACTGGCCACCGAAGGCGCGCTGGGCACGCAGGTCAACACCTACGCCTGACCCCGTCGCGGGCCCCCGCCGGGGCCCCGACGACTCACGCTTTCCTAGATCTCGCTGGGCGCCGCGCCCGGGTGGCGGCGTGCGTGCATTGCCAGCACGCCCTCGGCCACCTGGCGCGCCATCGCGTCGCGCTCAGCCGGGTCGGCCAGGGCCTGGGCGTCCTCGCTGCCCTCGGGCGGCTCACGGTCGCCGCCCAGCAGGGCGATGGCGGCCAGCGGTGGGCCCAGCACCGGGTCGGCCTGCCAGGCGGCCCAGTCCTCGGGCGCCAGGTCCATGGCCTGCAGGAAGCCGATGCACCAGTCCTGCGCGTCGACCCATTCCTCGCGGTCCGGCCCCTCGCTTTCGACGATGCTGAACAGCGGCTCCCACTGGCGTGGGTGGTCGCGCAGCACGCAGGCGATGGCCTGCAGGTGGCGCAGCGCGAACAGCGTCGCGCGCTTGCGCTGGCGGTTGCTCTCGAACGGCGCACCGTCGTCGCCGTCCCCGCCCCACAGCGCGGGCAGCCAGTCGGCCGTGGGCTGCGTGTCCAGCCACTCGGCCGGGCCCAGCAGCAGACCGGTCAGGTAGCCGTCCACCCCCTCGAGCGTCATGGCCCCGTCGGTGGGCAGCCCTTGCAGCAGGTCGTCGAAGGCCTGCAGCTCGGTGTCGTTCAGCGGCGAGTTGTTCGAGGCGCGGTCGAATTGGGGGTATTGCATGGCCCGGCGATTGTGGCGCAGCGCCGCGTTTGGGCCCCACTCGGGTTACGCTGGCGGCATCTGTCCACTGGAGGAGAAGCCGACCCATGCCCACCCTGCCCCGTTTCAGCCGCCGCGGCGGCCTGCTCGCCGCCCTGGCCCTGGCCGCCTCGGCCGTCACCGGCCTGGCCCAGGCGCAAGCCACTGGCCCGTTGGCCGGCAAGACCGTGCGCTTGCTGGTCGGCTTTCCGGCCGGCGGCGGCACCGACGCGATCGCTCGCGTGCTGGCCGAAAGCCTGAAGGACGAGCTCGGCGCGACCGTGATCGTCGAGAACAAGCCCGGCGCCGGCGGCCAGCTCGCGGCCCAGGCGCTGAAGGCCGCCACGCCCGACGGCACGACGCTGTTCCTCAGCCACGACCACTCGATCTCGATCCTGCCGCAGGTGGTGAAGACCCCGGGCTTCGACCCGGCGGTGGACTTCGTGCCGGTGGCGGGCTTCGCCACCTTCGTCAACGCCTTCGCCGTCTCCGGCGGCACGCCGGCCAAGTCGTTCAACGACTATGTCGGCTGGGTCAAGGGCGCCGGCGGCGGCAAGGGCGCGGTGGGCGTGCCGGCACCGGCCTCGGTGCCCGAGTTCCTGGTCAAGGTGGTCGGCGAGAAATACAAGCTCGACCTGGTGGCCGCACCCTACCGCGGCAGCGCGCCGATGATGGCCGACATGCTGGGCAACCAGATCGCCGCCGGCGTGGGCTCGGTGCCCGACTTCATCGAGAACCACAAGAGCGGCAAGCTGCGCGTGGTGGCCGTGCTGGGCGGCGCGCGCCAGGCGGCCCTGCCCGACGTGCCGACCTTCGCCGAGCTGGGCCTGGCCGGCTTCGAGGACGTGCCCTACTACGGCGTCTTCGCCCCGGCCGGCACGCCCAGGCCGGTGCTGGACCAGTTCTCAGCCGCGCTGGCCAAGGTGCTGGCCAAGCCCGCCGTGCACGACCGCCTGACCGCCATGGGCCTGGCCGTGGGCCACATGACCGGCGAGCAGCTGGGCCAGCGCGAGCGCGCATACACCGCGGTGTGGGCCAAGATCATCAAGGCCACGGGCTTCGTGCCGCAGTGAGGCCCTGGCGATGGCGGGCTACGCGTTCTTCGACACACCCGCCGGCCTGTGCGGGCTGGCGTGGAACGACGCGCTGGCCATCGCCGGAGGGCAGTTGCCCGAAGCCACGCCGGCGCTGACGCGCCAGCGCCTGCAGCAGCGCTACCCGCAGTGGCGCGAGGCCGAACCGCCGCCGCCGATGGCCACGGTGATCGCCCGGCTGGCGGCCGCGCTGCAGGGCGCGCCCGACACGCTGGAAGACGTGCCGCTGGACGATGCCGACGTGCCCGAGTTCCACCGCCGCGTCTATGCGCTCACGCGGCGCATCCCGCCTGGCCGCACCCGCAGCTACGGCGAGCTCGCCGCCGAGCTGGGCGGGCCGGCGGTGGCCCGCGCCGTGGGCCAGGCGCTGGGCCGCAACCGCTTCGCGCCGCTGGTGCCCTGCCACCGCGTGATGGCCGCGCATGCCGGCGCCGGCGGCTTCTCGGGCCCGGGCGGGCTGAAGACCAAGCTGCGCCTGCTGCAACTGGAAGGCGCGCCGCTGGGCGACGCGCCCGACGCGCAGCCGGGCTTGTTTTAGCGCCGGCTCAAGGCCCGGGCACCGTCTCGCGCAACTCGACGCGGTCGACGTAGAACAGGCCGCCGGCCGGGTCCTGGTTGTAGATGACCAGGGTGTCGGTCGCACCGGTGGAGTCGGTGCAGACGCGCAGTTCCTCCCACTCGCCCTTCTTCGTGCTCCAGCTCGCAGGGCCGGTGTTGCCGGCGCTGGACTGCATGGCGACCTGGCCCTTGCTGACCTTGACCCAGGCCGAGAACATGTAGGTCTTGCCGGTGGTGTTGGGAATGCTCTGGAACACGCCGCCCTCGTTGCCGCCGGCGCTGAACTTGAGCATCAGCCCGCCCTTGCCGCCCGGCGCATTCGACGGCACCAGCGTCGAGCAGACCTTGGCGCCGCCGTTGCTGCTGTGCATGGTCCAGTTGGCGGCGGCCGAGTTGGTCGAGCCGTCGCGCGGCGTCCAGCAGGTGGTGGTGCCCACGGGCACGCCGGCCTGGGCGTTCTCGAAGTTGGCGTTGACCGCCGTGTTGCCGGTGACGAAGCCGATCGGCGGGCAGTAGATCGATGCGGGCGAGGTGGCGCCGGCGCCGGTGGCCAGCACCAGCAGGCCGGAGGCCATCAAACGGTTGGGGCTCATGGATGTCTCCCGTGGCAGTGGAACCTGCCGGTGCCAGGCACCGGCGGCGCCAGTGTGGGCGCAGTGACCGGTGCGGCCCATCCCGGGCGCTAGGGGAGCACGGCATGTCCGGTTCGGGGCCCGGTTTACGACGGCGTCCGCCGCAAAACCGGCTATCGTGCAGCGTCTCGATTCAAAGAGGTGAGCGATGGAACCCAAGAGCGTGGATGCCGGCCGCGGCGTGAACTGGTGGACCGACGGCTGGGCGCTGTTCATGAAGAACCCGGGCATGTGGATCGTGCTGGGGCTGGTGTTCCTGGTGATCTGCATCTTGCTCAGCTTCATCCCCCTGCTGGGCAGCCTGGCCACGGCGCTGCTGACACCGGTCTTCGTCGCGAGCTGGATGCTCGCCTGCCGCAAGCTCGAAGGCGGGGGCACGCTGGAGGTGGGCGACCTCTTCCTCGCCTTCAAGGACCAGCTCAACCCGTTGCTGGTGCTGGGCGCGCTGAGCCTGGCGGCCACGTTGGCGGTGCTGGTGGTGATGTGGGCGCTGGGCGTGGGCGCGCTGATGGGCATGGGCATGGGCGCGGCCCACCACAGCCTGGGTGGCGTGATGGCGGCCGCTGGCGGCATGGTCGTCACGCTGCTGGTCGGGCTGGCCCTGTTCGTGCCGATCAGCATGGCCTTCTGGTTCGCGCCGGCGCTGGTGGTGTTCGACGGCGTGGCGCCGATGGACGCGGTCAAGGCCAGCTTCGCCGCCTGCCTGAAGAACGTCATGCCCTTCCTGATCTACGGCGTGGTCGGGCTGGTGGCCTCGATCGTCGCGTCGATCCCGTTCGGCCTGGGCTGGATCGTGCTGGGCCCGGTGCTGCTGCACACGATCTACGTCGGCTACCGCGACATCTTCGCGCGCTGAGGCTGGCATGGCGGGGGTGAGCGGGCTGCGCGTGTTGTCGGTGATCCCGCCGATGACGCAGCTGAACACGCCCTACCCGTCCACCGCCTACCTCACCGGCTTCCTGCGCTCGCGCGGCGTGCCCGCGGTGCAGGAAGACCTGGCCCTGGCCCTGGTGCTGCGGCTGGTGTCGCCCGCCGGCCTGGCCGCGCTGCGCGACGCGGTGGCCGGCCTGCCACCTGCCCGGCAGACGGCGCAGACCCGCCACTTTGCCGACGAGTACCCGCGCTACGCGGCCACCGTGGGCCGGGTCATCGCCTTCCTGCAGGGGCGTGACCCGACGCTGGCCCACCGCATCGCGACCCGCGCCTTCCTGCCCGAGGGCGAGCGTTTCGCCTCGCTGGACGTGTACGGCGAGCTCTACCCGGACGACGCCGACGCACTGGCCTGGGCCTTCGGCGCGCTGGGCCTGCAGGACCGCGCCCGCCACCTGGCCACGCTGTACCTGAACGACCTGGCCGACGTGTTGCGCGACGCGGTCGACCCGCGTTTCGAGTTCGTGCGTTATGCCGAGCAGCTGGCCACCAGCCAGCCCAGCTTCGAGCCGCTGGCCGGCGCGCTGGCGGCGCCGCCGAACCTGATCGACGACACGCTGCGCACGCTGACGCTCGAGGTCCTGGCCCGCCACCGGCCACACGTCTTACTGCTGTCGGTGCCCTTCCCCGGCGCCGTCTACGCAGCGCTGCGCATCGCGCAAACCGTCAAGGCCGAGGCGCCGGGCGTCACCGTGGTGCTGGGCGGCGGCTTCGTCAACACCGAGTTGCGCGAGCTGCGCGAGCCGCAGCTGTTCGACTTCGTCGACTTTGTGACGCTGGACGCCGGCGAGCGCCCGCTGCTGGCGCTGCTGGAGCACCTGGCCGGCGAGCGCTCGGCCACACGCCTGGTGCGCAGCTTCCAGCGCGACGCGGCCGGCGGCCAGGTGCGCTACACGAACTGGCCCGAGCCCGACGTGCCCTTCGACGAGGTGGGCACGCCCACCTGGGACGGCCTGCCGCTGGCCGACTACCTGTCCCTGCTGGACATGCTCAACCCGATGAACCGGCTGTGGAGCGACGGGCGCTGGAACAAGCTCACCGTGGCCCAGGGCTGCTACTGGAAGAAGTGCAGCTTCTGCGACGTGACGCTGGACTACATCTCGCGCTACGAGACCGTGACCGCCGCCACGCTGGTGGACCGCATCGAGGCCATCGTCGCCGAGACCGGGCAGACCGGCTTCCATTTCGTCGATGAAGCGGCACCGCCCAAGGCCTTGCGCGCGCTGGCCGAAGAGCTGCTGCGCCGCCGGGTCGAGATCTCGTGGTGGGGCAACATCCGCTTCGAGAAGACCTTCACGCCGGCCCTGGCCGAGCTGCTGGCCGACAGCGGCTGCATCGCCATTTCCGGCGGGCTCGAGGTGGCGTCCGACCGGCTGCTCGCGCTGATGAAGAAGGGCGTGTCGGTCGAGCAGGTGGCGCGGGTCACCAAGGGCTTCGCCGACGCCGGCGTGCTGGTCCATGCCTACCTGATGTACGGCTTTCCGACCCAGACCGTGCAGGACACGGTGGACGCGCTGGAATACGTCCGCCAGCTGTTCCAGGCCGGCTGCATCCACTCGGGCTTCTTCCACCGCTTCGCCTGCACCGTGCACTCGCCGGTCGGCCAGCACCCCGAGCAGTACGGCATCACCTTGCTGCCGCTGCCCGACAGCCCGTTCGCGAAGAATGACGTCGGCTTCGTCGACCCCACCGGCACCGACCACGACGCGCTGGGCCGCGGCCTGAAGAAGGCCATCTACAACTACATGCACGGCATCGGCCTGGACGAGGACGTGCGCGCCTGGTTCACCGACGTGCGCGGCAAGCTGCCCCGGCCCAGCGTGCCGCGCCAGCGCATCGCCCGCAGCCTGGAAGCGGCTTGACACCGCGCCAAGCAGAGCGCGCCGCACTGTCCTATAGTCGCCGTCCCGGTCGGGTTTGGCCGTGCCGATTGCCTAGCACACCAACCCAATTCCCCACGCCACGCAACGGTCATGCAACTGGCTTCCAATGGCGCACCCTGACGACCCCACCCCCGACGCCGTGAGCCCCCTGATCGCCCGTTTGCAGGCCCTGAGTGCCGATCGCCTGCGCGGCATCCGGCGCGGCATCGAGAAGGAAAGCCTGCGTGCCCTGCCCGGCGGCGCGCTGGCGCAGACGCCGCACCCGCTGGCACTGGGCTCTGCGCTGACCCACCCTAGGGTAACCACCGACTTCAGCGAATCCCAGGCCGAGTTGATCACCGGTGCGCACCGCAGCGTGGCCGACACCCTGGCCGAGCTGGCCGAGATCCACCAGAGCGTTTACCACGCGCTGGAAACCGACGGCCACGGCGAGCGCCTGTGGGTGTCGAGCATGCCCTGCTGCCTGCCGGCCGAGCACGACATCCCCATCGGCCAGTACGGCCACTCGAACGTCGGCCGCGCCAAGACCGTCTACCGCACCGGCCTGAGCCACCGCTACGGCCGGCGCATGCAGACCATCTCGGGCATCCACTACAACTGGTCGCTTCCCGGCGCCGGCAACGACGACTACTTCGGCCTGATCCGCAACTTTCGCCGACAGTCGTTCCTGCTGCTGTGGCTGTTCGGCGCCTCGCCGGCCGTGTGCCGCAGCTTCGTCGACGGTCTGCCGCACGGCCTGGAGCCGCTGGGCCCCGGCACGCTCTACCTGCCCCACGCCACCTCGCTGCGCATGGGGCGACTGGGCTACCAGAGCGACGCGCAAAGCCGGCTGGCGGTGAGCTACAACGGCCTGGCCGGCTACGGCGGCTCGCTGCAGGCGGCGCTGACCGCGCCCTACCCGCCCTACGAGGCCATCGGCCTGCGCGACGAGGACGGCAACTGGAAGCAGCTGTCCACCCACCTGCTGCAGATCGAGAACGAGTTCTACGGCACGATCCGGCCCAAGCGCACCATCCGCACCGGCGAGCGGCCGCTGCACGCGCTGCGCGAGCGCGGCGTCGAGTACATCGAGGTCCGCTGCATGGACCTGGACCCGTTCGAGACCTTCGGCATTGGCGCCACCACGGCGCACTTCCTCGACATCTTCCTGCTGCACTGCCTGCTGAGCGACAGCCCGCCGGACACGCCGGACGAGATCGCCGCGCTGGGCCGCAACCAGCACCTCACCGCCGCGCGCGGCCGCGAACCGGGGCTCAAGCTCGAACGCCAGGGCCGCGAGGTCGCGCTGGTCGACTGGGCGGCCGAGGTCGTCGACCAGTGCGGCCCCATCGCCCGCACGCTGGACGAGTTGCACGGCGGCAGCGCCCACCGCGACGCGCTGGCCGCGGCGCAGCGCGCATTCACGATCCCCGCCACCCTGCCCTCGGCCCGCGTGATCGAGGTGATGCAGCGCGAATACGGCGGCGAGTTCGCGCCCTTCATCGACGCCCGCTCAGGCCTGGCGCGCGAGCACATCCTGGCTCGGCCCCTGCCCGACCCGGCCGCGCCCGAGCGCTGGGCCGCCGATGCTGTGCAGTCGCTGGTGGCACAGCGCGAGATGGAAGAGGCCCAGACCCAGACCTTCGAGGAATTCCTCGCCGACTACCTGTCGCCGGCCCGGCTGGGCTGACGAACCAGCCGGCTCAGGAAAACAGCACCCGCATCGCCTGGCCCATGCGGCCACGGTCGTCGCCGACGATGGCGCCGATCGCTTGCTGGTCGTTCTCGACCTGGATGCCGGCCGCGGCCAGCTCGCGCTGGACCTGCTCGAAAGACTTGCCGGTCAACGGCAGCACGGTTTTCAGCGGGGCTTTGGCCACGGCACGCATCGCCAGCACCGGCGGCGATGCGCCTTCGCCCTCTTCGGCGGGCGCGATGAAGAAGCTGCCCGCCAGCGCCAGCGCGCAAACACCGACGATGATGCGCCCAGGCCCCGGCACGGTCAGGTGCCGCTTGAAGCCGGGCCAGTTCACCGCCGCGTGCACCCCCACCGCCGCCACCATCAGCCAGCCCAGCCATTCGTGCGCCGGCTTCTGCAACCCCTGGTCGAGGTGGAAGAACATCAGCAGGCCGGTGACGGCCATCAGCCCGAAGGCGCCGATGGTCAAGGGGGTGGCCCACTGGCGGGTCTGGGGGGACATGGTGCTCGCACTCCGTTCGATGTGATGCGGCCAGTGTGGTGCCGCCGTGTTGCCCGCGCTTTGCCGCCGGGCAAACCAGTGGCACTGTCCACACTCAGAACGAGTGCTTCACGCCGGCGGCAAAGCCGTTCTGCGACTCGCCCGCTGCCGGGTTGCTGCCTGCCGCGGCGTTGGTCACCGACGCGGCCAGCGCGCCGTCGTTGCCGACGTGGCCCGCGGTGACATAGACCGCGGTGCGCTTGCTCAGGGCATAGGTGCCGCGCAGGGCCAGCAGCGTCGCGGCGTTGGCGCTGTCCTTGAACTTCAGCTTGAACAGCTCGCCGTCCAGCGTGACATTGGGCGTCACGGCGTAGGCCGCACCCAGGTACCACAGGTCGCTCTTGGGCGTGGCGGCGTTGCCGTCGTTGTCGCGCCGGATCAGGCCGGCGCCGAGCTTGAGCGCGTCGAATTTCACCCAGCCGTCCACGGTCGCGCGGCGGTCCTTCAGTGCGCTGCTGGTCAGCCCGCCGAAGGCGCCGGCACCGCCGCGGATCTGGTCGACGGCCAGCGCCACGCCCCAGGCGGCCGCGTCGTATTTGGCCAGCAGCGACCACTGGCGGCAGGCGTTGGCATCGCCCGCGACCTCGCCCGGGCAGTTGGTGCCCGACGGGCTGGGGCCGGCGTTGACCGCGTCGCGGCCGAAGCTGTAGGTGGCGCCCAGCGTGAAGCCGCTGAAGGTGCCCTTGTAGCCGACGGCGTTGTCGACCCGGGCGTTGGGCAGGTAGCTGTCCAGCGAGGCCGAGCCGTACATGTTCGGGCCCAGGATGTCGGCGTCGAGCTGCGAGAAGAACAGCATCGAGTACTGCCGGCCCAGCGAGAGCTGGCCCCAGTCGCCGGCCAGGCCGACCCAGGCCTGGCGGCCCCAGGCGCGGCCGCCCTGGTTCAGCGTGCCCGCGTCGGCACCGAAGCCCTGCTCGATGGTGAACAGCGCGCGCAGGCCGCCGCCCAGGTCTTCGCTGCCGCGAAAGCCGATGCGCGTGGGCACGCTGCCGGTCAGGCCCGGCAGGCGGTTGTCGGTGTGGCCGTCGGCGCCCATATTGGTCAGGTGCTCGACGGCCTGGTCGATCACGCCGTAGATGGTCACGTTCTGCGCCTGGCCGGCGCCGGCCAGGGCCAGCAGGCTGGCGGCGGCGATGCTTCGTTTCATGGTGGTGTCTCCTCGTGGTGGTGGGTCGGAAATGGGGTGGGCGGCTCAGCGCGGCGGCGTGTCCCAGGCCAGCGCGCCGGCGTCCTTGCCGGCCACCGAATACAGGGCGCCCGGGGCATTGCGGGTGCGCTGGAACTGGGCCAGCGTCTCGCCCCGCATCGCGGCGTAGATGTGCAGGTTGGACACGCCGACCACGGCGCCCAGCTTCTCGAGCATGAAGAAGATGACGCCGTGGTGGATGAGGCCGCGCCAGTCGCGCCGACGCACCAGGTCCCGCTCGGTCTCGTCGAGGCCGGCCTCGTTCATGCAAGCCTCTTCGTCGGCGGCGAAGCGCTGGCGATGTCCCGGCTCGATCAACGCGTGCAGGAAGCGGTTCAGCCGGTAGGCGCGCACGCTGCGGTCGAGCGTGAAGGGATAGGTGCCCGGCAGCGCGTCGGCCCCGGCCAGCTGCGCCCCCACGTGCACGCGGTGGCGCTCGACCACCGGCTCGGGCGTGGCCTGGCCGACCGGCTCGTAGATGGCGGTGGCGATGCCGGTCATCGACGGCAGGTAGTAGCTGCGGTGCAGGCAGCGCACCTGGGCCGACAACGCGCCCCGCATGACCAGCCACATGATGACCTCGGCGCCTTCGAGCCCGCCCAGCGTGGCGTACTCGGCGTGGGTGATGTCGGCCAGCGCCTCGGGGTCGCTCTCCAGCAGGTCCAGGAAGCGCGCATCCCACTCGGGGTTGTTGAAGCCGGCGCGCTCGCCATGCACCTGGTGCGACAGGCCGCCGGTGGCGACGATGGCCACGCGCAGGTCCTCGGGGTAGCTCTCGATCGCCCGGCGCAGGGCCTGGCCCAGCTTCCAGCAGCGGCGCGCGCTGGGAATGGGGAACTGCAGCACGCCCATCTGCAATGGCACCAGCTTCACCGGCCAGGCTGGTTCATGGGAAACCATCACCGAAAGAGGCGAGAAGCAGCCGTGGTCCAGCGGCCGGTCCTGGAAGAAGGACATGTCGAACTCGTCGGCCATCAGCGACCGGCCGATGTGTGCGGCCAGCGCCGGGTGGCCGTCGATCGGCGGCAGGTCGCGCGCACCGGCGCCCTCGTCGGCCACCGCCCAGCGCTCGCCGACGCCGAGCGTGAAAGCCGAGTAGTGGTCGAAGAAGAACGAGGTGACGTGGTCGTTGTAGACCAGCAGCAGCACGTCGGGCCGCTGCTCGGCGATCCACGCCTGCACCGGCTCGAAGGCCTCGAAGATCGGGGCCCAGACCGGGTCGCTGCGCTTGTCGCGGTCGAACGCGAAGCCGATGGTCGGCGTGTGGGAAGCGGCGACGCCGCCGATGATCTTCGCCATGGCCTGGCTCAGCGCGCGGCCGCCGCGTGCTTGGCGATCAGGGCCTTGGCGTCCTCAAGCAGCTTGCTGCCGTTCAGGCCCTTGGCGTTCATCTCGGCCACCCAATCGGCGGCCAGCTTGTTGCCCAGCGTCTTCCAGGTCGCGAGCTCCGCTGCGGGAATGACGTTGATGTCCTTGGCACTGACCATGCGCTTGCCGATGCCGTCGGCGCGCAGGAAGGCCCTGCCGATTTCGCCCGACAGGGCCTGGCCGCTGTTGGCGTCGATGACCTTTTTCAGGTCCGGCGGCAGCGACTCGTACTTCGCCTTGTTCATCGCGAAGACGAAGGTCGAGGTGTAGAAGGCCGGCTCGGCCGGGTCGGTCTCGGAGTGGAACTTCGCCAGCTCCTGCAGCTTGACCGAAGGCACGACCTCGTAGGGCACGACGGCGCCGTCGATCACGCCCTTGGACATCGCGTCGCCCACCTGCGGCACCGGCATGCTGACCGGCGTGGCGCCGAGCATGGCGATGAACTTGTTGGTCATGCGGGTCGGCGCGCGCAGCTTCAGGCCACGCAGGTCCGCCATCGTGTGGATGGGCTTGCCGGTGGTGTGGAAGACGCCGTCGCCGTGCACGTGGGTGGCGAGCAGGTGCACGTCCTTGAACTCGGCCTGGCCGTGCAGTTGCACGTAGTCCCACAGCGCCTTGCTGGTGGCCTCGGGGTTCTGCATCATGAACGGCAGCTCGAAGGCCTCGACGCTCGGGAAGCGGCCCGCGGTGTAGCCCGGCAGCGTCCACACCACGTCGGCCACGCCGTCGCGCACCTGCTCATACAGCTGCGGCGGCGTGCCGCCCAGCTGCATCGACGGGTAGCTCTGGCACTTGATGCGCTGGGCCGACTCGGCGGCCACCTTGTCGCACCAGGGCTGGATGAACAAGGTGTTGGCAAACGAGGTCGGCGGCAGGAAGAAGTGCACCTTGAGGGTCACCTCCTGGGCGTGTGCGGAAGCGGCGGCCGCGAGCAGGCCGGCCAGGGCGATGGCGAAGCGGAACTTCATGAGGGTGTCTCCAGGGATGCGTGCCGGTCGGCCGCTAGGTCAGGCGATGGACCAGCCACAGGGCCACCGCGGGGAAGGCGATCAGCAGCGACAGGCGCATGCCGTCGGTGATCAGGAAAGGCACGACGCCCTTGTAGGTCTCGACCATGGGCACATCGCGCGCCAGGCCGTTCATGATGTAGACGTTCAGGCCCACCGGCGGGAAGATCATCCCGATCTCGCAGACGGTGAGGATCAGGATGCCGAACCACAGCGCCTTGTCGGCGACGGCGAGGCCGAAGAAGTCCATGCCCATCACCACCGGGAACAGCGTGGGCACGGTGAGCAGGATCATGCTCATCTCGTCCATCACGCAGCCGAGCACGATGTAGAACACCATGATCCCGGCCATCACCAGCAGTGGCGGGATCTGCAGGTGGCCCACCAGCTCGGCCAGCTGCGCCGGCAGCTGCGACAGCGCCAGCGCCGCGTTGATCATGTCGGCGCCGATGAAGATCAGGAAGATCATGCCGCTGGTCTGCGCGGTGGTGCGGATGGCCGCGGCGAATTTGCCGCCGTCGAGCTCGCCGCGCGCCAGCGTGATCGCCAGCGTCAGCACGTTGCCGATGGCCGCGCCCTCGGTGGCGGTGAACAGCCCGCCGTAGATGCCGCCGAACACGACCGCGAAGATCGCGACGATCGGCCAGACGTTCATCGCCGCGCCCACCAGCTCAGCGCGCGAGGCCGCCTGGGCCGCGGGCGCATGCTCGGGGTGCAGCCGCACGACGATGGCGATGGCCGCCAGGTAGCCCGCCGCGGCCACCAGAGCCGGCACGTAGGCGGCGAGGAACATCTTGGTGATGTTCTGCTCGGTCAGGATGGCGTAGACCATCAGCGTCACCGAGGGCGGCAGCAGCACGCCCATGGTGCCCCCGGTGGCCAGCGCCGCGGTGGCCAGGCGGCCGGAATAGCCGATGCGCCGCATCTGCGGGTAGGCCACTTGGGCAATCGTCGCGGTGGTCGCGACGGTCGAGCCCGAGATCGAGCCGAAGGCTGCACAGGCCAGCACGCCCGCCATCGCCATGCCGCCGCGGAAACGCCCGAGCAACGCGTTGGCGAAATCGAACAAGGCCTTGGACAGCCCGCCCTGCACGGCCAGCCCGCCCATCAGCATGAACAGCGGGATCACCGACAGGTCGTAGACCGAGACCCTGCCATAGACCGCACCCTTCAGGTGGGCCAGCAGCGGCAGCCAGCCCGACAGGGCCACGTAGCCGACGGCACCGGGCACGAACATGGCAACCGCGATCGGCACGCGCACGGCCATCAGGACGAGCATCGCGCCGAACATCGTGAGACCGATGGACATCGTGCTCATGGCGTGCCCCTTTCGGTGCCATCGCCACGGTCACCACCACTGCGCAGCAACGCCAGGCTCTGCACCGCGCCGATCGCCACACAGAGCGCCAGGCCGGGCAGCATCAGCGCATAGGGCAGCCACATCGGCAGGTTCATCAGCATCGAGCGCTCCTGCGCGTCGTAGATGTCGTACCCGCCCGCCGCCACCCGCCACACCACCAGGGCCAGCACGGCCGTGTACAGCAGCGTGCCCAGCGCGTCCATGCGGCGCTGTGCACGCGCTGAAGCACCGGCGGTGAAGAAGTCCACGATGATGTTGGCGCCGCGGTACTGGGTGTAAGGCAGGAACGAGGCCACGACCACCGCGCCCCCGAGCTGCACCAGCTCGACATCGCCCAGGATGGGGTGGGCGAACAGCGCACGGCCCGCCACGCTGACCACCGTCACGCAGGCGATGCCCATCAGAACCAACGCTCCCAGCGCAGCGCTCGCATCGCAACACAGGCCCAGCGTGCGCATCCCTGGGCGCACTTCGGCCACCGGCTTGTCCACCGTTGTCTCCTGTTGTCTGGCCGCGTGCGCCCAACGGCCGCTGTCGCCCTGCCCCGATACCAGCTGGGGCATGGGAAGGCAGTCTAGGAACCGGGGCCTTGCGCCATAAGATGGCGCGCACCGCGGCGCGATAACGGCTCGTTATCATTCGCCGTCATGAAGCTGACAAGCCTGCGCGCGCTGATCGCGGCGATCGAGGAAGGCAGCCTGCGCTCGGCAGCGCGGCGGCTGGGCGTGTCGCAACCGGCGCTGACCAAGCTGATCCGCGAGCTGGAACGCGAGCTGTCGACCACGCTGCTGCTGCGCTCGACCACCGGCGTGCTGGCCACCGCACAGGGCATGGTGCTGTACGAGCGCGCCACGGCGGCAAACCGCGAGCTGGCCCACGCGGTCGAGCAGATCCAGCAGCTCGGTGGCCGCATGACGGGCTCGCTGACCATCGGTGCGGTGCCACTGGCGGTGATGCTGCTGGTGCCCGAAACGCTGCGCACCTTCGGGGCCGAGTTCCCCGACATCCAGCTGCGCATCATCGAGGAGCTCTACATCGCCCAGCTCACCCGGCTGCGCAAGGGCGAGGTCGACATCGCGCTCGGCCCGCTGCCCGAGCAGTTGCCGGCCGGCGAGTTCGCGGTCGAGACCTTGATGCCGATCTCGATGGTGATCGTGGTGCGCAAGGGCAACCCGCTGGGCCGGGCGCGCCACCTGGCGGACCTGGCCGAGGCGCCCTGGGTCTACACCGGCGCGACGCCGGACTCAGGCTATGCCAGGACCCTGTACGAGCGCCACGGCCTGAAGCCGCCGCCCGCCGGCGCACTGGTCAACTCGACGCTGGGCCTGCTGTCGATCATCAGCAGCGGCAACTGCGTGGGCCTGCTGCCCTACCAGATCGCGACCCACCCGTTCGCGGCCCGCTACCTGGACATCGTGCCGGTGGCCGAAGGGCCGCTGAAGCTGACGCTCGGCGCCCTGGCCCGTGGCGACGCGGCGCTCAAGCCCAGCGTGCGGCACTTCCTCGCCCACCTGCACCGCGCTGCGCACCACCTGAGCAACGGCGCGCCGGCGCTGGCCTAGAGCCTGTTCAATCGACCGGCGCGAAGCGCCGCACGCGCCGGCCATCGACCTCCAGCTCGCCGAAGAACATGGCGTGTGGCCGCACCCACAGGCCACTGGCGTTGTACAGCGGCCGGTAGACGACGAGCGGCTCCAGCGTCTCGCTGTGCCGTGCCACGCCAACGACCTCGTACTCGCCACCCTTGTAGTGGCGGTAGCGGCCCAGGGGCGTGTCGGGCAGCGGTGGCAGGTCGTCGTTCATCGGGCATCGCTCCAGCGGCGCCCACTCATGGCAGCGCCCTCACCGCGGCACTCAGGCCCGGCAGCAGCCGCTCGCGCTGTGCCGCATCGGGCGTTTCCTGCACCGAGGCATACAGGGGCCAGATGAACTCGCGCGCATTGTGGGCGCGGGCCAGCGACGCCGCCGTGAAGGCTTGGCCCTCGGGCAGCGCGGCGGCGGACGCGATGCGACCGAACCAGCTGGTCCAGAACGCGTTGTCGTGCAGCCCGCGTTTGGCGATGTAGAACACCGGCGCCATCAGGCGCTGACCTTCGCCGTAGATGTAGCTGTGCCCTCCCGGCGGCAACACCTGCGCGGCGACCGCATCGAGCAGGCGGTCGAGCTGGGCCTTGCTGAGCGCGGTGTTCAGGCTCAGCTGCATCGCCCAGTCGGCGCCATGCGCCACGCCGTGGCGCCAGCCGTCCTGCGGGTCGAAGCCACGGTAGTCGCGCACGCCGGCCAGGTAGGTGGCGGCGGCATTGACGAAGGCATCGCGTTCGGCCGGGCTGTACAGCGGCGTGAGCCGATCGACGCGCGCCACCTCGGCCAGCGTCAGCGCGGCAAACGGCGCGGCGACGCCACGCGCGTCGGCCGCTGCCGTCGCGGGCATCACGCGGCGCAACAGCTGGTCGCCGATGCGCCTGACGGTGGCCGGCGAGAGCTGGCTGGCGCGCATCCAGTGCTGCAGCGCCTCGAAGCCGACCTCGTCGCGCAGCGTCGGGTCGGGGTCGGCCAGGCAATCGACCAAGCCGAGCGCGAGCGACTCGCGCCGGGCCGCGTCCTGCACCTCCCACTTCAGGTTGCGCAGCGCGAGCAGGCTGTCGCGCGTCTGCCCCTCGGGCGGGCAGGCCGCCTGCGTGCCGCCGGCCGCGAACGCGGCCCACAGCACGAGCGCTGCGCGTTTCATGCCGCGGGCACGGCGCGCTTGGCCACCAGCGTGAGGATGTCGTAGCTGGCGACCAGCTCGCCGTGCTGGTTGGTGACCTCCACGTCCCAGGCCACGACACCCTGGCCCACACCCTTGTCGTCGACCTTCATGCGGTCGATCTTGCGCTTGGCGGTCAGCCGCGCCTGGATCGTGTCGCCGATGGCCACCGGCTTGACGAAGCGCAGCGTGTCCAGCCCGTAGTTGGCCAGCACCGGCCCCGGGGCCGGGCTGACGAACAGGCCCGCGGCCGCCGACAGCACGAAATAGCCGTGCGCGATGCGCTGGCCGAACTGCGTGTCCTTCGCTGCGATCTCGTCGAAGTGCATGTAGAAGTAGTCACCCGAAACGCCGCCGAAATTGACGATGTCGGCCTCGCTCACCGTGCGGCGGTGGGTCAGCAGGCTCTCGCCGATCTGCAGCGCTTCGAAATGGCGGCGGAAGGGGTGAACGTCGGTCTCGATGCGGGCCGCACCACGCACGTATTCGCCGGTGACCGCCGCCAGCATGGTGGGCGAGCCCTGCACCGCCGTGCGCTGAAGCAGGTGCTTGACGGCGCGGATGCCGCCCAGCTCTTCGCCGCCGCCGGCGCGGCCGGGGCCGCCGTGCTTGAGCATGGGCAGCGGGCTGCCGTGGCCGGTGGATTCCGGCGCGGCCTCGCGGTCCAGGATCAGCATGCGGCCGTGATGGGCCGCCGCCAGCGGAATGGCCTGGGCGGCGATCGCCGGTGTCTTGGTCACCAGCGAGCCGACCAGGCTGCCCTTGCCGCGCGCGGCCAAGGCCAGCGCCTCGTCGAAATCGTCGTAGGGCATCAGCGTGCTGACCGGGCCGAAGGCCTCGACGTCGTGCACCGCGTCGTTGGCCATCGGGTGGTTGGCCAGCAGGAGCGTGGGGGCGAAGAAGGCGCCCTCGGCCGTGCCTGCGCCCTGTGGCGTGACGCCTTCGGCACCGCAGATCACCTCGGCGCCCTGGCGCAACAGCGCCACGCGCTCGGCCACGTCGGCTTGCTGGCTGTGCGAGGCCAGTGCGCCCATCTTGACGCCCTCGACCGCCGGGTCGCCGACCACCGTCTTGCCCAGGCGCGCCTTCAACGCGGCCGCCAGGGCATCCACGTGCTGGCGCGGCACGATGGCGCGGCGGATGGCCGTGCACTTCTGGCCGGCCTTGACAGTCATCTCGCGTGCCACTTCCTTGACGAAGAGGTCGAACTCCTCGTCACCGGGCTGCACGTCAGGGCCCAGGATGGCGCAGTTCAGCGAGTCGGCCTCGGCGTTGAACGGGATGGACTGCCGAATGACGTTGGGGTGCACGCGCAGCTTGGCCGCGGTGTCGGCCGAGCCGGTGAAGGTGACCACGTCGCTGCCTTGCAATCGGTCCAGCAAATCACCGGTGCCGCCGATGACGAGTTGCAGGCTGCCGGCTGGCAGGATGCCGGACTCGTCCACCAGCCGCACCATCGCCTCGGTGAGGTAGCTGGTGGCGGTGGCGGGCTTGCCGATGCAGGGCATGCCGGCCAGGAAGCTGGGCGCGAACTTCTCCAGCAGGCCCCAGATGGGGAAGTTGAAGGCGTTGATGTGCACCGCCAGGCCACCGCGCGGAACCAGGATGTGGGTGCCGGCGAAACTGCCCTTCTTGCCCAGTGGCACCACCGGCCCCTCGTGCACCACGTTGCTGCTGGGCAATTCGGCCGAGCCCATGCTGGCGTAGGCGAAGAGCGTGCCGGTGCCACCCTCGATGTCGATCCAGCTGTCGGCGCGCGTGGCGCCGGTGTGGGCCGAGATCGCGTAGAGCTGTTCCTTGCGCTCGTTGAGGTACTTGGCCAGCGCCTTCAGCCGCGCCGCGCGCTGCTGGAAGTTCAGCGCCATCAGCCCGGGCAGACCCGTGCCGCGCGCATAGGCCACCGCCTCGCCGAAGTCGATGGCATCGGCATGCGTGCGGGCGACCGGCTGGCCGTTGATGGCGCTGCGCAGCGTCTGCGCCGCCTCGGCGCCGACCCAGCGGCCGGCGATGAAGCTCTGGAGTTGCATCATGAGAAGGATCCTGTCTTCGCTGAGCGCGCGCAGCGCCGCTCACTCCAAGTGGCGTGCGCGGATCCGGCTTGGCCGGTCCGCTGCGCGAGCCCCCTCGGGGGGCAGCCCCCGGGAGGGGGCGTGGGGGTCACTGAATATATTTCCAGGCGCCCTTCTCGATCTTGACCATCACGCGGGCGCGCTGGTCCAGGCCGAGGTGGTCGCCGGGCGACATGTTGAAGATGCCGTGAGCGCCGGGCAGTTCCTTGACCTGCTCGATCGCGTCGCGCAGCGCGGCGCGGAAGGCCGGCGTGCCCGGCTGGGCCTTCTTCAGTGCAACCGGGATGGCCGCGGTCATCAGCAGGCCCGCATCCCAGGCGTGGGCGCCGAAGGTCGACACCGAGCCCTTGCCGTAGGCCGCTTCGTACTTGGCGACATAGTCCAGCGCCGACTTCTTCACCGGGTGGCCGGCGGGCAACTGGTCGGCCACCAGCACCGGGCCGCTGGGCAGGAACTCGCCCTCGACGTTCTTGCCGCCGACGCGCAGGAAGTCGTTGTTGGCCACGCCGTGGGTCTGGTAGACCTTGCCGGTGTAGCCGCGCTCGGCCAGCGCCGCGGCGGGCAGCGCAGCCGGCGTGCCCGAGCCGGCGATCAGCACCGCGTCGGGCTGCGCGCTGGTGAGCTTGAGCACCTGGGCCGTGACCGACTGGTCGGTGCGCGCATAGCGCTCGTTGGCGACGATCTGGATGCCCTTGAGCCCCGCCGCCTTGCTGAACTCGCCATACCAGCCCTCGCCGTAGGCGTCGGCAAAGCCGATGAAACCCACGGTCTTGATCTTGGCGTCGGCCATGTGGGTGGCGATGGCCAGCGACATCATGATGTCGTTCTGCGGCGTCTTGAAGACCCAGCGCTTCTTCGCGTCCTGCGGCTCGACGATGCGGGCCGACGCGGCCATCGAGATCATCGGCACCTGGGCTTCGGCCACGGCGTCGATCATCGCCAGCGAGTTGGGCGTGGTGGTCGAGCCGAGGATGATGTCGACCTTGTCTTCGGCAATGAAGCGGCGGGCGTTGGCCACGGCCTTGGTGGTGTCCGAGGCATCGTCCAGCACGATGTAGTTGATCTTCTGGCCGGCGATGGTCGTCGGCATGATCGCGATCGTGTTCTTCTCGGGAATGCCGAGCGAAGCGGCCGGGCCGGTGGACGACACGGTCACGCCGACGTTGATGTCGGCCAGTGCAGTGCCCATGGCCAACAGGCTGGCGACGGCAACGAGGGACTTCAGGGCTTTC
This sequence comes from Burkholderiaceae bacterium, assembly GCA_044226465.1. Classification (GTDB taxonomy): domain Bacteria; phylum Pseudomonadota; class Gammaproteobacteria; order Burkholderiales; family Burkholderiaceae_C; genus Ideonella. Next base: position 6,468 of record JBGAGZ010000023.1, on the reverse strand, counting down.
ACAGGGCGGTCTCCTTTCGAGGGGTCTTCTTGCGGGGTGCGGGGGAAGCGGGGGAACGGGCCGATTGTGGCGAACGGGGCAGGCTGACGGCACCCAGGCCGCCGAAAAACAGCTCGGCGACCATCGGCGCCATCTGCTCGTGGGTCAGGCGCTGGCCGTCGTCGGCGGGCTTGAGCCAGGTGAACATCCAGTTGATCATGCCGAACAGCAGCATGGTCAACGGCTTGTGCAACTCGGCCGGCTGCAGGGCCGGTCGCACGGCCGCCACCGCGTCGGCAAAGGCATTGACCACGCGGCGCTCGATGCCCAGCACACGCTCGCGTTCGGCGTCGTCGAGGAATTTCACGTCTTCGGTGAGCACCCGGTGCTCGTTCTGCGCATTGGCGTATTCGCGCACGAAGCGCACGATCAGCTCGCGCAGCCGCGCCTCGGGTGCCAGCGCCTGAGCCCGCACCTCGTCGACCACGGCCTCGAGCCGCTTCACATGCGCCTCGGCCACCAGGGCCAGCAGGGCATGCTTGTCGCGCACATAGTGGTAGAGCGCCGCCTTCGACAGCCGGCAGGCGGCCGCCACCTGGTTCATCGAGGTGGCGGTGTAGCCATGCTGCGCGAACAACTCGGCCGCGCTCGCCAGGATCTGGTCACGCTGGTCGTCGTAGCCGGCGGAGCGGGGGCGGGCCATCGGCGGCGATCAGCGATCGTCGAACGACACCGTCACGCACGGCGTCAGCGGGTGGGCCTGGCAGGTGAGGATGAAGCCGGCCGCCACCTCGGCCTTTTCGAGCGCGAAGTTGCGGTCCATGCGCACCTGGCCGTCCATCAGCTTGGCGCGGCAGGTGCCGCAGACGCCGGACTTGCACGAGAACGGCACGTCCATGCCGGCGGCAGCCGCGGCATCCAGGATGCTGGGGTCGGTCTTGTGGAAGACGATGTCGCGCGTCAGGCCGTCGCGCACCACGGTGATGGTGGCGTTGTCGGCATCGCCCTCCTTGGGTGCGTGCAGCTTGGCCAGGTCGCCAGCGGACTGCAGTGCGATGCCGAAGCGCTCGATGTGGATGCGCTCCGGCGGCACGCCGGCGTCCAGCAGCGCGGCCTCGCCCTCGTCGTTCATCGCGTAGGGGCCGCAGACGAAGGCATGGTCGACATGCGTCGGGTCGATCACCGTGCGCAGGAACTCGGCGATCTTGTCGCGGTTCATCATGCCCATGTTCAGGGGCGAGTCGACCTGCTCATCGCTGAACACATGGTGCAGCGTCAGCCGCGTCATGTAGCGGTTCTTCAGGTCTTCGAGCTCTTCCTTGAACATGGTCGAGGCCGCGCGGCGGTTGCCGTAGACGAGCGTGAAGCGGCTGCCTGGCTCGCGCCGCAGCACCGTCTTCATGATCGACAGGATGGGCGTGATGCCGCTGCCGCCGGCCAGGCCCAGGTAGTGGCGCGCGGCCTCGGGCGCCAGCGGCACGAAGAACTTGCCCTGGGGCGGCATCACCTGCAGCGTGTCGCCGGGCCGCAAGTGCTGGTGCAGCCAGTTCGAGAACAGGCCGCCGGCCACCTTGCGCACGCCCACGCGCAACTCGCCGTCGTCCAGACCAGCGCAGATGGAATACGAGCGGCGCAGGTCCTGGCCGTCGACGTCGTGGCGCACGGTCAGGTACTGGCCTTGCGTGAACTGGAACAGCTCGGCGCTCTCGGCCGGCACGTCGAACGAAACGATCATCGCCTCGTCGGTGTCGGGGCGAACGTCGCGAACCTTCAGGGCGTGGAAATGCAGTGTGCTCATATGGGTTTGAAGTGTTCGAACGGTTCGTGGCAGGCCAGGCAGCGGTACAGCGCCTTGCACGCGGTGGAGCCGAAGGCCGACAGGCGCTCGGTCTGCGCGCTGCCGCAGCGCGGGCAGGACACGCCCCGGGCCATGATGCGCACCGGCACGTCGCCCGGTGCCAGCGCCGCGTCGCCACAGCGGCCGGGCGGTGCGATGTCATAGGCCTGCAGCCGCTCACGGCCGGCGTCGCTGAGCCAGTCGGTCGTCCAGGCCGGGGAGCGGCGGATGCTCACCTCCACAGGCCCCAGGCCGTCGTCCTCCAGCGCCTGGCGGATGCTGGCGTTGATCACCTCGGTGGCCGGGCAGCCCGAATAGGTCGGCGTCACGACCACGGCCAGGCCGTCGCCCCGCTCGACCACCTCGCGCACCAGCCCCAGGTCGACCACCGACAGCGCCGGCACCTCGGGGTCGGCCACGCTGCCGAGCACACCCCAGGCCCGCTCGACCCGGCTCTCGCCCGCACGGCGCGGCGGCCGGTCCGGCAAGGCCCAGCGCGCGTCGCGCGGCAGGTCGGGTGCCGGAAAGAGGCCCGCCGCCAGCGTGCTCACCACCGGCCCCCAGGGTAGGCGCGCTGCAGGTGCTGCATCTCGGCCAGCATGTAGCCCAGGTGCTCGCTGTGCACGCCGCGGCTGGCGGTGGCGCGGAAGGCCGTCTCCTTCGGCGCATCCAGCGTGGCCGCGGCCAGCACGGCGGTCAGTGCGGCCTGCCATTCCGCCCGCAGGTCGGCCCGCGACGGCCCCAGGCCGGTCGCCGCGGCTTCCGCGTCGGCCTCGTCGGCGTCGAACAACTCCGCCGCATAAGGCCACAGTCGTGCCAGCGCCTGCCGCATGCGGCGGGTGGATTCTTCCGTGCCGTCGCCCAGGCGCACGACCCAGTCGGCCGCATGCTCGACGTGGTAGCGCGCCTCCTTCACCGCCTTGGCGGCGATGGCGGCCACTTCGGCGTCGCTGCTGGCCTGCAGGCGCTGCCACAGCAGCAGCAGCCACTGGCCCAGCATCAGGTTGCGCAGCACCGCGTCGGCAAAGTCGCGCCCGGCCTTGCGGCCCGGCAGCTCGGCCAGCGTCATGTTGAGGTAGTCGCGCTCTTCGCGCAGGAAGGCCAGCTGGTCTTCGTCGAGCTTCTGCGGCGCGGTCTGGCCCACGTGCGTCAGCAGCGCGCGGGCCTGGCCGATCAGGTCGAGCGACATGTTGGTCAGGGCCATGTCCTCTTCGAGGATCGGGCCGTGGCCGCACCACTCGCCCAGGCGCTGGGCGTGGATCAGGCAGGTGTCGGCAATGCGCAGCAGGTAGCGCGCGCGCAGGCCCGGCGGCGGGGTGATCGAGGGCGTCATCGTGCGTCCAGCCTCACATGTGGTTGACGGCTTCGGGCAGCTCGTAGAACGTGGGATGGCGGTAGACCTTGTCCTCTGCCGGGTCGAAGTACATGTCCTTGTCGGCCGGGTCGGACGCGACGATCTGGTCCGAGCGCACCACCCAGACGCTGGTGCCTTCGAGGCGGCGGGTGTAGACGTCGCGCGCCATCTGCACCGCCATCTTGGCGTCGGCCGCGTGCAGGCTGCCGCAGTGCTTGTGGTCCAGGCCGGCCTTGGGCCGCACGAACACTTCCCACAGCGGCCATTCGTTCTTCACATCGCTCATCAGAGGTCTCCTTGGGGTCAGGCCGCTGCGGCCCGGGTCTGTTGCTTGCGGGCATGGGCCAAGGCCGCATCGCGCACCCAGGCGCCGTTGTCCCAGGCGTTCACGCGGTCGGCCAGGCGCTCGCGGTTGCAGGCGCCGTCGCCGCCGACCACGCGCCAGAACTCGGCCCAGTCGATGGGGCCGAAGTCGTAGTGCTCGCGCTCGGCGTTCCACTTGAGCAGCGGGTCGGGCAGCGACACGCCCAGCACCTTGGCCTGCTCGGCCGTGGCGTCGATGAACTTCTGGCGCAGGTCGTCGTTGGACAGGCGCTTGATGCCCCAGCGCATCGACTGCGCGGTGTTCGGGCTCTCCGCGTCCGGCGGGCCGAACATCATCAGGCTCGGCCACCACCAGCGGTCCACCGCGTCCTGCACCATGGCGCGCTGGGCCTCGGTGCCCTCGCGCATCATCACGTTCAGCGCGTCGAAGCCTTGGCGCTGGTGGAAGCTCTCTTCCTTGCACACGCGGATCATGGCCCGTGCATACGGCGCATACGAGCAGCGGCACAGCGGGATCTGGTTCATGATCGCCGCGCCGTCGACCAGCCAGCCGATCACGCCCACGTCGGCCCAGGTCAGCGTGGGGTAGTTGAAGATCGAGCTGTACTTGGCCTTGCCGGTGTGCAGCGCGTCGAGCAGCTGGTCGCGGCTGGTGCCCAGGGTCTCGGCTGCGGCGTAGAGGTAGAGGCCGTGGCCGCCTTCGTCCTGGATCTTGGCCAGCAGGATGGCCTTGCGCTTGAGCGTGGGCGCGCGCGTGACCCAGTTGCCCTCGGGCAGCATGCCGACGATCTCGGAGTGCGCGTGCTGGCTGATCTGGCGCACCAGGGTCTTGCGGTAGTGCTCGGGCATCCAGTCCTTGGCCTCGATGAAGGCGCCCTCGTCGATGCGGGCCTCGAAGCGCTCTTCCAGCTGCGCCTCTTCGGCCGAGCGCACGGCCTTGCGCTCTTCCTTGGGGCCGGTGTCCATGGCTTGGGTGTACATGGCGGTTCCTTGTCTTACTTGGGACGGCGATCAATCACACGGCGGGCCTTACCCACCAGCGTGCGCTCGATCGAATCAGGCGCGCCGACATCGACCCGCGTGCTGACACCGATCAAGGTCTTGATGCGGTGCTGCAACTGCCTGGCGATGCCGCCGCGGTCGGCGTTCAGGTGCGAAGGCAGCAGCTCGGTGAGCACCTGCACCTCGTCCAGCGTGCCCTCGCGGGTCACCACGATCTGGTACTGGCCCGACAGCCCCTCGGTTTGCAGCACCAGCTCTTCCACCTGCGTGGGGAACATGTTGACGCCGCGGATGATCAGCATGTCGTCCGAGCGGCCGACGATCTTGCCCATGCGGCGGAAGGCGCGCGACGTGGGTGGCAGCAGGCGCGTCAGGTCGCGCGTGCGGTAGCGGATGATGGGGAAGGCTTCCTTGCTCAGCGAGGTGAAGACCAGCTCGCCTTCGGCGCCGTCCGGCAGCACCGCGCCGGTCTCGGGGTCGATGATCTCGGGGTAGAAGTGGTCTTCCCAGATCGTCGGGCCGTCCTTGCTCTCGACGCACTCGCTGGCCACGCCGGGGCCCATCACCTCGGACAGGCCGTAGATGTCCACCGCGTCGATGCCGGCGTCGGCCTCGATCTGCGCGCGCATCGCCTCGGTCCAGGGCTCGGCGCCGAAGATGCCCACCTTGACCGACATCTCGCGCGGGTCCACGCCCTGGCGGCGGAACTCTTCGATGATCACCTGCATGTAGCTGGGCGTGACCATGATGATGTCGGGCTGGAAGTCGCGGATCAGCTGAACCTGCTTCTCGGTCTGCCCGCCGGACATGGGGATGACCGTGCAGCCCAGCTTCTCGGCGCCGTAGTGCGCGCCCAGGCCGCCGGTGAACAGGCCGTAGCCGTAGGCGATGTGGCAGATGTCGCCCGCCCGGCCGCCGGCGGCGCGGATGGAGCGCGCCACCAGGCCCGCCCACATCTCGATGTCGTTCTTGGTATAGCCCACGACTGTGGGCTTGCCGGTGGTGCCCGATGAGGCATGCACCCGCACCACCTGCTGGCGCGGCACGGCGAACATGCCGAAGGGGTAGTTGGCCCGCAGGTCGTGCTTGGTGGTGAAGGGGAATTTCGCCAGGTCGGCCAGCGTCTTGCAGTCCGACGGGTGCACGCCCTGCTCGTCGAACGCGCGACGGTAGTGCGGCACATGCTCGTAGACCCGCGCCAGCGTGGCCTGCAGCCGCTGCAACTGCAGCGCCGCGATCTCGTCGCGGCTGGCGGTCTCGATGGCCTCCAGGTCGCCGGGGGCGGGCGTTTTGACGGGCATGCGTGGGGCCTTTCAGGAGCCGCCGGAATTAATCTACCGAACGGTCGGTAAATGATAAGGGCGCAGCCGTCTTTGACGCAAGGCAAATCAGGGCCAGGGTTTACACCAGGGCGTCGAGCCGGGCGTTCCGCCGCAGCAACCAGGCAAGGGCATTGGCGAAGATCGGTAGGCGCGTCGCGCCGGGCGGCACCCGCTGGGGGCTCATGTGTCCGCGCCCTCGCCTGCGGCTCGGGTGCCCTGCGGTGCTCATGGCCCGGGGCGGCTGCGATGACTCCGCAGCGGGCCTGAACGGCCCGCCGCATAGAGCCTTCTCGCTCGGTCCGCTGCTGCGCAGCGGACTACCCCCGCGCCACCGCGCTCCTCGGCGCTTCCAAAATCGCCCCCAGCGGATGCCGCCCGGCGCGGGGCGATGAGTTTGGCTTGCGGTAGAAAAGGCTGCTGCCGGCCAGGAGCGGCCGATCAACGACTTGCCACAAAGCTGGCCTTCGATTCCTTTAGAGAGAGCGATTCGCGACTCAGCGGGTCCGCCCCTTGACAGCATTGGCCCGCGCCTTGATGACAAGCGGCCCATCGCCCGCGCTTGCTATCCGCCCGCGGGCATCCTCCTTAATGCGTTCCAGCTCAGCAGGGGAGAGCGACGCGAACAGGTCCCGCAGGCGCGGACTACCGTT
>JBGAGZ010000022.1:0-69334 GCA_044226465.1 Burkholderiaceae bacterium | reverse complement strand
GCGACTGGGAAGGCCGCTTCGACGAGCTGAAGCACCTGTGCGACGTGGTCTACCTGCCGCGCACCGAAGGCGTGTCCAGCACCGAGCTGAAGGCCGAGGTCGTCGCCGCCGTGAGGAGCAAGGCGTGAGCGTGGCCGAGGCCCTGCAGGCGCCGGTGGCCCAGAGCGCAGCCCGCCAGCGTGGCGCGCAGGGCATGCGCCGGGTGGCTGTGATGCAGCCCTACCTGTTCCCCTACCTCGGCACCTTCCAGCTCGCGCGCCAGGTCGACCGCTTCGTCTTCTACGACGACGTCACCTTCATCAAGCAGGGCTACATCAACCGCAACACCGTGCTGGTCGATGGCCGACCGCGGCCCATGACCGCGCCCGTGCGCAACATCAGCTCCTTCCGCCACATCGTCCAGCACGACTACGTGGGCGACTGGAAGCCCCTGCTGGCGCTGCTGCAGCGTGCCTACGCCAACGCACCGTACTTCGAGCCCGTGTACGACTTCGTCCAGCGCGCCCTGCTGGATGCCGACGAGAACGTCGCGCGCAAGAACGCACGCTGCTTCGCGGCCGTGTTTGCCTACCTGGGACTGCCCTTCGACCATGGCTTTTCGTCGGCCATGGAGATCCCGCCTGACCTGCGGGCCTCGGCCCGAGTGCGCGCGGTCTGCCGCACGGAACGGGCCGGCATGTACGTGAACGCGATCGGTGGGCGAGCGCTCTATGAAGCCGGCGAATTCGCCCAGGACGGCATGGCGCTGCGCTTTTGCACCATGCGGCCGCTGCGCTACCCCCAGGCGGCCGAGGAGTTCGTTCCGTACCTGTCGATTCTCGACGCCCTGATGCAGTGCCCGCCCGCCAGCGTGGTGGCCTTGCTCGACGAATGCGACCTAGTCGCCTGACCACGCCGCGGGAACCGCACCATGAACCTGGATGAGTTCAAGCGCCGCGCCGGCCCGCGCGTGATCGCCAACAAGCGCTTCAACAAGCTTTTCTGCATCGGCTACAACAAGACCGGCACCACGACCCTTGAAGCCGTGCTGAAGGCCTATGGCTACCTGATGCCCAGCCAGCAGGAGCAGGAGGCCAGGCTCACGCAGAGCTGCTTCCGCTGCGACTACACCGAGCTGCGCCGCTTCTGCGAGCGCTTCGACGCCTTCCAGGATTTGCCGTTCTCGCAGGGCGAGGTCTATGCCGTTGCCGACGCGCTGTTCCCCAACAGCCGATTCGTCCTCAGCGAACGGGACCCGGACGACTGGTTCGAGTCGATGACACGCTTCCACAAGAAGATGTTCGGCCTGGGTGACCTGCGCACTTTGACAGAGCAGGACGCCCTGACCAAGTTCACCTACCTGTTTCCCGGCTACATGCACGCCAACCAGAAGCGGCTGCTGACCGAGTTCGACGGCGATCAGCCGGTCGTGCGCTGGGACCGGCTGTACGACAAGGACTTCTACATCGCAGAGTACCTGGCGCGCAACCGGCGCATCAAGCGCCACTTCCAGAATTGCCTGGACCGCTTGCTGGTGATCGACGTGACGCGCGAGCCCGACACCCGCCGCCTTTGCGAGTTCCTGGACATCCCGTCAGACCTCGTGATCGACATGCCGCAGCTCAACAAGTCTTGAGCATGCGGCTCAAGGCAAGGCGCAGTTGCTGGCGCCGCCGGCGCGCGCGGCTGTCGATCGACCAACTGCCGTTAGCGGCCGAGAGCACCGTGGCATCGGGCTGCATTGGGTCAAGGTCCGGCTGTTCCACCTGACCGCGCCCTTGGCCTTTTTTGTGGGCGTCAGATCGACGAGGCGTCGGCGCGCGTAGCCAAGGCACGCGCTTCGGCGTCTGAGGTCAGATGCGCGACGATGTCGGGCGGCAGCGTGACCTCGGCCGCCCTGCTGCGGAATACGCTGTAGGCGCCGTCGTCGTGCTGGCTGGTGCTGGTGGCGACGAAGTCGCGCACCGGGCCGGTCAGGTCCAGGCCCATGGCGGTGAACAGCGTCGCCAGTTGCGCCAGCGGGTCGGTCCGAAGCCGCTCGTAGGAGACGAGGGCGACCTTGTTCGGGTGAGCCGCCTTCAGTGCCAGCGCCAAGGCCATGGATGCCTTCCAGCGGTTGAAGCCGTTGTACTCGCTCGGGTCGGTGTTCTTCGACGGCGCGTCCAGGTACTCGGCATGGATGTCCTGGCCGGCGCGGAACTCCTTGGGTGCCTGGTACCAGCTGTTGATCACGTTCAGCGCCGGACGGTGGATGTAGACCAGCCGGTGCAGGCCCGGCAGGGCGGCCAGCGCCGGCATCAGCTGGTGGTAGCGCACTTCCTTCCACACCAGGTGGCTGGGAGGGCCGGCCTTGGCCGGACGCAGGTCTTGCAGCACGAAGTCGGACTGCGCGCCGAGCAGGGCGTCGCCGAAGGCGGCCAGCGACTCGGGGCTGACGCCGTGCTGGCCGAACCAGTCCTTGAACTCGTACGAGAACAGCGGCTGGTAGCGGTAGGCCACCGCCTCGTGGGCGTTGAAAAGCTGGCCGAGCCAGCTCGTGCCGCTGCGCGGGCAGCCGAAGATCGCGACCTGCAGCGGCGTCGAAGACATGGTCGCAGCTTACGCCGCGGCCTGGCGCGTCACCGTGGCCGCGAAGCACACCGTGTCGGCGATGCGGTTGACTTCCTCGTCGGTCAGCGCCGGGTACATCGGCAGGCACAACACCTGGCGCGACACCTCGTGCGCCACGGGCATCAACCCCGGCTGCGCGGAAGGCAGGTGGCGGTACATCGGGAACTCGCTGATCAGCGGGTAGAAGTAGCGCCGGCCGTGCACGCCTTGTTCCTTCATCAGGTGGTACAGCTCGTCTCGGGTCATCGAGAAGTTCGGGCCGACCAGCACCGGGAAGTACGAGTGGTTGCTGGTGTTGCCCGGCATCGGCTGTTGCAGCAGGCGGATGCCCGGCACGCCGTCGAGCCGTGCGCGGTACATCGCGTCCACCTCGGCGCGGCGGGCCAGCGCACGGTCGATGTGTTTCAGCTGCAGCAGGCCGAAGGCGGCGTTGACTTCGCTCATCTTGCCGTTGATGCCGGGGGCGACCACGGTCACCTCGTCGACGAAGCCGAAGTTCTTCAGGTGGTCGATGCGCTGCTTGGTCTTGGCGTCGGGCGAGATGATCGCGCCGCCTTCGAAGGTGTTGAAGACCTTGGTCGCATGGAAGCTCAGGATCGACAGGTCGCCCGCCTTCAGGATGCTCTCGCCGTGGCGCTTGACGCCGAAGGCGTGGGCCGCGTCGTAGATCACCTTCAGGTTGTAGTTGTCGGCGATGCGCTGGATGGCGTCGACATCGCAGGGCGTGCCGTAGCAGTGCACCGGCACGATGGCGGTGGTCTGCGGCGTGATGGCCGCTTCGATCTTGGCCGGGTCGAGGTTCAGCGTCACCGGGTCGATGTCGGCGAAGACCGGCGTGATGCCGTTCCACAGCAACGAATGGGCAGTGGCCACGAAGGAGTAGGGCGTGGTGATCACCTCGCCGCTGATGCGCAGTGCCTGCAGCGCGGTGACCAGGGCCAGCGTGCCGTTGGCGAACAGCGAGATGTGCTCGACCCCCAGGTGGTCGCACAGCTGCTGCTCCAGCCGCTGGTGCATGGGGCCGCGGTTGGTCAGTGTCTTGCTCTCCCAGATCTGCTCGAGGTAGGGGACGAACTCCTCCAGCGGAGGCAGGTAGGGTTGGGTAACGAAGATGGGTTTCATGTCAAGCCGCCGCCAGGGTTGAGGGTTGGAATCGAGCCGCGTCGTTGAGGATCGACGCCTTGAGGTGAGCGTCCAGCTTGGACGCATGGATCTTGGCGCTCAGAGCGTCCACGGCTTGGGCATTGCCCAGGCGCTGGTGCGCGAACGACGATGGCCCAGGTCTTGACGCGTGCGCCGTTCCTTTTCCGCTTCGGGCAGCGGGCTCCAGGAGCTGAATTCGTTTTCGCGCCGCACGGCGCCTATCAAGCTGTTGAAGTAGGCGCAGGGTCCCTGGGTGCCCAGGAACGAGGTCAGGAACTGGTCGCCGAACGCCGCCAGCGCCCGCTCGGGGGGCAACGCAGAAAAGGTCTTGCGGAATACCAGCGTCGGCAACCACAGCAGACACTGCGAAGACATCAGCTGCTGCGGCGACAGCAGCAGGTTTTGCGCGTTGCGGTTCCACACCTTGACGGACAGCTTGGACTCCACGAAGTGTAGTAGTTGTGGGCCGAGCAAGCCCTCGGGGTGGGCCATCAGGTAGCCGACCTGCTTCTGCAGCTTGGCCGGGTCGACCCAGAAATCGTCGCCTTCGCAGGTGGCCACGTAGTCGCCCCGGGCCTGCGCCAGCAGCAGCTCGAAGGGGCGCACGCCCTGAGACTTCTGGTTTTCGGTCTGCAGGATCGGCTTGATCAGCTTCGGAGTAGCGTTGCTGCCCAGCGCCGGATCACTTCCTGCGTGTGTCCACGGTCGAAGCGTCGTCGATGGATCAGGATCTCGAAGGAAGCTGCAGTCCTGGCTCAGGAAGCCACGGATCGCACTTTCGATGTAGCGCTCGTGGTTGTAGGTCGTGCAGACGATGCTGACGACCGGCTTTTGCTGGGCGCCCTTGGCCAGCAGTTGCTGCTCGGTGCGCGGCGCAATGGCGAGCAGGTTTCGATCATCGCCAGGTAGACCGCCCTCGATCCCAGGTAGGTGTCGGCCTCGCGTAGCGTCCCAGTTGGTGCAGGCAGGTGGCAGCCTTCCGTAGGTGCCGCGCGGCGTGCCGCTGCCCAGGTCCGGATGCGCCCAGGCCGCGCAAGGCAAGGCCCTGCTGGTGGCACATGGCGCCGCTGGACCGCGAGCACATCTTCTCGAAAGCGGCCCGCAGTCGATCAGGAATTCGGCACGAATGATGTCCAGCGGCGGCCATTACGACACCGGTGGCTGCTTCATTGCGAAGGCTTCGACCAGCCAGCATGCAATCTGCAACTCGTGGTCCGGCACTGCGCCGTCTGGCGCGTCGACCACCTGGCCGAAGGCGTCCAGCACGAGGGCCGCGCACCTGTCCGAGCTGCTGCTGCTGGGCGGCGCTGGCCGCCACTCGCACTTGCCAACGCAGCGCCGCCGAGGATATGCCCACCAGCGCCGTGCCGCGCGCTGCTGTGGGCCGATCTGCGCCGATATGCTCGGTACTGCACCACCCGTCGTAGCCGCGGGTGTTGGTGGCGCGCGAGCAGACCGGGCAAGTCTGCGTCGATGGCAGGAAAGGACGAGGAAGCGCGCATGGAAGCCCATTCTGGGCAGGCTGCCCCGGCACATCAGGCGGATAAAAGGGGCGAAACCGGGCCAGATACGGCCCCCGTTTCGCCAGCCCTGGCTTATCTTCTGGGCTGCGGTCGACCAGGCTGCATCGAACGCCCCGAGGAGGCTTCGCGTGAAGTTCAGTTTTCTGATGTGCTCCGAGCGCAGCGGCAGCAACCTGATCACCCGCATGCTCGACGCGCATTCGGGCATCTGCGGCCCGGCCACCAAGCACCTGATCAACCCGGTGGCGCGCAATGCCTTTCGCTACGAGCCGCTGGAGCGGCCCGGCCACTGGCAGGCCCTGCTGGACGACATCCACCACCTGCTCGACGCCGACTTCTCCCATGGCGCCGCCGCTTTTCACGCGACGACCTGGCCGCCCTGGCCGACACCGGCGAGTTGCCAGGCCTGATCCGCCAGGTGTTTGCCGAAGAGGCCCGATCGCACGGCAAGGCCGCGGTGTTCGTGAAGGAGAACCAGCTCTACGAGTTCATCGCCTTCCTGCTGATCCACTTCCCCGAGGCGAACTACGTCTACCAGGTGCGCGACCCGCGCGACATGGCCTTGTCGTGGAAGAACAACCCCGGCCACCCGGGCGGCGTGTGCCACGCGGCGCGGCAGTGGCAGGCCGACCAGCAGAACAGCCTGAAGCTCTACAGCGAGCTGCACCGGCTGGGCCGGGCCCGGCTGGTGCGCTACGAGGCGCTGATCTCGGACCCCGAACCCGTGCTGACCGAGGTGCTGGCCATGATGGGCCTGCCCTATAGGCCAGCATGCTGGCGTACCACCAGTCCGAGCTGACCCGCGCTGGCCAGCCGAGCCAGCAGCACGCCACCAGCCTGGGCAAGGCGGTCATGGCCGACAACCAGCGCAAGTACCGTGAGGCGCTCAGTGACGACGAGGTGCGGGCCATCGAGAGCATCTGCTATTTCGAGATGCAGCACCTGGGCTATGCCTGCGAGCACGACAAGGCCGAGCTCGACCGCTTCGCGGCCCAGGCCCTGCCGGCCTTCGAGCCGGCCGACACCCGTGCCAGGCCTGGGTGCACCCCGACAGCGTCAAGGCCAACGCCGAGGCGAAGAAGCGCTTCTACCAGCGGCTGCTCCATCCAGCCCGAGCGCCGGCCCGGGGCGGTTCGCTCCAGCACTTCGCGCAGCATGCGCCGCGCGCTGCTTCCCAGGTAGGCAGGCGCAGCCCGAAGTCGCGCGGAATTTCGCCGTGTCGAGCCGCGAGTTCAGCGGCCGTGGCCGGCGTGGGGTAGGCGCTGGTCGGGATGGGCAGCACCTGGTCGGGCGCCACGCGCACCGCGTGGCCGTGGGCGCGCGCCCATTCGATGACCATCTGCGCATAGCCGTGCCCGGCTGGTCACCGCCGGCCACGAGGTGGTACAGGCCGCCCAGGCCCGGGTTCTGCATCGCGCGCAGCGCGTGCGCGGTGGCGTCGGCCAGCAGCTCATGCCGGTGGGTGCGCCGATCTGGTCGTCGATCACCTTGAGCTGCTCGCGCTCGGCCGCCAGGCGCAGCATGGTCTTGGCGAAATTGCCGCCGCGGGCGGCGTAGACCCACTGGTGCGCAGCGTCAGGTGGCAGTGCAGTACTGGCCTGCACCAGCTGCTCGCCCTCGAGCTTGGTGCGGCCGTAGACCGACAGGGAGGCCAGCAGGCGCTCGGCTCGCGGCGCGTGGCCGCTGCCATCGAACACGTAGTCGGTGCTGTAGTGCACCAGCGTCGCGCCCAGCGCGGCCGCCTCGCAGGCCAGCACGCCGGGGGCCGTGGCATTGAGTGTGCGGGCGACATCGGGCTCGCTCGGCCTTGTCCACCGCGGTGTGGGCCGCGGCATTCACGACGACCGCCGGCCGCACGGCCTGCTGATGGCGGCCAGGGCCGCCAGGACGCGAGGAAAATCGCCATGCAGCTCGGTGCTGTCGAAATCCACCGCCACCAGCTCGCCCAGAGGCGCCAGCGCGCTGCAGCTCCCAGCCGACCTGTACGCCTTGCCGGCGAAGGCTGCGATTTTTCATGGGCGGCGATTGTCGCCTGGTGGTGGGCGTCAGACTGGGCTGCCCGGCGCCCAGACCTTGAAGTCGGGCCGCTGCGACTGTTCGACCAAGGCGTCAAGCAGTTGCATCAGGTCGCCACCGCAGGCGGCGCTGGGGTCCACCGAAGACCTGGCTGGCGTAGGCCAAACGCTGGTCGCGGCGCCTGTCGTCGAACAGCGCGCGCTTGAGCTTTGGCCGCCGGAAGGTTTCGGGGGTGAAGTTGATGCGGAAATCGCCCTCGAACGAGGCTGTAGTCCGGCTCGTAGTTCAGGTGGTCGCCAGGCTTCAGGTCAATGTCAGTACCGGCTTTCGGTGAGCAGGAAGTCGAACATGATCGACGAGAAGTCGGTCACCAGGGCCGAGAAGCGCGACATCCACGGGTAGATGTCCAGGCGGGTCCACCAGGTGCAGCCCATCGACTTCCTGGTCCTGCTGGTTCCATTGGCCGAAATAGCTCGGGTGGACCTTGAAGAAGATGTTGGCCCTGTGCTCGCGGGCAGAACTTGACCGCGTGGGCCAGGAGAAGGTCGAGCTGGTCAGCTCGGTCCATTTGTTGCGCTGCCAGGTGGGCACCACCAGCACCGCAGGCCGGCCGGACTCGAGCGCAGCCTGCGCGCGCGGCGACAGCTGTCGGCGTCAGCTTCTCCAGCTCGGTGGCGGTAAGCAGCAGCACTTCGTTGCGGCATGCCCGCGCGCACCAGCGAGCGGCAGCCGAAGACTTCTCGCCAGTAGCCGTCGAAATGCGCGCCGGTGGACAGCACATGGTCGGCCGTGATGCTGGACAGCCAGTACGGCCGCACATCCGCCAAGTCCGCAGCGAAATGCGGCAGCAGCTGCAGCGTCAGCTTCTTGACCGAGACACCGTGCCATAGCTGGACCTGCTTCGCGCCGGCCAGGCAGCCGAGCAGCGGCGCCGACATGCCCACGCTTTCCCAGGGGTTCAGCGTGAACACCGCCACCGCGGCGTGCAGCAGGAATTCGATCGTGAGGTCGGCGTCCATGCCCAGCAGCAGGCAGGGCAGGTTTCGCTCGGTGAGTTGCACCGCCAGCTCATGGCTGTGGGTGCACCAGACGGCCTCCCAGCCGCGCTCGGCGGCCATCGCGTGCAGGAAGAGGTATTTGCTGTTGTCGGCGAAGCTGGCCCGGCCGAAGAACAGCACCAGCGGGCGCTTCTTCACCTTGGTCGACAGCTGGGCGAACTCGCGCGCGAGCTGCTGTTCGTCGTGGCGCGTCACCAGCGTGCGCAGGCCTTCCGGGTCTGGGGCGGTTTGCGTCACGGCCAGGTCCTTCTTGGAGATTGTTGTGGGCGCGCTCGCGGCGCTTCACGGCCCGTCGGCCAGCAGGTGGTCCGGCGCCAGGCCGGCCTGCTGGCGGTCGAACATGCGCTGCAGCAGCGCTTCATAGTCGCGCGCGTAGGCATCGCTGTCAAACAACGGCAGCGCCATCCGGTGCTGCTCCAGGTGCTGCTTGATGCCGTGCAGCGTGGCCGGCTCGTTGGCCAACGCGATGGCCAGGGCCACGTAGGTGTCTTCGTCCGCGGCCGCGAAGTCGCCCAGGCCGCAGGCGGTGACCAAGCTGGCGGCCACGCGCGAGGCGAAGGTGGGGCCCGGCACGGTCAACACCGGCACGCCGGCCCACAAGGCCTCGCTCGCGGTGGTGTGGGCGTTGCAGGGCCAGGTGTCGAGGAACATGTCGGCCGCGCGCAGGCGGGCGATGTGGCGCGACAGCGGCACCTTGTCGCCCCAGAAGACGCGGCCCTCGCCCACGCCGCGGGAAGCCAGCTCGCGCGTCAGGTTGGCCTGGGCATGCGGGTTCCAGGCCAGCATCCACAGCACCGCCTTGGGCGCGCCTTCGAGGATGCGGGCCCACAGGTCCAGCATGTGGGGAGAGATCTTGTAGGTCTGGTTGAAGCAGCACAGCACCACCGCGTCCTCGGGCAGGCCGAGCTGGGTGCGCGGCGTGGCCGGCGGCAGTGCGCGGCGGCGGTCGTTGGGCTGGTAGCTGTGCGGCAGCTGGGCGACGTGCTCGGTGTAGTTTGCGGCGTGGGCCAGCGGCATCACCACCGGGTCGCCGATCATGTAGTCGATGAAGGGCGCGCCGGTGGTGGCCGGGTAGCCGAGGAAGGCGGCGGACACGCGCGCCGGCTTGAAGGCCAGCACCTCGAAGCGGCTGCCGCGGGTGTGGCCCTTCAGGTCGATGGCGATATCGATGTCGTCGGCGCGCATGCGGCGGGCGATCTCGGCATTCGACCAGTGCGTCACGTCGACGAAGTGCTCGCAGGCCGCGCGCACGCGCTGGCCGATGGCGCTGCCGTCGTCCACGCTGTGTGAATAGAGGAAGACCTCGAAGCGCTGGGTGTCGCGGCGCTCCAGCATCTCGGCCATCAGCACCGCGGTGGCGTGCTGGTGGAAGTCGCAGGACAGATAGCCCACGCGGATCGGGCCGGGCCGGCGCGGGCCGGGGGCGGGCAGGGGCTGCAGGTTCCTGGTCAGCCCCTTGACCCGCAGCGCGCCGATGCGCAGCTGCTGGGCCGGCGTGGCGTCCACCGCCAGCAGGGCGAAGGGCGACAGCAGCTGGCCGGTGGAATCGTCGGCGCAGTCCAGCGCTTGCAGCAGCATCGCGGTCTCTTCCGCGTCGCGCGACCAGTCGCAGGTCTGGCGGCTCTCGTGCACCAGCAGCGACAGCGCCAGCGCACGCGTCTGGCCATCGTCCAGCGAGATCGCGGTGCGAAAGCACTCCGAAGCCTCGCGGATCATCCCCAGGTCCTTGAAGGCCAGACCCAGGCGGTAGTGCACCAGCGGCGCGTCGATCTTCAGCGCCAGCGCCTGGAAATAGGCGCTCACCGCGTCCTGCAGGCGCTGGGCCTGGAAGCAGGCATTGCCCTGGGCGTTGTACCAGTCGTGGTCGCGCGGCGCCTGCGCCGGGTAGGCGTCGAACACGGCCGCGGCGTCGGCGGCGTGGTTCTGTTGCAGCAGGTAGTCGGCCAGCAGCCGGCAGGCCAGCGGGCTGGCCGGGTCCAGCCGGACGGCCTCGCGCGCCGCGGCGATGGCCTCGGCCAGCCGGCCGGTCTGCAGGCGCGCGCGGGCCAGGTTCAGCTGCATCAGCGCGTCGCGCGGCGACAGGGCCGCACCCCGCTCGAATTCGCCGATGGCGGTGGCGAACTGCCGGGCCTGCAAGGCCTTGAGGCCGGCCTGGCGGTGCCGCTCGGCGCGATCACGTGCATTCTTCATGGTGCCTTCGAATGTAGAAGGGCACGGGCCACCCCGAGGCGGCGAAAAGGCCGGTGCGGCCGGGCCTATTCAGGCTTGCGGCGCCGCATGGGCCAGGGTGCGGTAGGGCTCGGCGAGGGCGGGTTGGCCCAGTTGCTCGTAGAGCAAGACCAGGTTGGCGGCCGCCAGGTGGCTGCCGCGGCCGGCCACGGCGCCCTCCAGGTCTGGCCGCTCGCCCAGCGCCAGGCAGCGCTGCCAGGCGGCCTCGATCAGCGGCAGCAGTTCGCCGGCGCGTGCCGGCTCGTCGGCGGCCCAGTCCAGCAGCAGGTCGCCGAGGGCGAAGAAGAAGTCGGGCGAGTCGCCCCAGTCGGCCATGGCCTGCTCCGCGCGCGCCATGCCATCGGCGTGGTGGCCGCAGCGCTTGAGCGCGTGCAGGCTGCGCACCACCAGGTCGTGGCGCCACGACGGGCGGGCATCGCCCAGCAGTTGCTCGGCCTGCCCAAAGGCCTGCAGCGCCTGGTCGTAGCGCTCGTAGACGTCGTGGTCCTTGCCCAATTGATAGTGGACGTAGGCGTCGTCCGGGTCGGCGGTGGCTGCTGCTTCGAGCAGGGCCTGGTTGCGGCCGGCCTTGGCGGCGCGGCGCTCGCCCAGGTAACCATCGTGGCCCAGGTGCACGGCGAGCCGGCGCACGGGCAAGGCATGCACCGGCTGCTCGTGCACCCGGCCGGCGTAGCGCACATGGCCCGGCAGCACCCGGCTGATCCAGCTGGCGGTGGTGGTGCGCGCGGCCTGCGAGTCGTCGTCGCTGTCGATGCACAGGCTGCCGACGAAGTCGGGCGCCTGCTGTTTCAGACCGGCGATCGCCTCGGCGCCCGACGCCAGCCATTCGTCGGCGTCCACCACCACGTGCCAGTCGGCCCCGGCCAGGTCCAGCGCGGTGTTGCGTGCGGCGGAGAAATCGTCGACCCAGTCGAAATGCCCGACACGCGCACCCGCGGCACGGGCACGCTGCACCGTGTCGTCGAGCGAGCCGGTGTCGAGCACCACGCATTCGTCCACATGGGCAGCGAAGCTGGCCAGTGCGCGCTCGATGCGCGCCGCCTCGTCGCGCACGATCATCACCAGCGCCACGCGTTGGCGGCTGGCGGCGGGGCGAGAGGGCGGATGCGGGGACATTGCACGCACTCTAGGCTTGGGTGCGCGCGGCGATGCGCCGATAAGAAGGCGGGCTGCCGCCCTTTCCAGGGCCGCGCGGCCGCTGCGTCGGGATGACGCAGCCCACGCCGCCGCCAGGCGCCCGAGTCGATCCAACGAACAGCGGCAAAAAAAAACCTCAAGTCCGGCGATCACTCCTCCGAAAAGCAATTCACGGCCCCAAGCACTTTCCACCCGGGGGCGCAACCAGGGACCCAGTTGGGTCGTGTTTCCTACCCCGTGAAGGAGTTACCAAATGGCTTCCACCATCAACACCAACGTCGCTTCGCTCAATGCGCAGCGCAACCTGTCGGCCTCGCAGTCTTCGCTGGCCACCTCGATGCAGCGCTTGTCTTCGGGCCTGCGCATCAACTCGGCCAAGGACGACGCCGCCGGCCTGGCGATCGCCGAGCGCATGAACGCGCAAGTTCGCGGCATGAACGTCGCGATCCGCAATGCCAACGACGGCATTTCGCTGGCGCAGACCGCTGAAGGCGCGCTGAGCAAGGTCGGTGACTCGCTGCAGCGCATGCGTGAACTGGCGGTGCAGGCCCGCAACGCCACGAACTCGAGCTCGGACAAGGACTCCCTGAACAAGGAATTCCACGAGCTGCAGTCGGAAATCACCCGCGTTCTGGGCGGCACCAGCTTCAACGGCAAGAAGATCCTCGGCTCGGACGCCACGACGCTGACCTTCCAGATCGGCGCCAACACGACCACCGATGACACCGTGACGATCACGTCGGAAGACATGACCGCCAACAGCGACATCACCGCGGTGACCGGCACGGCCGCCGTGATCGATGCCACGGCCACGTCGGGCGACATCGCCACCGTGATCGACAACATCGACACCGCGATCGACACGATCAACGACCAGCGCGCCACCTACGGTGCCTCGCAAGGCCGCTTCGACGCGATCATCTCGAACCTGCAGCAATCGGTGGAAGCGCAGAGCGCCGCCCGAAGCCGGATCATGGACGCGGACTTCGCGACGGAAACTGCGAACATGAGCCGAGCGCAGATCTTGCAGCAGGCCGGTACCGCGATGGTCGCCCAGGCCAACTCGCTGCCGCAGAACGTGCTGAGCCTGCTGCGCTGATCCTGAAGCGCAACGAGCCGACCCCCTGGTGAACCCAGGGGGTTTGCTCGCAAGAGCCTAAAAAGCGCTCAAGGTTTGCCAAGACCAGTCCGATACCCAAACCAACAGGGCTTGCTGCAGCAGATGCAACAGCAGGCCCTGCGGTCCGGTGAGATGACCAAGGGCCAGGCTGCACCCCCGAAAGGTGTTGCCCGACCGGCGGAGCCCCGGCATTTGCGTGTACCGACGCCGGTGCTTAACCGGAACATCTTTGGCAACCTTGTAGGAGTATTTTCATGGCTCAAACCATCAACACCAACGTCGCTTCGCTCAACGCCCAGCGCAACCTGAACATGTCGCAGTCGTCGTTGGCGACTTCGATGCAGCGCCTGTCTTCGGGCCTGCGCATCAACTCGGCCAAGGACGACGCGGCTGGCCTGGCGATCGCCGAGCGCATGAACGCGCAAGTTCGCGGCATGAACGTCGCGATCCGCAACGCCAACGACGGCATTTCGCTGGCGCAGACCGCTGAAGGCGCGCTGAGCAAGGTCGGTGACTCGCTGCAGCGCATGCGTGAACTGGCGGTGCAGGCCCGCAACGCCACGAACTCGAGCTCGGACAAGGACTCCCTGAACAAGGAATTCCACGAGCTGCAGTCGGAAATCAGCCGCGTGCTGGGTGGCACCACCTTCAACGGCAAGAAGATCCTGGGTGCGGACGCCACGACGCTGACCTTCCAGATCGGCGCCAACACGACCACCGACGACACCGTCAACCTCACCACCGAGGACATGACGGCCAACAGCGACATCACCGCGGTGACCGGCACGACCGCCGTGATCGATGCCACGGCCACGTCGGGCGACATCGCCACCGTGATCGACAACATCGACACCGCGATCGACACGATCAACGACCAGCGCGCCACCTTCGGTGCCACGCAGGGCCGCTTCGACGCCATCATCTCCAACTTGCAGCAGGCCGTGGAGGCGCAGAGCGCCGCCCGCAGCCGGATCATGGACGCAGATTTCGCATCGGAAACCGCGAACATGAGCCGAGCGCAGATCCTGCAACAGGCTGGCACCGCGATGGTCTCGCAGGCCAACCAGCTGCCGCAGAACGTGCTGAGCCTGCTGCGCTGACCACCGGCTGAAGCCACTTCAAGACACCCCCGGTGCGGCCCCGCCGCCCGGGGGTGTCGTCTTTCCAGGGCCGCGAATTGGCGGGGTTGCGGGCCTCATTTCAGCCCTTTGGCCGGGGTCAAGCCTCTTCAGAATTCGATCAACGCTTCTTCGTATGAAGGGGCGTGGTCCGACAGGCACTGGCGACAGACATCGACGGTGACCCCGTGCCGGGCTTTGTGGAAGGGGCGGTTTGCCGCCGCTTCTTCTGGAAATGCCGGCCGTTTCGCCGGGCGCAGTCGACTTTTGAAGAGGTGCTCACATGCCACAGACCATCAACACCAACATTGCGTCGCTCAACGCGCAGCGCAACCTGAACTCGTCGCAGTCGGCCCTGACCACCGCGATGCAGCGCCTGTCGTCCGGCATGCGCGTGAACTCGGCCAAGGACGACGCGGCCGGCCTGGCGATCGCCGAACGCATGAACGCCCAAGTGCGTGGCATGAACGTCGCGATCCGCAACGCCAACGACGGCATCTCCCTGGCGCAGACCGCCGAAGGCGCGCTGAGCAAGGTCGGCGACGCGCTGCAGCGCATGCGCGAACTGGCGATCCAGGCCCGCAACGCCACGAACTCGAGCTCGGACAAGGACTCCCTGAACAAGGAATTCCACGAGCTGCAGTCGGAAATCAGCCGCGTGCTGGGCGGCACGACCTTCAACGGCCAGCACATCCTGGGCTCTGACGCCACGTCGCTGACCTTCCAGATCGGGGCCAACACCGGCGCCGACGACGTGATCACGATCACGACCGAGAACCTGACCTCGGCGACCGACATCGCCAACATCACGGCCACGACGGCGGTGATCGACGCGAGCGCCACCATCGGCGACATCGCCACCGTGATCGACAACATCGACCTGGCGATCGACAACGTCAACAACACCCGCGCCACCTTCGGCGCCACGCAGAGCCGCTTCGACGCGATCATCTCGAACCTGCAGCAGTCGGTCGAGAACCAGGCCGCAGCGCGCAGCCGGATCATGGACGCCGACTTCGCGGCGGAAACCGCGGCGATGAGCCGGGCGCAGATCCTGCAGCAGGCCGGCACCGCGATGGTCGCCCAGGCCAACCAGCTGCCCCAGCAAGTGATGCGCCTGCTGCAAGGCTGATCAAACAGTTTTTGATGCGCGCCGCCAGCGCCCGAGGGATGCACCGATAGCGCCCCGGGAACTGCGGCGCGTTTTCATTGGGCGCTCAAGTTTGTCCTGACCCGGCCGAAACCACCGACAGCAAACCAAGGAAAGACATGTCGACCGTCAGCTCACTCGGCATCGGCAGCGGCCTGGACTCCGAAGGCATCATCAAGGCCTTGATGAGCGTCGAAAGCCAGCCGCTGAGCCTGTTGCAGCAACAGGAAAGCGACTACAAGACGCGGCTGTCTTCGATCGGCCAGCTGCAGTCGCTGACGGCGACCATGCGGGACAAGGCGTCCGCCATCAGCTCGGTCAGCCTGTGGAACCAGACCAGCTTTTCGTCGGCCAACGCGGCCGTCGTCTCCGGCTCGGCCAGCAGCGGCGCGCCGCCGGGCCGCTACTCAGTCAAGGTCAATGCCCTCGCCGCCAGCCAGACGGTCACATCCAGCGCCTTCACTGATTCCAAGAGCACCCTCAGCAGCGGCACGCTGAAGATCGAGCTGGGCACCTGGGCCAGCAACGCCTTCACGGCCAACGGCACCGAGAAGACCATCACCATTCCGGACGACGCCACCTCGCTGGCGGACATCCGCGATGCGATCAACAACGCTGGCGCCGGCGTGACGGCCTCGATCGTCAACGACGCCAACGGTGCGCGCCTGTCCCTGCGCTCGACCGAGACCGGGGCGGACAACGGCTTTCGCATCACCGCGACCGAGAACGTCGACGACGGCAACGTCGCGACCGGCCTGTCCGCGCTGGGCTACGACGCCGCCGACAGCGGCACGCCGATGCACTGGAACCAGTGGGCCGCCAACGCCAAGGCCACGATCAACGGCATCGACGTCGAGTCGGCGACCAACACCATGTCGAACGTGGCCGACGGCCTGAGCCTCACGCTCAACAGCCTCAGCGACACCCCGGTCGAGGTGGTGGTCGACAAGGACACCGAGGCGGTCAAGACGGCGATCAACGACTTCGTCACCGCCTTCAATGCGCTGGCCGCCTACATCAAGACGCAGACCGCGTACAACGCCAGCACCAAGACCGGTGGGCCCCTGCAGGGCGATCGCACCACCATCGGCTTCCAGTGGCAGCTGCGCGGGGTGATCAACGAGGGCAGCTCGGCCTCCAGCGAGTGGAGCCGGCTCTCCGAGGTCGGCATCACCATGACCAAGGACGGCAATCTCTCCGTGAGCACGTCCGCCCTGGACGACGCGCTGGAGAACCCGGCCGAACTGCGCAAGCTGCTGGCCACCGATGGCACGGACGCGGCCAGCTCGGGCTTCATGGACCGGTTCAAGGACCTGGGCAACGCGGTGCTGGACACCACCGGCAGCCTGGAAACCCTGCAGACCAGCTACGAGAACCGCATCAAGGACCTGGACAAGCGCCAGGCGTCGATGGAAGACCGGCTGACCCAGACCGAGGCTCGCCTGCGGGCCCAGTACGAGGCCCTGGACACGACGATGGCCAAGATGTCGGCGCTGTCGAACTACGTGACGCAGCAGATGGCGTCGCTGGCCGCGAACTGAGGGCCGACCGCTCCTCGACCAAGGCGCCCGCGGGCGCCTTTTTTCATGCCCTGGATCGGGGCGGAAAACCGGGCCAGTTCGGTGGCTTCGAGCACCTCAAGGTCGCGGCCGCCAGGGCCGATATGCCTTGTATCGGACACCATTTGCAGCCACGACGACCATGTACAGCCCCAGCATGTCTTCCCCCTTCGGCCGCACCGGCGGCTCGGCCAACGCCTACCGCCAGGTGGGTGTGGCCACCAGCGTGGAAGACGCCTCGCCGCACCGCCTGATCGAACTGCTGTTCGATGGCTACCTCGAGGCCATCACCCAGGCCCGCGGCTTCATGCGCAGCGGCGAGGTCGAGGCCAAGGGCAAGGCCATCGCGCGCGCTGCCCGCATCGTCGAAGAAGGCCTGAAGGCCGGCCTCAACATCGAGGCCGGCGGCGCCCTGGCGCGCGACCTGAGCGCGCTGTACGACTACCTGGCCCGGCGCCTGACGCTGGCCAACCTGCGCAACGACGACGCCATCCTCGAAGAGTGTGCCCGACTGGTCGAACCCCTGCGCCAAGCCTGGCGCGACATCGGTGACAAGACCGAATCGCCCCGCGCGAACTGAGATCAACATCCCCCCAGAACACCGCTGTCATCACCGAGAGTCGCGACCATGAGCGCAACGGCAACTGGGACGAGGTCGTCAAGCTCGAAGGCGCGTGCGCCGTGCTGATTTCACAGCTCAAGCACGCGGCGAAGGAAAAGTCCTTGCAAGCCGAGGAAAGCAAGCTCAAATCGCGCATCATGCAGCGCATCCTGCTGAACGACGCCGAGATCCGCCACCTGGCCGAGCCCTGGCTGGAAGACCTCGACAAGATGATGCACGGCAAGTCCAAGACCCTGCACTGAACACCCCCGCCGCCACCCGCCGCCCGCCATGTACCAGGACACCCAACCCGCCTCTCTCGACGCCGCCGGCTCACCGGGCGGCTTCGATGCGTTCCGTGTTCGCGAGCCGGCCGAGGTGAAGTCGCTGCTGCGGGCCCTGATGGACCGCAACGTCACGATCAACCTCAACGGCTCGGATGGGTCGGCCTATGCCACCACGCTGTGGACGATCGATGGCGCGCAGGGCAAGGTGGCCTTCACCGCCGACTTGATGGCCCCGGCGGTGCACCGCCTGGTCGAGGCCGACGAGGCCGTGGCCGTGGGCTACCTGGACCAGATCAAGCTGCAGTTCGACGTCTCCGACCGCATGCTGGTGCACGGCCGCCAGAGCTGCGTGCTGCAGGCGGCCCTGCCGCGTGAACTTTTCCGCTTCCAGCGCCGCAACGCCTACCGCGTGCGTACGCTGGAGCGCAGCTCGCCGACGGCGCGCTTTCGCCACCCGGCGATCCCAGACATGGCGCTCGAGCTGCGCGTGCTGGACGTGAGCGTGGGCGGCTGCGCGCTGTTCATGCCGGCCGACATGCCCATGGTCGAGCCCGGTGTGCACATCAACGATTGCGTGATGGAGCTGGACGCCGGCACCTTGCTGCGCGGCACCCTGGTCGTGCACCATGTCACGTCCATCCAGCCGCAGGCCCGCGGCGTGCGCCTGGGCTGCGAGTTGCTGCACCTGGACACCGACGCCACCCGACTGCTCCAGCGCTACATCGACCAGACGCAAAAGCGCCGTCGGATGATGAGCCTGGACTGATCTCCACCCATGCCCAAAGAAGAAGGCCACCCGCGGGTGGCCTTCTTCTTTGGGACGCGGTCAGACCTGCATGTTCATGACGTCGGTGTAGGCCTGCACGAAGCGGTTGCGCACCGTCAGTGCGGCCTGGAAGCCGATCTGCGCCTTCTGCATCGAGACCATGGTCTCTTCCAGGCTGACCGACGAGTTGCCGAGCTGGAACTCGTGCTGCAGCTTCTCGGCCTGCAACTGCTGGTTGCTGACCGCTTTCAGCGCGTCGCTCATGGCGCTGGAAAAGCTCGCCGCCTGGGCGTTCTGGGCGCTGTTTGCCTTGCCCACGGGCAGGCCGTCGCGCGTCAGGCCGGCGCGGGCGACGGCTTGCGAGAAATCGAACGGTTTGAGCTTCATGTCCATGGCGGGGCCTTTCGGGCGGACGCATCGAGCGCCACCTTGATAGGGACGAATACTAGGGTCTGGCCCGGACGCCGATGGTGGGAACTGCCGGGGGATTTCGAGGCTTCTCGCCCCTTGCCGGCCCTCAAGCTTGCCGAACAATGGCCGGGACCGTGATTGAACCGGGGGCCCGCCGTGCGAGGCCGCCGAGAGCCCCCAGAAGGATTCCATGGACGCTACCGTGACGCCCGTACCGCTGGTTCCCGCCGAAGCCCCCTCCGGGCTGATCGGGCGCCTCGGCGCCATGCCGGCCGCCGCCAAGATGAAGCTCGGCATCGCCGTGGCGGCGCTGGTGGCCACCGTGGTCGCGATGGCCATGTGGGCCAGCCAGGGCGACTGGCGGGTGCTCTATGCCGGCCTGCCGGACAAGGAAGCCGGCGCCATCGTTGCCGAGCTGGGCACCATGAACGTGCCCTACCGCTACAGCGACGGCGGCGGCGCCATCAAGGTGCCGGCAGACCGCCTGTACGACGTCAAGATGAAGCTGGCCGCCAAAGGCCTGCCCAAGGCCAGCGTGGTCGGCAACGAGCTGCTGGACGTGAACCGCTTCGGCCAGACCGACCGGCAGGAGCGGGCCAACATGCAACGCGCGCTCGAAGGCGAACTGGTGCGCACCATCGGCAAGTTGGACGGTGTGGAAGACGCCCGGGTGCACCTGGCCTTGCCGAACCAGAACGGCTTCTTCCGCGAGCAGCAGAAGCCCAGCGCCAGCGTGATGCTCACGCTGCGCCCCGGCTTCACGCTGGACCGCGGCCAGACCGCCGGCATCGTGCACCTGGTGTCGTCCAGCGTGCCGGAACTGACGCCCAAGGCCGTCAGCGTGCTGGACCAGCGCGGCGCGCTGCTGTCGGGCTCGGAAGACGACCCCGGCAAATCCCTCAACGAGCAGCAGCTGCAGTACATCGCCCAGGTGGAGAAGAGCTACCTGAACCGCGTGAACGACCTGCTGGAGCCGGTGGTCGGCCGCGACAACCTGCGCGCCACCGTCACCGCCGACATCGACTTCACCCAGGTGGAGTCGACCAGCGAGCAATACCGCCCGAACCAAGGCGCCGACGCCGCGGCCGCCGTGCGCAGCCAGTCGACCAGCGAATCGAACACGCCCGGCAGCGCCGTGCCCACCGGCGTGCCTGGCGCGGCCAGCAACCAGCCGCCGGTGCCGGCGACCGCGCCGATCAACGGTGCCTCGGCCCCGCTGCAGGCCAACACGGTGGGCCAGAGCGGTGGCGCCGGCCGTCGCGAAGCGACCACCAACTACGAGGTCGACAAGACGGTGCAGATGAAGCGCAACGCCGTGGGCGTGGTCAAGCGCCTGAACGCCGCCGTCGTCGTCAACCACCGCAGCCAGACCGATGCCAAGGGCAAGACCACGACCACGCCGTTGAAGCAGGAAGAGCTCGACAAGCTGACTGCCCTGGTGCAAGAGGCCGTGGGCTTCAACAAGGACCGCGGCGACTCGGTGCGCGTGATCAACGCCCCGTTCAAGACCGAGGTGGCCGAGAAGGTCGACGAGCTGCCGCTGTGGAAGCAGCCCTGGCTGCTGGACCTGGTGCGCGCCGGCGCGGTGCCGGGGGCCCTGGCCCTGGTGGCTCTGGGCCTGATCTTCGGCGTCATCCGCCCGGCGCTGCGCCCGGCCGTGGTGGTGGAAGCCGCTGGCGACAAGCGTGGCCAGCAGATCGACGCCGTGGTCGACGACGGCACCGCCTTGCCGGGCGAGGCCGAGCTGCCCAAGCTCGAGGCGCCGCGCGAGAACCGCAAGCTCGAAGGGGCGCGCCAGCTCGCCAAGGACAACCCCGCCGCGGTGGCCAACATCATGCGCGAGTGGGTCAGCGGCGAAGTCGCAGCCTGATCGGATTCCACCATGGCCAGCAACAGCAACGAAGACCAGCGCATCGAGAACGCAGCGATCCTGCTGATGTCGCTCGGCGAGGAAGAGGCGGCCCAGGTCTTCAAGCACCTGGGCCCGAAGGAAGTGCAAAAGCTCGGCGAGACCATCGCCAAGCTCAAGGTGATCCCGCGCGAGCGCGTCGAAGCCGTGCTGGACCAGTTCACCGAAACGGCCGAGAAGCAGCACATCCTGGTGCCCGACACCGACGAGTACGTCAAGTCCGTGCTGAAGAAGGCGCTGGGCGAAGACAAGGCCAACCTGCTGATCGACCGCATCCTGCAGGGCTCGGACATCTCCGGCATCGAAAGCCTGAAGTGGATGGACGCCGGCTCGGTGGCCGAGCTGCTGCGCAACGAGCACCCGCAGATCGTGGCCGCGATCCTGGTGCACCTGGACCACGACCAGGCCTCGGACGTGCTGAAGTCGTTCACCGAGCGCCAGCGCAACGAGGTGCTGATCCGCATCGCCACGCTGGACGGCATCCAGCCCGCTGCGCTGAAGGACCTGAACGAGGTGCTCAGCAAGGTGCTGGCGGGCGGCGACCGCTTGAAGAAGGCGTCGCTCGGCGGCGTGAAGGCGGCCGCGGAAATCATCAACATGATGGGCAGCTCGGTCGAGACCTCGGCGCTGGACTACATCCGCGAAGCCGACGGCGACCTGGCGCAACGCATCATGGACAACATGTTCACCTTCGAGGACATGAACAAGCTCGACGACAAGGGCTTCCAGTCCGTGCTGAAGGAAGTGCAGAGCGAGTCGCTGGTCATCGCGCTCAAGGGCGCCACGCCGGAGCTGCGCGAGAAGGTGTTCCGCAACATGTCCACCCGTGCCGCCGAGACGCTGCGCGAAGACCTCGAATCGCGCGGCCCGGTGCGCGTCAGCGAGGTCGAGGCCGAGCAGAAGGAACTGCTGAAGATCGTCCGCCGCCTGGTG
This sequence comes from Burkholderiaceae bacterium, assembly GCA_044226465.1. GTDB lineage: Bacteria > Pseudomonadota > Gammaproteobacteria > Burkholderiales > Burkholderiaceae_C > Ideonella. The sequence goes on along the minus strand of JBGAGZ010000022.1, from coordinate 47,785 downwards.
GACGAGGGCCAGATCGTGCTGGCCTCGGGAGGGGCGGATGACTTCCTCTAAGCCGAGCGGCATCCGCCAGGTGCCGCCGCCCGTGGGCGGCAAGGACAAGCCGGCGACCGCCTATTCGCGCTTCATCCCGCGCGAAGAGCTGTCCGATTTCGCCGCCTGGACGCCCGACGCCTTCGGTGGCGGCGACTTCGGCGCCGGTGCCGCGGCCGGTGCCGCCAAGCCCCAGGGCCGGCCGAACGCGCGGCCCGAGCCCGCCGCGCCCCCCGCCGCCCCGCCCGAGCCCACCGCCGATCAGTGGCTGGCCAAGGTCGAAGAGGCCCGCGCGGCCGGCTACGCCCAGGGCTACCGTGACGGGCTGGAGGCGCTGGATGCCGCCAAGCGCCAGTTCGCCCAGGCCGTCAGCGCCCAGATGGGCCAGCTGGTCGCCGCCTTCGACGCTCAGACCCAGGGCCTGGACGCGCGCCTGGCCGACACCCTGGTGCAGACGGCCGTCACGCTCGCGCGCCAGGTGGTGCGCAGCGAGATCGCCCAGCGCCCCGAGCTGATCGTGCAGGTCGCGCAGGACGCGGTCGGCGCGGTGATCCTCTCCGCCCGCCACCTGCGCCTGCGCCTGCACCCGCAGGACCTGCCCCTGGTCGAAGCCGGCCTGGCCGACCTGCTGCAGGCCCGCCAGGTGCTGCTGCAGGCCGACGCCACCCTGCAGCCCGGCGGCTGCGTGGTCGAGTCCGACCTGGGCCAGGTCGATGCGCGCATCGAGGCCCGCTGGGCCCAGGCCGCCGCGGTGCTGGGCCAGGAGCAGGCCTACGAGGAGCCGGCCGGCGACACGGAGGTGGCGCTGTGATGGACACCGCCGAGCGCGACAAGCGCTGGTACCGTTTCCTCGGCGACATGAAGAACTACGCCAGCCTGCCGCAGCCGCTGGAAATGCAGGGCTCGCTGGTGCGCGTGACCGGCCTGGTGCTCGAAGCCGCAGGTGTGCGCGCGCCGGTCGGCGCCGTGTGCGCCGTCGGCCAGCCTGGCGAACAACCGGTGACGGCCGAGGTGGTGGGTTTCAACGGCGACCGCGCCTACCTGATGCCCACCGGCGAACTGCACGGCCTGGCCAGCGGCGCCCGCGTGGTGCCGCTGCCTGTGCCGCAGATCCCGCCGCGCTTCGGCGTCGAGAACCACCCATTCCGCCGCAGCGAAGACCGCGGCCTGCACCTGCCGATGGGCGACGGCCTGCTCGGCCGCGTGGTCGACGCCCATGGCCAGCCGATGGACCGCGGCGGCCCGGTAGCCGACACCCACAACGAGCCCATGGTGCGCCGCCCGATCAACGCGATGGACCGCGACCCGATCCGCCAGCCGCTGGACACGGGGGTGCGCGCGATCAACGCCTTGCTCACCGTGGGCCGCGGCCAGCGCATCGGCCTGTTCGCCGGCACCGGCGTCGGCAAGTCGGTGCTGCTGGGCATGATGGCCCGCTACACCAAGGCCGACGTGATCGTCGTCGGGCTGATCGGCGAGCGGGGCCGCGAAGTCAAGGAGTTCATCGAGGACATCCTCGGCGAAGAGGGCCTGGCCCGCGCCGTGGTGGTGGCCGCGCCGGCCGACGCGCCGCCGCTGGTGCGCATGCAGGGCGCGAGCTACGCCACCGCGATCGCCGAGCATTTCCGAGACCGCGGCCAGCACGTGCTGCTGCTGATGGACTCGCTCACCCGCTACGCGATGGCGCAGCGCGAGATCGCGCTGGCCATCGGCGAGCCGCCGGCCACCAAGGGCTACCCGCCGAGCTGCTTCGCCAAGCTGCCGCAGCTGGTCGAGCGCTCGGGCAACGGCCTGAACGGCGTCGGCTCGATCACGGCCTTCTACACCGTGCTGACCGAGGGCGACGACCCGCAGGACCCGATCGCCGACGCGGCGCGCGGCATTCTGGATGGCCACATCGTGCTGTCGCGCGAGCTGGCCGAAAGCGGCCACTTCCCGGCCATCGACGTGGAGAAGTCGATCTCGCGCGTGATGACCTCGGTTGCGCCTCGCGAGCACCTGGACGGCGCCCGCCGCGCCCGCCAGTGGCTGGCGCGCTTCAACAAGGCGCGTGACCTGATCCAGCTCGGCGCCTACACGCCCGGCGCCGACCCCGAGCTCGACGCCGCCGTGAAGGTGCACCCCAAGCTCAACGCGCTGCTGCAGCAGGGCATGCACGAGGCCGCGCCGCTGGCGCAGAGCCTGAAGCAACTGCTGGCACTGAACCCCGCGGCCTGAGGCCGCCAGAAAGCTGACCCATGGACCGACTGCCCCTGCTGCACACCCTGCTGGAACGCGAGAAGGAAAAGCGCGACGCGGCCATGGCCGAGTGGCGCGATGCCGAGCGTCTGGCCCAGGCCGCGCGCGAGCAGGCCGACTCGCTGGTCACCTACCGCGGCGAATACCGCAAGCGCTGGGCGGCGCAATTCGCCCAGCGGGCGCCGATCGAGATCCTGCACTGCTACCAGGGCTTCATCGAGCGGCTGGAGCAGGCCATCGGCGCCCAGCAGGGCGCGGTCGACCAGGCCCAGGCCCGGCTGCAGGCCGCGCGGGTGCGCTTGCACCACCGCGAGATCAAGGTCGCCACGGTGCAGCGCCTGATCGAGCGCCGCGCCCAGGCCGAGGCCCTGCGCGAGCAGCGGCGCGACCAGAAGAGCAGCGACGAGGCCGGGCAGCGCCTGACCTGGGCCCGCGCCAGCGTCTTCGCTGCCGCCTGAGCCTGCCGACCGACCCACCTTCCAACGCGACCGCCCACCGGCCCACCCCATGAGCCTCACCGCCGCTGCCCCGCACCCCGCCGCCCAGACTGCCAGCACCGCGTCGGCCAACCGGGCGCGGCCCCACGCCCAGCAGGCCAGCGCCAGCGTCGACGGCACCGGGCTGGACTCGCCGTTCGCCCAGTTGCTGCAAGACGCGGTCGACGACGAGCCCGATGCCGCCCGCGACTGCGAGACCGACGACACCGAGTCCGGCGACGACGAGCCGCATGCCGCGCGCAAGAAGGACGACCACGCCGCGGCGAACGCGGACGCCCCCGTCACGCCCCCGCCCACGCCCGATGCGCCGCAGCCCGCGGACCTGGCCCAGTCCCTGCGTCAGGCTGGCCTGATGGCCGCCGCCCGCGCCAAGGCGGCCGATGCCATGGCGCGCGGCCGGCATGCCGGCACCAGCGCCGACGCACTGGGCGCCGCGGACGCCGGCCGTGCCGACCGCCTGTTCGCCGGGGACCGGGGCAATGCCGGGCTCGATGGCTCGGCCCAGGCGGCCGGCGCGGTGGACATCGGCGGCTTCCAGCGCGTGCTGGACGCGACGCCGGTCAACCTGGCCGCGGCCGACGCCGCCCTCGTGCCCACGGCCGCGGCGGCCGACTTCTCGCTGCCCAGCCTGGGCGCCGGCGGCAACGCGGCCGCCCAGCCCGCACCCGAGGCCGTGCCGGCCCAGGCCACGCTCGCACCGCCGCCCGGCAGCGCCGCCTTCCCGGCCGCGCTGGGCGCCCAGCTGAACACCTGGCTGCAGGACGGCGTGCAATACGCCACGCTGGAACTGAACCCGCAGGACATGGGCCCGATCGACGTGCGCATTGCCCTGCATGGCGGCCGCACCCAGGTCGAGCTGGGCGCCGACGTGGCCGAAACCCGCGCCGCGCTGGCCGACGCCCTGCCGGCGCTGGCCGAGGCCCTGGGCGACGTGGGCCTGTCGCTGTCGGGCGGCAGCGTGTCCGACCAGACCGGCCAGCACGCCCGCGAGGGCGACCCGCAGAGCCAGCGCAGCTTCGGCTTGCCGGGCTGGCTGGCCCCCGGGCGCGACGGCGCCGAGGGCACCGCCGCCGCGGCCGCCCGGCCGGCCGCCCAGCGCGGCCTGGTCGACCTGGTGGCCTGAGGCCGCCGGCCCGGGTGGCCCACCGGCCGCCCGGCACCGCTGGATAGCGGGATTTCTGCCGCTATTCCCCCCTTCGGGCGGCCCCCTTGCTTTCAATAATGGCCAGGAACGCGCTTGCTGGGCGTGCCGCTTTTCGCAGCCGCCAGACAGGTGCACCGAACCGAGCAAGGAGCCGCCGTCATGTCCGCTGCCGCAGCCGCCACCGATGCCGCTGAAGTCGCGCCCAAGAAGGGCAAGAAGAAGCTGATCATCATCATCGCCGCCGTCGTGGCCCTGCTGGGCATGGTGGGCGGTGGCGCCGCCGTCTACATGAAGAAGAAGGCGGCGGCCGAGGCTGCCGCCGCGGCCGAGGCCGAGGACGAAGACGGCGACGGCGCCGACACCGGCAAGAAGGCCGTCGCCAAGGACGCCCACAAGAAGGACGAGAAGCACACGCCGCCGGTGTTCGTGCCGCTGGACCCGTTCGTGGTCAACCTGGCCGACCGCGAAGCCGACCGCTTCGCCCAGGTCGGCATCACGTTGGAAGTGGCCGACGCCCACGTGGGCGACGAGATCAAGGCGTACATGCCGGCCATCCGCAACAACATCCTGCTGCTGCTGGCCCACAAGAGCTCGCAGGAGCTGATGGAGCCCGAAGGCAAGGAACTGCTGGCCAAGGAAGTGCGCCGCGAAGCGCTGCGCCCGATGGGCATCGAGCTGCCGGACGAGGAGGAAGAGTCCTCGTCGAAGAAGAAAAAGAAGAAGAAGGCCAAGGCGGAAGAGCCGGAAGACCTGCCGATCAAGTCGGTGCAGTTCTCTTCCTTCATCATCCAGTGAGTCTTGCCTGAGCCGTCACCAGCCATCGGTTGAGCGCGAATGAACCAGCAGATCCTCTCGCAAGACGAAGTCGACGCACTGCTGCAAGGCATCACCGGCGAGAGCCAGAAGCTCGAGCAGGAAGACCAGCAGGAAGGCGGCATCCGCGTCTACGACATCGCGAGCCAGGAGCGCATCGTCCGCGGCCGCATGCCGACGATGGAGATCATCGGCGAGCGCTTCGCCCGCAACATCCGCATCGGCCTGTTCAACTTCATCCGCAAGAGCCCGGAAGTCTCGATCAACGGCATCAAGGTGCAGAAGTACTCGGCCTTCCTGCGCGAGATCGTGGTGCCGACCAACTTCAACATCGTCTCGGTGCGGCCGCTGCGCGGCTCGGGGCTGATCGTGTGCGACCCGAGCATCGTGTTCGCGGTCATCGACGCGTTGTTCGGCGGCGCCGGCAAGTTCCACACCCGCATCGAGGGCCGCGATTTCTCGGCCACCGAGCAGCGCGTGATCGAGCGCCTGGTCGAATGCATCATCGCCGAGTACCGCCGCGCCTGGCACGGCATCTACCCGCTGGAGCTGGACTACCAGCGATCGGAGATGCAGCCCCAGTTCGCCAACATCGCCACGCCCAGCGAAATCGTCGTCGCCTCGTCGTTCACGCTGGAAATCGGCGAGACCTCGGGCTCGATCCACTTCTGCATCCCGTATTCGACGCTGGAGCCGATCCGCGACGTGCTGTATTCGTCGATCCAGGGCGACTCGTCCGAGCCGGACCGCCGCTGGGTCAACCTGCTCAAGCAGCAGATCCAGTCCGCCGAGGTCGACCTCATCGCCGAGCTGGGTACGGCCCAGGCCACGGTGGAGCAACTGCTCGCGTTCAAGCCCGGCGACTTCGTCGAGCTCGACCTGCTGCCCATGATCCAGGCCAAGGTCGACGGCGTGCCGGTGTTCGATTGCCAGTACGGCACGTCCGACGGTCACTACGCGATCAAGATCGATCAACTCCTCACCAGCTCCAACCTGGGGTGGCTGGGAGATAGCAATGCCAGCTGAAGGAGGCCCCATGGCCAACGAGCAAGACGACATGGCCGACGCCTGGGCAGCCGCCCTGGCCGAGTCCAAGGGTGGCGGCGACGTCGCCAGCGAGCTGGCCGCGCCAGCCGAGCAGGTGGCGCCGGCCTCGTTCGCCAACTTCACGCCCACCGGGGCGGGAACCGGCCAGGCCAACGACCTGAACATGATCCTGGACATCCCCGTCCAGCTGACCGTGGAGCTCGGCCGCACCCGCATCCCGATCAAGAACATCCTGCAGCTGGCGCAAGGCTCGGTGGTCGAGTTGGAAACGCTGGCCGGCGAGCCGATGGACGTGCTGGTCAACGGCTTCCTCATCGCCCAGGGCGAGGTGGTGGTCGTCAACGACAAGTTCGGCATCCGGCTGACCGACATCGTGACGCCCAGCGAGCGCATGCGCCGTCTTTCGCGCACTTGACGACATGAACTCTTCGTCCCTCATGCCGCTGCTGGCCTTCGTGGCCGTGATCGCGCTGATCCCGGTGGCGTTGTGGCTGCTGCGCCGCAGCGGCTATGCCGGCGCCGGCCAGGACGGGCTGCTGCGCACCGTGTCCAGCCTGTCGCTGTCGCCCTCGCAACGCGTGGTGGTGGTCGAGATGGGGCAGGGCGCCACCGCACGCTGGCTGGTGCTGGGCGTGACCGCCGAAAGCATCAACTGCCTGACCCAGATGGACGCCCCGGCCGAGGTGCCCCCCGCGCTGCGCACGCCGCAGGCCGCCACCGTGAGCCAGCTGATCGCCAAGTGGCGCTCGGGCCCGGGCCCGGTTGCTGGGGGCACGAACCATGAATGAACGCCTGAAGGCGGTGTTGCGCCGCGGCGTGCCCGCCGCCGCCGTGCTGGCCGCCGTGCTGGTGCCGGTCACCGCCATGGCCCAGGCCGCCGCACCCGCCGCGCCGGCCCTGCCGCTGGTCATCGGCCAGGGGGCGGGCGGCACGAGCTACTCGGTGCCGATCCAGACCCTGCTGTTCTTCACGGCACTGTCCTTCCTGCCGGCTGTGCTGCTGCTGATGACGGGCTTCACCCGCATCGTGATCGTGCTGAGCCTGCTGCGCCAGGCCCTGGGCACGCAGGCCGCGCCGCCGAACCAGGTGATCGTGGGCCTGAGCCTGTTCCTCACCTTCTTCGTCATGTCGCCGACGATCGACAAGGTCTACGCCGAGGCCTGGGTGCCTTACTCGGCCAACCAGATCGCCTTCGACGAAGCCTTGAAGCGCGGCGAGGTGCCGATGCGCGCCTTCATGCTCAAGCAGACGCGCCAGGCCGACGTGCAGCTGTTCGCCAAGCTGGCCAAGCTCGACCCGAACGTCAAGGGTGAGGACGTGCCCTTCAAGGTGCTGGTACCGGCCTTCGTGACCAGCGAGCTCAAGAGCGCGTTCCAGATCGGCTTCCTGATCTTCGTGCCCTTCCTGATCATCGACATGATCGTCGCCAGCGTGCTGATGTCGCTGGGCATGATGATGCTGTCGCCGGTGCTGGTGGCGCTGCCGTTCAAGCTGATGCTGTTCGTGCTGGCCGACGGCTGGAACCTGCTGCTCGGCTCGCTGGCTGCCAGCTTCGCCACGTGAGAACACGATGGATTCTTCCCAAGTCTTCACCTACGGCCAGCAAGGCCTGATCATGCTGCTGACCGTGTCGGCGCCGATGCTGGTCGTGATCCTGGTCGTCGGGGTGCTGGTCAGCATCTTCCAGGCAGCGACGCAGATCAACGAGGCCACGCTGAGCTTCGTGCCCAAGCTGCTGGCGGCGGTGGCGGTGTGCGCCGTGGCCGGCCCGTGGATGATGAGCACGCTCGTCGACTACCTGCGCAACATGCTGCTGGCCATCCCCGGCGCAGCCGCGTGACCCCCCTTTTCTGACCCGACCGTGATCACCGTCACCGAGGCCCAGCTGATGGCCTGGCTGACGCCGGTGCTGTGGCCCTTCCTGCGCGTGCTGGCGCTGTTCCAGGCCTTGCCGGTGCTGGGCCAGCGCATGGTGCCGATGCGGGTGCGGGTGGCGCTGGCCTTCCTGGTGGCCGTGTGTGCCAGCGGCGTCGCGCCGCCGGTCGCACCGGTGCCGCTGGACTCGTCCGTTGCGGTGCTGCTGGTGGTGCAGCAGTTGCTGATCGGCCTGTCGCTGGGCTTCGCGGTGCGCGTGGTGTTCGCCACGGTCGAGTTCGCCGGCGAGATCGCAGGCCTGCAGATGGGCATGAACTTCGCCGGCTTCTTCGACCCGATCACCGCCACCCAGACCACGGCCGTCAGTCGCTTCTTCAGCAACCTGGTGGCCTTCCTGTTCATCGTCCTCAACGGCCACCTGACCGTGATCTCCGCGGTGGTGCAAAGCCTCACCGCCTTCCCGGTCGGGCCCGAGCCCTTCGCCTTCCTGCACACCGCGCTGCCGCACCAGTGGGGTGCCGAGATCTTCAAGATGGGCCTGTGGATCGCGCTGCCGCTGATCGCCATCATGATGTTCGTCAACCTGGTGCTGGGCGTGATCTCGCGCGTGGCGCCGCAGACCCACATCTTCTCGATCGGCTTCCCGATCACCATGGGCGTGGGCCTGACCAGCCTGCTGTTCATGCTGCCGCTGATGGAGAACCCCTTCATCACGACGCTGGAGCGCATGCTGGCACCGTTCCAGTGACGGCGCTGTCCTGTATTTCGCGGCGATTCCGTTCCTCTGTGCAACGACACCCTGTGTCGCGGCCGCCTCCAAACATGGCGGCGTTGCGTACCAGGGCTGGTGTACGACGATGGAACCAGGAGTGCCGCATGAACCCGAACCTCCCCACTGGTGCCGACCCGCTGCAGCAGGCAGGTCACGAACTGCGCTTCATGTCGCTGTTCCACGAAGGCCGCGGCCTGAGCTTTCCCTGTGACCCGACGGGCGATGTGCGGCTGGACGAGTTGAGCGAGCGGTCTCGCGCCAACTACTTCTACGCCCGCGCCGTGGTGGGGCGCGAGTTCTCGCTGCCGGCCATCGTGGCGCACTGAGCGGCCGCCACGGTCGGCGCGGGCCCCGCGAACGGCGGCACCCATCCCCCTGACACCGCAGCCGCTGCTCCCTACCGCTTGGGGATGTGTGCATGGCCCCTGGCGCGCAGAGTCGGCGTGCCGTCTGCCATCACGCAGCCGGCTCGCCCCGGCCGACCTGCCGAGCCATTGCCCAGGGAGAACATGCCATGTGGATCGGTGCCATCCGACTCGTCGTGCAGACTCAGAACACCCCGTTCGCCGGGACCGACAGCCTCGTCCAGGCTTCGGTCCTGCGCGACGGCGCGGTGCTGCGCGTCCTCAACCTTGACTACCCGACCGAGGACGACCTCGAGCCGGGCGCCGTCCGGGCCTACGACTACATCGGGCCGACCAAGCTGCCGCGGCGAAACGACCGGACGCCCGAGCTGCCTCCGGGCATCGGCCAGAGCCCGATGCCGTACCCCGGCTATGGCCTCGAATTCTCGAACGGCCTGGCCGGCCACCTGCGGCTGCGTCTGGACATCCGCGGCGACGACATGTGGATCAAGGACAACGTGGACCTGTATGTCATCTACATCCGCCAGCGGGCCACCAGCTTCGACACGCTGGACTGGATCGAGGACACGAGCTGGACTTACGTTGCCTCGTGGTCGCAGGACGTGGCCATGAGCACGGACTCGGCCGAAGGCACGTCGAGCTGGAGCCTGGTGCTGAACTGAGGCTTGCTGCGCACGCTTTGTTGACGCCCCTCAACGCCGGCGCGCTGGTGAAGCGCAATGTCGCGGGCTCGGGCCCATGCCGTCCGATGCCCGGACGGCGCGGCCCGTGCTTCACCCAGGGGGTCCCTCATGCATGCACATCACATCGCGGCCGCATCGTTGGCCGCGCTCGCTTCCTGCGGCGCCGTGGCGTCGGACGAGATATCGCTGTGGAACAAGTCGGCCGACCCGGTGGCGCTGTACGGCCACTGCGGCGAGGCATCGTCGTTGAGCAGCAAGCTGGACAACCTGCAGTACATCGGCGAAACGGTCACCGACGTCCTGGCCATCAAGGTGTTGAGCTGCAATGGCTTCACCAGCGAAGGCATCGCGGGCAAGGAGACCTGCCCGCCCGGCAGCCCTTACGACTACTGCTTTGGCTTCTCGAACGACGGCCGGGGCAACTCGGTCAAGTTCGGCGTGCTCAAGGCTGGGCCCCACACCGACCCGAACGCCACGTACGAAGGCTGCCCGGGCGGTGCCGACGCGCAGCCCAAGATCGGCTTGGTGCGCCCGGCCGGCAAGGACCCGCGGACGCTGACCGGCATCGTGACCATCTCCTGCAAGGCGGCCACGGCGGTGCGGGCCGCTGCCGCCAAGGAAAACAAGTGCCCCGGCGACGATCACCCCTACAGCTACTGCCTCAGCACGCCGAACGACGGCCATGGCAATGCGGTGACGGTGGGTGTGCTGCACTACCACGGCACAGGCGACGCCTTCGGCCTGTACGGCGAGTGTGACCAGCAGATCCAGCCGGGCTTCCAGAGCAAGGCCTCGGTGCTGCCGCTGGTGGGCAAGTCGATGCGGAACGTGCGCCTGATCGACATGCTGTCCTGCGCCGTGCCCTGGGGCTATGGCGACTTTCCCCCCGGCCTGCACGTGGGCGCCTGCGTGGGCAACCAATGGGTGAACCCGGCGGTGGCGCCGCGCTACGACTATTGCATCTGGGGCACGGACGCCCGCAACGCCGGCATCGTGATGGGGGTCGTGGGCAACTGAGTCGCGCGCGCGGTCAGCCGTTCGACGACAGCAGCTTCGACGCCGTCTGGTCCTGCCGCTCGGAGGTCTGCAGCAGCTTCATCTGGTGCTCGAACTGGCGTGCCGCCGAGATCATGGCGACCATGGTCTCGACCGGGCTGACGTTCGAGCCTTCGAGGGCGCCGTCCTGCACGCGGGCGGTGGTGTCGGGCGGCAGGTCGCCGCCGGCCGAGCGGAACAGGCCGTCGGTGCCGCGGCTGAGCTGGGCGTCGCTCTCGGGGGTGACGAGCTTGAGCTTGCCGATGGACTGCGGCTTGCCGCCCTCGACGGTGGCGCTCACCGTGCCGTCGGGGGCAATCTGCACTTCGGCCCGGCTGGGCACGGTGATCGGGCCGCCGTCGCCCAGCACCTGCAGGCCGTTGACGGTGGTCAGCAGGCCTTCAGCGTTCACTTCGAGCGCGCCGGCGCGGGTGTAGGCCTCGGTGCCATCCAGCCCCTGCACGGCGAGCCAGGCGTTGCCCTTCATCGCGACGTCGAGGTTGCGCCCGGTGGGTTGCACTGCGCCGCTGTCGGATTTGTAGCCGATGGTCGACTCGAGCGCGAAGACGCGGGTGGACGCACCGTCGCCGCGCACCGGCACCGCACGAAAGCCGGCCAGCTCTTCGCGAAAGCCGGTGGTCGACGCGTTGGCCAGGTTGTGCGCGAGCGTGTCCTGGCGCTGCATCGCGGCCTTGGCGCCCGACATCGACAGATAGATCATGCGGTCCATGGAGACCCTTTGGCGTCAGCGGGTGGGTGGGCTGTCAGCGCAGGTTGACCAGGGTCTGCATCACCTGGTCCATGGTCTTGATGGTCTGCGCGTTGGCCTGGTAGTTGCGTTGCGCGGTGATCATGTTGACCAGTTCGCCGGTCAGGTCGACGTTGGACTCTTCCAGCGCGCCGGCCTGCAGGGCACCGAAGGCGCCCGAGTACGGCGTGCCGACGATCGGGTCGCCCGAGGCGTAGGTCGAGCGCCAGCCGTTGCCGCCCATGGGCTGCAGGCCCTGCGGGTTGCGGAAGTTGGCCAGCTGCAGTTGGCCGGCCGGCTTGGTCTGGCCGTTGGTGTAGCGGGCCATCACGATGCCCGACGAGTCGAAGGTGATGCCGCTGAGCGAGCCGGCCGAGTAGCCGTCCTGCGCCAGGTTGGTCACCGCGAAGTTGGCCTTGAACTGGGTCGAACCGTCGAAGTTCAGCGCCACGCCGGGGATGGCCAGCGTCTCGGCGCCGTTGGCGGCCGTCGTCGCCGGGATGTCCAGCGTGCCGTTGCTGGAGGTGAAGGTCGAGCCGTCGGCGCTGAAGCTGAGCGTGGTCACCGGCTGCGGGTCGGCGTCGGTGCCGCCCACCGAGTGGCCATTGGCGGTGACGAACACGTCCCAGGTGTCGGTGGCCGTCTTCTGGAAGTAGTAGCTCAGCGTGACCGGCGCGCCCTTGGCGTCGTAGGCGGTCATCTCGGTGGCTTCCGAGTAGGTGTCCTTGTTGGCAAAGTCGATGCGAGGTGAGCCGTTGGCGATGACCGCGTCGCCTGAGTTCAGGTTGGTTTCCATGTCGATGCCGGTCGTGGGCATCGGCTCGATGCCGGCGGTGGGCAGCCGCAGCGGCACGGCCGCGCCGGGCTGGATCACGCCGTTGGTGTCGGCCAGGTAACCCATCAGCCGCCCGCCGCCGTTGTTGACGATGTAGCCGCTCTGGTCGACCTTGAACTGGCCGTTGCGGCTGTAGCTCAGGCTGCCTGCGGTGTCGGTGAGCTGGAAGAAGCCGGCGCCGTTGATCGCCAGGTCCATCGGGTTCTCGGTGGCGGTGATGCTGCCCTGGGTGAACTGCTGGGCGACCGACGCCAGGCTGACGCCAATGCCGATCTGGTTGGTGCCGGCGCCGTTCAGCGCGGCGGCGTACATGTCCGAGAACTCGGCCCGCGAGCCCTTGGCGCCATAGGTGTTGGCGTTGGCGATGTTGTTGCCGATCACCTCCAGGCTCTTGGACGTGGTGTTCAAGCCGGAAAGGCCTTGCTGGAAGCTCATGGGTTGCTCCTGGGGCGGGAAGAAGAGAAGGGGAAGGGGGCGGGGCGGCGGGTCAGAGGAAGGCCCAGACCGCGTCGTAGGCCACGCGGTCGCCGTTGGACAGCTCCAGCGCGAGCGTGTCGCCGAAGGTGCTGACCGCGGCGATGCGCTGGTGCGCCAGGGCCATGGCGTCCACGGCGGTGTCACCGTTGGTGGCCGTGACCTTGAAGGTGAGGGCGCTGTCCTTGTAGGCGTCGGGCACGTCGTAGCTGAAATCGTGGCGGCCGGCGGCCACGTCGGTCATCTCGACCGTGCCGATGGTGCTGCCGGCGGCGTTCTGGATCTCGACCTTGACATTCTTGGCCGCGGCGCTGAGCTCGAAGCCGCCGTCGCCCTTGCCGTCCTGGACGCGCAGGTCGTTGCCCTCGATCGCCACGTCGTGGCCGATCAGGGCGGCGCTTTGCATCGCCTGCAGCTGGATGAACTGGCCGTTCAGGCCTGAGACCGTGGTGTTGAGCTTCTCCAGGCCCGAGACGGTGCTGATCTGCGCCATCTGCGTCGTCATCTGGGCGTTGTCCATCGGGTTCAGCGGATCCTGGTTCGTCATCTGCGCGACGAGCAGCTTCATGAAGCGGTCCGACATCTCGGCGGCGGACGTGGCGTTGCTGCTCACGTTGCTCTGCGTCCCGTTCGAGACGTTGTTGTTGACGGCGGTGGTCATGGCGGGTCGTGTCCTTGCGCTGCGGCGGCGGCCGGGGGTCAGCCCTGGCCGAGCTGCAGGGTCTTCTGCAGCAGGCTCTTGGCGGTGTTCATCACTTCGATGTTGTTCTGGTACGAGCGCGAGGCCGAGATCATGTTGACCATCTCTTCGACCGCGTTCACGTTGCTGAAGGTCACGTAGCCGTCGGCGTCGGCGGCCGGGTGGCCGGGCTGGTGCACCTTGCGGCCGGGGGTCTGGTCCTCGGTGATGGTCGAGACCTTCACGCCCGCGCTGCCGTCGGCCGGCGCGCCGGGGTCGCCGGACACATTGCCGGCGGCCGACATCAGCACCGTCTGGAACACGACCTGGCGCGCCTTGTAGGCCTGGCCGTCGGGGCCGGCCACGCTGTCCGCGTTGGCCAGATTGGAAGCCACCACGTTCAGGCGCTGGCTCTGCGCGCTGACCGCGCTGCCGGAAATGTCGAAGACCTTGAACATGCTCATTTCAAGATTCCTTCATCAGCCCTGGCTGGGGCTCTTCATCGCGTCCAGCATGGTGCGGACGTGGGTGTTGATGAACCGCAGCGTGGCCTCATACTTGACCGAGTTCTCGGCGAAGCTGGCGCGTTCGCGGTCCATGTCCACGCTGTTGCTGTCCAGGCTGGTCTGGCTGGCGGTGGCGTAGCGCAGTGCGGCTTCGCCGGGGCTCGCGGCCCCGGGCAGGGCCATGTGGCCAGCCTGGGTGGTGGCCATCTGGCCGGCGGCGGGCAACTGGTTCGTGGCCGCCTTCAGCGCGGTGGAGAAGTCCAGGTCGCGAGCGGCGTAGCCCGGTGTGTCGGCGTTGGCGATGTTGCTGGCGATCACCCGCTGGCGCTCGGCCCGCAGCGTCAGCGCCTGGGCCTGGAAGTCCAGCGAGTCGGTCAGGCGGTTGACGTTCATGCGAGGCGATCCTTCAGGTTCGGGGCGGTGGTGCCGATAAGCAAAGGGACCACCGCGTTCGCCGATTGTGAAAGTCGGCCCCGCGGCCAAAGGGCCGAATAGGGCCCCACACCCCCCGCATTTCCAGCCTTGCCGGCGGGCCCGCCTGCCTACAGTCGCAGGCCATGAACCCGACATCCCGTTTGCCCGCCCTGGCGGCCACCACCCGTGCCCTGGCCCGGTGCGCCGGCACGCTGGCGCTCGCCGCGACCGGCCTGGCCTGGGGCCAGGCGGCGGCCGGCGACGATGCCGACATCGCCGCCGTGAGCGCCCAGGTGCAGCAGATGGCGCGCGACAGTGCCGGTCGGGCCGGCCTGGGTGACGCCCGCATCGAGGTCGAGGTGGGCAGCCTGGACCCGCGCCTGAAGCTGGCGCCTTGCCAGCGCATCGAACCCTATCTGCCCCCCGGCCTGCCGGTCTGGGGGCGTACCCGCATCGGCCTGAAGTGCACCCAGGGTGCGAAGCTCTGGAACGTGACGCTGCCGATCACCGTGCATGTCTACGCCCGGGCCCTGGTCACCCAGGCCGCGCTGCCTGCCGGCACCGTGCTGGCCGCCGAACACCTGACCGAAGCCGAGGTCGACCTGGCCGCGGCGCCCGGCCTGCCGATCAACCAGCCCGGCGCCCTGGCGGGCCGCAGCCTGCAGCGCCCCCTGGCTGCCGGCAGCCCGCTGCGCCCGGCCGACCTGAAAGCCCGCCAGTGGTTCGCCGCCGGCGAGACCGTGCGTGTCGTGGCCGTCGGCCCCGGCTGGAGCGTGGTGACCGAGGCCGAGGCCCTGTCGCCCGGCCTGGAGGGCCAGTCGGTGCGCGTGCGCACCGAGTCGGGCCGTTTGTTGCAAGGCCGCCCCGTCGGCGACCGCCGCGTGGAGGTGAGCCTGTGAACGAAGTCGCGAAGAGAACGCCGAGAAATAGTTCTAAAGTTCCATCCGGACGCTCCGAAACACGATCCATGTCGATGGAGCCAACCCGGCTTGAGTCGACTTTCAGGAGAGCTTCATGAAAATCGGTCCGCTCGATTCCAAGGTCAACGTCGCCCCGACGGCCGGCGAGCGCAAGTCCGCCCCCACCGACAAGGCCGGCGCCGGCGCGGCTGCCGAACCCAGCGCCACGGTGCAGATCTCGTCGACCGCCAATGCGCTGAGCAATGGCGAGGCCGACGCGTCGTTCGACGCGGACAAGGTTCAGCGCATGGCCCAGGCCATCCGCGACGGCAAGTTCGAGGTCAACCCCGATGCCATCGCCGACAAGCTGATCGCCAACACGCAAGAGTTGTTGCGCAAGTACTCGTCGTGACCCCTGGCGGCGCCGCATCGAGGCGCCGCACGACACCAGCACCCCCGCTTGCTGCGCACCAACCGTGCGCTGCAAGTCCTGACTCACCCTCGCACGGCCCGACCGCACCATGCTGAGCTCTCCCGCTGAACAACAAGCGCTGCGCGCCACCACCGACCTCGAAGGCGCCCTTGGCACCGTCGAGGCTTGCCTGGCGCAACTGAGCGACGCGCTCAAGCAGCGCGACCCGGACGCGACCGAAGCCGCCTCGACCGCACTGCACCGCGCCCTGGCCGTGGCGGTGGACCGCTCGACCCGCGCCGCCCGCAACGGGGGCATGCCCCCCGCGCTGCGTCGCCGCCTGGCCATGGCCGGCGGCCAGGTCGCCGCACTGCGCGAGGCCATCGCCCGCGCCTCGGTGTCGCTGGACAAGGCGATGGAGATCCTGCTGCCCGATGCCGCCCCCACCCAGTCGCCGGTCTACGGCGCCCAGGGCAACCCATGGCGCAACACCTCCAGCGGCGGGGTGGCGGAGGCCTAGCAGGCCCCCGCGCTCGCTGCCCCCGCGGGGGAACTGACGACGGCCCGGCAGAGCCGGTTTCGCGCCAGAGCCTTGGTTGACGGCCCGCTTCCGCGGGCCTTGTCGTTTGCGGACACCGCCAACAGTGCTCTGAATGCCCCGCTTTTCGGAGCCTTGGCCTGCTCAAGTCCGTCGGATCATTGGTGCAAGACCCCCTCAATGCGGGAGCACACGCTCATGATTCGCTCGCTCTGGATTTCGAAGACCGGGATGGAGGCCCAGCAGACCCAGCTGGACCACATCTCGAACAACCTCGCCAACGTGGCCACCAGTGGCTACAAGCGGGCGCATGCGCAGTTCGAAGACCTGATCTACCAGAACCTGCGTCAGTCCGGCGCCGCCAGCTCCGAGCAGACGCAGTTGCCCACCGGCCTGCAGGTCGGCCTGGGCACCCGGGCCGTGGCCACGGCGCGCAACTTCAGCCAGGGCAACCTGCAGCAAAGCGGCGGCAACCTGGACGTGGCGATCAAGGGCAACGGCTTCTTCCAGATCACCCTGCCGGACGGCGGCACGGCCTACACCCGTGATGGCTCGTTCCAGCTCGATGCGCAGGGCCAGATGGTCACCAACAGCGGCTACCTGGTGCAGCCCGGCATCACTATCCCCGCCAATGCCCAGAGCGTGACCATCGCCCCCGACGGCACGGTCAGCGTGTCGCTGCCCGGCCAGGCCACGCCGCAGACCGTGGGCCAGCTGCAGCTGGCCAGCTTCATCAACCCGGGTGGCCTGGAGCCACGCGGCAGCAACCTGTTCGGCGAGACGGCTTCGTCCGGCGCGCCCACCAGCGCGGCGCCCGGCAGCTCGGGCCTGGGCAGCCTGCAGCACGGCTTCCTGGAAACCAGCAACGTCAACGTCGTCGAAGAACTGGTCTCGATGATCCAGACCCAGCGCGCCTACGAGCTGAACTCCAAAGCCATTTCGACTTCCGACCAGATGCTGCAGAAGCTGGCGCAGTTGTGAGACCGCACCACCAGGCCCTCGCCATGATGACCCGATTCGCCCCCCGACTCGCCCGCTCGCTGGCCGCCACGCTGCCGCTGTGCTCGCTGGCCGCCTGCCAGATGATGCCCACCGAGGCCAAAGTGGACTTTCCCACCGCCACGGCCCCGGTCATCGGCGAAGCCGGGCCCACGCCCATGCCGGTGATGCTGCCGGTGGCCATGCAGGCGCAGCCGCAGGTGCCGGTCACCGGCTCCATCTACCAGGCCGCGCAGTACCGCCCGCTGTTCGAAGACCACCGGGCCCGCCTGGTGGGCGACACGCTGACGATCCAGATCGTCGAGAAGATCGCCGCCAGCCAGAGCGCCAACAGCACGGTCGACAAGAAGGGCGACCTGTCGGCCAGCGTCACCGCGCTGCCGGGTGTCAAGCCCAAGTGGCTGGGTGGGGCCACGGCCACCGCGTCCAGCAGCAACACCTTCGAGGGCAAGGGCGCGACCACCAGCAACAACGACTTCACCGGCACCATCACCGCCACCGTGGTCGGTGTGCTGCCCAACGGCCACCTGATGGTGGCTGGCGAGAAGCAGATCGGCGTCAACGAGCATGTGGACGTGCTGCGCTTCACGGGCCAGGTGGACCCGCGATCCATCCAACCCGGCAACGTCATCCCCAGCGCTCAGGTGGCCAACGTGCGCGTCGAGAAGCGCGGCCGCGGTGCCATGGCCGATGCCCAGGGAGTTGGCTGGTTGGCACGGTTCTTTTTGAACCTTCTGCCGGTTTAAGTTTCCCCAGAATGCGTTGGAAGGAAATAGCCTTCCTCCCAACGCCATGGACCACACCGACCGATTTCTGCGCGCCGCGATGGCGCTCGCCACCCTGGTGGCCAGCGCCGCCCTCTGGTGGCCCTGGCCCGCCGACGCCGCCCAGCGCATCAAGGAAGTGGCCACCGTCGCCGGCGTGCGGTCCAACCAACTGATCGGCTACGGCTTGGTCGTGGGCCTGGACGGCACCGGCGACCAGACGCAGCAGACGCCCTTCACCCAGCAAGGCATCACCTCGATGCTGCAGCAGATGGGCATCACCGTGCCACCCGGCACCTCGATGCAGCTGAAGAACATCGCGGCGGTGCTGGTCACCACCCAGCTGCCCGCCTTCGCCCAGCCGGGCCAGCAGATCGACGTCAGCGTCAGCTCGATCGGCAACGCCAAGAGCCTGCGCGGCGGCACCCTGGTGGCCACGCCGCTGAAGGGCGCCGACGGCCAGGTCTACGCCGTGGCCCAGGGCAACCTGATCGTCGGCGGCGCCGGTGCCTCGGCCGGCGGCTCCAAGGTGCAGATCAACCACCTCTCGGGCGGCCGCGTGCCGCAAGGCGCCACCGTGGAGCGCGCCGTGCCCACGCCGCTGAACCAGGGCGATTCGATCCAGCTCGACCTGGACTCGGCCGACTTCGCCACCGCCCGTGCGGTGGCCCAGGCCATCAACGCCGTCAAGGGCGCGGGCACCGCCACCGCGCTGGACGGCCGCGTCGTGCGCGTGAAGGCGCCCATGGACACCGACGGCCGCGTCGCCTTCCTGGCCGACATCGAGAACCTGCCGCTGGAACTGGCCAAGCCGGCCGCCAAGATCGTGCTGAACCCGCGCACCGGCTCCATCGTGCTGAACCAGTCCGTCACGCTGGCGCCCTGCGCCGTGGCGCACGGCAGCCTGTCGGTCACCATCAGCTCGACGCCGGTGGTCAGCCAGCCTGGTGCGCTGTCGCCCGGCCAGACGGTGGTCAGCGAGAAGGCCGACATCTCCATCCAGCAGCAGGGCGGCTCGATCATTGCCTTGCCCGCCGGTGCGCAGCTGGCCGATGTGGTCAAGGCGCTGAACTCGCTCGGCGCCACGCCGCAAGACCTGCTGGCCATCCTGCAGGCCATGAAGTCGGCCGGCGCGCTGCAGGCCGAGCTGGAAGTGATCTGACGAGGCCGCCGGCGATGAGCAACCCGATCAACCCTGCCGCCCTCGCGCGCACCGGCTACGGCGACGCGGGCGGCATGGACGCGCTGAAGCTGCGCGCCGCCAAGGACCCGAAGGCCGCGGTGCGCGAGGCGGCCAAGCAGTTCGAGTCGCTGTTCATGCAGCAGCTGCTCAAGACCATGCGCGAATCGGCCCAGTCCACCGGCATGATGGACAACGAGGCCACCAAGCTCGGCTCGGAAATGCTCGACACGCAATGGGCCGGCAAGCTCTCGGGCCAGCCTGGTGGCCTGTCCGACGTGATTGCCCGCCAGCTCGAGCGCCAGATGGGCATGAATCCGGGCCCGATCCCCAAGGCCGAGAGTGCCAACCGCACGCCGGTCAACCCGCTGAAGCCCGACGCCAAGGTCGGCATCCCGCAGCAGGCGGCGCTGGGCTTCGTGCAACAGCACCAGACAGCAGCGGCCAGCGCCGAGAAGGCCAGCGGCATCCCGGCCTCGTTCATGATCGCCCAGGCCGCGCACGAGACCGGCTGGGGCCGCAAGGAAATCCGCCAGGCCGACGGCAGCTCGGCGCACAACCTGTTCGGCATCAAGGCCGGCTCGGGCTGGACCGGCCCGACCGCGGACGTGACGACCACCGAATACGTCAACGGCCAGGCCCGCAAGGTGGTGCAGAAGTTCCGCGCCTACGGGAGCTACGCCGAGAGCTTCGCCGACTACGCCCAGCTCATGAAGAGCAACCCGCGCTACGAACAGGTGCTGGCCTCGCGCGGCGACGCGCATGGTTTCGCCCACGGCCTGCAGCGCGCAGGCTACGCCACCGACCCCGCTTACGCCGACAAGCTGGCCAAGGTCATCAACACCACGCTGCGCCTTCAGCGCAGTGCTTCAGCCTAAGCGTTCGGCGCGCCGGCTGACGGGAGAAGACACCGATGTCCAGTTCCACTCTCATGTCGATCGGCATGCGCGCGATGTTCGC
This sequence comes from Burkholderiaceae bacterium, assembly GCA_044226465.1. Lineage (GTDB taxonomy): Bacteria > Pseudomonadota > Gammaproteobacteria > Burkholderiales > Burkholderiaceae_C > Ideonella. The sequence goes on along the minus strand of JBGAGZ010000022.1, from coordinate 27,878 downwards.
CAACACGGCGTCGCTCAACGTCACCGGCCACAACATCGCGAATGCCAACGTCGAAGGCTATTCGCGCCAGGAAGTGGAGTTGGCCACCGCCAACGGCCAGTTCACCGGCGCGGGCTTCTTCGGCAAGGGCGTCAACGTCGTCAACGTCAAGCGGGCCCATGACCAGTTCCTGACCATGCAGGCGGCCGCGGCCAAGTCGGTGGCTGCGTCCACCGACGCGCGCCACACCCAGCTGAGCCAGCTCGAGAACCTGTTCCCGCCCGGCGAGCAGGGCCTGGGCTATGCCATGGGCGACTTCTTCGCCTCGATGGTGGACCTGGCCAATGCGCCGGCCGATGATTCGGCCCGCCAGGCCGTGCTGGCCCGTGCGGCTGACGTGTCCGACCGTTTCGCCAATACCGCGGCCCGGCTGGACATGCAGCAGGCCGGCGTGCGCAGCGACATGGAAAATTCGGCCCGCACCGTGACCGCGCTGGCGGCCCAGGTGGCGGCGATCAATGCCGAGATCTCGGCCAACCGCGGCCAGACCCAGCAGCCCAACGACCTGCTGGACCAGCGCGACGAGCTGATCTCGCAGATCAGCTCGTTGATCAACGTGACCACCATCCCCGCGAACGACGGCACGGTGGGCGTCTTCCTCGCCGGTGGCCACCGCCTGGTGCTGGGCGCCGAGTCGGCCGAGCTGAGTGTGCAACCGGACGACCTGGACGCCTCGCGCGTCGGCCTGGCGGTCACGTCCAACGGCCAGTCGCAGCCGCTGGGTGACGACCTCGTCACCGGTGGCTCGATGGCCGGTCTGCTCAAGTTCCAGAACGACGACCTGGTCGACGCCCGCAATCGCCTGGGCCAGATGGCCGCCGCCTTCGCCGGCAAGGTCAACGAGGCCCAGAGCCTGGGCATCGACCTGAGCGGCACCACCGGCGCCAAGATCTTCAGCATCGGCGCGCCCCAGGTGCTGCCCTCGGCCAACAACGCGCGCGACGCCAACGGCCAGCTGATCTCGACGGTCACCATGGACGTGACCGACCCGAGCCTGCTGCAGGCCAGCGACTACTCGCTGCGCGCCGACCCCAACAACGCCGGCCAGTACGAGCTGGTGCGCCTGTCCGACGGCGTGACCCGCAGCGTGGCCGACGGCGACCAGGTCGACGGCTTCCAGATCCACATCGGCACGCCGGCCCCGGCGGCGACCGACCGCTTCCTGCTGCAGCCAGTGGCGCGCGCTGCCTCGGGCATGCACCGCATCCTCGACGACCCGCAGGCCATCGCCGCCGCGCTGCCGGTGCAGGCCTCGCTGGGCGTGGACAACACCGGCACCGCCACGGTGGACTTGCTGCGCATGACCGACGGCAGCGTCAACCCGAACCTGACCGCCACCATCACCTTCAGCGACGAGACCGGCGCCTACACCTGGGAGCTGCGCGACCGCACGACCGGCGCGCTGGACAGCAGCGGCACCGGCCAGTGGACGGCCGGCGAGCCGATCGAGCTGAACGGCTTCGCACTGGACCTGAACGGCGTGCCGGCCACCGGCGACACCGTGACCGTGGACAAGACCATGTTCCCGGCCACCAACAACGGCAACGCGCTGGCCCAGTCGCGCTTGGCCGACGAGAGCTTCGTTGGCCGCAAGCTCGACGCCAACGGCGACTACACCGGTGGCGCCACCGTGACCAACGCCTACGCCGACACCATGGCCGACGTCGGCGTGCGCGTGCAGAGCGCGCGCGTGGCGGCCGACATTTCCGCCTCGTCGGCCGACCAGGCCACCGCGGCGCTCGCCTCCAAGGCGGGCGTCAATCTCGACGAAGAAGCCGCCAAGCTGATTCAGTACCAGCAGGGCTACCAGGCCGCAGCCAAGGTGCTGCAGGTCGCCCAGTCGGTGTTCGACACCATGCTGCAGATCGGCTCCTGATCGGGAGAAAACCCATGTTGCGCACTTCCACCCTGAACGCCTTCTCGATGTCGCTGAACAACCTGCAGCGGCGGCAGAACGACCTGGTCGATGCCAATGCGCGGCTGACCAGCGGGCTGCGCGTGATGCACGCCAGCGACGACCCCACCGCGGCGGCCCGCGCCGAGCGCGCCCGGGCGCTGATCCAGCGCGCCGGCTCGACCCAGCGCGGCGTGGACGCGAGCCGCACTGCGATGCAGCTGACCGAATCGGCGCTGGGCGACGCCGGCGAGCTGCTGCAGCAAGCCCGCGAGCTGATCACCGCCGCTGGCAACGGCAGCTACAGCGACGCCGAGCGGGTCGACGTGGCCAACCAGATCGCCGAGATCCGCAAGCAGCTGATGGGCGTGGCCAACCGAGCCGATGGCTCCGGCGGCTATGTCTTCTCCGGCCAGGGCTCGGGCCGGCCGCCCTTCCTGGACCGGCCGGGCGGCGTGGACTACGTCGGTTCCGGCGGCGCGGTGCGGGTGGCCTCGGACGAGCCGCTGCCGCTGACGCTTGATGGCGGTCAGGTCTGGTTGTCTTCGACCACCGGCAACGGCGTGTTCGAGACCCGCACGGTGAACAGCACCGGCGCCTGGATCGACGCCGGCCGGGTGACCGCGCCCGACCAGATCACCGGCTCGACCTACTCGATCAACTTCAGCATGGTCAACGGCAGCCCGACCTACTCGATCCTGAAGGACGGGCAGGCCACGGGCGTGGTCAACGCCGCCTATGTGGCGGGCCAGGCCATCGAGATCGACGGCATGGCGGTCACGATCAACGGCAGCCCGGCCGACGGCGACAGCTTCGAGATGGCGCCGGCCCAGGCGAACCTGTCGGTCTTCGACGCCCTGGACCGCGTCGTGAACGAGTTGAAAACCCCGTTGCGAACCACGGCGCAGATCACCCAGACCGTGCAAAATGGCTTGCGTGACATGGACTCGGTGAGCGACCATCTCCAGTCTGCCCGAAGCATGACCGGCGAGGTGCTCAATCGCATCGATGGGGTCGACGGCCGGCTTGAAGATCTCAAGCTGTTCGGAGAGTCCACCCGGTCCGACGCGGAAGACCTGGACATGGCGCAGGCCATTTCCGATTTCCAGAACCAGCAGACCGGCTACCAGGCCGCGCTGCAGACCTATTCCAGCATGCAGCGCATGTCGCTGTTCGACTACATCAAGACTTGAGCATGAGCACTGCCGCCGCCGGGACCCACGCGATTCTTGAACAGGTGATCCTCGGCTGCGGCGCGATGTTCGACGCCCGGCGCACGCCCATGGCCGCGCGGGTCACCGTGCACCCCGCCCACGACGGGGTTGCGGCCGAACCGGACGCGCTGCTGGCTGCGTTGGTCGAGTCCTGGCCCACCGAGGCCGGCCCGCTGTCGCTGAACCTCACGGCCGAGAACTGGCTCACGGCGATGATGCAGGCCCAGCCGCCCTCGCACGTGATGGTCGAGGTGCCGGCTTTCCTGGCGGGCGAGCCCGCCTTCATGGACCGCATCCGCCAGCGCGCGGCCGAGGGCTTGTCCATGGTGCTCAAGGGCCGGCCGCTGCAGCCGCTGCCGGCCGAGCTGATGACCTGCTTCCGCTACGCCATCGTCGACCGCGCCGACGACCGGCGCCAGTCCGCCGTGCCCAGCCCAGGCGCGGTGCGCTCGCTGCCCTTCGTGCAGTCGGGCAACGCCAATCCGACCGAGGCCGGCGACAGCTTCAAGCGTGGCGCCCAGGCGGTGCTGGGCTGGCCCCTGGGCGATGCGCCCGACGGCAGCAAGGCCAAGAAGGGCGTGCCCAGCAGCGTGGCCGTGGTGATGGACCTGATCCAACGCGTCGACCGCGAAGAGCCGGCGGCCAAGCTCGAGGCCGTGCTGCGCGGCGACCCCTCGCTGGCGTTCCGCCTGATGCGCTTCATCAACTCGCCGGGCTTCGGGCTGTCGGTCGAGATCAACTCCTTCTCGCACGCGCTGATGATGCTGGGCTACGGCCGGCTCAAGCGCTGGCTGGCGCTTCTGATGACCAGCGCGGTGGACGACCCCGACCTGAAGCCGCTGATGTTCCTGGCCGTGCGCCGGGGCCTGCTGATGGAAGAGCTGGCCCGCACCCATGGCGACGACGCCGCGCGCAACGAGATCTTCCTGTGCGGCGTGTTCTCGCTGCTCGACCGCATGCTGGGCCAGACCTTCGGCCAGTTGCTGGGCTCGCTGCCGGTGCCCGAGCGCGTGGCCCAGGCACTGGTGGACGGCGAAGGCCCCTACCAGCCCTACCTGGACCTGGCTGCCGCCATCGAGATGGAATCGCCGATCGACATCCGCGACGCCACCAACGCCATGCTGCTCACCCACGCCGAGGTCAACCGCGCGGCCCTCAAGGCCATGAGCACGGCTCGGCAACTGCGGGCGGAATGAGTCTCGTCCGGTGAGCTGGACCCGACGGCCTCCCACCCGCCCGCTGGCCGACGAGGCGACCGACTCCAGCGCCGAGCTGCGCGCGCTGTTCGAGATCAGCCCCGCCGCACTCGCCCTGGCCGACGCCACCGGCCGGCTGCTGCGCAGCAACCCCGCCTGGCAGGCACTCAGCCCCGGCGGCGCCGACCCGCGCGGCCTGGTCGACCTGCCGGCCGGCTGGCAGCAGATGCTCGGTTGGCAAGGCGGCTGGCCGCAGACCCCGCCCGAGCTGCCCGCCGAAGCCTGGGTCGACGGCCCCGGTGGCCGACGCCTGCACCTGCGGGTGCGGCTGCGCCGCTTGGCCGCCCCCACGCTGGGCGCGCCGGCACGCTGGCTGATGCAGCTCGAAGACTTGGCCTTGCAGGACGACGCGGCCCGCGCCGCGGTGCAGATCAGCGCCCTGATGGGCACGGCTGGCGTCGGCGTGGCCACCTGGGACGCCGAGCAGGGCTGGAGCTCCGCCGCCTCACTGCGGCCGCCGCCGGGCCTCGCAGGCAGTGCCGCCGGCAACGGCGGGCCGGCGCCGCTGTCGCAGCTTTCGATCGGGCGCGACGTGGTCGAGACCGAGTCGTTGCCCGAATACGCGCGCCTGCAGCAGGCCCTGCGCCAGCGCGAGCGCGCCGAGGTGCGCTACGCCGTGCGCCACCCCGACACCGGCCGCCGCTGGCTGCTCACCCGGGTCGAGCCGGCCGAGCTGGGCCCCGACCGCTCGGCCATGAGCGTGGTCACGCTGGACATCACCGACGAAGAGAACGCCCGCCGCCACAACGAGCAGTTGCTGCTGGAGCAGGCGCGCTCGCGCGAGTCGCTGGTGCAGCAGACCGACCGCACCCGCGCCGTGCTCGACTCGGTGCTCGTCGGCATCGTCACCGTGGGCGTGGGCGGCATCGAATGGATGAACCGCTCGGCGCGCCGAATGTTCGGCGGCGAGCTGGCCGACTTCGCCGGGCTGCCGATGGCGGTGGTGGCCTCGGCCGAGCCGGACCACCCCTTGCGCCGCACCAACTGGGCCATGGTGCTGGACGAAGGCCAGGCCGAGACCTTCGAATGCCGCCTGGTGGCCCGCGACGGCCGCGAGTTCTGGGTCGTCGGCAATGTGGTGCTCACCGGGCGCGACAACGGGGCGCCACAACTGACGTTTGCCCTGCTGGACATCGAGCGCCGGCGTCAGGCCGAGAACCAGATCGCCCAGACCCAGGCCAGCCTGCAGCGCATCATCGAGACTGCGCCGCTGGCCATCGCCCTGTTCGACGCCGGCGGCCTGCAGGTGCTGCGGTTGAACCAGATGCTGTCGGCCTTCGCGCGCCGGCCCGCCACCGAGATCGTCGGCCGCCCGCCCTCGCTGTGGCTGCCCGGTCCTGAGGCGGCGGCTTTGTCGGCCGACCTGCACCAGGCCCTGGCCAGCCGCGAGCTGGTGCGCCGCGAGCTGCTGCGCGAGGCCGACCCGCACACCGGCGAGCCGGCGCGGCAGTGGGACATCCGCATCGTGGCCCTGCGCGACGCCGGCGATGGCCACGAGGAACAGCTGCTGCTGGTGGCCAGCGACGTGACCGAGCAGCGCGCGGCCGAGCAGGCCCGCTTCGATGCCGCCATCTCGCAGCGCGAGATGCTGGTCAAGGAAGTGCACCACCGCATCAAGAACAACCTGCAGGGCGTGGCCGGCCTGCTGCAGCAGAACGCCCAGCGCCACCCCGAGGCGGCTGCCGCCCTGGGCGAGGCCGTGGGCCAGGTCCACGCCATCGCCCAGGTTCACGGGCTGCAGGTGGGGGTGACCGGCCCCTTGCGGGTGCGCGGCGTGATCGAGGCGATCGCCCTGTCGGTGCAGCGCATGTTCGGCCGCACCATCCGCTACGAGGTGGAAGGGCAGGCGCCACACCGCTTCGCGCTGACCGAGGCCGATTCCATCCCGATCGCTCTGACCGTCAACGAACTGCTGACCAACGCCATCAAGCACAGCCAGGCCACCACCGGTGCCGCTGGCGACGTGCTCTGCAAGCTGGTGTGCGAAACGGCGGCGGTGCGCATCTCGGTGGCCAGCGCCAGCCGCCTGCCGGCTGGCTTCAGCCTGGCCCAGGTCCCGCCCGGCATCTCGGGCCTGGGCCTGGTCCGCGCGCTGCTGCCGCGCAAGGGGGCGGCGATGACGCTGGAGCAGCAGGGCGACAAGGTCGTGGCCACGCTGCGGTTGGAACCGCCGGCGGTCGCCGTGCTGGAGCCGCTGTGAGCGAGAATCGAGCATGGCGATCACGGTGAAGTGCGCGCAGCGGGCCGAGCGCCGGGCCGCTCCCAAGCCGGCCCGCATCCCTGCGGGGGATCGGCCGATGTACCCATCGGGCGAGGGGCTCCAGTGAGCGGAAAAGGCAAGATCCTGGTGGTGGACGACGACCGGCTGGTGCTGGCCACGGTCACCCACGGCTTGGCCCGCGCGGGCTACGAGGTGATCGACGCCGACAATGGCGACGACGCGATCCTGCTGGCACGCGAGCACAAGCCCGACCTGGCCCTGCTGGACATCCGCATGGAGGGCAAGAGCGGCTTCGATGTGGCCGCCTACCTGCGCGCTTCGCTGGGCACGCCCTTCATGTTCCTGTCGGCCTTCGCCGACGACGAGACCGTGGCCCAGGTCAAGGCCTTGGGCGCGGTGGCCTACCTGGTCAAGCCGCTGGACATCGCCCAGATCGTGCCCACGGTCGAGGCCGCGCTGTCGAGCGTGCGGGCCCGCCGGGCCCAGGTGTCGGTGACCCCCAGCGCTGCAGGCCCCAGCCCCGCACCGGCCCCTGCCGCGGCGGGCCACCCGCTGGCCGACCCGGTGCCGGTGGCGGTGGGCGTGTTGATGCACCGCTACTCGTTGCCCCGCGCCGAGGCCCTGCAGCGCCTGCAGCGACTGGCCGAAGCCGACGGCCGCTCGCTGCACGCGCAGGCCAGCGCGTTGCTCGACGCGGTCGAACTCCTGTCGCGCCCGGCCTCGGGCTAGCTCAAGCCAGGGTGAAGTAGAAGCGGGCGCCCTTGCCCACTTCAGCCTCGGCCCAGATGTCGCCACCGTGGCGGCGGATGATTCGGCGCACCGAGGCCAGGCCGACGCCGGTGCCCTGGAAGTCGTTGGCGCTGTGCAGGCGCTGGAAGACGCCGAATAGCCGGTCGGCAAAGCGCATGTCGAAGCCCGCGCCGTTGTCGGCCACCATCATCACGCGCTGGCCCTGGTGCTGCTCGTGGCGGAACTCGATCTTCGCCGCCGCGCACTGGCCGCTGTACTTCCAGGCGTTGCCCAGCAGGTTCTCCAGCGCGATGCGCAGCAGCGTGGGGTCGCCCTGCACCATCATGCCGGGCTCGATCTGCACCTCGACCATGCGCTCGGGCTGCTCGCGGCGCAGGTCCTCGAGGATGTAAGTGGCCAGCTGCGACAGATCGACCGGCTTGCGCGACAGCGGTTGTTGCTGCAGGCGCGACAGCGCGAGCAGCGCGTCGATCATGCTGTTCATGCGGGCGGCGGCGGCCAGCACCCGCTCGAGGTGGTCGTTGCCGATACGGTCGAGGAAGCGGCCGTAGTCTTCCTTCAGGATGCGGGCAAAGCCCTCGACGACGCGGATCGGCGCGCGCAGGTCGTGCGAGATCGAGTAGGCGAAGGCGGCCTGGTCCTCGGCCGCGGCCGGGTCGACCGGGTCGGCGGCCGCCTTGGGGCGCATCACCAGCAACCGGCCGGCGTCGGGCCCCGTGTCGTCGCCCACCTGCTGCAGGCTCAGCGACCAATCGCCTTCCTCCCGCGTCTGCCCGGGCTGCAGCGCGGCGGCGGCGTCGGCCAGCGGCGCGGGCAGCCGGCCTCGGGCGCTGGCCCAGTCGAGCCGTTCCGCTTCGGCCGGGGTCAGCTTGAGCAGGCGCACCGCGTCGGCGCTGGCAGCGGCCACGCGCCAGCCCTGGGCACCGTCGGCGCGCAGGACCAGGGCGGGGGCCTCCAACTCGGGCCACAAGCGGGCCAGCAAGGCCTGGGCGAAGCGGCGCTGCTCGTCGTCGCCATGGGCGGTGGCGGTGCCGAAGAAGCCGGTGAAGCGGCCCTCGTCGTCGAACTGCGGAAATGCACGCAGGCGCCAGGGCTGCGTGTCGCCATGGCGGCGCACCTGCAGCAACTCGATCGGCGCGCGGGCGTCGAGCCGGGCCTGCAGCGCGGCGGTGCCGGCATCGGCCAGCTCGAATTCGTCCCACAGCGTGCGGCCCAGCCCCTGGGCGTCGGCCCAGTCGGCCGGCCGGGCGCCCGGCGGGGGGCGCCATTGGCGCAGGCGGTGCTGGGCGTCGGTCTCCCAGTACCAGGCGTCGATCAGTTGGGTGGCGGCCTGCTGGCCCAGGCGTGCCTCGCGCAAACGGCCGGCGATGCGCTGGTGCCCCCAGGCCATGCCGGCGGCCGCGCAGGCCGCGCCGAAGGCCAGCATCGCCAGCCACGCGAGGCTGGTCGACAGCGGGGCGCCCGTCGCAGTGTCGGCCCCCGGTGCCGCCAGCTGCCAGATCAGGGCCACGAGGCCCGAGATCATCGCCGACACGGCCAGCGCGGCGGCCAGGCCACGGCCATGCCACCGGGGGGCCCGAAGGCGGGGCGGGCGGGTGGGGCGAGCCATGCGAGGCATTGTACGGAGCGCACCCGGCCGCGGGCCCGGCTCCATGGGCGCTGCCGCTGGTGTGGCGGGCGTGCGGAAAAGTGCGCCCAATTCGCGATTGAGCGCATGCGTGGGCGTCGCGGAAGCTTGCAGGATGTATATTGGCTTTGCTGCACCCGGGCCGTGCGGTCTGTTGCCTTGGCGAGCCCTCGAAAGGGCTGTGTCGGGCGAGGCCAACGGGTGGCGGCGCCTTCATCACCATGCTTGACGCCCGGCCCACGCCTTCCAATGACGATGCTGACCGCCCGGTGCTCGACCCGGCCAGCCTCGACCAATTGCGCCAGCTCGACCCGACGGGCGGCGGCGGGTTTCTGACGCGCGTGCTCGGCACCTATGCGCGCTCGCTCGACAAGCACGAGGGCGAGGCGCGCCAGGCCTGCGACGCCGGCCAGTGGGACGCCGTGGCCCGCGCCGCGCACACGCTCAAGTCGGCCTCGGCCAGTGTCGGTGCGCTGGCCTTCTCTCAGATCTGCGCCGACATCGAGGGCCGCATCCGACGGCAGGAATTCGACCAACTCGATCAGCCGCTCGAACGCTTCTTCGGCGAGGCGGCGCGCGTGCGCGACGCGGTCCGCGCCCAGCTGGGGCCGGCAGCTTCATGACGGCCTCCAGCTCCAGCTTCGGTTTCAGCCACGGCGAGCGCCCGCGGGTGCTGCTGGTCGACGACGACGAGGTCAACCTGATGCTGGTGTCGGCCGCGCTGACCCAGCACGGCTTCGACATCACCGAGGCCACCGATGGCGAATCCGCGCTGCGCCTGCTGCGCGACTGGACGCCCGACCTGATCGTGCTCGATGCCCGCATGCCGGGGCTCGACGGCTTCGAGACCTGCCGCGAGATCCGCCGCATGTACGGCTTCGAGAACATCCCGGTGCTGATGCTCACCGGGCTGGACGACGAGGGCTCGATCAACAAGGCCTACCAGGCTGGTGCGACCGACTTCTTCGTCAAGTCCAACCAGTGGAGCCTGCTGGCCGGCCGCCTGCGCTACATGCTGCGCGCCGCGCGCACCAACCTGGAGCTGGCCCGCAGCAAGTCCAAGCTGGCCCGCGCGCAGGACCTGGCGCGCATGGGCAGCTTCGATTGGTGGTACGACCCGGCCCAGCCGCTGAGCCGCGGGCTGGACTTGTCGGAAGAGGCGCTGCGCGTCTTCGGCTTCGGGCCGGACGACCAGCCGGGCCTGAACTACCTGATGCGCTCGATCCCGCCGTCGGACCGGCGCGCTCTGCTGCGCTCGGCGCGCGAGGTGCTGCAGCAGGTCTCGGTGTTCGCGACCGACGTGCCGATGAACCTGCCCGACGGGCGCTTCCGCATCCTGCACGTCGAGGCCGAGCCCGAGTTCGCCGAGCACGGGCATTGCGTGGGCTACACCGGCATCGTGCAGGACGTGACCGACCGCCGCCAGGCCGAAGACACCGTGCGCCGCCTGGCCAACAACGACGCGCTGACCAGCCTGCCGAACCGCCGCCAGCTGGTCTGGCGCACCGAGCGCGCGCTCGAGTACGCGCGCCGCATGGGCCACCAGGTGGCCCTGCTGATGATCGACCTCGACCGCTTCAAGAACATCAACGACACGCTGGGCCACACGGCTGGCGACGAGTTGCTGATCGAGGTGTCGTCGCGCCTTCGCAGCTGCGTTCGCCACTCGGACCAGATCGTGGAGGGCGTGGTCGAGTCCGCCGGCACCCGCACCCACCGCACGCTCGAAGCGGTAGGCCGCCTGGGCGGCGACGAGTTCATCGCGCTGCTGCCCGAGGTGGGCGACGAGCACGACGCCGAGCGCGTGGCCCAGCGCATCCTCGACGTGCTGCGCGAGCCGGTCTACGCCGGCGGCCAGGAATGCTTCGCCACCGCCAGCGTGGGCATCGCGCTGTACCCGCGCGACGGCACCAATGTGCACGACCTGATGCGCAACGCCGACGTGGCCATGTACCGCGCCAAGGACGAAGGGCGCAACAGGCTGGCGGTCTACAGCCCGCAGGGCGCTACCCGCGGGCGCGAGAAGCTCGAGCTGGAAACGGCGCTGCACAAGGCCATCGAGCGCGACGAGCTGGTGCTGCACTACCAGCCGCAGGTCGAGATCTCCAACGGGCGCATGGTCGGCGTCGAGGCCCTGATGCGCTGGCGCCGTGGCGACCAGCTCGTGCCGCCCAACGAGTTCATCCCGCTGGCCGAGGTGACGGGCCTGATCGTGCCGATGAGCGAGTGGGTGTTGCGCGAGGCGGCCAAGCAGGCCCGCGAGTGGCAGAAGGAATTCGGCTTCGACGGCACGGTGGCGGTCAACATGCCCTATCGGATGTTCCTGCAGAAGGACATGGTCGAGCTGGTGCACGCCGCGGTCAGCCCGCATGGCCTGCCGCACCGCGTGATCCAGCTCGAGATCACCGAGGAAAGCCTGGTCAAGGACCTGCAGAGCATCCAGCCCACGCTGCAGCGCCTGAACGAAATGGGCGTGCAGATCTCGGTGGACGATTTCGGCACCGGCTACTCGTCGCTGTCTCGCCTGACCGACCTGCCGATCTCGGAGGTCAAGATCGACCGCTCCTTCGTCAAGAACATGGCCGTCACGCACAAGGGCACGGCGGTGGCTCGGACCATCATCGCGCTCGCCCAGGTGCTGGATTTGCGGGTGATCGCCGAGGGTGTCGAGACCGTTGCGCAGCAAGATGCACTGGTGGCAGAGGGCTGCGACCTGATGCAGGGCTTCCTGTATTCCAAGCCGTTGCCCGGCGACCAGCTCGGCCCCTGGCATCGCCAGTGGGTGGCGCGGCGCGGTGGCGCCTGACGGCCCGGCCCGCGGCCCATGAAGGAAACATCGGCGGCGGCCCTCACGCCCGCGCAGATCGCCAAGGCCGCATTGCGGCGCCTTGCGATGGCCAAGCTGGAGCCCACGCCCGAGAATTACGCCCAGGCCTGGGCCGAGGAAAGCGGCGAGGCGCGTGCCATTGGCGGGCTGCCTCCGCGGGCCAAGGGCATGGCCGAGCGCATCGCCCAGCGCCTGTCGGATGACCCGGCCCAGCGGGCAGAGTTCGTGCAGTTGCTGCAGCAGGGCGACTGGGACGATGCCCAGCGCTGGGTCGAGCGGGCTGGCGAGGCCTCCGGTGCCCAGGCCCAGGCCTGGGCCCAGCTGATCGAGCGGCTCACGCGCGGCCTGGAACGCGGCGGCAAGCAGTGGACGACCGCCCGCAAGAAGGACAGCCTGCGCCGCGTGCTCGACTCCAGCCGCGGCGACATGAGCCGCATGCTGCAGCGCCTGCGCCAGCTCGTCGGCTCGTGGGATGGCGACGACACCGCGAGTGCCGGTGTCGACACCGTCGCCGAGGCGGACGCCGCGCCGGACGAAGCCACCACGGCCGCGCCGCCGCAGACCGCTTCCCCAGCAGGGTGTGGCGATGCCGCGGCCGTGGTGCAACCCTGGCCCGACGTGGTGGCCCCGCTGAATGCGACGGTGCAGTCGGCACTGCCGACGGATTCCACCCGCGCCGCCGAGCTGGCCGACGAGCTGAAGCTGCTGGGCGACAAGCTGGCGGCCGAGGGCGCCACGCCGGCCCTGGCCGCCGAGACCGAGGCCTTGTGCCAGCGCGCCCGGCGCCTGCTGGCCCATCGCCACCACCTGCTGGACCAGGTCCATGCCTTCAGCCGCGAGTTGACCGAGGGCCTGGTCGAGCTGGCCGAGAACGACAGCTGGGTGCAGGGCCAGGTGGCCAGCCTGCGCGAGCGCCTGGCCGGGCCGCCCAGCGCGCGGGCGGTGCAGTCCGCCAGCCAGCTGCTGGCCCAGGCCCGGCTGCGCCAGCGCGACCTGCGCGGCGACCGCGACAAGGCGCGCGATGCGCTGAAGGAGCTGATCCACCGCATGCTGGCCGAGTTGGGTGAGCTGGACCAGCACACCGGCCGCTTGAGCGACGGCATGCTGCGCTACGCCGAGACCATCGAGCGCGCGGACTCGCTGGAATCGCTGGCCGGCGTGGTGCGCGAGATGGTGGAAGAAAGCCGGGCCGTGCACGGCCTGGTGGCCAGCACCCGCGAACGCCTGGCCGGCGAGCACCAGAAGGCAACCGAGCTGGAGCAGCAGGTGCGCTCTCTCGAAGCGGAGTTGCGCCGCCTGTCCGACGAAGTGGGCACCGACGTGCTGACCCAGGTGGCGAACCGCCGTGGCCTGATGCAGGCCTTCGACGCCGAAAAGGCGCGGCTGGAGCGCGACGGCGGGCCGTTGGCCGTCGGCCTGCTGGACATCGACAACTTCAAGCGCCTGAACGACAGCCTGGGCCATGCTGCCGGCGACCAGGCGCTGGTGGCCCTGGCCCAGCATGTGCGCAAGTCCCTGCGGCCGGTGGATGTGGTGGCCCGCTTCGGCGGCGAGGAGTTCGTCGTGCTGCTGCCGGCGACGCCGGTGGAGGAGGGGGCCAAGGTGCTGACGCGGCTGCAGCGCGAGTTGACCGCCAGCCTCTTCATGCACGACGGCAAGGAGGTCTTCGTCACCTTCTCGGCCGGCGTCACGCCCTACCGCCTGGGCGAGAAGATCGAAGACGCCCTGGAGCGCGCCGACGAGGCCCTCTACGAGGCCAAGCGGACCGGCAAGAACCGGACTTGCGTCAGCTAGCGCGAGGCGTCAGGGCTTGCGCCGCTGCTGCCAGGCGAGCAGCTCGCCGACGAAGCCGCGGCGGAAGGCGACGACGCAGACCACGAAGATCGCACCGATGATCACCGTGACCCAGGAGCCGACCCGGTCGGCCAGGAAGTTCTGCAGCCCGATGATGGTGAAGGCGCCGACCACCGGGCCGGCGAAGGTGCCCATGCCGCCCAGCAGTGTCATCAGCACCACCTCGCCGGACAGCGACCAGTGCGCGTCGGACAGCGTGGCAAAGCCCAGCACCAGGGACTTCAGCGAGCCGGCCAGCCCGGCCAGCGCGGTGGACAGCACGAAGGCCAGCAGCTTGTAGCGGTCGACGTTGTAGCCCAGCGAGACCGCGCGCGGCTCGTTCTCGCGGATCGCCTTGAGCACCTGGCCGTAGGGCGAGTGCACGATGCGGATCACGAACAGGAACACCGCGACGAAGACCGCCAGCACCACGAAGTACATCGCCAGGTCGTTGGCCAGCGGCAGCACGCCGAAGAGCTGGCCGCGCGGCACGCCCTGCAGGCCGTCCTCGCCGCCGGTGAATGGCGCCTGCAGGAAGACGAAGTACACCATCTGCGCCATCGCCAGCGTGATCATCGCGAAGTAGATGCCTTGCCGCCGGATGGCGATCAGCCCCACCACCAAGCCGACCGCCGCGGAGACCGCCACGCCGGCCAGCAGGCCCAACTCGGGCGGCCAGCCCGCGCTGCGCACCAGCCAGCCGGTGGTGTAGGCCGCCGCACTCAGGTAGGCCGCGTGGCCGAACGACAGCAGGCCGGTGAAACCCAGCAGCAGGTTGAATGCGCAGGCGAAGATCGCGAAGCACAGCGCGTTCATCATGAAGATCGGGTACACGCCCGCGAAGGGCGCCACGACCAGCAGGGCCAGGCCCACGCCCCAGGCGATGCGCGCGCGTTTCACGCTGTCCATCACTTTTCCTTCCCGAACAGGCCGGCCGGCCGGATCATCAGCACGATGGCCATGATCACGAACACCACGATGTTCGAGGCCTCGGGGTAGAACACCTTGGTCAGCCCTTCGACGATGCCGAGCACCAGCCCGGTGAGGATGGAGCCCAGGATCGAGCCCATGCCGCCGATGACCACCACCGCGAAGACCACGATGATCAGGTTGCTGCCCATCAGCGGCGTGATCTGTATCACCGGCGCGGCCAGCACCCCGGCCATCGCCGCCAGGCCGGCGCCGGCGGCGTAGGTGAGCATCACCATCACCGGCACGTTGATGCCGAAGGCCTGCACCAGCGCCGGGTTCTCGGTACCCGCGCGCAGGTAGGAGCCGAGCCGCGTGCGCTCGATGACGAACCACGTGCCGAAGCACACCAGCAGCGAGGCCACGATCACCCAGGCCCGGTAGTTGGGCAGGATCATGAAGCCCAGGTTGGTGGCGCCCTGCAACGCCTCGGGCACCGAGTAGCTTTGACCCGACACGCCGAACTGGTCGCGGAACACACCCTCGGCGATCAGCGCCAGGCCGAAGGTCAGCAGCAGGCCGTAGATCGGGTCGATCTTGTACAGCTGCTTGAGCAGGGTGCGCTCGATCACCACGCCCAGCGCGCCCACCACCAGCGGCGCCACGACCAGCGCAGCCCAGTAGTTCAGGCCGAAGTTCTCCAGCCCGTACCAGGCCACGTAGGCGCCGATCATGTAAAGCGCGCCGTGGGCGAAATTGACGATCCCCAGCAGGCCGAAGATCACGGCCAGCCCGAGGCTGAGCATGGCGTAGAACGAACCGTTCACCAGGCCCAGCATCAGCTGGCCCAGGAAGGCCTGCAGGGGAATGCCAAAGATCTCCACGGCGTGTGCCTTTCAGCGCATCACTGGTTCTTCCAGGCGGCGCACTTCGTTTCGGCCTTCGTCGTCCAGGCCTCCTCGCCCTTGAAGGTCTGCACCACGTTGTAGTAGTCCCAGGGCTCGTTGGACGTCTCTGGCGTCTTCACCTGCATCAGGTACATGTCGTGGATCATGCTGCCGTCGCCGCGGATGTAGCCGCCCTTGGTGAAGATGTCGTTGAACTTCATCTTGCGCAACTGGCCCAGCACCTTGTCGGCGTCGTCGCTGTTGGCGGCCTTCACGGCGTTCAGGTACTGCAGCGTGGCGGAGTAGTCGCCGGCCTGGATCGACGAGGGCATGCGCTTGATCTTCTCGAAGAAGCGGCGGCTCCAGGCGCGGGCCTCGGGGTCGCGGTTCCAGTACCAGCTGTCGGTCAGGTACATGCCCTGCGTGGTCTTCAGGCCCAGCGAGTGGATGTCGTTGATGAAGACCAGCAGGCCGGCCAGCTTCATGGTCTTGGTGATGCCGAACTCGTTGGCCGCCTTGATCGAGTTGATCGTGTCGCCGCCGGCGTTGGCCAGGCCCAGGATCTGCGCCTTGCTCGACTGCGCCTGCAGCAGGAACGAGGAAAAGTCGCTCGCCGACAGCGGGTGCTTGACCGAGCCGACGATGGTGCCGCCCGCGGCCTTCACGACCTCGGAGGTGTCGTTCTGCAGTTGCGCGCCGAAGGCGTAGTCGGCGGTCAGGAAGTACCAGGTCTTGCCGCCGGCCTTGACCACGGCGTTGCCCGTGCCCTTGGCCAGCGCGACCGTGTCGTAGGCCCAGTGCAGGGTGTAGGGGTTGCACTGGTCGTTGGTCAGCGCCGAGGTGGCGGCGCCGATCGAGATGAAGACCTTCTTCTTCTCGGCCGCCACCTTGGCCATGGCCAGGCTGGTGCCCGAGTTGGTGCCGCCGATCAGCAGGTCCACCCCCTGGGTGTCGAACCACTCGCGCGCCTTGGCGGCCGCCACGTCGGGCTTGTTCTGGTGGTCGGCGTACATCACCTCGACCTTCTTGCCAGCCACTGCGCTGCCCATGTCGGCCACGGCCATGCGGATGGCCTCGACGCCGGCGGGGCCGTCGATGTCGGAGTACAGGCCGGCCATGTCGGTGATGATGCCGATCTTGATCACGTCCCCCGAAACCTGGGCCTGGGCGGTGGTGGCGCCCAGGCCGGCGATGGCCAGGGTGCAGGCGGCGGCAATCTTCTTCAGCTTCATGCGAGTCTCCGTGGGGGTGAGTGAATGGCGCCGGGCTTGCGGCCCTAGACGCCGAGGTATTCGTGCAGCCGCTCGATGCGCGAGGGCAGCTCGGCCTGGGTGAACTGCTGGATGACCTGGCCATGCTCCATGACCAGGAAGCGGTCGGCCAGCGGGGCGGCAAAGCGGAAGTTCTGCTCCACCATGACGATGGTGTAGCCCTGGGCGCGCAGCGCGACGACCATCTCGGCCAGCTTCTGCACGATGACCGGGGCCAGGCCTTCCGAGATCTCGTCCAGCAGCAGCAGCTTGGCCCCGGTGCGCAGGATGCGCGCCACCGCCAGCATCTGCTGCTCGCCGCCCGACAGGCGCGTGCCCTGGCTGGCAGCACGCTCCTTCAGGTTGGGGAACATGGCGTAGATCTGCTCGACCGCCATGCCGCCCGGGGCCAGCACCGGTGGCAGCATCAGGTTCTCTTCGGCCGACAGGCTGGAGAAGATGCCGCGCTCTTCCGGGCAGTAGCCGATGCCCAGCCGCGCGATGCGGTGGGTGGCCAGGCCGATGGTCTCGGTGCCGTGCACCTTGACAGAACCCTTGCGCGAGCCGGTCAGGCCCATGATGGCGCGCAGCGTGGTGGTGCGGCCGGCGCCGTTGCGGCCCAGCAGCGTGACCACCTCGCCCTCGTCGACATGGAAGTCCACGCCGTGCAGGATGTGCGACTCGCCGTACCAGGCCTGCAGGCTCTTCACCTCAAGGAAGGGGGTGGCCATCAGTGCGCACCTTTCAATTCCACGCTGGCGCTGCCCATGTAGGCCTCGATCACCGCGCGGTTCTTCGACACCTGTTCGTAGGGCCCCTCGGCGAGCGTGGCGCCACGCTGCAGCACCGTGATGGTGTCGGCGATGCTGGCCACCACGCTCATGTTGTGCTCCACCATCAGCACCGTGCGGTCGGCCGCGACCTTCTTGATCAGCTGGCGGATGCGGTCCACGTCCTCCAGGCCCATGCCCTGGGTGGGCTCGTCCAGCAGCATCAGCTTCGGGTCCATGGCCAGCGTGGTGGCGATCTCGAGCGCGCGCTTGCGGCCATAGGCCAGCGACACGGCCGTGTGGTCGGCGTAGGTCGACAGGTCCACCGCGGCCAGCAGCTCCATCGCACGGTCGTTCAGGCGGTGCAGCGTGCGCTCGCTGCGCCAGAAGTGAAACGAGGTGCCCAGCTGCCGCTGCAGCGCGACGCGCACGTTCTCGAGCACGCTCAGGTGCGGGAACACGGCCGAGATCTGGAACGAGCGGATCACGCCGCGGCGGGCGATGTGGGCGGGTGCCTCGCCGGTGATGTCTTGCCCGTCGAAGAGAATGCGGCCCGAGGTCGGCGTGAGGAACTTGGTCAGCAGGTTGAAGCAGGTCGTCTTGCCGGCGCCGTTCGGCCCGATCAGCGCATGGATGTGGCCGCGACGCACGCGCAGGTTGACCTTGCTGACCGCGACGAAGCCCTTGAACTCCTTGGTCAGGTCCTGCGTCTCGAGGATGTGGTCGTTGTTGTTCGTGGACTCGCTCATCAGGCCTCCTGCGCCCGTGCGCCCAGCCGCTGCGACAGCGTGCGCGCCGCCCGCAGCACCAGCTCGCGCTGCCGGTCCATCTGTTCGGCGTTGAGCACCGCCTTGTTCAGGCACACGCCCAGGCCCGCCACCGGCTGGCCGGACACGTCGAAGATCGGCGCCGCCAGCGCCACCACGCCTTCGCGGATGCCCTCGTCGTCGATGCTGTAGCCCTGGGCGCGGCAAGCGGCCAGCTCGTCCATCAAGGCCGGGACGGTGCCGGGGCCGTGGTCCGTGAGGCGGGGCAGGGCGCCGCGGCCGGGGTACAAGGCGCGCAGCTGGGGCGCTGGCAGGTGGGCCAGCATGGCCTTGCCGGTGGCGGCCAGATGGGCGGGCAGGCGCATGCCGATGGTGAAGCCCAGGCC
This sequence comes from Burkholderiaceae bacterium, assembly GCA_044226465.1. GTDB lineage: Bacteria > Pseudomonadota > Gammaproteobacteria > Burkholderiales > Burkholderiaceae_C > Ideonella. The sequence goes on along the minus strand of JBGAGZ010000022.1, from coordinate 9,248 downwards.
CAGCGGCCGCGAGCCATTGCGCACCGCCACGTAGACCACCTCGGCGCCATTGAGCACCGACAGGATCAGCGTTTCTTCGGGGGCTGGGCCGCCGTCGCGCCACAGCGCGTCGAATTCGCCGGCCACGTTGGTGCTGGCGACGAAGGCCTCGGCCAGGCTCATCACGCTCGGGCCGATCTGCAAGGCGCCGTTGTCGGCCCGGCGCAGGTAGCCGTAGCTCAGCAAGGTGTTGCACAGGCCGTGCACGCTGCTCTTGGGCAGGGCCAGCGTGCTGGCCAGGTGGGCCATGGTCAGCGGCTCGCGCTGGCGGGCCAGGAGGTCCATCACCGCCACGGCACGGGCCACGGCCGGCACCAGGGCTGCCGGCTTGGCGGCCGGGCGGGCGGGGGCGTGTGCGGTGGCGGGCGCAGCAACCATGGGTTCGGCAAGGTTCGATAGGCTGAACCCGGTTCAAGGGTTCGAACGGTCAGTCTAGGCAGGCGCGGCCCTCCGTCAATCGGGTTTCGGCGCCTGCGCGGGAAAACACCAAGCCCCGAAAAGGGGCGTTTCACCCGGCTTCCTCCCCCGCTTGCTGCCGGGCCGCCTTCCTAGCATCGGTGGGAAGGAAAGAGCCCCCATGACCCCGCGCGCACCCGCACGATCGAGCCCCGACGCCCACGGCGCCGTGGTCTGGCTTGCGCGCGCGTTGCCCTTGCTGCTGCTGGGCTTGGCGGCCGGCCGTGCGGCGGACGGCGCAGCCAGCCTGCGCGCGTCCGCGGGTTGGCACCTGGCGGCCGGTGCATTCACCCTGCTCGCGGTCGCCTGCTGCAAGGCGGGCGCCTGGCGCGTGGCGAGCCAGTGCCTGTCGGCGGCCCGTGGCGCGTGGGTGGTCAAGCTGGGCGTCGTCCTGTGCGGGGCAGCGACCCTGGTCCTGCTGGCCGCGCGCCACGAGGGCGGCCAGGTGGTCGAGATGGGGCGCATCGCGCTCGGGCAGGACCCGGTGCCTGTGGTCCGGGCCCACCTGGCCGATGGCGGCCGCAGCCTGGTGATTCAAGGCACGCTCGGCGCCGGCTCGGCCGCCGTGGTGCGCGAGGCCCTGCAAGAAGCGCCGGGGTTGACCCAAGTGCGCCTGGTGTCCCCGGGCGGCCGGCTCTTCGAGGCCCGGGCCATCGCCCGCGAGATCCAGCAACGCGGCTTGCGCACCCATGCCGACGGCGACTGCGCCAGCGCCTGCACGGTGCTGCTGCTGGCCGGGCGCGAGCGCAGTGCCGCGGCGGGCGCCCGCATTGGCTTCCACCGCCCCCAGTTCGCCGGGGTGGACGATGAACGCTGGGTCGACGCGCAGGTGCTGATGGCGGTCTACCGCGCGGCCGGCCTGGGCGCGGCCTTCATCGAGCGCGTGCGCCGCACGCCGGCCGGCTCGATGTGGTTCCCGACGCGCGACGAGCTGCTGCGCAACCACGTGCTGACCCGCTGACGGCGGCTGGCTGAAGCCCCGGCGGCTGGGTATGCTCGCGGCTCGTCCGCGACACCCACGAGGCCTGCCCGACATGAACACCGCCACCCTGGACCAGCCGGCCACCATCCGCGTGGGCATCGGCGGCTGGACCTTCGAACCTTGGCGCAACAACTTCTACCCGGCCGACCTGCCGCAACACCGCGAGCTGGAATACGCCAGCCGCCGCCTGAGCGCCATCGAGGTCAACGGCACCTACTACAGCTCGCAGAAGCCCGCCACCTTCGCCAAGTGGCGCGACGAGACGCCGGACGACTTCGTGTTCTCGCTCAAGGCCTCGCGCTTTGCCACCAACCGGCGCGTGCTGGCGGAAGCCGGCCCGTCGATCGAGATGTTCGTGGGCAGCGGCATCGCCGAGCTGCGCCACAAGCTGGGGCCCATCGTCTGGCAGTTCGCGCCCACCAAGCGCTTCGACCCGGTCGACTTCGAGGCCTTCCTGAAGCTGCTGCCTGCCGAAGTGGGTGGGCAGCCATTGCGGCATGCGCTGGACGTGCGGCACGACAGCTTCCGCTCGGCCGAGTACCTGGCGCTGGCACGCCGCTACGGGGCCGCCACGGTGTTCACCGATTCCGACGACTACCCGCCCATTCCCGACCTGACCGGCGACTTCGTCTACACCCGCATGATGCGCACCGACGCCAGCCTGCCGCTGGGCTGCACGCCTCAGGTGCTGGACGGGCTCGCCGCTTGCGCCAGGGCCTGGCGCAGCGGTGCCGAGCCAACCGGGCTGCCGCGCGTCGAGCCGGCACCTGCGGTCACGTCGCCACGCGATGTCTTCATGTTCTTCATCAGCGGCGCCAAGGAAAAAGCCCCTGCGGCCGCGATGGCGCTGCGTGAACGAATCGATGGAAATACGGGGTGATCTTGTCCAGGTGCTTCAGGTTGTTGGTGTACGGCGCCCGCTGGTGACATGCACACACAGGCGGTGTCGCCGCGTGCCCTATCGTGGCGCGGTTTGGGTTCTTCTTTCGCGCCAAGTCTCATGATCCAGTTTCAACGCCATCTTCTGCGCCCGGGCACGCCCGTGTCTTCTTCGGCAACCGCGCTGTGCGCCCTGGCGATGGCCGGTGCGGCCGTGGCCGCAGGCAACCCGGACGGCCATTGCACCATCCCGGCTGCGGCTCAGCCGGAAAGCATCGCCAACCCGGCCACCGTGGTCGGCACCGGCACGCCCGCGAGCTGCACCTCGGCAGCGTTCGTCGCCGCGGTCGCCAAGGGCGGTGTCATCACCTTCAACTGCGGGCCCGACCCGATCACCATCACGCTGAAGGAGACCGCCAAGGTCTTCAACGATCGGCCCGACGTGGTGATCGACGGCGGCAACAAGGTCACGCTCAGTGGCGGCGGTGCGCGCCGCATCCTCTACCAGAACACCTGCGACCCGGCGCAGCACTGGACGAGCAACCACTGCGACACGCAAGACAACCCCCACCTGGCGGTCCAGAACATCGCGTTCCTGCTCGGCAACTCGACCGGCCAGACCTATGGCCGCGACGATGTCTACGGCGGTGGCGCCATCTTCGTTCGCGGCGGGCGGCTCAAGGTCAACAACGCGCGCTTCTTCCGCAACAGCTGCGAGCCCACCGGCCCCGACCTGGGTGGCGCGGCGATCCGCGTGTTCCAGACCTCGCCCCAGGTGCCTGTCTACGTCAGCAAGAGCACCTTCGGCGGCAGCGAGCTCAATGCCAACGTGTGCTCCAACGGCGGCGCCATCAGCAGCCTGGTGACCAGCGTCAGCGTCTACAACAGCCTGATCACCTACAACCAGGCCGTGGGCTACGGCGCCAACCCGGCACGGCCCGGCACCCCTGGCGGCGGTAGCGGCGGGGCCATCTACCAGGACGGCAACACCTTCGCGCTGCGCTCGTGCGGAAACAGGATCGAGAACAACCACGCCAAGGAAGGCGGCGGCGCGTTCTTCTTCGTCAGCAACGACCTGACCGGCACCATGTCGATCAACCAGTCCACGCTGATCGGCAACCCCAGCGACACCTTCGAGACCGATGGCTTGCCCGGCATCTTCATCCTGGCCAAGCCTGGGCAGCCGGTGGTCAAGAATTCAATCATCTCGCGCTGAGGCCGTTTCTCCGGCCGCCGCGCGACGCGCGCGGACGTAGGCCATGATGTTGAGGAAGGTGTCCGTCCAGTACTCGTCGCGGTGCGCGGCGAGGTGGTCCAGCAGCTCCTGGTGGGCCTGCACGGACACCGTCAGGTAGTCGCCGCCAATGCCGTGGAAGGTGATGTTGGCCATCGTGCCCGCGCGTGCTGCCCGCTGCACGATGTCGATCAACTGCTGGCCGGTGACCCCCGACGGCGCCGCCACGCCGATGGCGTAGGGGTCGAGCAAGGCCATGTCGGTCACCACGCCACCGGGGCCGGACTTGATCGCCACGAAATCGCCCTGTATCAGCCGAAGGTAGTTCTCGCCCTGGGCCAGCACGTCGCCGCATGGCGTGGTGAAGGTGCGGTCGGTGCGACCGTCGATCGCCTGCAGCAGCGTGTTGCCGACACGCACCTGTGCGGCCAGCCGCTGCGCGCCGGTCGTGTCCAGGTCCTGCTCGGGCGTCACCCACTCGTGGCCGGGCAGGGTGCGCGAGCATTGGTGGAACAGCGTGTGGTTGGCCAGCTCGTGGCCATGGGCGGCGGCCGCACGCCAGTCGGCCAGGCGGTGCTTGACCGTGGCGCTGCCCAGGGTCAGGTAGAAGCTGCCCTTCAGCCCCGCCTTGTCCAGCGCCGGGATGGCGTTGTCGAGCTGGCTGTCCAGCGCGTCGTCATAGGCCAGGCTGACCGCGGCCTTGGCCCCATGGGGCCAGGTGAACGGCGCCTCTGCGGCCTGCACGGAAGCCAGGCCGGCCGCTGCCAAGAGCATCAGGACGAACTGCCGGTGGATCGGCAGAATCGACAGCGGGCAGGGCCTCATGGGCTGGCGCGTGGCTCTGGCGTCAACGGTCATGCGTGCTTCCGTGGAGTTGAGCTTGGGTGGGGCAGAGCCCGGGCCGCTCGTCGCGATGATGACACCCGGCGGCAGGCTAGATCTGGATCACCCGCTTCTGGGAAAGAACGAACAGCACCACGCCCGCCAACGCGATCACCGCATGGGGCAGCCAGACGTTGGGCCAGGCGAGGATGCGCACCAGGCTGTGCAGGCGCCGCTCCTTCCACGCCACCTGCCAGCTCGTCCCGATCTGAAGGGGGTGGATGGACGTCACCTCGCCCCGGAAGTACTTTTCGATGTCGTCGCTGCGCCGGTAGTAGACGAACTGGAATCGCTTCCAGTAGCCTTCGATGAACCAGAACAGCAAGGCGCTGAAGCTGGCCACCAGCAAGGCACGGTCGGTGTGGGTGGCAAAGGCCCCGAGGAAGGCGACGAGGCTGAAAGAAACGCTCCATGCCTTGATCGTGACGACGCGCCCGTCGAAGTCCTCGATCACCTTCTGCAGGTGCAGGTACTCCGCCTGCAGACGATCCCCCAGTTCCTTGGCTTCCATGCGCGGTCCTCCCGTGGCCGTGGGCGCAGCCGGCGAGCCTATTGGGCAGCGTCTTGCTGCACGGCAACGTTTCGGGCGAGCGTCTTGAATCTCTCACCGTCCGCCTGCACCACCGTGACCGTGACGTGGCCTGTTTTGCTCGTGTGGACGTCTCGAACGACACCGGACTTTCCGGAATGGGCCCCGCCGACGACGGTGCAGCGGTCTCCGTCCTGGGGTGTGCGAGGTGTTGCAGTGGCCATGCCGCTTCTCCACGTGGGCTTGCATCGATGATAGCGATGCGGGACGCCCGGCAAAGGCCTGGCGCCATTCGGTCGGCGGCCTCTCTGGCCGCAGCCGGGCCGATGCCACGTGCAGTGTGGCCGGCTGGCGGAAGCGGTGAGATTCGAACTCACGGACGGGATGAACCGTCGCCGGTTTTCAAGACCGGTGCCTTAAACCGCTCGGCCACGCTTCCTGCGGTAGGTTGGGCCGCGATTATCGTTCAGAGCTTGGCCTTGAATTCCAGCAGGATGCGGCGCGGCTCGGTCAGGCCGGCGTAGTAGGGCGAGCCGACAGGGGCCGACAGGTTGCTGAGGAAGTTGACGTACTGCTTGTCGAACAGGTTGTTGACGACCAGGCCCAGGCCCCATTGCTTGGAAGGCGCGTCCCAGCCCACGCGGGTGTCGAAGCGCTGGCGGGCTTCACCGACCGTGAAGGTGGGCGCCTTCAGGCAGCTGCCCTGGGATTGCGAATCGTCGTTGCAACGGGTTGGGCCGAGGTAGGACCCCTGGAAGGTCCAGCTGGCCAGGCCGTTGGCCAGCGGCCACTGCAGGTCGAAGCCGGCCGTCAGCGAGGTTGTCGGCGTGCCGTAGGGCTGGCCGGTCAGGTCCTTGGCGCCGGTGGCCAGGTTGTGCTGGGCCTTGTAGGTCTGGTCGATGATCTCGGCCGAACCGAAGACGCGGAAATCCTTGGACAACTGCCAGTTGGCCTCCAGGTCGGCGCCTGTGGCCTGCACGTCGCTCACCGTCACCACGTAGATCGGGATCTGGGGCGTCTGGTCCAGCGTGATCGACTGCAGGTTCTTGAACAGGTAGTGGAACAGCGACACGCCGTAGCTGAAGCCGCTGCCGCCCAGCCGGCCCTTGATGCCCAGTTCGTAGTTGGTGACGGTCTCGGGGTCGAAGCGGCCGCCGTTGGCCTCGGTGCTGACCGAGTTGAAGCCGCCGGCCTGGTAGCCTCGGCTCACCGAGCCGTAGACCATGGTGTCCTTGTCCAGGTGGTGGTCCAGCAGCAGGCGGGGGCTGACGTTGTTCCAGCTCTGCTTGGTGTAGACCGGCGCGGCCGCCCACTCGGGGTTGGTGAACTCGATGTTGCCATATTGCAGCCCTTGCGCCAGTGCGCTGAGCTGGCCGGCCGTGGCTTCGTCCAGCGCACCGGCCGCCACGAGCTGGGCAAAGAACTCTGGCGAGAACACCGCCAGCTGCGGCGTCAGCCCGGGGGCCGAGTGCAGCGGGTTGTACCAGCTGAACTTCTTCTCGTCGCGGGTGAAGCGCACGCCGGTGGTCAGGTTGGTGGTCGGGTTCAGGTGCCAGATCACGTCGCCGAACAGGGCGGCGGCCTTGAAGTCGCCGGTGTTGTTCATACCCTCCTGCCAGTCCTGCCCCAGCATGTGGATGCCGGGCACGCCGGCCAGCAGGGCGATGCGGTCGAAGGTGAGGAAGGGCGCCACGCCGTACAGCGGTGTCAGCAGCGTGTCCAGCGAATTGGTGGTGGTGTTGAGCTGGCTGGTCTGCTTGGCGGTTTCGCCCGAGAAGCTGGCGCCGACCAGCCAGTCGGCCAGGCTGGTGTTGCCGGCCAGGCGGAACTCCTGTTGCCAGCTGGTGCTGGTCTCGAAGTTGCCGGTGTGCACTTGCGAGGCGATGTTGGCGGTGCCGTCGTTGTCCTGCAGGTTCTCGGTCTTGAAGTGGCGCCAGCCAGTCAGGCTGCTGAAGGTGGCCGCGCCGAAGTCGTGCTCGACCCGCAGCGTGAGCCCGTCGAACAGCCGGTTCTCGCGGCCGTTCTTCACGTCGCTGCGCAGCGGCTGCTTGCGCGGGTCGACGAAGCCCGAGGTGTCGAGGTTGCCGTTCTCGTCATAAGGGAACACCGGCGTCGCCGGCACCACGGCCCACACCGGCCGCGGGCGCTGGTCCAGGTCTTCGTGTTCCCAGCTCGCCACCACGCTGGTTTCAGAGGCCGGGTTCCAGCCCAACGACAGGCGCGCGCCCCAGGCGTTGTCCTGCGCGGCGCGCTGGCCGGTGGTGACGTTGGTCGTCCAGCCCTCGCGGCGCTGGGTCACGGCCGAAAAGCGCAGCGCCAGCTGCTCGCTGATCGGCTGGTTGACCATGGCCTCGGTGTGCAGCGTGGACTGGTTGCCCATGCGCAGCAGGCCGCTGGCCTCGAACTTGTCGCTCGGGTCGTTGGTGACGATCGAGATCGCGCCGCCGGCGCTGTTGCGGCCGAACAGCGTGCCTTGCGGGCCCTTGAGCACTTCCACGCGCTTGATGTCGTTGAAGTTCAGCATCGCGCCGCCGGTCTTGCCGGTGTAGATGCCGTTCACGTACACGCCCACCGGCGAGTCGGTGCCGATGCCGAAGTCCGCCGTGCCCAGGCCGCGCAGTGTGAAGTTGGGCTGGGTGGGCTCGGTGGCGTCGATCTGCAGGCCGGGCACGAAGCTGCTGATCTCGGCGATGTTCACGGCGCCGACCTTGGCGATCTGCTCGGGGCTCATGGTCTGGATCGCGATCGGCACCTGCAGCACTTCCTGCTTGCGGCCCTGGGCCGTGACCTCGATCACCTGCACGGCTTCGGCCGGCCTCGCCTCGGCCGCCGGCTTGGCGGTGTCTGGCGCGGCCTGGCCCCAGGCAGAGCCGGCCAGGCCGGTGAGGGCGGCCGGCGTGGCCGCGGCGCCGTGGGGGTGAGGCCAAGCAGGTTCAGAGTGCGGCGTGCCATGGTGGGTCTCCTCCAGATCGTCAGGGTGTGGTCGTGTCGCTTCAGTCGGGTCTGGCAACGGCCCGGCGAGGGCTATCCATTGGCGCACCAGGCGCAGAAGCCTTCTTCGTGCACCGTGCTGCGGCGAGCTCAGGCATCATCACGCCGCCCTCGGTACTGCCCAGGCCGAAGGGCGATGGATGCGTCCGGCTGGCCCGGCACGATGCCGACAACCGGTCGCCCGTGCCCTTGCCCTGCGGCCACCGGCGGCTTGCACAGGTATGTTCCAGTCCAGCGGGGCAGAAGGCGTCAAGCGCAGCGCGATGTTGCTGGCGGTGGCCCCGGCGGTGGCAGTGGGCGCAGTTGATGTCCAGGTAGGCCCGGGCGCGCTCGGCCAGCGGCGCCTGCTCGTCGCGCCAGTTGGCGGCGCGTGGCAGGTCGGCCCAGCTGGCATGCTCGGGCACGCCGCCCAGGTAGCCGGCCTGGGCCCAGCGAACGTAGCTGGTTCATGCCGTCGGCATAGCGCAGCTCCCGGTTGAGGTGCCGGGCCTTGGGGCCGATGGGTGTGAAGCCTTGCTCTTCCAGGTCCACCACGTGGCAGGACGCGCACTGGTTCTCGTTGGGCACCACGTAGGTGAAGGCCTGGTGGCGGCCGGCGTCATCGACCAGCTCCAGCGCCTTCCTGGTCGCCGATGCGCTCGGCGCGCCGCGCGCGCGTCGCGCCTCGGTCACCAACTCGGCGTTCCACACGGCGGGCAGGCGGTCAACCGTCGGTGCGGCGCACCAGCACGCGGGTCTCGATCAGGCGCACCTTGGCCAGGTCCAGGCCGTCGACGAGCGAGGCTTCGTCGGTGGCGTAGGTCTGCCGCACCTGCGGCGTGCCGGCGGGCGCACCGTCGACCTTGGGGTAGTAGAAGGTCTTGGTGATGATGCTGCCGACGGGGAAGTCGAAGGCGTCCTTGTCGCGGTAGGCCGCCGCCTGGCCGGCGGGCATCCACACCGTGCGCAGCTTGTGCGCGTAGTCGCTGAACAGCGGCGTGTTCAGGTCGTAGGGCAGCACGCCGGTGTTCAGCCGCAGCCGGTGGCCGTCGGACTCGACCACGTGCCACTCGGACAGCGTGGCGGGCTTGCCTTCGGCGATGAACTTGACCGGCTCAGGTGCACGCTGGCAGCCCGCCAGGGTCAACCCGGTGAGCGCGACGCATGCCGCCAACCGAACCAAGGAATTTGCGCGGATCCGGCTTGGCCGGCACGCTGCGTAGGGGCTCACGATTTCTGCAGGGTCACGGGGCTCAGGCGGGGCAGGTCGCACTTCA
>JBGAGZ010000021.1:0-68249 GCA_044226465.1 Burkholderiaceae bacterium | reverse complement strand
TGGGGCGCAACGAGGCCGACGAGCCTTACACCCGGCAGGTGCTGGCGCTTCGCTACCCGCTGCTGCTGGGCCCGCTGGCGCCGGGCTGGAACGCGCGCAAGGGTTTGTTTGCCGTGGCACCGGTCAAGCGCGACGGCGCCGTGCTGGGGGTGCTGCGCATGCGGCTGGAGCCTGGCCTGCTGGGCCAGGTGCTGGCCGACAGCCTGAGCGCCCACGGTGACGTGCAGGGCATCGTCTTCGACGTCGAGGGCCGGCTGTTCGCCGCCACCGACTCGCGCCTGGCCGGGCAAGACAAGCTGCCGCCAGGCTTCCACGTCAGCGCGTCGCCCGAGGCCCAGGAGCCCGCCTGGGCCGAGCGCCAGTGGCATGGCCATGTGCAGGCGGTGCCCGGCACGCCGTGGCGGGTCATGGTCTACGAGCCCAAGGCGCAGTTCGAGGCGCCGCTGGCTGCGCTGCGCAAGGGCTGGATCAGCTTCCTGGCCATGCTGGCGGTGCTGGGCATGGGCGCGGTGTGGCTGATCGCGGCCATCCTCTCGCGGCCCATCGTGCGCCTGAGCGAGGTGGCCGAAGGCATCGCTGCTGGCGACCTGGGCCGCCGTGTGGACGTGCGCGGCACCGAGGAGTTCCGCCGCCTGGGCGCGTCGTTCAACAACATGAACGAGCGGCTGGCGCAGACCGTGCAGTCGCTGTCCGACGAACTGGCGCAACGCCGCGCGGCCGAGGCGGCACTGCGCGACAGCGAGGCCCGGCTGCAGCACGCCAACCAGGACCTGGAGCGCCAGGTGAGCGAGCGCACCGCCGACCTGGCCACGGCCAAGGAGGCGGCCGAGGCGGCCAACCGGGCCAAGAGCGCCTTCCTGGCCAACATGAGCCACGAGATCCGCACGCCGATGAACGCGGTGATCGGGCTCACCCAACTGCTGCACGACGACAGCCACGAGCCGGCGCAGCGCGAGCGCCTGAAACGCGTGGGCGACGCGGCCCAGCACCTGATGGGCCTGATCAACGACGTGCTGGATCTGTCACGCATCGAAGCCGGCAAGCTGTCGCTGGAAACCGTGGCCTTCGACCTGCCGGCGTTGGCCACACGCATGCTCGGCATGATCGAGGCGGCGGCCCGCAGCAAGGGCTTGCGGCTGGCGCACACGCTGGACCCATCGCTGCCGGTGCGCCTGCTGGGCGACGAGCGGCGCCTGGGCCAGGTGCTGCTGAACTTTCTCGGCAACGCGGTCAAGTTCACCCAGCAAGGCGAGGTGCACTTGTCGGTGACTCCTGCGCGCGACGATGGGGAACGACTGTGGCTGCGTTTCGAGGTCAGCGACACCGGCATCGGCCTGACCGCCGAGCAGCAGGCCCGCGTGTTCGATGCTTTCGAGCAGGCCGACGCATCCACGACGCGGCGTTTCGGCGGCAGCGGCCTGGGGCTGACGATCAGCCGCGAGCTGTGTCAGCTGATGGGTGGGCAGATAGGCGTCGCCAGCCAACCGGGCCAGGGGAGCCGTTTCTGGGTCCTGGTGCCGCTGCAGCGGCTGGTGGCCGAAGAGGGCCCGTCGTCATCCGCCGCCTCCAGGCCGAGCCGCCTGCCGCACTGGCGCACGCCCGGCCCCGTGCTGGTGGTCGAGGACAACGCGGTCAACCAGGAGGTGATCCAAGCCCTGCTGGCACGCCACGGTCTGGCTGTCGAGCTGGCGGGCGACGGCGCGGTGGCCGTGGCCATGGCGCAGTCGAAGTCCTACCCGCTGGTGCTGATGGACATGCACATGCCCTTGATGGACGGGCTGGAGGCGACGCGACGCATCCGCCGCCTGCCCTTGCACGGCGGTACGCCGATCATCGCGATGACGGCCAACGTCTACGAAGACGACCGCCAGCGCTGCCTGGACGCCGGCATGAACGCCCACCTGGCCAAGCCGATCGACCCGCAGGCGCTGGAGCGGCTGCTGCGCGAGTGGCTGGGAGAGCCGCTGCCCATCTAGCGCCGGCGCGGCGCCGGCTAGCGGGAATCAACCGTTGGCGGGCTTGAAGTAGCGCGCTTCTAGCAACTTGGCGTTGGTCAGTCCCAGCTTCAGCTGCAGACGTTCGACGAAGCTCAGCGGTTGCAGGCGGCCATCCGGCATCGCCAGCACGGGCCCGAGGATGGGCTCGTTTTCGATCTTGGACTCTTGGTACTCCCGAACCAGCGCTGCTCTGTACATGCTGTCTCCTTGGATTTCGAGTCGCACACCATGTCGGTGAAGATGCGCGTTACCAAGTGTAGCGGCAGGTCCCGTCCCGGCCAATGAAGCCGGGGCCTGGCAGGCTCAGGGCCGGCGTGACCGTTGCTTGGCCGACACGGACTTGACGACGGTGGTCAGCCCTGGCGCTGCTGCGAAGGCCGGCGCGTGCGGCCCCAGGGCCAGCGCGAGCAACGCCCGCACGTCGGGCTCGTCCAGCGTGGCGGGCGAAGCGAGCCGGATGCTGCGCACCCTGCTGCCCGTGCCTTGCAGGCGCTGGGTGGGGTCGGGCAGGCCCTTGCCCTGGAGGAAGAACAGCGACACCCAGCGCGGGTAGCCCGCGATCGAGACCACAGCCTGCGAGGCGCCCTCGGCCGGCGAGTAGCCGATCGCCAGCGCGTTGTAGTTGTCGTAGACCAGCTCGTAGCCGCGCGGAAAGTGCTGCCGCAGCCGGGCCCGGGTTTGCTTGAACTGCGCCCGCAATTCGGGCGTGTACTTCGCCAGGAAGCCGGCGATCTCGGCTTCGGGCGGTGCGGCCGGCGTGGTGCGGCCGACCATCAGAGGCGCCCCGTGCAACCCGGTGCGCCGCAGCGGCAGGCCAGCCGGCCTTCGTGGTGGGTCTCGCCGTAGTCCACGGTGATCTCCTCGCCGGGCTCGATGGCGCGCAGCGAATAGAACTCGATGCGGCCCTCTTGGACGCGCAGCTCGCCGTTGGGGCGGCAGCTGTGGTTGGTGAAGCGCATCGGGTCGGTCGAGCGGGCGAGGTCGATCGCCTTCTTGGCCGACACCTCGACGATCATGATGCGCTCCAGCGTGGCTGCGCGGCGGCGCGCCTCGGCCACGGTGATGCTTTCGCCGCGCACCTCGCCGATCTTCTGCCATCGCGGCACCGGCTCGATCGCAAAGACCCCGAAGCCGTCGATCGGGCTGCGGCGCACCGCCACGTCGTACTTCTGGTACGGCGGGTGGCCGGCGAGTGCACCCATGTGTGGCCTTAGGCGCGCAGCCCGGTCTCGGCGGCGTGGGCCGGCAGGGTGACAGCGGGGGCCGGCTTCCAGCCCTTCTTGCGGTGCTCGGCCACCACGTTGGTGTAGATGCCGCCGCGCACGTACCACTTGGCGGTGATGCGCGCATAGCGCGGCTTGGTCACCGACACGATCTTGGTCAGGATGTCGTTGGTCACCTTCTCGTGGAACGCGCCCTCGTTGCGAAAGCTCCACATGTACATCTTGAGGCTCTTGAGCTCGATGCACAGCTTGTCGCAGACCATGTCGATGGTGAAGTGCGCGAAATCGGGCTGGCCGGTCAGCGGGCAGTGGCAGGTGAACTCGGGGATCTGGAACTGGATCACGTAGTCGCGCTCGGGCGCCGGGTTGGGGAACACGTGCAGTTCCTTCGACGGGGCGCTCGGCGGGTTCGGCGGCATGGGCCGCTGCTTCGGTTCAGGGGAGGTGCGTGCCATGGCGCGAATGCTATCATCCCGCCCACTTTCGTGGCCTGGTCTTGGCCGAATTTCCCCACTAAATCAATGACTTAGAGCGAGGGCTCGGCACTGCGCCGAAGGCGCCCCGCCGTAGCTTCCCGTTTCATGCGGCTCAACCAGATCAAGCTGTCCGGCTTCAAGTCCTTCGCCGAGCCCACCACCTTCCAGCTGCCCGGCCAGCGGGTCGGCGTGGTCGGCCCCAACGGCTGTGGCAAGTCCAACATCATGGACGCGGTGCGCTGGGTGCTGGGCGAGTCCAAGGCCAGCGAGCTGCGTGGCGAGTCCATGCAGGACGTGATCTTCAATGGCTCGGGCAACCGCAAGCCGGCCAGCCGCGCCAGCGTCGAGCTGGTGTTCAGCAACGAGGACGGCCGCGCCGGCGGCTCGTGGAACCAGTACGCCGAGATCGCCGTCAAGCGGGTGCTGACGCGCGACGGCACGTCCAGCTACTTCATCAACAACCAGCCGGTGCGCCGCCGCGACGTGCAGGACGTGTTCCTCGGCACCGGCCTGGGCCCGCGCGCCTACGCCATCATCGGCCAGGGCACGATCAGCCGCATCATCGAGTCCCGGCCCGAGGAGCTGCGGCTGTTCCTCGAAGAGGCCGCCGGCGTGTCCAAGTACAAGGAACGCCGCCGCGAAACCGAGAACCGGCTGAAGGACACGCGCGAAAACCTCACGCGTGTCGAAGACATCCTGCGCGAGCTGAACGCCAACCTCGACAAGCTGGAACGCCAGGCCGAGGTCGCGTCGCAGTACCGTGGCCTGCAGGAGCAGGGCACGCTCAAGCTGCACCAGCTCTGGTTCCTCAAGCACCGCGACGCCGCGGCCGAGGAAGAGCGGGTCAAGCTGGCCTCGCTGGAGGCCACCAACGCGCTGGAGGCGCGCCTAGCCGAGCTGCGCCACGTCGAGGCCGAGCTCGAGACGGTGCGCCAGGCGCACTACGCCGCGTCCGACGCGCTGCACCTGAAGCAGGGTGACCTCGCCCAGGCCCAGCTCGAGGTGAGCCGGCTCGAAGAGCGCATCCGCTACGTGGTCGAAGGCCGGCAGCGCGCCGAGGCCCGGCTGGCCGACCTGCAGGCGCAGAACGCGCAGTGGGCATCGCGCGAGTCCGACGCCCAGGCCGAGCTCGAGACCATCGCCGAGCAGATCGCCGCGGCCGAAGAGCAGGCCGAGATCCTCGCTGCGCAGGCCGAAGAGCAGAGCATGACGGCGCCGCAGTTCGAAGACGGCGTGCGTGCCGCCCAAGCCAAGGCCAACGAGCAGCGCACCCTGGTCGTGCAGGTGCAGCAGCAGATCCAGGTGCTGGCCGCCGAGAGCCGCAACATCGACGAACAGAGCCGCGCGCTGCGCACCCGGCGCGAGCGGCTGGCCGCCGAGCGCCAGGGGCTTGCGTCGCCGGACATGGACCGTCTCGCCGCGCTGAAGCAAGACAGCGAAACCGCCGACGCCGCGCGCGACGAGGCCGAGGCCCGACTGCACGAGCTGAGTGAAGAGGTGCCGCTGCTCGACGAGCAGCGCCGCACGCAGCACGACACGGTCAATCGCGAGTCCGCCAAGCAGTCGGACATTTCCGCGCGGCTGGACGCGCTGCGCGCTCTGCAGGAAAAGGTTCAGACCGAAGGCAAGCTCAAGCCCTGGTTGTCCAAGCACGGGCTCGATGGCTTGCAAGGCCTGTGGACCAAGATCCACATCGAGCCTGGTTGGGAGGTGGCGCTCGAATCGGCGCTGCGCGAGCGGTTGAACGCGCTGTCGGTCGGCCGGCTGGACATCGTGCGTGCCTTCGCCGCCGATGCACCGCCCGCCAAGCTGGCGTTCTACTCGCTGCCGCAGGCGGCGATCGCCAACACCCACCAGACGCTGCCGCGCCTGTCCGAGCTGCTGCGCTTGACCGACGCCGGCATGAAGGCACTGCTGAACGACTGGCTGGAGGGCGTCTACACAGCCTCCAGTCTGGACGAGGCGCTGGCCCAGCGCGCGCAGCTGACCCACGGCGAGGTCATCATGACCCGCGAGGGCCATGCGGTGTCGCAATTCGCGGTTGCCTTCTATGCGCCCGATTCCGAGCAGGCCGGCATGCTGGCCCGTGCGCAGGAGATCGAGAACCTCGAGCGCCAGAGCAAGGCCCAGGCGCTGATCGCCGACGAGGCGCGCACGCAGCTGGTTCGCCACGAGGCGGCGTACACCGAGGCCTCGCAGCGGCTGGTCGTCGCTCGCCGCGAGGCCGCCGAAACGCAGACCCAGGCGCACCAGCTGCATGTGCAGTGGTTGCAGCTCAGCCAGCAAGCCGAAGCCGCTTCGACGCGCCGCACCCAGTTGGAAGACGAGTTGGCCGAGATCGACGGCCAGATGGAAGAGCTGTCCGAGCGCCGCGTGACCGGCGAGGCGCGCTTCGAAGAGCTGGACATGCAGCTGGCCAACACGCAGGAGCGCCACGCCGAGCTGGAAGAGGGCGTGATCCAGGCCGAGCGCCGGCAGGCCGACGCGCGCGAGCAACTGCGCGCGCTCGAGCGCCAGGCGCAGGAAGCGCAGTTCCAGTCGCGGGCGCTGGCCGCGCGCCGCGGCGAACTGCAGCGGGCGATCGAGACCGCCGCCGCCCAGGTACAGGCCAACGCCCAGGCGGGCGAGCAACTACAGCTCGAGCTCGGCAGCTTCAACGACCAGGCGGCCCAGGCCGGCCTGCAGGACGCGCTGGCCGTGAAGCTCGACAAGGAGCAGGCGCTGGCCGCCACCCGCAGCGAATATGACGATCTGTCGGCCAAGCTGCGCGCCGCGGACGAGCAACGCCTGCAGTTCGAGCGCAGCCTGGACCCTCTGCGCGAGCAGATCACCAAGCTGCAGCTGGAAGCCCAGGCAGCGCAACTGGGCGGTGCGCAGTACATGGAACAGCTGACTGCCGCCGAAGTCGACCTGGCCGCGCTGGCCCAGTCGATCGAAGACGGCAAGGTCAAGCTCTGGGGCCTGCAAGGCGAGATCGACCGCATCAACCGCGAGGTGGCCGCGCTGGGCGCGGTGAACCTGGCCGCGCTGGACGAGCTGACGGCGGCGCGCGAGCGCAAGACCTTCCTCGACGCGCAGAACGCCGACCTGAACGACGCGATCAACACGCTGGAAGACGCGATCCACAAGATCGACCTGGAAACGCGCGACCTGCTGATGACCACGTTCAACCAGGTCAACGAAGGCTTCGGCCGCATGTTCCCCAGTCTCTTCGGCGGCGGCCAGGCCAGGCTGATCATGACCGGCGACGAGGTGCTCGACGCCGGCGTGCAGGTGATGGCCCAGCCGCCGGGCAAGAAAAACTCGACCATCCACCTGCTGTCGGGCGGCGAGAAGGCGTTGACCGCGATCGCGCTGGTGTTCGCGATCTTCCTGCTGAACCCGGCGCCGTTCTGCCTGCTGGACGAGGTGGACGCGCCGCTGGACGACGCCAACACCGAGCGCTATGCCAAGCTGGTCAGCGAGATGTCGAAGGGCACCCAGTTCCTGTTCATCTCGCACAACAAGATCGCGATGGAAATGGCCGAGCAGCTGATTGGCGTGACCATGCAGGAGCAGGGCGTGTCGCGCATCGTGGCGGTGGACATGGAAGCGGCCGTCAGCATGGTGGAGGCGGCATGAATTCAGGCTGGCCCGCATGACGTTGACGATCGCACTCGCGATGCTGGCAGGGGTGGTGCTGCTGGCCGTGGTGGTGCATGGCGCCTGGACGGCCCGGCGCGAGCAGCCCCGGCTGCCGCAGGCCGCGGCGGGCAGCGAACCGGCGCCGCGCATGGAGCCCACGCTGTCGGGCCGGCTCGACCCCGAGCTGGGCGACGAGCGGCCGCTGCCCACGGCCACGCTACGCCGCCAGGCGCGGGTGGACGCGCTGATCGACGCCATCGCCACGATCAGCCCCGAGTCGCCCGTCACCGGCGAGCTGGCCTTGCAGCACCTGCCGGGCAGCCGGCGCGCGGGCACCAAGCCCTTCCATGTCGAAGGCCTGAACGCCGAGACGGGCGACTGGGAGCTGCCGCGTCCCGGCCAGCGCTATGGCGAGTTCCAGGCCGGCCTGCAGATGGCCAACCGCCACGGCGCGGTCAACGAGATCGAGTACTCCGAGTTCGTTCAGAAGATCGAAGCCTTCGCCGAGTCGCTGGGTGCCGCGGTGGACTTCCCCGACATGCTGGACGCCGTGGCCCGGGCGCGCGAGCTCGACGCCTTCGCCAGCCAGCATGATGCGCAGCTGACCACCATCCTGCGCGCCAACTCGATCGCCTGGTCGGTGGGCTACATCCAGCAGGCGGCGGGCCGCCACGGTTTCGTGCCCGGCTCCGTGCCGGGCCGGCTGGTGCTGCCGGCCGTCGAAGAGGGCGCGCCGCCGGTGCTGGTGCTGGGCTTCGACCCGCAGGCCGCGCTGGCCGAAGACCCGGGCCATGCCGCGCTGCGCGAGTTGGCGCTCAGCCTGGACGTGCCGCAGACGCCCGAGAGCGCCGAGCCCTTCGCCGCCTGGCAGCAATGCGCGCGCAAGCTGGCCGACGACCTGGACGCCACGCTGGTCGACGACCAGGGCAGCCCGATCACGTTGCACGCCTTCGCCGCCATCGGCCTGGAGCTGGACCGGCTGTACCGTGCGCTGGAATCACGCGACCTGGCCGCAGGCAGCGCGGCGGCACGCCGGTTGTTCAGCTGAAGCCGCCACGGCTGGTCCACAATCGGCCCGCCGCGAGCACCGCGGCAACCCTTCGTTGACGGAAAGAGAGCTTGGACATGAGTGCAGGCGAACAGCCTGGAAACCCCGAGGGAACCGCCTCCGGCATGCCGACCAGCCTGGCGACCCAGGCGCCCACGGCTTTGGGCGCCGCTATCGATGGCGCGGCGCTGGCGCTGCCGACCGACTTCCCGCTGCGGCTCACGCCCGAGCAGGTGCAGCAGGTGCAGGGGCAACTGGCGGGCCGCAGCCTCGCCGGCACCAGCCTGCTGGACATCGCCAAGCTCGGCAACGAGGCCGAGGCCAGCCTGCACCGCACGCTGGGCAGCTTCCTGGACAAGATCGAGAAGGCCGAGCAGCCGAAGATCTTCACGCTGGTCTCGCGCCTGTCCGAGGCGGTGGACGAACAGCGCCTGCCCGCGCTGGCCGACGAGATCCTGAACGCCAAGCCCACGCTGATGGAGCGGGTCAGCGGCTTCTTCAGCAAGAAGGCGCTGGCCAAGGCCATGCAGCGGGCCTACGAAGAGATCCGACTGCGCGCGGCGGGCAAGACCAAGACGCTCAACGATGTGCTCAAGACCATGGAGGCCGAGCTCGCGCAGGAGCAACGTCGCCTGGAGGGCGAGTTGCGCACGCAAGAGCAGTTGAAGGAAAGCTACCGCGAGCACTTCACCCAGTTCGGCGTTGTCGTTGCCTTCATGATGGCCTGGCTGGCGCAGTCGCGCGCCGAGGTGCAGCAGGCGGCGGACCAAGGCGCCGACCCATTGACGCTGCGCCCGCTGCAGGAAAAGCTGCAGGCGCTGGAAAGCCGCACGCTGGCGCTGGAAAGCACGCTGACCCGCCTGCCCAGCGACCAGCTCACCGTGCGCCTGCTCGAGAACGCCGGCATCGCCACGCTGCAAGAAACCATGACCACCGCGTCAGGCCGCTTCGCCAGCATCAAGATGACGCTGCTGACCATCCACGGCACCCTGGTCACCCAGGGCGTGCAGCGCCTGGCCGAGCAGGGCGCCGCGCTGGACGCCAACCTTCTGGCCGTGCGCTCGGCCCTGCTGAAAGACGTGGTCACCAGGGCCGCCAACGCTCCGGGCGACAACCGCCTGGCGCAGGCCGAAGGGCTGCAGAAGATCGTGGCCGACACGCGTGAGCTGGTGGCCATCGTCGACAAGGCCGGCCAGGACAACCAGCGCAAGTTCGACACCGCGCGCCAGATCACGGCCCAGGCCCGGCACGACCTTGCCGAGCTCGGCGCCGTCATCCGGCCCGACCTGCCCTTGCAGCGCTGAGGGCGCGCCCCCATCTGGACGAACCACTTTCACGCGAGACACCATGACCAGCCTCGTTCTGAACCTCACCAAGCCCGGCGAGCAAGCGGCCAAGCTGCAGCTCAACCTGAACAAGAACGAAGTCTTCAGCGTCAAGCTGTCGTGGGACGAGCGCTCGTCGCGCGACAAGACCGACCTCGACCTGCACGCCATCGTTGGCGTCAACACCGGCAGCGGGGCCAAGGCCAGCGCCTTCGAAGACATCCTCAGCACCTACAACGTGCGCCGCAAGATCGGCGGCCAGGAAGTGGGCGTGCTCGACAAGAAGGCCGACGGCAGCTTCGAGATCCACGGCGGTGCGCTGGTCCACAGCCCCGACGCGCAGGACGGCAACCTCGACGGTGACGACGAGTGGATCCGCATCGACCCGTCCAAGCTCACCACGCCGGCGCAGGGCCACCTCGAGATCCCCCTGGTGGCGATGATCCACGGCGCGTCGGTCGCCCGCCGCTTCGGCGACGTGAAGAACGCCCGCGTCACGGTGGTCAACTCCACCGGCCGCGAGCTGATGAACGCCACCCTGTCGGACCAGTTCGCCGAGTTCATCGGCGTGCAGATGGGCTCGATCCTGATCGACGCCGGCGGCAAGGCCAGCTTCGCGTCGGTGGGCGTGGGCTTCAACGGCGACTTCAACACCGTGCTCGGCCACTTCTCCTGAAAGCGGGCTGGCCGGAGCACGCACCGTGAGCCTGCGCCCGACCGTGATCGGCGGCGGCACGCCGCCCGCCGAATCGGGCGGCGCACCTGCTGCGCCTGCACCGCCAGCGCCGCCCGCGGGGCCGCTGCGGCCGACGGTGATTTCCGTCTCGACGCCCGTGGCTGAGTCGGCGCCGCCGGCCCTCGCGGCCACCGCCCTGAGGCCGACGGCCGTGGTAGCCGGCACCCCGCCGGTGCCCGCGGCGCCACACCTGGCGCCCTCGTTGCCTTTGCCTCAGGCGAACCCCGCCGCGGTGACCAAGGTCACCGGCACCGAGCGCAAGGGCCTCGCCGTAGAGCTGGCCGCCTTGCGCCAGGCGCACCCGCAGGCCAGCGATGCGGCGCTGGAACACGCCGTCGCCCTTCTGGCCGGCGTGGTGCCGCAGACCTTCAACCTCAAGGGTGTCGAGGCTTTGGGCCGCCCGGCGCAAGAGGGCGTGGCCCGGCTTGTAGACCGTGTGCTGCGCCTGGTCGACCAGGAGGCCGCGCGCACCACCGGCCGCCATGTCGAACGCCTGCAAGAGCTGCTGGGCGAACTGGCCGAGGTGCTGCGGCCCACGGGCATCAGCTGGCGTCGCAAGTCGCTGCGCCAGGCCCTGGCCGAGCAGCGGCCCGAGCTGGACAGCCTGCGCAGCCAGCTGCAGCATGCCGAGGGCAGCCTGGCCGAGCAGCGCGACCGGCTCCAAGCCATGCAGGCCGAGTTGCAGCAGGCGCAAGACGGCCTGGGCGGTGCGCTGGTGGCCGTCGCCGAGCTGCGGCCGCGCTTCGACGACGACCGGCGGCTGGGCGCGCTCGACCGCCGCGAGGCCGAGCTGGCCAAGTCGCTGGCCTTGCTGCAGACCCACGCGCTGCAGATGCAGCAGCTGGACGATGACTACGGGCAGATGGCCCACCGCATCCGCGACACGGTGCTGCATGCGCTGCCGGCCTGGCTGTCGCTGGCCGCGACCATGCCCGACGAATCGCTGAACGACACCGAGCGCTACCGCCTGCTGGACCCGCTGCAGACGCTGATCCTCGGCCTGTCGCGCCCTTCACGCTGACCCTGTTTCCACGGAGCCCGCCGCATGGCCCTTCAACTCAACCTCGAAAAGTCCAAGGCCACGCTGCAGCTGTGCCTGCAGAAGGCCGGCATCGTGCAGCCGCCGGTGATGGACATGGGCGTGCTGCTCGACGTGAGCGGCTCGTTCGAAGACGAGCACCAGGACGGCACCACCAACCGGCTGCTCACCCGCCTGGTGCCCTGGGGCCTGACCTTCGACCCCGACGGCCGGCTGGACGTGACCACCTTCAGCAACGGCGAGCGACACGTGCACCGTGCCGGCAGCGTCACGGCCACGAACTACGGCGACTTTGTGCAGCGCCACGTCATCGGGCGCGTGCCCGGCTGGAACGGTGGCACCGACTACAGCTACGGCATCGAGGACTTTCTTCGGCTCTATGGCTGGCTAGAAACCGCACCTCAGCCGGTGGGCCTGCTCGGCCGTTTGTTCGGCGCCAAGCCCGAGGCCCCGCCGACGGTGCAGCGCAAGCGCTCGCTGGTCACCGTGATCACCGACGGCGACAACAACGACAAGGACCGCACCCGCACCGTGCTGCGCCAGTCCCAGGCGCGGCAGGACGAGGTCTACATCCTCTTCCTCGGCGTGTCGAACCAGGGCAGCCAATTCCCCTTCCTCGAATCGGTGGGCGACGAGTTCTCGAACACCGGTTTCGTGCCCATCCCCAACATCCGCCAGTTCGTGGCCATGGACGACGAAGGCCTGAACGGGCTGTTGCTGACGGAGGAGCTCGTCGACTGGCTGAAACGCTGAGCCGGTGACAGCGCCCGCCATGCTCACCCACCTGCTGCTCATCGGCCTGCTGATTGCCGCCGCCGCGTTCTTCTCGGTGGCCGAGATCTCGATGGCCGCGGCGCGCCGGCTCAAGCTGCGCCAGCTGGCCGACGAAGGCGACACGCGGGCGGCCCGGGTCATCGCGGTACAGGACGCGCCCGGCCACTACTTCACCGTGGTGCAGATCGGGCTCAACATGGTCGCCATCCTGGGCGGCATCGTCGGCGAGGGGGCGCTGACGCCGCACTACGCCGCTCTGGCCAGCCTGCTGGTGGACGCCGACCGCGCCCAGAGCATCGGCTTCGCGCTGTCGTTCCTGACGATCACCGGCCTGTTCATCGTGCTGGCCGACCTGGTGCCGCGCCGCCTGGGCATGAACGACCCCGAGCGCCTGGCCATGACCACGGTCGGGCCGATGAGCCTGCTGACCACGCTGCTCAAGCCCCTGGTCTGGGTGTTCAACGGCCTGTCGGACGCGCTGTCGCGTCTGCTCGGCCTGCCGCAGCAGCGCGACGACCGGGTGACGCACCACGACATCCTGGCGCTGACCGAAGCCGGTGCCCAGGGCGGGGCGGTGGCCAGCCACGAGCAGCAGGCGATCGAGAACATCTTCGAGCTCGACACCCGGACCGTGGAAAGTGCCATGACCACGCGCGAGCGCGTCGTCTGGCTGGCCATGGACGACGACGAGCAGCTGCTGCGCAACCGCGTGGCCGAGGCGCCGCACTCCACCTACCTGGTCTGCGGCGAGGGCATCGACGAGGTGCTCGGTTACATCGACGCCACCGACCTGTTCCAGCGCATGCTGCTGGGCCTGCCGATCGGCCTGCGCGATTGCGGCGGCTCGGGCCTGATCAAGAAGGTGCTGATCGTGCCGGACCGGCTGACGCTGGCCGAAATGCTGACCCAGTTCCGCCAGGCCCACGAGGACTTCGCGGTCATCGTCAACGAATACAGCCTCGTCGTCGGCGTGATCACGCTGAACGACGTGATGAGCACGGTCATGGGCGCGATGGTCGCGTCTCACGACGAAGAGCAGATCATCCGCCGCGATGACGGCAGCTTCCTCGCCGACGGCATCACCCCCATGCCCGACCTGCAGCGCGCGCTGGGCATCGACGAGTGGCCGCAGGCCGGCCAGTACGACACCCTGGCCGGCTTCCTGATGGTGATGCTGCGCCGCATCCCGAAGCGCACCGACCATGTCATCTGGCAGGGCTGGCGCTTCGAGGTGATGGACGTCGACCGCTACCGGGTGGACCAGGTGATGATCGCCCGCGCGCCGGAGGCGGCGTGAGCGGGCTGCGGGCGCTGCTGGCCGCGGCCACCTTGGCAACCGCGGGTCAACACGCCGCCGCCGAGCCCTACACCGGCCCGCTGTTCGACGCCCATCTGCACTACAACGTCGAGGCGGCCGAGGGCCCGCACCCGCTGGCCGACGTGCTGGGCCGCATGCAGCGCGCCGGCGTGCGCGCCATCGTGGCCAACAGCCGGCCCAACGACGGCAGCAAGGCCCTGGCCGCCTCGCCGCTGACCGCGGCGGCGGGGGTCACCGTGGTGCCCTTCGTGCGCCTGTACCGCAACCGGGCCGACTACGACAGCTGGTACCGCGACCCGACGATCACCGCCATGGTCGACGCCGAGCTGGCCGCGGGCACGGCCGCGGGCCCGTACCGCGGCCTGGGCGAGTTCCACCTCTACGACAGCGCGAACGCCAACGGACCGGTGGCCCGGCAGCTGATGCAGCTGGCCGAGCGTCGCGGCCTGGCGGTGCTGGCGCATGTGGATGACGCGGCCATCGCGCTGCTTTTCGCGCACGCACCCAAGGCCCGCCTGATCTGGGCCCACACCGGCATCGGCGGCGTGCCCGTCGCGCGGGTGCGGGCGTTGTTGCAGGCGCATCCCACGTTGATGGGTGAGCTGTCGTACCGGCCGGGGCTGACGGGCGCCGACGGCGGCCCGTCGCCCGAGTGGAAGGCCTTGCTCAACGCGTACCCCGAGCGCTTCATGATCGGCTCGGACACCTGGATCAACCCACGCTGGGAGGCCTACGAAAGCCTGATGGCCGAGGCCCGCCGCTGGCTGGGCGACCTGGATGCGGCCACCGCACGCCGCATCGCCTGGGGCAACGCGTCCGCGCTGTTCGGCGTGGCGGAGCCACGCTGACGCGGGCGTGCCGGACCAGGCAGCGACGCTGCGTAAACTCCCGCCGCATGTCTGAACCCATCTCTCCGGTGGCCCCCGCCGAGCGTGCCCGGGTGCTGCGCGCCCAACTACAGCACCACGCCCACGCCTACTACGTGCTCGACGCGCCCGAGCTGCCCGACGCCGAGTACGACAAGCTGTTCCAGGAGCTGCAGGCCATCGAGGCGGCGCACCCCGAGTTGCTGACGCCCGACTCGCCCACCCAGCGCGTGCTGGGCCAGGTGCTGCCCGAGCTGGTGCCGGTGCGGCACGCAGTGCCCATGCTCAGCATCCGCACCGAGACCGACACCACCGCTGGCGGGGCCGAAGCCTTCGACGCGCGGGTGCGGCGCGAGCTGGGCCTGGCCGAGGGCGAGCCGCCGGTCGAATACGCCGCCGAGCTGAAGTTCGACGGCCTGGCCATGAGCCTGCGCTACGTGGCCGGCGTGCTGGTGCAGGCCGCGACACGCGGCGACGGCGAGACCGGCGAGGACGTGACCCACAACATCCGCACGGTGAACCAGATCCCGTTGCGGCTGATGGGCCGCAGCGGCGAGGTGCCACCGCTGCTCGAAGTGCGCGGCGAGGTCTACATGCGGCGCGATGATTTCGAGCGCCTGAACGAGCGGCAGCGCGAGAAGGGCGGCAAGACCTTCATCAACCCGCGCAACACCGCGGCCGGTGCGGTGCGCCAGCTCGACAGCCGGGCGCTGGCCGACAAGAAGCTGAGCTTCTTCGCGTATGGGATGGGTGAGGTGCAGGGCTGGGCCGTGCCCGACACCCACAGCGGCTTGCTCGACGCGCTGGCGCGCTTCGGCCTGCCGGTGTGTGCGGACCGCGCGGTGGTGCAGGGCGCGGCCGGGCTGGTCGACTTCCACCGCCGCATGGGCGACAAGCGCGACGCGCTGCCCTTCGACATCGATGGCGTGGTCTACAAGGTCAACTCGCGCGCCTTGCAGGAGCGCCTGGGTTTCGTCACCCGCGAGCCGCGCTGGGCGGTGGCCCACAAGTACCCGGCGCAAGAGCAGATGACCCGGGTGCTGGACATCGACATCCAGGTCGGCCGCACCGGCAAGTTGACGCCCGTGGCCAAACTGGAGCCGGTCTTCGTGGGCGGCACCACGGTGAGCAACGCCACGCTGCACAACGAGGACGAAACCCGCCGCAAGGACGTGCGCGTCGGTGACACGGTGATCGTGCGCCGGGCCGGCGACGTGATCCCCGAAGTGGTGGGCATCGTCGCAGAGCGGCGGCCAGCCGATGTGGGCGAGCCTTTCGACTTGTACCAGCGCCTGGGCGGCCGCTGCCCGGTGTGCGCCAGCCCCATCGAGCGGCCCGAGGGCGAGGCCGACTGGCGCTGCACCGGCGGGCTGACCTGCCCGGCCCAGCGCAAGCAGGCCCTGCTGCATTTCGCCGGCCGGCGCGCGATGGACATCGAGGGCCTGGGCGACAAGCTGGTGGACCAGTTGGTCGACGGCGGCATCGTGAAGACCGTGCCGGACCTCTACAGGCTGGGCTTCGCCAACCTGGCCGCGCTGGAGCGCATGGGCGACAAGAGCGCCCAGAACCTGCTGGCGGGCATCGAGGCCAGCAAGTCGACGACGCTGGCGCGCTTTCTCTACAGCCTGGGCATCCGCCAGGTGGGCGAGACCACGGCCAAGGACCTGGCGCGCCACTTCGGCAACATCGACCGGCTGATGGACGCGCGCGTCGAAGAGCTGCTCGAGGTGCCCGACGTCGGCCCCATCGTTGCCGACAGCATCCGCCATTTTTTCGACCAGCCGCACCACCGCGAGGTGGTCGAGCAACTGCGCGCCGCCGGCGTGCACTGGCCGGACGTGGCCGGCACGGCCAGCGATGCGCCGCGCCCTCTGCTGGGCAAGACCCTGGTGCTCACCGGCACGCTGCCCACGCTCAGCCGAGACGAGGCCAAGGAGCTGATCGAGGCCGCGGGCGGCAAGGTCAGCGGCTCGGTGTCGAAGAAGACCCACTACGTGGTCGCTGGCGACGAGGCCGGCAGCAAGCTCGACAAGGCGCGCGAGCTGGGCGTGGCGGTGCTGGACGAAGCCGGCCTGCAGGCGCTGCTGGCCGGCTGAGCGATGTGCAGAAAGGCCGGCCAGCGCCAGCCGCGGGCAGGTCAGCGGTACTTGTCGTCGTGACCCAGCCGCAGGCCGGCCGCCGACAGCTCGACCAGCTCGGCCAGGCGCTTCTGGCGCGTGGCCTCGAGCTTGGGGCTGGTCACCCGGTGGATCGCCGCACGCCGGTAGCCCGGCGGCTGGCGCTCGAAGAAGGCCCAGGCAGCCGCATGGCTGCGGAACGTGGCCTCGATCTCGGGTGGGAAGTGCTGGGCCCGGTCCGAGAAGGAATAGCCGCGCTCGTGGTGCTCGCCTCGGGCCTCGAACACCGCCAGGCCGGCGGGCTGCATGCGGCCCTCGGCGATCAGCTCGGGCACGCGCTTCACGTTGATCTGGCTCCACACGCTGCCCGGGCGCCGCGGCGTGAAGCGGATGGTGTAGCGCTGCTCGTCGACGCGCTTGCGCACGCCGTCGATCCAGCCCACGCACAACGCCTCGTCCACCGACTCGGGCCAGGTCACGCTGGGCTGGCCGCTGCCGACCTTCCAGTAGCCCAGCAGCAGCTCGGGTGCCTTGGCGTGGTGCTTCCTGAACCAGGCGCGCAGCTTGGCGGGGGTCTCGAAATAGATCGGCTCGTCCATCGCGGGCCTCAGTCGGCGTCGAGCAGGGCGCCGATCTTCAGCGCGGTGGCCCAGTTGCGGGTGGTGACCTCGTCGCGCAAGGCCTTGTCCAGTGCTTGCGCGGCGGGCTGGCGAGGATGCTCTCCCGGCACCACAGGTAGCCGGCATGGCGGCCACGGGCCAGGGCGTCCGGCGCCCAGTCCTGCCGGGCCAGCGTGTCGAGCCCGGCGCGCGCGGCGGCGTTGCGCCACACCACGACCAGCAGGCGCGAGGCGTCGGTGGCCGGGTCGCGCAGGCGGTCCAGCAGGGGGTTGTCGGCCAGCACACCTCGCGCCGTGCTGCGCGTCCAGCACGGTGGTAGGCTGGCGCGACTGAAGGCACCAGGCAGGGCGGCTTCGATGCGCCGTGCGGCGTCGCCCGCACCGCCGGCCAGGCCATGGAAGACGACATTGCCGCTGTTCAGCAGGGTCTCGACGCGGGTGTAGCCAGCCGACCCCACCAGGGCGCGCAGCTCGGCCATCGGCACGCGCTTGGCCTTGCCGACGTTGATGCCGCGCAGCAGGGCGACGTGGGCAATGGTGGGCTTCATGCCGCGGGGCCGCCGCCGAAGGCGCAACGTTGTCGCCCACGTGGCGGCCCGGGGGCAGGGCGCTGCCGGCGGGGAAGTCCACTGCACCCAGCACGCGGTACAGGCTGTCGTGCACCAGGCAGTCGTGCCGGATGCGCGGCCACACCCGCTCCGCCAGGAACACCTGGTCGGCCGACCGGGCCTGCGTGCCGGTGCGGTAGCGAAAACCCCGCAGCATCTCGGCCAGCGGCGGCAGCCGGCCGCGCACGCCGCCCCACAGGCCGGCCAACACCAGGTCGGTGTGGGCCGGGTGGTCGCGCATGACGTGGAAGCCCTGGCCGGAGGCCAGCCAGGCACTCACCGCGGCGGCCTCGCGCGGGTTCAGCACGGCGTCGGCGTCGCGCACCAGGAAGTGCGTCACCTCGGGGTCGTCCAGCACGGTGAAGCGCCAGAACAGGCCGTCGGCCAGGCGTTGCGGCCGCGCCATGCGGCGCAACTGGGAGCCACTGGCCACCAGCGCGGCGCAGGTCTCGGCGGGCACGCTGTCGTCGACGTGGAAGCGGCAAGTCCAGCCGGGGTACAGGCGGGTGGCGGCGTGGGCGTTGGCCACCGCGCCGTCGAGGTAGCGGGCCTGGGCGCCGAAGAGGCTGAACGAGATGATGTGGCGGCGCGTGTCGCGCGGCTCGAAGGGCGGCAGCCGCGCGGTGACAGCATCGGCCGGCGCGGGGCCGGCCTCGGCGTCCTTGGCCAGCAGGGCCCGCTCGCCATACACGCGCGCCCGCTCGGGCCGGCCGGCGCGGCCCCAGGCATGGGCCAGGGCGTCCAGCAGCACAATCGGCGCAGCGGCGTGCTCGCGCTCGGCGGCCTGCAGCTCGACCAGGGCCTCGTCGGTGCGGCCCGCCAGCAGCCAGGCCATGCCGAGGTTCAGGGCCAGGTCGGGCCGGGTCGGGTCGAGCAGGCGGGCGCGTTGCAGGGCGACCGTGGCGCCGGCGCCGTCGCGAGCGGCAAACAGCAGGGTGGCCAGGCGGTGGCAGTCAGCGGCCTGCTGGGCGGCAGGCTGGCCCTCGGCCTTCGCGGCATTGGCGGCCTGGACCTGCGCAGCGATCGCGTCGGCCAGCCGGCCCTGCGCCTGGGCGGCACGGGCGCGCTCGCGCCACAAGGTGGACGCGGGGGCGGGGGCGGCGGGCGGGGTCGACATCGGGAGCCTCGAGGGTAGCAATGCCGCGGCAGGCTGTCATGCGCGGCCGCGATTGATAATGCCGCCGACCGAAGAACCCGAGATCGACAGGGAAGGGCCGACGATGGCGGTGCGCGAGATTCTGAAGATGGGTGACCCGCGGCTGCTGCGGGTGGCGCCGCCGGTGACCGACTTCGACACGCCCGAATTGCACGCACTGGTACGCGACATGTTCGACACCATGGCAGCGGCCAAGGGCGCCGGGCTGGCGGCGCCGCAGATCGGCGTGGACCTGCAGCTGGTGATCTTCGGCTTCGACCGCAACGAGCGCTACCCCGACGCACCGGCCGTGCCGATGACGGTGCTGCTGAACCCGTCGATCACGCCGCTGGCCGAGGCCGACGGCCAGCTGGCGGAAGACGAGGGCTGGAGAACTGCCTGTCGGTGCGGGCTTGCGTGGCGGTGGTGCCGCGCTACCAGCGCATCCGCTACACCGGCGTCGACGTGGCGGGCCGACTGATCGAGCGCGAGGCCGGGGATTTCACGCCCGGGTCGTGCTGAAGTGCGGCCACCTCGTCGGGCGCCTGGCACCACCCCGCATGCGCGACCTCACCCGACTGGGCTACACCAGCGTGCTGTTCCCCGAACTGGACCCGGCCAGCACGACTGACGACGTGCCAGGCCATGGCACGGCCGGTTACGAACGAAACAAAACGCAGTCAGCCGCATGCGAACAGGGCGTTAGCGAGGAGCTTGGAGGTTTCCCCATGAGCAATTGGAAGCATCGGTTTGCCCAGGTCACCCGCGGCCTCGCCACGGCGCTGGTGGCCGGTGGTCTGGGCCTGGCGGCCCTGGGCGCACACGCCAACGACGACCCCCGGGGCGGCGTGGGCCGCCTGGGCGACATGAACGGCCAGGTCTGGCTGCTGGAGAACGGGCAAGGCGATAGCAGAGCGCCAGCCGCAACCGCCAGCGATACGGCCGACCGCATGCATCACCGACAACGGCGCCCGCGCCGAGCTGCAGATCGGGTCGACCACGATCCGCCTCGACCAGGCCAGCGACCTGGAGGTGACACGCCTGGACGACGACCGCATCGAGCTGATGCTGCATGGCGGCACGGCGTCGCTGCGCGTGCGCGAGCCCGAGGTGGCGCGCGAGGTGCAGCTCGCCACGTCCGAAGGCCGCTTTCAGCCACGCGGCCCGGGCCTGTTCCGCATCGACCGCAGCGACCGGGGCACGCAGGCCGCCAGCACCCAGGGCGAGATCGATTTCGAGTCCGCCGACAGCCAGCTCACTCTGCGCCCTGGCCAACGGGCCGAGTTGTGGTTCGACGGCAATGACCGCCGCACCCACTACAGCTGGTCCACCTCGGTGAACGACGACTTCGAGCAGTGGGTGCGCCGCGACGACGCCCGCGACGAGCGCTATGCCGCCCGCCACCCCATTTCGCCCGAGATGACCGGCGCCGACGACCTGTACGGCAACGGCCAGTGGAGCACCCACCCCGAGTACGGTGCCGTCTGGTACCCGACCACCGTCGTGGCCGGCTGGGCGCCTTACCGCTACGGCCGCTGGGCCTGGGTTCGCCCCTGGGGCTGGACCTGGGTCGACGACGCGCCCTGGGGCTTCGCGCCCTTCCACTACGGCCGCTGGATGTTCTGGGGTGGCCGCTGGTGCTGGGCCCCGGGCACCTACGTGCGCCGCCCCGTCTACGCCCCGGCCATGGTGGCCTGGGTGGGTGGCCCTCACGTGAACGTGTCGATCAACATCGGCGGCGGCCAGCCGGTGGGCTGGGTGCCGCTGGCACCGCGCGAGACCTACTACCCGGCTTACCGCGTGTCGAACACCTACGTGCAGCAGGTGAACATCACCCACGTCCACGTGACCCAGGTGGTGCAGCCGCAGCGCCGGCCGGTCATGTACACCAACAGCGGCGTGGCCGGTGGCATCACCATGGTCTCGTCGGACGTGCTGACGCGCCGCCAGGCCGTGGCCACGGCCGCCCGCCCGGCGGACGACGAGATGGTGCGCGCCGTGCGCAACCAGCGCGGCGTCGTCCAGGTGACCCCGCCCACGCCGGCCAATGCGTCCTCGCGCCGCGCGTCGTGCCCACGCAGGGCAATGCCGCTGCCGTGCCGCGCCCGGTCAGCCGCGCGCCCGCCGCTGGCGGTACCTTGAACGGCGACGATGGCCGCGGTGCCAACGGCCGTCGCTCGCCAGCAAGCAGGCCGTCGCGCGGCGAACCTGGCGGTCCGCAAGGGCAGCCTGCGCAGCAACCGCCTGGGGTACAGGCCAGCAAGGCCAGCCGGCCGCGCCGGGCACCACCCGCACGCCGGTGGCGCCGGTCGGTCAGCAGCCGGTGCAGCCTCAGCAAGGCCAAGGCGAGCCGCGGCAGCGCCCGGCCGTGCCGCGCCCGCCCCTGGGCAACAACGGCCAGGCCGTGACGCCGCGCGAGGACCCACAGCAGCCGCAGAACGTGCCGGGCTTCCCCGCGCGAGCCGCGCGAGAACCCGCGCGAAAACCCGCGCATCACGCACCCGATGCAGCCGGCCCAGCCCGTACCGCAGCCCAACCAGCCGATGCAGCAGGTGCAGCCGCAGCACGCGCCGCAGCCGCAGGGCGCGCCGCGCGACGAGCGGCAGCAAGAGCGCGCCCAGGAACGGCAAGAGCGCCAGGATCAACGCCGCCAGCACGACAAGCAGCGCGACAACAACCGCGACGGCCAGCAACGCCAGTCGCGCGGCGACGCCGCCAACCGCTGGTCGTGACAGATCGGCGCCTTGCCGAAGCGGTTGGCTCCGGCCGGGCCGCTTGGGCTTTCGCCTGAAGGCACAATGACTTGGCCCCCGCGGCACCGGCCTCCCGGTGCCGCGTGTGCTTTGGGGGTGGCCCGGGCCGGGCTGCCCGCATCGTCGCTTCGAGCCGGTTGCCGCATGCCCTCCACCATCGATCTGTCTGTTGCCGCCCGGGCCCTCTGGCTCGGCGGTGTTTCCCTGGGCCTGGCCGCGTGCGCCGCCACTTCGACCGGTGAACCGGCTGCCCCGCGGGCGGCGGCAAGCACCGCGTCTTCGGCGCCGCAAGCGTCGGCGGGCGTGGCCAGTGCACCGGCGAGCCGGCCTGCCCCCGGTGCCAGCGCGCCCGCGAGCACGACGTCTGCCGCGCCCGCCAGCGGCGCGCCACCTGCGTTCGCCACCGTCGTGAAAGACGCCCGCCGCATCGACGGCCTGTTGCCGCTCTGGCAGAAGGACGACAAGGTCTGGTTCGAGCTGAGGCCCGAGGACTTCAACAAGCCCCTGTTCCTGTCACCCAAGCTGTCGCAGGGCATCGGCGAGCAGTCGCTGTTCGGCGGCGCGATGCTGGGGCTGCAGTTCGGTGGCCGGCCGCAGATCGTCGAGTTCCGCCGCCAGCACAACCAGGTGATGCTGGTAGCGCGCAACCAGCGCTTCCTGGCCGCTGCGGGCTCGCCGGAGGCGCGCTCGGTGGCCAGCGCGTTTTCCGACAGCCTGCTCGGCAGCACGGCCGTGGCCAGCCAGCCGCAGCCCGAGACCAAGGCCGTGCTGGTCGACGCCAACGCGATCTTCGTGACCGACCTGATGGGCCTGGGCAACCAGCTGCAGCGCACCTACCGCCAGAACTACGCCTTCGATGCGCGCAACTCGGCGTTCACGCGCGTGCGCTCCGAGGCCGATGCGGTGATGCTGGAGCTGAGCCTGCATTTCGCGACCAGCGGGCTGCTGGCGGCGCCTCCGGTGCTCACGCCCGGCGCGCCGGTGCCGACCGTGCCTTTCACCTTGCCCGACCCGCGCAGCATGTTCCTCGGGCTGCACTACACGCTGGCCAGCCTGCCCGAGCAGCCGCTGGCGCCGCGCCGCGCCGACCCGCGCGTGGGCTACTTCAACACCACGGTCTACGATTTCGGCAACGACGGTGCGCGCAGCCCGGCTCGCCACTACGTGCGCCGCTGGCGGCTGGAGAAGAAGGACCCCACGGCGGCGCTGTCCGAGCCAGTTCGCCCGATCACCTTCTGGCTCGACCGCGACGTGCCGCTGAAATACCGCGACACCATCACCCGTGGCGTGCTGGCCTGGAACGCGGCCTTCGAGCGCATCGGCTTCAAGGACGCGGTGGTCGTCAAGCAGCAGCCCGACGACGCCCCCTTCGACACGCTGGACCTGCGGGTTGCGTCGATCCGCTGGGTCACCAACGCCGAGCCGGCCTGGGGGGCGATCGGCCCCAGCCACGTCGACCCGCGCAGCGGCGAGATCCTGGATGCCGACATCAGCATCGAGAGCCTGTCCTCGCGCGACCGCCGCCACGTCCGCTCGCAGATCCTGGCCGGCCAGCCGATGGCCGACGTGGCGGAGCTGCTGCAAGCCGAAGACCCGGCGGCGTTGGCCGAGCTGACGGCCCATGGCGACGAGGCCGTGCAGTGCCAGCATGGTGCACTGGCCGCCGAGCAACTGGGCTATGCGCTGGACCTGCTGGAAGCCCGCGGCGAGCTGGACCCCGATGGCCCCGAGGCCGATGCCTTCGTGCAGGCCTATCTCTTCGACGTGGCCATGCACGAAGTCGGCCACACGCTGGGCCTGCGGCACAACTTCCGCTCGTCACGCATCTACAGCGACCGCCAACTGTCCGACCCCGAGTTCACCCGCACCCACGGCCTGGCCGGCTCGGTGATGGAGTACGCGCCGATCAACCTGGGCCTGCCGGGCGCGGCCGACCCGGCGCCCTTCCAGACCACGCTCGGCCCCTACGACTACTGGGCGATCGAATACGCCTACAAGCCGTTTGCCGAGGGCAGCACGCCGGCCGACCAGGAGGCCGAGCTGCAGCGCATCGCCGCACGCTCGGCCGAGCCCGAGCTGGCCTACGGCACCGACGAGGACAACCTGCTGGGCCTGGACCCGGAGTCCCTCGTCTTCGATCTCGGCGACGACCCGCTGGTCTTTGCCAAGAAGCGCATCGCCATCGCGCAGGACCTTTTCAAGCGCCAGGAAACGCGCAGCCTCAAGTCCACCGAAGACTACGCCGTGCTGCGCCGATCGCTGGGCTACGCGCTGCGCGACGCGCGCGCGCCGCCGGCGTGCTGGCCCGCCAAATCGGCGGGCTGCGCACACTGCGCGACTTTCCCGGCACGGGCCGCGACCCCCTGCTGCCGGTGCCGGCGGCCGTGCAGCGCGAGGCGCTGGACCAGCTCGCGCAGAGCTTCCTGGCCACCGGTGGATTCCAGGTCTCGCCCGCCCTGGCCCGCAAGCTGGCGCCGGACTACCTGGAGCGCTTCGGCAGTGGCGAGCCGGTGTCGACCGACTACCCGCTCGACGCGATCCTGCTCGAGCTGCGCCGCGGCATCCTCGGCGTGCTGATGAGCGAGGGCCTGGCGGCGCGCCTGCTCGATGCACAGGCCAAGGCCGCCAGCCCGCGCGAGGCCTTCGGCCCGGCCGAGCTCTATGGCCGGCTGACGCGCGACGTGTGGTCCGAGCTGGGCCGGCCCGGCGACATCCCGGCCGCGCGGCGCGACCTGCAGCGCGAGCACCTGAGCCGGCTGGCCGCAGCGCTGCTGCGGCCGTCGGCCAGCAGCCGAGCCGACGCGCGCAGCCTGTTGCGGGCCGAGGCGCGCAGCCTGCTGGACCGCATCGTGGTGGCGGGCAAGCGCGCCGATCTGTCGCCCGAGGCCCGCGCCCACCTGGCCGACAGCGCGGACAGCCTGCGTGCCGCGTTGGCTGCGCCGCTGCAGCGCGCTGGGGTGTGACTCCAATGATCAACAGATGATCAACAAGGAACAACGAGGGGCTGCAGACTAGGGGGGGCCATCTCGTCAGGCCTGCAACGCACATCGATACTCGGCGCCCAGGTCGAACCCGCCGGTGGCACCCGCGCTGGCGCAAGGCCAACTTCCTTCCACCAGCCAGCCGCCGCGGCGGACAAAGGAGCGCACGATGCCCCGTGATTCCCTGTTGTCGAAGACCCCTCTATTGGCCTGTGCCGCTGCTGCGGCGCTGGCCTTCATGCCGGCAGCCCAAGCCGCCACCTGGACCAAGCTGACCAACACGCCGACCAACAGCGTCGAGACGATGATGCTGCTGACCGACGGCACCATCCTCGCGCACTCGTACGACAACCCCGGCAACATCTGGCAGAAGCTGACGCCGGCCGCCGACGGCAGCTACATCAACGGCACCTGGTCGACCATCGCGCCGATGGGCACCAACCGCATCTATTTCGCCAGCCACGTCACGCCGGATGGCAACGTGTGGGTGCTGGGCGGCGAATACAGCGGCCCGAACCTGCAGGCCAACTGGACCAACACCGGCGAGACCTACGACACCAAGGCGAACAAGTGGACGCCGATCCCGAACCACCCCGAAACCAAGTTCGGCGACGTGCCGTCGATGCTGCTGGACGGCAGCAAGATCCTGGCCGGCTCGCTCAGTACGCGCAACTCGTATCTCTATGACCTGAAGACCAAGACCTGGGCGGCCACCGGTCAGAAGTTCTACAACGACCGCAGCGACGAAGAGTCCTGGGTCAAGATGCCCGACGGCAAGGTCCTGACCTACGACCTGTTCATCAGCATCTCCACCGGCGGCGCCTATGCCGAGGCCTATGACCCGGCCAAGGGCACCTGGTCCGGCCGAAGCCCGAGCGATGGGTCGGCGCTGGGCAGCATCCCGCAGCTCAGCAGCAGCGCGATGGGCTTCGAGAACGGCAGCGCCCTGGCGCTGCGCGGGCCGGACAAGCGCGGCCAGATCTTCCACCTCGGCGCCACGGGCCACGGCCACCTTCCAGATCGGCGCCAACACCTGGGTGCCGGGCCCGGACATCATCGGCAAGCTGAATGGCAACAACGCCTTGTTCGGGGCCGACGACGCTCCGGCGGCCGAGCTGCCGAATGGCCACATCGTGCTGGCCGCCGACGCCGGCCCGACCAGCGGCCTGTTCCAGGGGCCGACGCAGCTGTTCGACTACGACGCCAGCGCCGGCACCATCAAGGCCATCAGCCCGGCCTTCCCGGTCACGATCTCGGACCCGGCCTATGTGACCCGCATGATGATCCTGCCGACGGGCCAGCTGATGTTCTCGTACGGCAGCAACGACGTGTGGGTCTACACGCCGGACGGCAAGGCGCCCAAGAAGGCCCGTCCGGTGCCGCAGACGCTGCACTACGACGGCAGCGGCGTGTTCACGCTGACCGGCATTCGCATGAACGGTGTCTCGGCCGGTGCCGGCTATGGTGACGATTCCGAATCGGACGAGAACTACCCGATCGTCAGCTTCTCTTCGGGCAACACGGTGCGCTATGCCCGCACCTACGACTGGTCCAACACCGGCGTGCAGCAGAAGAAGCCGTCGACCGTCAAGCTGACGCTCAAGAGCGGCACGCCTGCCGGCACGCACGTGATCACGGTCAGCGGCGCGGGCGTCCAGTCCGACAAGCTGTGCGTGACGCTGACGGCCGACGAGGTGGCGGGCACGGGCTCGCCGGCCGACGTGCCGATCGGCGCCTGCGCGCTGTAAGCCAGCGCGCCACCACCCGGCCTCCGTTGGGGCCGGGCGCGGGTGGACGAAGAGGCGGTTCGTAGAATGCCGCATGCCCTTCGTCCACCTGCGAACCCACACTGAATTTTCCGTCGTTGACGGCACCCTGCGCGTCGACGATGCGGCGGCCGCGGCGGCCGCCGACACCCAGGTGGCCCTGGCCATCAGCGACCTCGCCAACCTGTTCGGTGCGGTCAAGTTCTACAAGGCCTGCCGGGGCAAGGGCGTCAAGCCCATCCTGGGCGCGGACCTGTGGCTGGAGCCCCCCGAAGGCCATGGCGACAAGGCCAGCCGGCTGCTGGTACTGGTTCAGAACCGCCAGGGCTACCTCAACCTGTCCGAGTTGCTGGCCCGCGCCTGGACGCGCAACGTGCAGCGTGCGCAGGCCTGGGTCACCTGGGACTGGCTGGCCGAGCTGGGCGATGGCCTGATCGCCTTGTCGGGTGCCGAGCATGGCGCCGTCGGCGCGGCGCTGCTGGCGGGTGACCAGGCGCGTGCTGCCCAACTGGCCGAACGCCTGGGCAGGCTGTTCCCCGGCCGCTTCTACCTCGAGCTGCAGCGCGCCGGCCTGGCGCAGCAAGAGGCCCTGGTGCGCGCCACGGTGCCGCTGGCCGCCGAGCTGAAGCTGCCGGTGGTGGCCACGCACCCGGTGCAATTCCTGGCGCCGGACGATTTCGAGGC
Source organism: Burkholderiaceae bacterium (assembly GCA_044226465.1). Classification (GTDB taxonomy): domain Bacteria; phylum Pseudomonadota; class Gammaproteobacteria; order Burkholderiales; family Burkholderiaceae_C; genus Ideonella. The sequence goes on along the minus strand of JBGAGZ010000021.1, from coordinate 41,160 downwards.
GCACGAGGCGCGCGTCTGCGTGGCCGAGGGCGAGACGCTGGCCAACCCGCGCCGCGTCAAGCGCTTCGGCCGCGAGCAGTATTTCAAGAGCCAGGCGCAGATGGAGGCGCTGTTCGCCGACATCCTTCTGCCGTGGCCAACACGGTGGCCATCGCGCAGCGCTGCAACCTGACCCTGGTACTGGGCAAGCCGCGCCTGCCGGACTTCCCGACGCCGATCCAGGCCGACGGCATACCGATGCCGATCGAGGCCTTCTTCCGGCAGGAGTCCTTCGAGGGCCTGGAGCAGCGGCTGGCGCTGCTGTACCCCGACCCGGCCAAGCGCGACGCCGAGCGGCCGCGCTATGTGGAACGGCTGGAGTTCGAGATCGGCACCATCCTGAAGATGGGCTTCCCGGGCTACTTCCTGATCGTGTCGGACTTCATCAAGTGGGCCAAGGCCAACGGCTGCCCGGTCGGCCCCGGCCGGGGTTCGGGCGCGGGCTCGCTGGTGGCCTATGCGCTGTCTGTGACCGACCTGGACCCGCTGCAGTACAACCTGCTGTTCGAGCGCTTCCTCAACCCCGAGCGGGTGTCGATGCCCGACTTCGACGTCGACTTCTGCCAGGGCAACCGCGACCGCGTCATCGACTACGTCAAGGACAAGTACGGCCGCCAGGCGGTGAGCCAGATCGCCACCTTCGGCACCATGGCGGCCAAGGCGGCGCTGCGCGACATTGGTCGCGTGCTGGGCATGGGCTTCGGCCATGTCGACTCGATCGCCAAGCTGATCCCCGCGCCGCCGGGCAAGACGGTGACGCTGGCCAAGGTGCCCGAGAAGCCGGACCCGGGCATCATCTACGCGCGGCAAGAGGCGCCCGAGCTCGAGCAGCGCGAAGCCGCCGAAGAAGAGGTGGCCGAGCTGCTGTCGCTGGCCTCGCGCGTCGAGGGCATGGTGCGCAACATCGGCATGCATGCCGGCGGCGTGCTGATCGCGCCGGGCAAGATCACCGACTTCTGCCCGCTCTACCAGCAACCCGGCAGCGACTCGGCGGTGAGCCAGTACGACAAGGACGACGTCGAGGCGATCGGCCTGGTGAAGTTCGACTTCCTGGGCCTGGCGACGCTCACGATCCTGGAGCTGGCGAAGGACTTCATCGTCGCCCGCTACCCGGACAGAAAAGACTTTGCCTACGAGACGCTGCCGCTGGACGACCGCGCGGTCTACAAGCTGTTCTCTGACGGGCTGACCGAAGCCGTGTTCCAGTTCGAATCGCGCGGCATGCAGGGCATGTTGCGCGACGCCAAGCCGAGCCGGCTGGAAGACCTGATCGCGTTGAACGCGCTGTACCGCCCGGGCCCGATGGACCTGATCCCCAGCTTCGTGGCGCGCAAGCACGGCCGCGAAGAGGTCGAGTACCCGCACCCGCTGGTCGAGAAGGTGCTCTCCGAGACCTACGGGATCATGGTCTACCAGGAGCAGGTGATGCAGACCGCCCAGGTGCTGGGCGGCTACAGCCTCGGCGGCGCGGACTTGCTGCGCCGCGCCATGGGCAAGAAGAAGGCCGAGGAGATGGCCGAGCACCGCGAGATCTTTCGCAAGGGCGCCGCCGGCAACGACATTCCGAAAGAGAAGGCTGACGAGATCTTCGACCTGATGGAGAAGTTCGCGGGCTACGGCCTCAACAAGTCGCACGCCGCCGCCTACTCGCTGCTGGCCTATCACACCGGCTGGCTCAAGGTGCACTACACGGCCGAGTTCTTCGCGGCCAACATGACGATCGAACTGGGCGACACCGACAAGCTGAAGGTGCTGCTTGCCGACGCGACGAAGAACTGCAAGCTCGAGTTCGAGCCGCCCAACGTCAATTCGGGCGTCTACCGCTTCGAGCCGATGCCGGGCGCCGAAGGCCGCAAGAAGCTGCGCTACGGCCTGGGTGCCATCAAGGGCACAGGGCAGGGCGCGATCGAGGCCATCGTGGTCGCCCGCGAGGCGGACGGGCCCTTCACCAGCCTGTTCAATTTCTGCAGCCGTGTCGACAAGGGCAAGTGCAACAAGCGCGTGGTCGAGGCCTTGATCAAGGCCGGCGCTTTCGACACCCTGCACCCTGACCGCGCTGCCACGCTGGCGAGCGTGGGCCTGGCTTTCGACTGGGCCGAGACCCAGGCGGCCCACGCCAATCAAGGGGGCTCTTCGACTTCGGCGACGACTCGGCCCACGGCTCGCACACCCAGGAGCCGCCGTTGCAGCCCGCCGAGCCCTGGAGCGTGCGCGAGCGACTGGCGCTGGAGAAGACGGCGATCGGCTTCTACCTCTCGGGCCACTTGTTCGATGAGAGCGCGGCCGAAGTGCGACGGTTCTGCCCCCGCCGCGTGGCCGACCTGATCGACTCGCGCGAGCCGCAGCTGCTGGCCGGCATCGTCACCGAGCTGCGCGTCGTCAACGGCCAGCGGGGGCGGGTCGGCATCTTCAAACTGGACGATTGCAGCGAGCCGATCGAGGCCGTGGTCAACGAAGACCAGCTCGATGCGCACCGCGAACTGCTGCGCGAAGACGAACTGATCGTGGTCCAGGGCAAGGTGCAACCAGACCGTTTCTCCGGCGGCTTTCGCCTGAACATCAACCAGGTCTGGGACCTGGCCGGCGCACGGGCGCGTTTCGGCCGCTATCTGGCGGTGGAGGTCAACGGCGGCACGCCACCGGTGGCCGAGCTGGTGCGCAGCTTTCCGGCGCGGGTTGAGCAGGCCGACGACGAGGCCGGCGGTGGGGAACTGGTGCAGGGCCTGGGGGTGCGTCTGCTGCTCAAGCGGCCCGGGGCGAGCGCCGAACTGGACCTGGGCGCCGCCGGCCGCATCTGGCCCAGCGACCAGGCCCTGGCCAAGTGGCGGCAGCTCGCGCACGAGGGGCGCGCGTCGGTCGTCTACGCATGAGCGGCGGTAATAGTTGGTATCAGGCCCTCTAATCGGCCAACCGTCAGGCGATCATCGGCGTTTCAATCCCTACCTTGTTGTTCAACGGCGTCTTCGGGCGCCGGACACACGTCGATGAAACTCCCTCACCAGAAGCCCACTTCCTTCAGCCTGGCTCATGCCGCCGGCTGGTCCCTGGCCTGGGTTGTCGCCAGCCTGGCGGGCTTGATGGTGAGCCCCGCGGCACGGGGCGGCGGATGTCGGCGTCTCGGTGTCGATCAGCCAGCCTGGCGTCTACGGGCGAGTGGACATCGGCCGCTTCCCGCAGCCGGAGGTCTATGCACCGCAGCCGGTGATCATCCGGCAGCCGCGCGTCGTGGTGGCTCAGCCAGTGCAGCCGGTCTACCTGTGGGTCCCCCCGGGCCACCAGCGGCATTGGTCCAAGCACTGCTATCGCTACAACGCCTGTGGTGTGCCGGTCTACTTCGTCAAGGAAGACTGGTACCGCGCGCACGTGGCACCGCCGCCGCCATACCGCCCCGGCCCGCCGCCCGGCCGCCCGCCGGTCTATGGCGAGCCGCATGGCAATGGCCGCGGCCACGGACACGACTGACCGCCACTGCGTCCGCCGGCCCGTGAAGGGTTGGCAATTGGTGCCCGCTTCCCTTGCATTTGGGGCTTTCGCGGCCCGCCCATCGGCCTAGACTGGGCCGCACCATGCAGCCGCCGCACACGCCCGTCACCGGCCTGATCCTCACCGGAGGCGCGCGCGCGCGGCCTACCAGGTGGGCGTGCTGCGGGCGTTGCTGGCCATCCGCCGCGAATGCCACGCACCCGCCGGCAACCCCTTTCCCGTGATCGCCGGCACCTCGGCCGGCGCGATCAACGCTGCGGCCCTGGCCGGCGATGCCGACGACTTCGAGCAGGGCGTGGCCAAGTTGGTGTCGATCTGGCAGGGCTTCCATGCCGACCAGGTCTACCGGTCCGACTCCATCGGCGTCATCCGCACCGGGGCGCGCTGGTTGACGATGATGTCCATCGGCTGGGTCATCGCCCGCTGGCGGCGGCTCAAGCCACGCTCTCTGCTGGACAACGCGCCGCTGGCCGGCCTGCTCGAGCGGCTGGTGCGGCTGGAACGCATCCCCGACCTGATCCGCGACGGCCACCTGCGCGCGCTGGCGGTCAGCGCGTCCAGCTACAGCTCGGGCGAACACGTCACCTTCTACAACGCGGCCGAAGAGGCGCCCGGCTGGGTGCGCTCGCAGCGCCGTGCCGTGCGCGACCACATCGGCCTGCCGCACCTGCTGGCGTCGTCGGCCATCCCGTTCGTGTTCCCTGCCAAGCAACTGATGATCGACGGCGAGGCGGAATGGTTCGGCGATGGCTCGATGCGCCAGGCCGCGCCGATCTCGCCCGCCATCCACCTGGGGGCCGAGCGCATCCTGGTGATCGGCGCCGGGCGCATGCACGAGCCGCCCGGCAAGCGCCAGGTCAGCGCGGACTACCCGACCATGGCCCAGATCGCCGGCCACGCCTTGTCCAACATCTTCCTGGATGCGTTGGCGGTGGACGTGGAGCGCCTGCAGCGCATCAACCGCACCCTGCAACTGCTGCCACCCGAGGCGCGCGAGAAGAGCGCCTTGAGGCCGATTGAGGTGCTGTTGATTGCACCCAGCCAGCGGCTGGACGACATCGCGGCACGCCACATCGAAGCCTTGCCGCTGACCATCCGCACGCTGCTGCGCGGTCTGGGCGTCAGTGGGCAGGGCAGCGAGGCACGCGGTGCGGCGCTCGCCAGCTACCTGCTGTTCGAAGCGGATTTCACCCGCGAGCTGATGGCCCTGGGCGAGAGTGACACGCTGGCCCGGCGCGACGAGGTGGCGCGCTTCTTCGACTGGCGGCCGCGCTGGCCCGCCGAAGGCGACTCGCTGAAGGCCTTGCTGCCGCGCCACGTCGATTCATCACTCACCGAGCCGCTGACACCGGACACGGTGCACTACTTCGCGGGGCGGGGCGGGGCGGCGCCGCTGGCGGCCTGATCGGCCGCATAGGGCACCCCCGACACCCGCAGGCCCGCCGCCGACAGGCGCGCAGCGTGGCTGGGCCCGATGCCTTTCATGCGGGCGATGAAGTCGTCCCAGCTCTCGAAACGGCCACGCTCGCGCTCGGCCAGGATGCGCCCCGACAACTGCGGGCCGATGCCCTTGACCATCTCCAGCTCGGCCTGGTTGGCCAGGTTCAGGTCCGTGGCCTGGGCTGGCGCTGCGACGGCCAGCCACCACAGTGCGAGGCCAGCGACTCGGGCAAGGGCCTTGAGCGTCTTCACAGGCGACAGCATGCCATGCCCCGGCGTGGGTCAGTCCAGCCGATGGCGGCGAAACGCCCGCCACAAGGCCAGGTCATAGCCGATCTTCAGCAACCGCAGAACACCAGTGGCGCGGTGAGGCGCCGGCGGCCAGCAAGGCGCCGCCGATGGCCGGGCCGCCTGCTGCTGCCAGGCTGCGCGGCACGGCGGTGAAGCTGGCGGCGGCCACGCGCTCGGCCGGCGTCACCACCGCCATCACGAACGCTGAGCGCGTGGGCACGTCCATCTGCGACAGCAGGCTGCGTGCCAGCAGGCAGGCCAGGGCCCAGGGCCAGGACGGTGCGAAGGCCGCGGCGATCAGGAACAGGCTGGCCGGGATATGGGTGAACACCATGGTGTTCACCAGGCCGATGCGCCGCGCGACGGCGGGCGCCGCGAGCTGCGACGCGGTCGACAACAGGCCCGACCAGAAGAAGAATTGCCCCGCGTCGGCCAGCGACAGCCCGAAGCGCTGGGACAGCCACAGGGCCAGGATCGCGTTGACCAGCAGCCCGCCGGCGAAGGCGTCCACGCTGAACAGGGCCGCCAGCCGCCGCACCACGGCCTTGGATGGGCCGAGCGCAGCGGCTGCGGGCTCGGCTGCTGCGGCTGCCGCGGCCGGAAGGCCGCGGTACAGCAGCGCCACCAGCAGGCCGATGCCCGCATAGAGCAGGAACATCACACGCAACGAGGGCAAGGCAGCCATGCCCGCATGGTGTTGCAGCCAGAGCACACCCGTGGCGAGGGCGCCGAAGGCCGCAAGCGCCGGTCATTGCGAGTTCGAGCGTTCATGCCGGCCAGGCGGGCATGTTCCAGCGGCAGGAACAGGCTGACGTCGCCCGAGCTGGGGTTGAGCGTGCCGAAGAACGCCACCACCGCCAAGGGCCAGAACCTGTCCAGGCCGGCAAAGCCCAGCCCGGTCAGCGCCATCAGGCCTGCCGCGGCCAGCAAGAGCCGGCGCGATGGCCAACGGTGGCCGTGGCGGCCGAGGGCCAGCGTGGAAAGCCAGATCCCAGCAGACCTGCGCCACGCTGCAGCCCCGCGCCTGAAGGTAGGCGGGCAGCAGCACGGCCACGTAGCCATCGCAGAAGGCCCGCAGTCCGCGGGCCCAGAGGATGCGAGCGGTCGTGTCCATGCGTGGTGCGGCGAGCGAAGAAAAAGGCGCCGGTTGCCCGGCGCGGCCTTTTCATGACTGCCGTGTCTGGGGAACCAGATCAGAAGTTGTGGCGGATACCGACCGCGAAGGCGTCGAAGCCATCGGCACCGACGTAGCGGGCCGCGTCGTCGCCTTGCACCTTGGTGTAGTAGCCGTACACCTTGGTACGCTTGCTCAGGTTGTAGTTGTAGGCCACGGTCCACTGGTTGGCCGAGCCGTTGGTGGCGGCCGGCTCGTCACCGTAGGCGCCGGCGTGGCCGACGTTCAGGTGCAGTTCGTTGGCGCCGAAGGCGTACATGCCCGACAGGCGGAAGTAGGTGCGGCTGCCAGCACCGTAGAAGTCGTTGTCGCGCTGAACCAGGCCACCCAGGGTGAAGGCGCCGAACTCATACAGGGCGCGCACGGCGAACTGCTTCAGGTCGTCACGCTTCTCGAAGCCCAGGCCCAGGTGCAGGGGACCACGGTCGTAGTCCAGCGCCAGGTCGTAGTCCTTCTTGATGGTGGTGTTGCCTTCGGCGACGGCAGCGTGGATCACCAGGCCACCCAGGCTCGGCGAAACGTAGCCAACCTTGTTGGCATACGTGAAGGTGCCGGCGTAGAACGCATCCGACGAGTCACCCGTCTCGTGGTTGTGCATGCCGATGTAGTCGGACGTCGCGAAGTACGAGTCCGGCGTCCAGGCGCCCAGACGAACGGTACCGAAGGCGCCGCTCAGGTTCACTTCCGACTGGCGGTTCCAGAAGGTGGTGCTGCGGGCGGTGCCGGTGTCGGCGTTGAAGCCGTGCTCGATCTGGAAGCCGGCCTTCATGCCGCCGCCCAGGTCTTCCGTGCCCTTGAAGCCGATGCGGGACGAGTTGTCCTTGACTTCCCCTTGACGGTCAGCATCGCCCAGCTTGGTGCTTTCGACGGTGACGTTCAGACGGCCATAGACGGTGACCGACGACTGTGCAAAGGCGCCAGTGGCGCAAGCGGCTGCGATCAGACCCAGCGCGAATTGCTTTTTCATGTGTGACTTTCCTCTCGATTAAGGGGGAACCCGAATTTTGCCTGAGGGCGCTCAGCGCACCACCGCAATCTGCTCGCGCTTCTCACCTTTGTAGGTAAAAAGCGTCAGTGCGCCATTCTTGATGTCGCCCTTCTCATCGAAGCCAATGGTACCGGTTACACCTTTGTAACCGTTGGTTTTTGCCAACACCGGCAGGTAGACCTTGGGGTCGGCGGAGCCGGCCTTGACCATGGCGTCGGCCATCACCATCGTGGCGTCGTAGACGTACGGGGCATAGATCTGCACATCGGCGTTGAACTTCTTCTTGAAGTCGGCCTTGAACTTCTCCATGCTGACCTTGCTGGCGCCTTCGACGCCACCGGCCTCGGCGCACACCACCTGACCATCGGCCATCGCGCCCGCCGCCAGCTTGGGCAGCTCGCCCGAGCAGATGCCGTCGCCGCCCATGAACTTGGCCGTGATGCCCAGCTGCTTCATCTGGCGGATCATCGGGCCGGCCACCGCGTCCATGCCGCCGTAGAACACGACGTCGGGCTTGGCGGCCTTGATGCTGGTCAGGATGGCGGTGAAGTCCGTCGCCTTGTCGTTGGTGAACTCGCGCTTGGCGATCGCGCCGCCCTTTTCCTTCACGCCCTTTTCGAACTCGTCGGCCACGCCCTGGCCGTAGGCCGTGCGGTCGTCGATCACGGCGATCGTCTTGCCCTTGAGCTCGGTCACCGCGTAGCGGCCCAGCGTGCCACCCAGGTGCACGTCGTCAGCCACCACGCGGAAGGTGGTCTTGAAGCCCTGACGGGTGAACTTCGGGTTCGTCGCCGACGGCGAAATCTGCGGGATGCCAGCGTCGGAGTAGACCTTCGAGGCGGGGATCGAGGTGCCCGAGTTCAGGTGGCCGATCACGCCGTTGACCTTGGAGTCGACCAGCTTCTGCGCCGCGGCCGTGCCCTGCTTGGGGTCGCCCGCGTCGTCTTCGGCCAGCAGCTCGAACTTGGCCTTCTTGCCGCCGATCGTCACGCCCTTGGCGTTCAGCTCGTCGATGGCCATGCGCGCGCCGTTCTCGTTGTCCTTGCCCAGGTGCGCGATCGCGCCGCTGGTCGGACCGACGTGGCCGATCTTGACCACCATGTCTTGCGCCATCGCGGTGCCCGCAAAGGCCAGGCCGATGGCGACAGCGCTGCAGCTCAGCTTGAACTTCATAGAGGTTTCTCTCTCCGTCGTGGGTTGGCGGAATCGACGACGCATGGCTCGTGGCCATGCCGGGGCGCGCGGGCGCTCGCCCCTCATCGGTCCATCGTGTGGGCCCGCAGGAACTTCATTCGCCCAGGTAAGCCGCGCGAACCTTTGGGTCGTCGAGGAGGGCTTGAGCGGGGCCGGACATGGTGACCTCGCCGGACTCCATGACGTAGCCGCGGTTGGCCAGCGCGAGGGCCCTGGAGGCGTTCTGCTCGACCAGCAGCACGGTGGTGCCCTGGCCGTGGATGGTGGCCACGACCTCGAAGATCTTGTCCACCATGATCGGGCTCAGGCCCATGCTCGGCTCGTCCAGCAGCAGCACCTTGGGCCTGGCCATCAGCGCGCGGCCCATGGCCAGCATCTGCTGCTCGCCGCCCGACATCGTGCCCGCCAGCTGCAGCGCCCGCTCCTTCAACCGCGGGAAGATGGCGAACACCTTGTCGATGTCGTCTGCGATGCCCTGCTTGTCGCTGCGCGTGTAGGCGCCCATTTGCAGGTTCTCGGTGATCGTCATGCGGGTGAAGGTGCCGCGCCCCTCGGGCACCATCACCAGGCCTTGCCGCGCCAGGTCCCACGCGCCCTGGCCCTTGATGCTCTTGCCCAGGAACTCCACCTCGCCGGCGGCGATCGGCTGGATGCCCGTGACCGCCTTCAGCGTGGTCGTCTTGCCCGCCCCGTTGGCCCCGATCAGGCTGACCAGCTCGCCTTGGCTCACCTCGAAGCTCGCCCCCTTGACCGCCTGGATGCCCCCGTAGGCCACCTTCAGCCCCGTGACCTTGAGCATGGTTTGTGCTGTCATGTTCTTGTGCTCCTGCTCAATGGGCTTTATGACCCGCCCCGAGGTAGGCCTCGATGACCTTGTCGTTGCGCTGCACGTCGGCGGGCGTGCCCTCGGCGATCTGCTTGCCGTAGTCCAGCACCGTGACCCGGTCGCACAGGCCCATCACCAGCTTGACGTCGTGCTCGATCAGCAGAATGGTTCTTCCGTCCTTGCGGATGCGGTCGATGAGTTCTCTGAGCACCACCTTCTCGGTGGCGTTCATGCCCGCGGCCGGCTCGTCGAGTGCGATCAGCTTGGGGTCGGTGGCCAGCGCGCGGGCGATCTCCAGCCTGCGCTGGTCGCCGTAGCTCAAGGTGCGGGCCTTGTACTCGGCGTACTTGCCGATGCCCACGTAGTCCAGCAACTCCTGCGCCCGCTTCGCGATTGCCGCCTCCTCGGCCTTGAAGCCGGGGGTGCGGAACACCGCCCCGATGAGCCCTGAGCCGCTGCGCACGTGGCGGCCCACCATCACGTTCTCCAGCGCCGTCATCTCGGCGAACAGACGGATGTTCTGGAAGGTGCGGGCGATGCCCGCCTTGGCCACCTCGTGCACGGTGGTGGGGGTGTAGGGTGCGCCGCCCAGCTCGAACGTGCCGCCGTCGGGCGTGTACAGCCCGGTGATGACGTTGAAGAAGGTGGTTTTACCGGCCCCGTTGGGGCCGATCAGGCCGTAGACCTGGCCGGCTTCGATGGTGATGCCCACGTCCGACAGGGCCTGCAGGCCGCCGAAGCGCTTGGACACGCCGCTGACTTTGAGAACGCTGTTGCTCATGTCGTCGTTCTCCTCACTTGGCGGCTACGGGGGTGGGGGCGGCCTTGCCGTGCTCGGGCTGCGGCCACAGCCCGCGGGGCCTGAGCAGCATGATCACGATCATCGCCAGCGCCACCAGCAGCTGGCGCAGGATGGCCGCGTCCAGCCGCCCGTCGGTCATCTGCTGCAGCGGGCCCGCCACGTAGCGCAGCACCTCGGGCAGGGCCGAGAGCAGCAGCGCGCCCAGGATCACCCCGGGGATGTGGCCCAAGCCCCCCAGCACCACCATCGCCACGATCATCACCGACTCGGCCAGCGTGAACGACTCGGGCGAGACGAAGCCCTGGAAGGCGGCGAACATCGCGCCCGACACGCCGCCGAAGGTGGCGCCCATGCCGAAGGCCAGCAGCTTGAGGTTGCGCGTGTTCAGCCCCATCGCCTTGGCGGCGATCTCGTCTTCGCGGATCGCCATCCAGGCCCGCCCGATGCGCGAGTCGGCCAGGTGCGTGCACACGATCACCGAGCCCACCACCAGCACCAGGAACAGGTAGTAATACAGCGCCACCGGCGGGATCTCCAGCCCACCCAGGTGCAGCGTCTTGGAGAAGTCCAGCGGCCCGATGCTCATCGCGTCGATCTGGCTCAGCCCCCGCGGCCCGTTGGTGATGTTGATCGGGTACTCCAGGTTGTTCATGAACACCCGGATGATTTCCCCGAAGCCCAGCGTGACGATGGCCAGATAGTCGCCTCGCAGCTTCAAGGTCGGCGCGCCCAGCACCACCCCGGCCAGCGCCGCCAGCCCCGCGGCCAGCGGGATGACCATCCAGATGGGCGTGTGCAGCCCATTGGGGAAGGCGTCCTTGATCCAGGGGAAGTTGTCTGTCAGGTGCGGCGAGGCCAGCAGCGCGTACATGTAGGCGCCCACCGCGTAGAAGGCCACGTAGCCCAAGTCCAGCAGCCCGGCGTAGCCGACCACGATGTTCAGGCCCAGTGCCAGCAGCACGTACAGCAGCGCCAGCGCCATGATGCGCACCCAGCCCTGGCCGAACTGCGCGGCCACCAGCGGCAACGCCATCAGCGCCAGCGCGGCGATCAGGAAGACGGCGATCTTGGCTTGTCTGTTCAAGTCTTGCATGTTGTTCTCCTCAAGCCCGATCGGCCACGCGCTCGCCCATCAGGCCCGAGGGCCGCAGCGTGAGCACCAGGATCAGCACCAGGAAGGCGAAGATCTCGACGTACTGGCTGCCGAAGACGCCGCCGGTGAGGTCCCCCAGGTAGCCCGCGCCGATGGCCTCGATCAGGCCCAGCAGCACGCCGCCGACCATGGCGCCGGTCAGGTTGCCGATGCCGCCGAACACGGCGGCCGTGAAGGCCTTCAGCCCGGGCAGGAAGCCCATCGAGTGCTGCACGGTGCCGTAGTTCATTGCCCACATGATCCCGGCGATGGCCGCCAGCGTGGCGCCGATGACGAAGGTGGCCGAGATGATGTGGTCGGGCCGCACGCCCATGAGGCCGGCCACGCGCGGGTTCTCGGCCGTGGCGCGCATGGCCCGCCCGAGCTTGGTCTTGTTGACCAGCCACAGCAGCAGCGCCAGCACCACCACCGTGGTCACCAGGATCACGATCTGCGTGGGCGTGATCACCGGCCCGGCCTCCCACAGGAAGATCGGGTCTTGCGGCAGCAGCGGCGGGTAGGGCTTGGGGTTGGGCTTCCACACGATCATGGCCAGCGTCTGCAGCAGCAGGCTCATGCCCATGGCCGTGATCAGCGGCGCCAGCCGCGGCGCATTGCGCAGCGGCCGGTAGGCGATCTTCTCGACCGCGAAGTTCAGCACCGAGCACGCCACCACCGCCACCACCAGCGAGATCAGCAGCAGCACCCACCCCGGCCACCCCGTCCCAGCCACAGGCCGTTGATCAGTTGTTGTACGAAGATGTCCATCGCAGCGGTCTCCGGGGTGGTCAGGCGGCGCGATTGTAAAAACGCTGTCACAGGTGACCTAGCGGGCTTACCCCCCCACCAAGGACAGCGCCCCAGGGGCATGGCACTCAGTCGGCCGCGTCGGTGGCGGGTGGCTCGATGCCGGCTTCGCCACGGGCCTCGTCGTTCAGGCGGCGCAATTCGGCCAGCTTCTCGCCAATGCGCAGCTCCATGCCACGCGGCACCGGCTCGTAGAAGCGTGGCGACAGGCCTTCGGGAAAGTAGGTGGCCCCGGCCGCAAAGGCACCGGGCTCGTCGTGCGCGTAGCGGTAGCCCTCGCCATGGCCCAGGGCCTTCATCAGCCGCGTGGGCGCGTTGCGCAGGTGCGGCGGCACGGGCCGCGTGCCGTCTTGCTTGATGAAGGCCTGCACGGCACCCCAGGCCTTGTAGACCGCGTTGGACTTGGGCGCCACGGCCAGGTAGACCACTGCCTGCGCCAGGGCCAGCTCGCCCTCGGGGGTGCCCAGGCGCTCGTAGGTCTCGGCCGCGTCCAGCACCAGGCGCAGCGCGCGAGGGTCGGCGTTGCCGATGTCCTCGCTGGCCATGCGCACCAGGCGGCGCGCCATGTAGCGCGGGTCGGCGCCCCCATCGAGCATGCGGGCGAACCAGTACAGCGCGGCATCGGGGTCGGAGCCGCGCACCGACTTGTGCAGCGCCGAGATCGTGTCGTAGAACTGGTCGCCGCCCTTGTCGTAGCGGCGCAGCTGCTCGCCGAGCGAACGCTCGAGCATGGCCTCGTCGATCAGGGCGACATCGCCGCCGATCTGGGCCACCAGGTTCTCGTAGGCGTTGAGCAATCGGCGCGCGTCGCCGTCGGCATAGGCCACCAGGCGCGCCGCAGCCGCCTCGTCGAGCGGCGGTGCGTTCAGCAACGCGCGGCCGCGCTCCAGCAGTTGCCGAAGGTCCTTCTCGGCCAGCGACTTGAGCACGTGCACCGTCGCGCGAGACAGCAGCGCCGAGTTGACCTCGAACGACGGGTTCTCCGTGGTCGCGCCGATGAAGGTGAACAGGCCCGACTCGACGTGCGGCAGGAAGGCGTCCTGCTGGGCCTTGTTGAAGCGGTGCACCTCGTCGACGAAGACGATGGTGCGGCGGCCGCCGGCCCGCGCCAGCTCGGCCTGGGCCACGGCATCGCGGATTTCCTTCACACCAGCGAGTACGGCCGAGAGCACGATGAAGCGGGCGTCCACGGCATGGGCCACCAGGCGCGCCAGCGTGGTCTTGCCCACGCCCGGCGGGCCCCAGAGGATCATCGAGTGCAGCCGACCCGTCTCAAAGGCCACGCGCAGCGGCTTGCCGGGGCCCAGCAGGTGGGCCTGGCCGATCACCTCGTCTATGTGGTGCGGGCGCAGCCGCTCGGCCAGCGGCGCGCCCTCGCCGGGCATGGCGGGGGAACTGTCGGCGTCGCCTGCGCCGCCGTCGCCGGCACCGAAAAGGGAGTCCTGCAAGGCCATGGCCGGGATTGTGGCAGGGCGCCCCCGCGCGTCCGCGCCAGGCCGGAAGGCGGGAATTGGCGCCAAGCAGCCGCCTTATTCGGCCTTTGAGGCCGGCCGGGCGGGCGGGACACTGTCGGACATCTTCCGGGGCCCGTGGCCCCACCCACAGGAGCCTGAAGTCATGAGCGCCACCACGTCGTCGACCGAAACCCGTGCCGCCACCCCCGCCGGCGCCCCGGCCGCCAGCGCCCTCACCGGCGCGGCGCGCGAATACCTGTCCTTCAAGCTGGGCAGCGAAGAGTACGGCATCGACATCCTGAAGGTGCAGGAGATCCGCGGCTACGAGCCGCCGACCCGCATCGCCAACGCCCCGCACTTCATCAAAGGCGTGGTGAACCTGCGCGGCGTGATCGTGCCGATCGTCGACATGCGCCTGCGCTTCGGCCTGCCGGACGTGCAGTACAACAGCTTCACCGTGGTCATCATCCTGAACATCGGCCACCGCACGGTCGGCATGGTGGTCGACTCGGTCAGCGACGTGCTCGAGCTGGCAGCCGGCCAGATCAAGCCGGCACCGGAGTTCAACGGCGCCATCGAGGCGGCCTACATCACCGGCCTGGGCACGATCAAGCACGGCGACGATGAGCGCATGCTGATCCTGATGGACATCGAGCAGATGATGACCGCTCCCGACATGGGCCTGATGGACGACGTGGCGATGCACTGATCGCCTTGCGGCAAGCTCAACGAAAAAAGGCGCCCGCGGGGCGCCTTTGTCGTTCCGCAGCGGCGTCAGGGCCGCCGCATCGCCAGCTCATTGCTCGGTCACGTCGGCCCCGGCGGGTGGGCTGAAGCGGAAGGCGTCAGCGGATGGAGCGGCGTCGGTCGCCAGGTCCGCCAATTGCAGCATCGAGCGCTGGCCGAAGCTGTCGGCAATCTCGACCGCCGCGAGGCTGCGGCCCTTGAAGCCAGCCTTGAGCCACTGGATGGTGCCGCCAGTCTGGCGCGGCGTGGCCTGCACCCATTCCAGCCCGTCCTTGTCGGGCTGGTTCTTCAACTCGAAGCTCTTCTCGATGTCCTGACCGGCCAGCAGCGCCACAGGGGTGGTGCCCAGCGTGTCGCCCACCTTGCGCACGGCGACCTGGTTCAGGTCAGGGTCATGGAACCAGACCTTGGTCCCGTCGCTGACGATGGTCTGCACATAGGGCTTGGCGTAGTCGAAGCGGAAGCGGCTGGGTCGGGCGAAGCTGAACTGGCCGGTCGAGACCTTGCGCTTGGCGCCGTCGGGCGAGGTGACGGTCTGGGTGAAGCTGGCGTGGCCGCCCTTCACGTCGCGCACAAAGGCACGCAGCGATTCGGTCGCGTCGGCAAATGCGCTCGACCCCGCGGCCCCCAACACGGCCGCGACGGCCAGGATCCGGACACTATTCATCACGCTTGGGCAACATGATTTCGCGGTTGCCATTGGTGGACATGCTGCTTACGAGCCCGGATTGCTCCATTTGTTCCAGCAGGCGCGCCGCGCGGTTGTAGCCGATACGCAAATGCCGCTGCACCAGCGAGATCGAGGCCTTGCGGTGCTGCAGCACGATGGCCACGGCCTGGTCGTACATCGGATCGGCCTCGCCGCCGCCGGCACCACCGCCCTCGCCCGCTTCGCCGCCCTCGCCATCGAGCGTGCCGCCCTCGAGGATGCCCTCGATGTAGTTCGGCGGGCCCTGCAGCTTCAACGCCTCGACGACGCGATGCACCTCGTCGTCCGAGACGAAGGCACCGTGCACGCGCACCGGCAGGCCCGTGCCGGACGCCATGTAGAGCATGTCACCCATGCCCAGCAGCGCCTCGGCGCCCATCTGGTCGAGGATGGTGCGGCTGTCGATCTTGCTGCTGACCTGGAAGCTCAAACGCGTCGGGATGTTGGCCTTGATCAGGCCGGTGATCACGTCCACGCTGGGGCGCTGGGTGGCCAGGATCAGGTGGATGCCGGCAGCGCGCGCCTTCTGCGCCAGGCGGGCGATCAGCTCTTCCACCTTCTTGCCGACCACCATCATCAGGTCGGCCAGCTCGTCGATCACGACCACGATGTAGGGCAGGCGCTCGATCGGCTCGGGCGACTCCGGCGTGAGGCTGAAGGGGTTGGGCAGCAACTCGCCGCGGGCCTTGGCGTCGTCGATCTTCTTGTTGAAGCCGGCCAGGTTGCGCACGCCCAGCTTGCTCATCAGCTTGTAGCGCCGCTCCATCTCGCCGACACACCAGTTCAGCGCATTGCTGGCCTGCTTCATGTCGGTGACCACCGGGCACAGCAGGTGGCCTATGCCCTCATAGACGCTCATCTCGAGCATCTTCGGGTCGATCATGATCAGCCGCACATCGCGCGGCTCGGCCTTGTACAGCAGGCTCAGGATCATGCCGTTGATGCCCACCGACTTGCCCGAGCCGGTGGTGCCGGCCACCAGACAATGCGGCATCTTGGCCAGGTCGGCCACCACCGGTGCGCCGATGATGTCCTTGCCCAGCGCCAGCGTCAGCAGCGAGCCGGCATCGTTGTAGACCTGTGAGCCCAGAATCTCGGCCAGGCGGATGGTCTGCCGCTTGGCGTTCGGCAACTCGAGCGCCATCAGGTTCTTGCCGGGAATCGTCTCGACCACGCGGATCGACACCAGCGACAGCGAGCGCGCCAGGTCCTTGGCCAGGTTGACGATCTGCGAGCCTTTCACGCCCGTGGCCGGCTCGATCTCGTAGCGGGTGATGACCGGGCCGGGCTGGGCTGCGACCACGCGCACCTCGACGCCAAAGTCCGACAGCTTCTTCTCGATCAGCCGACTGGTCATCTCCAGCGACTCGGGCGTCACCGTCTCGACGCGCGCCGGCGGCTTGTCCAGCAGGTCGATCTGCGGCAGCTTGTTGTCGGCCAGCTCCATGAACAGCGGCTTCTGGCGCTCGCGCGCGACCCGCTCGGACTTGGGCACCACGAGCACCGGCGGCTCGATGACGATCGGCTCGTGCTCTTCGAACTCCTCGCGCTCTTCCTCGACCTCGATCTCGCGCTCGCGCTGGGCCAGCTCGCCCAGGCGCACGTCTTCGGCCAGCTCGCGCTTCTCGATGCGGCGCTCGCGGAAGCCCTCGACCCAGGCGCCCAGGCCGTCGGCGAGTTTGAGCCACGAAAAGCGCAAGGCCATCGGCAGGGCCAGCACCAGCAGGCTGATCCACAGCACGCCGGAATAGACGAAGCCCAGCTTCATCGACAAGGGGCCGAGCCACCAGCCCAGCACACCGCCGGCGTGGCCAGGCAGGCGAGCCTCCCAGCCGTACAGGCGCGTCCATTCGAGCGCGCAGCTGGCGACCAGCAGCAGCACGAGGCCGGCCCAGCGCCAGGCCACACGGCCCGCTGGTGCCGCGTCGCCGCGCAGGCGGGCCGACCAGGCGCTCAGCAGGTGCCGGCCACCGGCCAGCACGACCCACCAGGCCGAGAAGCCGAACAGCACCAGCAGCACATCGGCCACCCAGGCGCCGGGGCCACCCAGCCAGTTCAGCACCGGCCCGCCCTGGCCGCTGGTCGAGAAGCCGGGGTCGGCCGCGCGCCGGCTGAGCAGGGCCAAGGCTAGCGCCAGCCAGACCACCGTGAGCAGTGCCAGGCGCAGGCCCTGGCGGATCGAGCGGGCGGGTGCGGCCGGCTGCGGCACCCCGGTGCCATGACCGGCGTTGCCGGCGACACCGAAGGCAGCGTTACGCCACATGGTGGTGGCCCTCAACCGGGCAGGCGAGGGGTCGGGAATGGTTCAGTGGCGATCGGCTGGCAGCGGTCATTCAGGCATGCGGTTCTTCAGGACGACCGAGCCGTTCTCCAACGTCTCGATCACGCCACGCTCTTCCAGGTCCTTCATCACGCGGCTGACCATCTCACGCGAGGCGCCGACGACCTTGGCCATGTCCTGGCGCGAGACCTTGCCGCGGATGATCTTCTCGCCTTCCACGTCCTCGGCCATGTCCAGCAGGGTGCGGGCCACGCGGCCGTAGACGTCGAGCAGTGCGAGCGATTCGATCTGCCGGTCGGCGCTGCGCAGCCGCGTCACCAGGCCGCGCATGATGGCGTAAGACAGGCTGGAGTTCTCGGGCAGGCACTTGGCAAATTCGGGCCGGCCCAGGATCAGCATGTCGGACTGCACTTCGCAGCGCACCGTGGCCGAGTGTGGCTGGTTGTCGATCAGGCTCATTTCGCCGACGTAGTCGCCGGCTTCGAGCACGGCGAGGATGACCTCGCGGCCGCGCGAGTCGGCCGTGAGCACCCGTGCCCGGCCATTGAGGAGGATGAACAGCGCGTTGCTCTTCTTGCCCTGCTCGACCACGATCTCGCCACGCCGGAAGCGCCGCTTGACCACGCCGTCGGCCACTGCGCGGGCCTGCTCCGTGGTCAGCATCGAGAACAAAGGCACCCGGCGAATCAGGTCCAGGTTGGACAGCATCGACATCAGTCATCCCCTCTTCGTTTTGGCCACAGCACCGGCGTGCGACCTGCACGCGTCGTTTTCCGGCTTGCCCGTCGGGTCTTGCCGACCCCTCATTAGAATGCGGGCACTCATATTTTTGCTTAGGCGCGAGCATAGCGGTTTCCTGGCCGTTCCCGCGCCTGGGCCGCCCGGCCCCCTGCGGCCGGCCTCTTGCAAGCGCCCCGGCGCGCCCCCATCTGATCGCCATGAGCACCGCCACCCACGCCAAAGTCCTGATCCTCGGTTCCGGCCCCGCCGGCTACTCGGCCGCCATCTATGCGGCGCGCGCCAACCTGAAGCCGCTGCTGGTCACCGGCCTGGCCCAGGGTGGCCAGCTGATGACCACGACCGATGTCGACAACTGGCCGGCCGATGTGATGGGCGTGCAGGGCCCCGAGCTGATGCAGCGCTTCCAGGAGCACGCCGAGCGCTTCCAGACCCAGATCGTGTTCGACCACATCAACGCGGTCGACCTGTCGAAGCGCCCGTTCACCCTGACCGGTGATTCAGGCAGTTACACCTGTGACGCGTTGATCATCGCCACCGGCGCGTCGGCCAAGTACCTGGGCCTGCCGTCGGAAGAGGCCTTCATGGGCCGTGGCGTCAGTGGCTGCGCGACCTGCGACGGCTTCTTCTACCGCGGCGACACGGTCGCTGTCGTGGGTGGTGGCAACACCGCGGTCGAAGAGGCCTTGTACCTGTCGAACATCGCCGACAAGGTGCACCTGGTGCACCGACGAGACAAGTTCCGCGCCGAGCCCATCATGATCGACAAGCTGATGGACAAGGTCGCCGCCGGCAAGATCGAGCTGCACCTGTTCAAGACGCTGGACGAAGTGCTGGGCGACCAAAGCGGCGTGACGGGCGTGCGGATCAAGGACACGATGAGCGGCGCGACGACCGATCTGGCCCTCAAGGGCTGCTTCATCGCCATCGGCCACCAGCCCAACACCGACATTTTCAAGGGCCAGCTGGAGATGAAGGACGGCTACATCCACACCCGCTCGGGCCAGGCCGGCTTCGCCACGATGACCAGCGTGCCGGGCGTGTTCGCCGCCGGCGACGTGCAGGACCATGTCTACCGCCAGGCCATCACCTCGGCCGGCACCGGCTGCATGGCGGCGCTGGACGCGCAGCGCTTCCTCGAACAATAGCCCACCGACCCGGTCGCTGGAGCCTGTATCAAGAGTTCTGCTAGAATGTGCAGTTCTCTTGAGCAGACGGCTGCCTGAAACGGGCGGCTTCGGCCAAGGACGGGTTACCGCCACCCTTTTGGCGAGGTGAGGCCGAGTGGCCGGCACGGGTCTTCGAGATCCGCCGGGCACTTCGCCGGATGACAATATCGGAGTGTCCTCATGGCACGCGTCTGCGAAGTGACGGGCAAGAAGCCCATGGTGGGGAACAATGTTTCCCACGCCAACAACAAGACCAAGCGCCGGTTCCTGCCGAACCTGCAATACCGTCGTTTCTGGGTCGAAAGCGAGAACCGCTGGGTGCGCCTGCGCATCAGCAATGCCGCCCTTCGTCTGATCGACAAGAAGGGCATCGACGCCGTGCTGGCCGACCTGCGTGCCCGCGGTCAGGCCTGATCCTGATTCACTGAACAAGGAGCGACACCATGGCAAGCAAAGGCGGCCGCGAGAAGATCAAGCTGGAGTCCACCGCGGGCACCGGCCACTTCTACACCACGAACAAGAACAAGAAGACCACGCCCGAGAAGCTCGAATTCATGAAGTTCGACCCGAAGGCGCGCAAGCACGTGCTGTACAAGGAAATCAAGCTGAAGTAAGCCCAGGCGCTTCAGCCAGCAAAAAGCCCACCGTCCGGTGGGCTTTTTTGTTGCCCGCCAGAGGCGGGGCCGTGGCGCATCAAGCGTGGGCAGCGCGCAGTTGCATCGAGAACTCGCGCAGCACGGCAATGCCGCTCTCTTCGGCACGGCGGCACCAGTCCTGCAGATCGGCCACGAGTTGCTCGGCCGAGACATTGGTGCGCGTCCACAGCTGGCGCAGCTCTTCGCGCATGGTCACCAGCTTCTTCAGCACGGGAGAATCGTCCATCGCACTGTCGAGTTGGTTGCGCAGGTTGCTGGGGATCTTCTCGGCGTCGCGGTGCAGCCAGCGCTCGGCAATGCGCAGGTTGGTCCACGCGGCACCGGTCTTGGCGGCACCCTCGGCCTTGACACGGGCCAGTTCGACCGCGCAGGTGCGGCGCAGCTGCTTGGCATAGTTGGCCATCACCTCGTAGCGGTTGGCGATGATGGCCTCCAGCGTCTGCGAGTCGGCCACCGGCTTGACCGAGCCCAGCACCAGTTGCGGCGGGGTCTTGCGCACCTTGGCCATGCCCAGCACCTCGAGCGCGCGGATATAGCCCCAGCCGATGTCGAACTCGTAGGGCTTGACCGAGAGCTTGGCCGAGGTCGGGTAGGTGTGGTGGTTGTTGTGCAGTTCCTCGCCACCGATCACGATGCCCCAGGGCGAGATGTTGGTCGACGCGTCGACGGCCTCGAAGTTGCGGTAGCCCCACCAGTGGCCCAGGCCATTGATGATGCCGGCCGCGGTGATCGGGATCCACAGCATCTGCACCGCCCAGACGGTGGCGCCGATGGCACCGAACAGCAGCACGTCGATGATCAGCATCAAGCCGACGCCCTGCCACTGGAAGCGGCTGTAGAGGTTGCGCTCGACCCAGTCGTTCGGCGTGTTGTGGCCGTACTTGTCGATGGTCTCCTGGACCTTGGCCTCGGCCCGGTACAGCTCGCTGCCGGTCAGCAGCACGGTCTTGATACCGCGGGTCACCGGGCTGTGGGGGTCGTCCACCGTCTCACACTTGGCGTGGTGCTTGCGGTGGATGGCCACCCATTCCTTGGTGACCATGCCGGTGGTCAGCCAGAGCCAGAAGCGGAAGAAATGCGACGGGACGGGGCCCAGTTCCAGGGCGCGGTGCGCCTGGGCACGGTGCAGGAAGATCGTGACAGCCGCAATGGTGATGTGCGTCAGCACCAGGGTGACCGCCACCAATTGCCACCAGTGGGCACGCAGCAGGCCGTGCGCGGCCCAGTCGATGAAGGCCGAGAAGAAGGCTGACAGATCGGTCATGGGTGCGGCTCAAACGCCCGGATTGCAGGCAAGTATCGAATTGTAGGAGCCAAGGCAGCGGCGGCCACCGTGGGAAATACGCAGCTTTGGCCCTTCATCTGCGCAGATGGGGCCGAGGTCGCCGGCCCTCAAGCCTTGCGCTGCCAGGCCGCGCCGAAAAAGCCATCGGTCTGGTGGCGGTGCGGCCACAGTCGCAGGAAGCCGGCGGTGTCCAGTTCCTCCGCCCGCTCCACCTGGGACGCGGCCAGGGTGGCGGCAGCGGGCAAGGGCTCGAAGTCGGGGTGTTCCGCGGCAAACGCCGTGGCGATGTCCTCGTTCTCGGACCGCAACAGGCTGCAAGTGGCATAGACCAAGCGACCACCCGGCTTGACCAGCCGCGCCGCACTGGCCAGGATGGCCTGCTGCTTGGCACGCAGTTCTTCCAGCGCCTTGGGCGACTGTCGCCATTTCAGGTCCGGGTTGCGGCGCAGCGTGCCCAGCCCCGAGCACGGTGCGTCGACCAGCACGCGGTCGATCTTGCCGGCCAGCCGCTTGATGCGATCGTCGCGCTCATGGGCGATCTGTGCCGGGTAGACGTTGGACAGGCCGCTGCGGGCCAGGCGGGGCTTGAGGCCCTCCAGCCGGTGGCCGGACACGTCGAAGGCGTACAGCCGCCCGGTGTTGCGCATCAGCGCACCCAGTGCCAGTGTCTTGCCGCCGGCACCGGCGCAGAAATCGACCACCATCTCGCCGCGCTTCGGCGCCAGCAGGGCTGCCAGCAACTGGCTCCCCTCGTCCTGCACCTCCACGTCGCCGCGGGTGAACAGGTCGAGCTTCTGCAGCGCCGGCTTGCCGTGGATGCGCAGGCCCCAGGGCGAATACGGCGTCAGCTCGGCCTCGATGCCGGCCTCGGCCAGCGCGGCACGCACCTCGTCGCGCTTGGCCTTCATCGTGTTCACGCGCAGGTCCAGCGGCGCCGGCTGCTCGAGGGCGTTGGCCAGGGGCCAGAAGTCGTCGCCCAGCTCAGCCTTCAGCGCCGAGGCCAGCCAGTCAGGCAGGTTGTGGCGCAGCTTTTCTTGCAAGGTGGCAACGTCGATCGCCTTCACCTCGGCCAACCACTTCTGCTCGTGCGGGCCCAGCGCGCTGCGCAGAAACGTGTCGCTGCCCTGCCAGGCCAGCGCCGCGAGCCGGCGCTCTAGCGCGCCGCTGCCGCTCTGGGCGAGGTGAACCAGGCGCAGCCGCTGGCGCATCACCGCGTAGGTGGTCTCGGCCAGGCTGTGGCGCTCGCGCGGGCCCAGGCCGCGGTGCTTGCGGAAGAAGGCCGACACCACGGTGTCGGCGGGTTGGTCGAACTTCAGGGCCTGGCGCAGCAGGTCAGTGGCCAGGTCCAGCAGGGCATTAGGATGCATGGGTGGATTATCCCCGCGCCCCCATGCACCGCCCCGTCGTGCGGCCCCGCCGGTGAAACGCGCCCTGTCGCACCACCTGAAGGTGCGCCCGCGCATGTCGCTTGCACTCGCGGTCGGCGTCGTCGCAGGTGCGCTGGTGCCGACAGGCACGGTGGTGTCGCGCGCCCTGCTCGGTTGGAACGTGGGCGTCTGGCTCTACCTCGCGCTGATGGCCTGGATGATGGTGCGGGCCGACCACGGCCACCTGCGCCGCACGGCCGTCGCCCGTGCGCAAGGCGCCGCGGTGGTACTGGGCCTGGTGGTGGCGGCCTCGGTGGCCAGCCTGGCCGCGATCGTCGTCGAGCTGAACTGGCTGCGGCAAAGCCAGGGCGGCTCGCTGGCCGTGGCGCATGTGCTGCTGGCTGTTGGCACGGTGGTGGGTGCCTGGCTGCTGCTGCCGGTGGTGTTCACGCTCAACTATGCGAGCCACTACTACCGCCACACGCCGCCCGCCGGCCTGAAGTTCCCGGACGACGACGAGCAATTCCAGCCCAACTACGTCGACTTCCTGTACTTCTCGTTCACCATCGCGGTGGCCGCGCAAACGGCCGACGTGGTGATCACGTGCCGGCCCATGCGGCGCCTGGTGCTGCTGCAGGCGGTGTTGTCCTTCACCTTCAACGCGGCCATCCTGGCGCTCGCCATCAACATCGCTGCGGGCTTGTTGCCGTCGGCCCAGTAGGCAGCAGCAACTGCGGCTCGCCGTCGAGCTGGGTCACGACTCCGGCGTCGACCCGCAGACGCCCTTCGACAAACCAGCGCACCGCCATCGGGTAGAGGCGGTGCTCCTGCGCCAGCACGCGTTCGGACAGGGTTTGCTCGTCGTCGCCGAGCAGCACTGGCACCACCGCCTGGGCCACGATGGGGCCGTGGTCCAACTCGGGCGTCACGAAATGCACCGTCGCACCGGCCAGCTTGCAGCCAGCCTCGATGGCGCGCCGGTGGGTGTGCAGGCCGGTGAAGGCGGGCAGCAGCGAGGGGTGCACGTTGAACATCCGCTCTTCGTAGTGGCGCACGAAGCCGGCCCCGAGGATGCGCATGAAGCCAGCCAGCACCAGC
Organism: Burkholderiaceae bacterium; assembly: GCA_044226465.1. GTDB lineage: Bacteria > Pseudomonadota > Gammaproteobacteria > Burkholderiales > Burkholderiaceae_C > Ideonella. The sequence goes on along the minus strand of JBGAGZ010000021.1, from coordinate 17,480 downwards.
AGGTCCGGGCCCCACAGGTCGATCACCCGCGCCAGCTCGGCGTCGAAGGCCTCGCGGGTGGAAAAGGCCTGGTGGTCGACCACCGCCGTCGAGATGCCGCGCTCGGCCGCCCAGGCCAGGCCGGCTGCGTCGGGCCGGTTGCTGGCGACCCCGACGACGCGGGCGTTCCAGCCCTCGGCCGCGCATTGCTCGACGATGGACTGCATGTTGCTGCCGCGGCCGGACAGCAGGATGACGATTCGCTTCATGAAGGGCCCGCAGTGTAAGCGTCTGCGGGGCGTCTGACAGAATCGGCCCATGCGAGCACGCGTCGTTTCCGGCATGCGCCCCACGGGCGCCCTGCACCTCGGCCACTACCACGGCGCCCTGAAGAACTGGGTGCGGCTGCAGCAAGACCACGACTGCTTCTTCTTCGTTGCCGACTGGCATGCGCTGACGACCCACTACCAGGAGCGCGAGGTCATCGAGCGCAATGTCTACGACATGGTGGTGGACTGGCTCGCCGCAGGCATCGACCCCAAGCGCGCCACGCTGTTCATCCAGAGCCGCATCCCCGAGCACGCCGAGTTGTTTGCGCTCCTGGCCATGGGCACGCCGTTGAGCTGGCTCGAGCGCGTGCCCACCTACAAGCACCAGATCGCCAGCCAGCCCAACCGCGACCTGGCCACCTACGGCTTCCTCGGCTACCCGCTGCTGCAGGCCGCCGACATCCTGATCTACCAGGCCAACTTCGTGCCGGTAGGCGAGGACCAGGCCGCCCACGTCGAGGTCACGCGCGAGGTGGCGCGCCGCTTCAACCACCTCTATGGCCGCGATCGCGCCGAGCCCGTGCTGCCCGAGCCCGCGGCGCTGTTCACCGAAACGGCTCGCCTGCCCGGCCTGGACGGCGAGAAGATGAGCAAGAGCGCCGGCAACACGGTCGAGATGCGCGACGCCCCCGAGGTGGTCGAGCAGAAAATCCGCCGCATGCCGACCGACCCACAGCGCGTGCGCCGCGGCGACGCGGGCGACCCGGCACGCTGCCCGGTGTGGCCCTTTCACCGGCTCTACTCCAGTGACGAGACCCGGGCCTGGGCCCATGAAGGCTGCACCACAGCGGGCATCGGCTGCCTGGACTGCAAGCAGCCGGTGATCGAGGCCATCCAGCGCGAGCAGCAGCCCTGGCGCGAGCGTGCCGAGAGCTACCTGACCAACCCGAAACAAGTGCACTGGATCGTCGAGATGGGCACCGAGCGCGCCCGCACCATCGCCCGGCAGACCATGAAGGACGTGCGCGACGCGATGGGCCTGGCCTACTGACACGCCCGCCATGTCCGCCCCGCTGCTGATGCTGCTGGCATCGTTCCTGTTCTCGACCATGGGCGTGTGCGTGAAGCTGGCCTCGGCCTACTACGGCGCCGGCGAGATCGTGATGTACCGCAGCGTCGTAGGCGCGCTGTTCATCGTGGGCCTGAGCCGCTGGCGCGGCGGCAGCCTGCACACCGCCGTGCCGGCGATGCACTTCTGGCGCAGCCTGACGGGCGTGTGTGCGCTGTCGCTGTGGTTCTATTCGATCGGCAAGCTGCCACTGGCCACGTCGATCACCCTGAACTACATGAGCTCGGTGTGGATGGCGCTGTTCCTGATCGGTGGTGCCGTGATGATGGGGGCGGCCAAGGTTGACCCCCGCCTCGTGGCCACCGTGCTGACCGGCTTCGCCGGCGTGGCGCTGGTGCTGCAGCCCACGATCGAGCGCGATCAGTGGCAGGGCGCGCTGGCCGGCCTCACCTCGGGCCTGCTCGCGGCCATGGCCTACCTGCAGGTCACCGCGCTGGGCCGCGTGGGCGAGCCCGAGTACCGCGTGGTCTTCTATTTCTCGCTCGGTGGCATCGTCGCGGGCGGCATGCTGACGCTCTTCAGCGGCGCCCACGGCCATACCTGGTACGGCGCCGCGCTGCTGGTGGCCACCGGTGTGCTCGCCACCGTGGCGCAGATGATGATGACGCGGGCCTATGCCATTGGCCGCGCGCTGTCGAACGCCAGCCTGCAGTACCTGGGCATCGTGTTTTCCTTCATCTTCGGCGTGCTGGTCTTCGACGACCCGGTCACGCTGGCCGCGCTGGCAGGCATGGTGCTGATCGTCGGTGCCGGCCTGGCCGCCACCCGCCTGCGCCAGCGCACCGCGCCGGCTGCCGGCACGGAAGCCTCTTCCTTCGACCCCTGACCCCGAGCCCCATCGCCATGAGCATTCCCTTGCCCCACCCGCTGATCGGAGCCGCTGCATTGCTGCAGCGCCTGCAGGCCGTCGACCACGGCATCGTCGTGCTGGACTGCAGTTTCGAGCTGAGCGACACCGCCCAAGGCGAAGCCGAGCACGCCGCCGGCCACCTGCCGGGCGCGCTCTACGCCCACCTGGATCGCGACCTGTCGGGCACCAAGACAGCACGTGGTGCGATCGACGGTGGCCGCCACCCGCTGCCCACGCGTGAAGCGTTTGCCGCCACGCTGGCGCGCTGGGGCATCGGGCCCGCCACGCCGGTGGTCGCCTACGACACCAAGGGCGGCCCCTATGCGGCCCGTGCGTGGTGGCTGCTGCGCTGGATGGGCCACACCAACGTGGCCGTGCTCGACGGGGGCCTCGCCGCTTGGGTCGCGGCGGGTGGCCCAGTCGAGACCGGCGTGCGACCGGCGCCCGCACCGGCCGCGGCCTACCCGCTGCTTGCCCCTTCCATGCCCACGGTCGACGCGGCACAGATCCTTGCCGGCCTGGGCCAACGGCGCGTGGTCGACGCACGAGCGCCGGAGCGCTTCCGCGGCGAGGTGGAGCCGCTGGATGCGCAGGCCGGTCACATCCCCGGCGCCAGCAACCGCTTCTTCAAGGACAACCTGGCCGCGGACGGGCGCTTCCGCCCGGCCGCCGAGTTGCGTGCGGCCTTCGGCGCCCTCGGCGTCGCGCCTGAGGCCGTGGTGCACCAGTGCGGCTCGGGCGTGACCGCCTGCCACAACCTGCTGGCAATGGAGATCGCGGGGCTCGGCGGCTCGGCGCTGTACCCCGGCTCTTGGAGCGAATGGTCGGCCGACCCGGCGCGGCCGGTGGCGCGCGGCTGACCACCCACCGCACGCCAGCTTGACGCGTGTCAAGACATTTGCCGCGGATCGCGCAACACTTCGCTCATGGGCCGGCATCACCGGCAGCCCCTTGAGGAGTGCCTCATGTACCGCAGCATCCTGGTTCCGACCGACGGCTCCGACATCACCACCAAGGCCGTGCAGACCGCCATCACCCTGGCCAAGACCCTGGGCGCCAAGCTCTCGACGATCAGCGTCAAGGAGCCCTTCCCCTACAGCGCCATCTCCGAGATGCAGCCGGTGCCGCCGCAGGAGTTCTACGACGCGCAAGAGCGCATCGCCGCGGCCCGCGTGAAGACGGTCGTCGAAGCGGCCACCGCCGCCGGCCTGGACTGCGCCGGCCACACCATCGAGGCCTTGCACCCCTGGGAAGCGATCACCGACCACGCCAAGAACCAGGGCTGCGACCTGATCGTGATGGCCTCGCATGGCCGCCGCGGCGTCAGCGCGCTGCTGCTGGGCAGCGAGACGCAGAAGGTGCTGACCCACTGCGCGGTGCCGGTGCTGGTGGTGAAGTGAACGTTGCAGGCCGCGGCTGAGCGCTGCGGCCTGCTAGCGGAAGACGCTCACGGCCTCCAGCAGGCGCGTGGCCTGTTGCTGCAGGCTCTGCGAGGCGCTGGCGCTGTGTCTGACCAGGACGGCGTGGTGGCGCGTGAGTTCGTCCAGGTGGCCGACGGCCCGGTCCACCTGCGAGATGCCGCCGCTCTGTTGCGCCGAGGCACGGCTGATCTCGCCGATCAGCGAGGACACGCGCCGCACCTGCTCGACGATGTCGGCCATGGTGCGGCCCGTCTGGTCGACCAGTGCGGTGCCGCGCGTCACCTGGTCCACGCTGGTGCCGATCAGGCCCTTGATCTCGGCCGCGGCCTCGGCGCTGCGCAGCGCGAGGCTGCGCACCTCGCCGGCCACCACGGCGAAGCCGCGCCCATGCTCGCCGGCCCGCGCCGCCTCGGTGGCGGCGTTGAGCGCGAGGATGTTGGTCTGGAAGGCGATGCCGTCGATCAGGCCGATGATGTCGGCAATGCGCCGCGCGCTGTGGCTGATCTCGGCCATGCGCTGCACCACCTGCGCCACCGCCTGGCCGCCCTGCTCGGCCGCTGAGCTGGCGGTGCCGGACAGCGTCTCGGCCTGCTGTGCCGCCTCGGTGTTGGCGCGCACGCTGGCCGTCACCTGCGCCATCGAGGTAGCGGTCTGCTGCACGCTGGCCGACGCCTGCTCGGTGCGGGCGTGCAGGTCGTCGTTGCTGCTCGCGATGTCGCTGCAGGCCTGTTGCACCCGCAGCACCTGGCCGCTGACGTCACCGATCAACCAGCGGAACATCAGGCCCAGTTGGCTCACGGTGCGCAGCGACATGCCGATCTCGTCGACCCGGTTCATGTGCACCGCCGCCTGGCTCTCGCCGGTGGCCACCCGCAGGGCCAGGCGGCGCAGGAGCTCCAGCGGCCGCGTCATCGCCATCTCGAGGGCCACCGCCACGCCAGTCGCCAGGGCCGCCACCACCGCCGCGAAGCCGGCCAGCCCGGCGGGCTCGCGCAGGCCGAACGCCCAGGCCGCGGCCACGCAGGCCGGCGCCATGGCCAGCAGTGCCCAGCGGACGCGCCAGCGCATCGACATGGTCTGGAACAGCATCGTCCAGCGCATCGCCCCGGTGCGCACGACCAGCCCCTTGTGGTAGCGGCGCGTCACCCCCGCCGCGCCGGCGTTCAACTCGGCGTGCAACCGCTCGGCCACGGCCACCTCGGCCGGCGCCGGGCAGGTGTGCACGGCCATGAACCCGACCGTGCGCTCGCCGCGAACCAATGGCGTGGCGCTCGTGCGCGCCCAATAGGCCCGGCCGTCCTTGCGCCGGTTCTTGATCACGGCGCTCCAGGGCTCGCCCCCTTGCAGCGTGGCCCACATGTCGGCGAAGGCCTGGGCCGGCATGTCGGGGTGACGCAGCAGGCGGTGCGGCTGTCCAATCAACTCGTCGATGCCGTAGCCGCTGGCCTCGGCCAGGGCGGCGTTCGCGTAGGTGATGCGGCCTTCGGTGTCGGTGGTCGACATCAGCGTGGCGTCGGCCGGCAGGGGGTGGCAGACGCTGGGGGAATCGTGCATGGGCGGCTTGACCGGAAACAAGGTCGGCGCGCCAACGCAGCATCCGTGCCACGGCAAGCCAGCCGGCACGCGCCTCGGCGCACGCCGGGCCAGCCGTGCGGGCACTGCAAAGCCCGCTGCCACTTTGGGCCGGTGGCCGCGATGCGGCTGACCAGTTGTGCCGGGTTCAGCCCGCGCCGTGCATCAGCCGCGTCGCGCCGGCGATCAGCACCATGCCGCCGCCTATCCAGGCCACCTGGGCAACGATGTCGCGCCAGGGCAAGTGGCGCTGCATCTGCGGAATCAGGTCGGCCACAGCCACGTAGATGAAGCTGCTGGACGCCACGACCAGCAGGTAGGGGAACAGCCCGTCCCAGGCACCGACCACGAAGTAGCCCAGCACGCCGCCGATCACGGCCGTCAGGCCGGAGGCCGCGTTGTACAGCAGCGCCTTGCGGCGGCTGAAGCCGGCGTTGATCAGCACGATGGTGTCGCCCACCTCCTGCGGGATCTCGTGCAGGATGACCGCCAGCGAGGTGGTCAGGCCCAGCTCCGGGCTGGCCAGGAAGGCGGCAGCGATGATGATGCCGTCGCAGAAGTTGTGGATGCTGTCGCCGACCAGCACGCTGAAGCCTCCGCGGCCCGCCTGCTCGGCATCGAAGTGGTGGTGGTGTTCGTGGCCGTCGCCTTCATGGTGGTGGGCGTGGCGGTAGAGCTCGGCCTTTTCCAGCAGGAAGAAGAACATCAGCCCGGCCAGCAGCGTGGCGAACAGCGCATGCGGGCTGACCTGGCTTTCGAACGCCTCGGGCAGCACGTGCAGCAGCGCCGTGGCCAGCAGCACGCCGGTGGACAGGCTCACCAGGTGCTTGACCAGCCGCCCCAGCACGGCAAAGGTCATCGACGCGGCGATCACCACCGACAGCACGCCGCCCACCAGGGTCGAGGCGATGATGTAGAGCAGGGTCATGCAGGCTTGGCGTGGAAAACAAAACCGCGCCGGCCGGGCGCGGTGACAGGGTCTGCGGCAGGTCTCAGGCCACGCCGTGTGTCTGGAACCAGGCCAGGCAGCGCTTCCAGCCGTCGGTGGCGGCGTCCTGGCGGTAGCTGGGGCGGTAGTCGGCGTGGAAGGCGTGCGGCGCGTCCGGGTAGACGACGAATTCGCTGCGCCGGGCCGCGGCGCTGCCGGTCGACAAGGCCAATTTCATCTTATCAACCGTGTCAAGCGGTATGCCGGCATCCTGCCCGCCGTACAGGCCCAGCACCGGGGCCTTGAGCTCGCCCACCACGTCCAGGGGCTGGCGCGGGGTCAGTTCGCTGGTCGTGCCGGCCAGCTTGCCGTACCAGGCCACACCGGCCTTCACGGCAGAGCTGTGCGCGGCGTACAGCCAGGTGATGCGGCCACCCCAGCAAAAGCCCGTGATGCCCAGGCGGGTGGTGTCCATGCCCTGGGCCTGGGCCCAGGCCACCGTGGCGTCGAGGTCGCCCATCACCTGGGCATCGGGCACCTTGGCGATCAGCTCGCTGACGAGCTTGGCCACCTCGCCGTAGCTGCCCGGGTCGCCCTGGCGGACGAACAACTCGGGTGCGATCGCGCAGTAGCCCAGCTTGGCGAAGCGGCGCGCCACGTCCGCAATGTGCTCGTGCACGCCGAAGATCTCGCTGACCACCAGCACCACCGGCAGGCCCTTGCGCCCTTCGGGCGCGGCCCGATAGGCGGGCAACTGGAAACTGCCCACGGGGATGCTGACCTCGCCGGCAACCAGCCCGGTGGCATCCGTCTTGACCACTGTCTGCGCCGTAATGGGCAGAGTGGCGGCTGCAAAGCCGGTGCCGACCGAGGCGCGCACGAAATCGCGCCGGGAAAGATCGCGTGCGGTCAGCGACTCGCAGGCGTCGCTCGTCAACGGTGAACGTGGCATGCGGGCGATTCTAGGCAGGTGCCCACGCCCCCACGCTCACCATGCCCGGATCAAGCCCCCAAGCGCAGCACCTTGGCCTTGGACGGCACACCCTGCGCGTCGATCGCGAACAGCATGTAGAAGCCCGGCGGGGCGTTGTTCACCGAAGCCGGCAGCGTCGCGGTGATGCTCTTGCCCTTTTGGGTAAAGCTGAGGTCCTGGAAGCGCTGTTCGTTGCTGAAGGCGTGTGTCACCGCGCCGAAACGCACCAGCGTCATGCGGGCGATCGTGCTCTGGTTGTTCATGCCCACGGCGATGTTCTGGCCCCAGGTGGCGGCCGTCGGGGCCGTGAGGATGCCCGGGCGGGTGGCGGGCTGGCCAGAACCGTCCTTCTTGTAGAGATAGGGTGGCCAGTAGATCTCGGCGTTGAGTTGCGCCACCGGGCCGGGCGCACCGCCCGCCCCCGTGAGCACATAGCCCTCGGGCATCAGCATGGAGATGCTGTGGTACAGGCGGGCCTTGGCGGCGGTGGCGCCCATCGTCCACTGGCCCGTGGCCGGGTCCCAGGTTTCCGAGTCGTAGCGCGCGCCCACCAGGTCGTTGCCTGTGGTCGAGCCGCCGTTGACCCACACCTTGCCATCGGCCAGGATGGTCGCATTGCCGAACTGCCGGTCGGCCGACAGCGGCGCGGCGGGCGTGACCACCGGTGTAGCGCCGTTCAGGTCGACCACCACGGCCTGGCCGGCGTCGCGCACCGACAGGATCTTGCCCGGTTGGTACATCGCCGCGGGCAGCATGTAGGCCCCCGGGGGCAGCGTGCCCGGCAGCTGGGTGACCGTGCCGGTGCCGGTGATGTCGAGGGACCAGATCTCGCCCATCACGTTGAAGACGACGACCTTGCCATCCGGCGACCACCAGGCGCGCGGGTAGTTCCAGGCCTGCACCCGCGAGCCATAGGCGGCGTCGCTGGTCGCCGTGGTCAGCGTGCGCCAGCCGGTGGTGGCGTTGTACACCTCGGGCGTCGGCGAGAAGGTGTCGTCGGTCGGCGGGTACTGTGCATTGCCTTCGTAGTAGCGGTCGTCGCGACCACCGATGACGGCAACGTCGCCGTTCGCCGTGGTGATCGACGTCGCATACCAGCGCTGGTAAGCCATCGACTGCGACTGCTTGGTGAGGGCGTTGTTCGACGGCGTGAACAGGTTGACGTCGCGGTTGGCGTAGTTGCGCTGCCCGTTGACGATGCGGTCACCCCCGACGATCAACACATCGCCCGTCGCAGGCCTCAAGTTCACCCCCGCGCAGAAGATGTCGGTGCCGGTGGTGTTGGACAGCAGGGTCTTGGCCTTGGCGCCCATGCCGAGCGACGGGTCCCAGAGGCTGTAGTGGAACTGCGCGCTCTGCACGCCGCTGGGCTTGCTGCCGAAGCCCAGCACGCGGCCGTCGGGCAGCAGGATCGAGTGCAGCGGGATCACGGGCCAGGTGAACGGCGCGCCGAACACCCCCTTGACGTGCGCGTCGGCCGGGCCGGTGGGCACGGTGATGCCCAGGATGCCTTGCTGGCCCAGGGCGGACTCACGGCCATCGACATCGTCGTTCACCAACACGCCGGGGCCGGCGCCGTAGTCGACCGGGGCAGAATCCCACACCGCGACGCGTTGGTCTTCGGCCACCATGTTCTGGGTGTCGGGCCCGCTGGACCCGCCGCACGCCGCCAAAGCGGCTGCTGCCACCAACTTCAATGCCCCGAGACTCGTCCGCCGCATCATCGCCCGCGCTCCTGCCAATACTCTGCCCGGCATTTTGCCGTTGGGCGCCGTGCTTCGCCTGCACAATCCGTTGCCATGCCTTCAGCCCCCCTAACTTGGCCATCCCCGGCCGGCCCGCTGGCCGCCATCGACATGGGGTCCAACAGCTTCCGCCTTGAGATCGGTCAACTGCGGGACGGCCGCTACCGGCGCCAGCTTTACCTGAAGGAAACCGTTCGCCTCGGCGCCGGCCTTGATGCCAACGGCCTGCTCACCGAAGAGGCCGCGCTGCGCGGCCTGGGCTGCCTGCAGCGTTTTCGCGAAAGCCTCGGCGGCCTCGCGCCGAACCAGGTGCGCGCCGTGGCGACGCAGACCCTGCGCGAGGCCAAGAACCGCAACGCCTTCCTCGAGCGCGCCCAGGCGGCGCTGGGCTGGCCGATCGAGGTGATCTCGGGCCGCGAAGAGGCGCGCCTGATCTACGCCGGCGTCTCGCACCTGCAGCCATCGGACACCCGGCGGCTGGTCATCGACATCGGCGGGCGGTCCACCGAGATGATCCTGGGCCGCGGACGGGTGCCGAGCCAGGCCGAGTCCTTCCAGGTCGGCAGCGTCAGCCTGTCGATGCGCTACTTCCCCGACGGCCGCTTCACGCCCGAGGCCTTCCGCGCTGCGCAGGTGGCCGCGGGCGCCGAGCTGGAAGAGGCCTTGACCGTGTTCACGCCCGGGCGTTGGCATGAGGCGCTGGGCTCCTCGGGGACGGCGGGCGCCGTGTCGGAGCTGCTGGCCGCCAACGGCCGCACCGACGGCCGCATCACGCCCGAGGGCCTGCGCTGGCTGATCACCGAGTGCATCCGCGCCGGCTCGATCGACGCGCTCGCCCTGCCCGGCCTGAAGCCCGAGCGCCGGGCCGTGCTGGGCGGCGGCCTGGCCATCCTGTACACGCTGGCCACGCACTTCCGCATCGCCGAGCTGCTGCCGGCCAAGGGCGCCCTGCGCCAGGGCGTGATCGTCGACCTGCACGACCGCCTGCTCGCGCACCACCGCGCACGCAGCCACGACATGCGCGACGACTCGGTGCTGGCGCTGCAGCGCCGCTTCGGCGTCGACCGCGATCAGGCCCAGCGCGTGCGCGAGCTGGCGCTGCGCTGGCATGCCCAGGTCGAGCCCCGCGCCGACGCCGAGCGCCGCCACGAGCTGCGCTGGGCCGCCGACCTGCACGAGATCGGCCTGATGGTGTCGCACCACGACCACCACCGCCACAGCGCCTACCTGGTGGCGCACGTGGACGCCCCCGGCTTCTCGCAAAGCCAGCAGCGCCGCGTGGCCGACTTGGTGCTGGGCCAGCGCGGCGGGCTGCGCAAGGTCGACGCGGTGCTCGCGAGCGAAGACACGGCCTGGCAGCTGATGTGCCTGCGCCTGGCGGTGATCAAGTGCCACGCGCGTGCCGCCGTGGACGGCGATGCGCTGCGCCTGCAACGGCAGGGCCGCTCGGCGCGGCTGCGCTGGGGCCCGGGTTGGGCAGACGCCCACCCGCGCGCGGTTCACCTGCTGCGTGAAGAGGCCGACGCCTGGGCCAGAAGCGGTGTGCTGAGCCTCTCGCTGCCGGACGCGCGCTGACCCGGGCCGTTCAGGCCCGCATGAAGCCCAGGGACCGGCGGTCGCCGAATGCGGCCAGCCCCGGCAGGATCGCGTCGACCTGGGCCGCGGTGGCGCCGAACCAGTTGAGCAAGGTCGATGCGAACTGGTCGACGCTGGCGGTGGGGATCCAGCGGCCCTGCAGCTCCCAGTCCTGCACGCCCACGTCATCGGGCCCGCCCAGCACGGGCGTCGGGTAGGTGCCGTAGGTGGCGCCGCCCAGCACCGCGGCGCCGCTGACCAGTTGCACGTTGCCCCAGGCATGGTCGGCGCCCAGGCTGCTGTTGGGCGCGAAGGTGCGGCCGAAATCGCTCTGGGTGAACGCCGTCACCTGCTGGCCCAGGCCGAGCTTGTCCATCGCGTTGCTGAAGGCCGCCATCGCGTCGGCCACCTCGGCCAGCAGGCCGGCATGCAGGCCCTGGGTGCTGTCGTCCTTGTCGACCTGGTCGGCGTGCGTGTCGAAGCCGCCGATGCCGGCGAAATAGACGTGGTGATCGCCCTGCACCTGGTCGCGCCCGGCGATGAGCTTGGCGATCTGGTAGAGCTGGCCGCCGAGGTCGGTGGTCAACTCCTGGCCCTCGATCAGGTCGGCGAAGGCGTTGTCGATCGCCGCCGGCACCGAGGGGTCCCCCGGCTGCGAGGCCACCAGGGCCGCCAGCCGGTCGGACATGGCGAAGGCGTCGCGCTGCATCGTGGCGTAGACCTCGGCCAGCGCGCTGGCCTGGCCCGGAGCGTAGAGCGCGTCCACCGCCGCCTTGCGCTTCTGGTTGGCCACCCAGCCCATGTCCTGTGGCGTCAGGCCGTTGGCGGCGAACACGCCGCCCGGGCCGGGCAGGGCCAGCGCGAAGGCCTGGTTGCCGGTTCCGAAGCGGCTGTTGCCGCCCAGCGAGATCACCGGGTAGTTCAGGGCCAGGGTCTCGGCGGTGCGCGCGCCCCAGCCGGTGCGGGCCAGGGCGTCGGTGCTGGCGCTTTCCCAGGCGCGCTGCTGGTCGGAATGCGAGAACAGGTTGTCAGGGATCAGTGGCGAGTCGTCGGGCGCCGCCAGGTACTGGTCCTTGGTCAGCGGGGCCGCCAGCGGGCCCACGTTGATCACCGGCGCCAGGTGCTTGGACGCCCACAGCGGGCGCAGCGAGGCCATCGCGGGGTGCAGGCCGAAGCCGCTGCCCGACAAGGGCACGAGCGACGCCTTGGGCAGGCCCAGCGGCCCGCGCGCGGCCAGGTACTGGGTGTGGCGCCCGGTGTCGGTGGGCACCAGCATGTTGAAGCCGTCGTTGCCGCCGTACAGGAAGATGCAGACCAGGGCCTTGTAGTCGGCGGCCTGGGCGCTGCGCGGCAGCGCCAGGCTGCCGGCGCCGCCCAGTGCGGCCAGGCCGGCGGCGCCGCCGGCCCAGCGCAGCCAGTCGCGGCGCCGCAGCCCGGGGTGGTGGTGGTGTGACATGGCAGGAAGGGGTTCGTTGTCGGAGCGGCGGCGGGTCATCGGGCGATCTGGTACTGCGGTGCGCTCAGCACCAGCCAGCCAGCGCGCCGCACGCGCTGCTCACGCCAATCGCTGGGGTAGTTCTTGTCGGTGAAGTGCGCCACCGCCTCAACCACCTTGCCGCGCGCCGGCTCAGGCAGGTTGACACCGATGGCCACCTGGCTGATGCGGTCGACCAGCTTGCCCGCGTCGGCCGCGTCGGCCAGCCAGGCGTCGTACTTCAGGTGGGTGCCCACCGCACCGGGGATGTCCTTCTGCGCGTCCGAGCCGCCCCAGTCGAACATCATGGTCAGGTAGTTCATCCGGTTCAGCGCCGTGCTGGCGTTGTGGATGCCGAAGGCCGGGGCCACCAGGGTGGTGCCGCTGACGGGGAAGTCCGGCGGGTAGAAGTTGAAGACCGAGGGCGCGCGGAAGGCGTGCTGGCGCAGGTTCTCGCCCTGCCAGAAGCCGAACACGGCGCCGTCGGTGTCGCCGCCGATCGCGCGGATCACGCCGGTGAAGAGCTGGATCGGCTCGCGCAGGCGGCCGGCATTGACGCCCGGCGTAGTGCGTCGCGCCTCGGTGTCGAGCAGCACCGCCGCCACCGTGGCGGACAGGTCGCCCTTGGTGCTGCTGCCGATGTCCTGGTAGAGGCCGGTATTGAAAGCTTGCGCGACGCGGCCGACATAGGCTGACGACGGGTTGCTGGTCACCAGCTGCTGGATCAGGTGGCGGGCAACGAAGGGGCCGATGTTCGGGTGCGCCATCAGGCTGTCGAGCACCTTGTCCAGCGCGGCGGTGGCGTTGCTGCCAGCGGGCACGGTGACGGCCGACAGCAGCTTGCGGGCCTGGGTGTCGCGCAGGTTGCCGCTGGCGGGCACCATGTCGCCACCGAGGTAGTGGCAGTTCGCGCCCACCGGCCAGCAGCCCCAGCGGTTGGCGCCGCCGGCGGGGTAGGTCCAGCCGGTCAGCGCATAGGCGTAGTTGCGCACCATGTCGTTGTCGTAGGTGGCGTGGCAGCTGCCGCCGACAAGGGTGCCATTGGTGTTGAGCTTGCAGGGCCCGATGCTGAACAGCTGCAGCAACTCGCGTGCGAAGTTTTCGTTCGGCGCCGCGGCGTCGTTGTTCACGTGGTTCAGGAACTCGCCCATCATCGGCGAGCGCGCCACCTTGCGCAGCAGCTCGCGGTAGTTGCCGAAGGCGCCGGTGGTGAGGTTGTTGTAGTACAGGCGCAGGCCGTAGGTGCCGTCCACCTCGGTGTTGCTGATCACGAGCAGTTGCGCCAGCGCCAGGGCCACGCGCTGGCGCAGCTGGTCCTTGTTGCGCACCGCGTTGCGATAGAAGTCCCACAGCAGCGGCTCGCTGGAGAAGTAGTCGCGCCAGCAGTTGGGGTTGCCCTTGTTCTCGGGCAGGTTGCAGAAATCGGTGGTCGAGGTGTTCTTGTCCGGTGCGTCGTCGCCACCCAGGCGGTAGCGCGAGACGGACAGGCCCAGCTGCGCCTGGATCCAGGGCTTGACGCCCTGGGTCTCGATGTCCTTGACCAGCGCCTCGCTGGGGCCGAAGGTGGCCTGCTGCGCGAGCCGCACCGCGTCCGCGTGGGTGGTGCCTGCCAGCGCGTTGGCGCCCTCGGCCTGCTGGGCCGTGCGCCGGGCGTCGGAGCCTTCGGCAGCCATGTCGCTGCTGTCGCCGCTGCCTCCGCAACCGGCCAGTGCCACGGCCAGCGCCAACACACCCATGCCCCGGCGCCCACGCCAGCCAGGCTGGGCGCCCATCGTCAGTTCTCTCTTCATGCGCAGCGGGGCGACAGCCGCAGCGCTGCACGCCGATACAGGATCAACCAGTAATGATCGCTGAAGCCCGGCTTGCTATCCGTGCGTGATCGTCACCGAATGTGACCAGCCCAGGTCTCCGGCGAGAAGCCCACGGTGGTGCGGCCATCCGGCCAGTCCACCACCGGCCGCTTGATCACGCTGACCTGCTCGTGCATCAGGCTCACGGCGCTGTCGGCGCCGACGACCGTTTTCTGAACCGCCGGGTCCAGCTTGCGCCAGGTGGTGCCCTGGCGGTTGAGCAACTTCTCCCACCCGACGGCCGCGGCCCAGCGCTTCAGGTCGGCATCGGCCGCGCCGGCTTTCTTGAAGTCGATGAACTCGTGCGCGACACCTTGTTCTGTCAACCAGGCGCGGGCGCGCTTGACGGTGTCGCAGTTGGGGATGCCGTGCAGGCGCGGAAGGCTGTTGCTCATGGAATGCCATTGTCGTTGTCGTTGACCTCGCACAGCGGGTCGGGCCCGTAGCCGGAATCGCGCACGTGGCGGCCGTCCGGCTCGACCGTGACGCGGAACCACTGGCAGAACGGGGTCTCGTAGCGCCACGACCAGACGGTGGCCCCGCGCCAGATGCCCATGACCTCGCCCGGGCGGCCGATGCGAAAGCGCAGCTCGTCGGTGGTCATGCCCGGCGTGATCTGGTTGAACTGGTCCTCGCGCAGCACCTGCTCCCAGCGCTGCACCCGGCCGTCCGTACCCAGCTCGATCATGAAGGTGTGCTTGCCGTAGGGGCCGCGGGCAAACTCCAGCCGCTGGCCGCCCTGGGGCAGCGGGTAGCGCCCGGTGGCCGGCCCCATGTCGGCCACCAGTTCGGCCTCGGTCTGGCCGACACGCACCGAGCCGGTGCCGTAGCTGGCGCAGGCCGTGGCCAACACAGCGGCCATGCCCGCGGCAAAAGAGGTGAATCTCATGGCGTGTCCGGTCGCGATGCCGGCCGTTGAACGAGCGGGAAAATCTAGCACCACGCCTAGAATCGAGTATTTCTGCCCCGCAGAAACACTGCCCGCACCGCACTTCGGGCCCGCCCGCACCATGACCCGCAAGCTCTTCGTCACCACCGCCCTGCCCTACGCCAACGCCCCGTTCCACATCGGGCACATGATGGAGTACATCCAGGCGGACATCTGGGTGCGGTTCCAGCGCATGCGCGGCGCCGAGGTGCACTTCGTCTGTGCCGACGACACCCACGGCGCGCCGATCATGATTGCCGCCGAAAAGGCCGGCAAGTCGCCGCAGGCCTATGTGGCTGAGCTGGCCGCGGGCCGCGCCAAGTACCTCGACGGCTTTCACATCGGCTTCGACAACTGGCACTCGACCGACGGGCCCGAGAACCACGTGCTCGTCAAAGAGGTCTACCTCGCGCTGCGCCAGAACAAGCTGATCGACGTGAAGACGATCGAGCAGTTCTTCGACCCCGACAAGGGCATGTTCCTGCCCGACCGCTTCATCAAGGGCGAGTGCCCCAAGTGCGGCACCAAGGACCAGTACGGCGACAACTGCGAGAACTGCGGCGCCGTCTACGCCCCCACCGACCTGAAGAACCCGTACTCGGCGCTGTCCGGCGCCACGCCGGTGCTCAAGACCAGCGACCACTACTTCTTCCGCCTGTCCGACCCGCGCTGCGTCGAGTTCCTGCAGGGCTGGATGAACGAGCCCGGCCGCCTGCAAGCCGAGGTGCTGAACAAGATCAAGGAGTGGTTCGTCACCGACGAGAACGGCAAGACCGCGCTCGGCGACTGGGACATCTCGCGCGACGCGCCCTACTTCGGCATCGAGATCCCCGACGCGCCGGGCAAGTACTTCTACGTCTGGCTGGACGCGCCGATCGGCTACCTGGCCTCGCTGGCCAACTACTGCGGCAAGCGCGGCATCAGCATGGACACCCTGCTGGCCGACCCCTCGCTGGAGCAGGTGCACTTCATCGGCAAGGACATCACCACCTTCCACACCTTGTTCTGGCCGGCGATGCTGCACTTCTCGGGCCGCAAGGTGCCCGACCATGTCTTCGTGCATGGCTTCATCACCGTCAACGGCGGCGAGAAGATGAGCAAGAGCCGCGGCACCGGCATCTCGCCACTGAAATACCTGGAACTCGGCCTGCACCCCGAGTGGCTGCGCTACTACATCGCCGCCAAGCTCAACGCCCGCGTCGAGGACATCGACTTCAATCCCGACGACTTCGTCGCCCGCGTCAACGCCGACCTGGTCGGCAAGTACATCAACATCGCCAGCCGTGCCGCGGGCTTCCTGGCCAAGCGCTTCGGCGGCACGCTGTCGGGCGACCTGGGCGTCGAGGGCTCCAGCCTGCTCGAAACCCTGCGCGCCCACCGCGCCACCATCGAAGAGCTGTACGAAGAGCGCGAATACGGCAAGGCCCTGCGCGAGATCATGGCGCTGGCCGACAAGGTCAACGAATACGTCGACGCGCACAAGCCCTGGGAGCTGGCCAAGAACCCAGACAACGTCGCCGCGCTGCACGACGTGTGCAGCACCTGCATCGAGGCATTCCGCCTGTTGACCATCTACTTGAAGCCGGTGCTGCCAGCACTGGCGGCCAACGTCGAAGCTTTCCTGAAGACCGGCCCACTGTCGTTCACCGACGCGGCCCGGCCGCTGGGTGCACACACCATCGGCACCTACCAGCACCTGATGCAGCGTGTGGACGAGAAGCTGCTGGACGCGCTGTTCGAGCCGCCCGCCGCCGCGGCGCCGCCGCCACCCGGCGGTGAAGCCATCGCCGACGAGATCAAGATCGACACCTTCGCCGCGGTGGACCTGCGCATCGCGAAGATCATCAACGCCGAGCATGTCGACGGCTCGGACAAGCTGCTGCGGCTGACGCTGGACGTCGGCGAAGGCAAGCTTCGCAACGTGTTCTCGGGCATCAAGAGCGCCTACCGGCCCGAAGACCTGATCGGCAAGCTCACGGTGGTGGTGGCCAACCTGGCGCCGCGCAAGATGAAGTTCGGCCTCAGCGAGGGCATGGTGCTGGCCGCCAGCCACGCCGACGAGAAGGCCAACCCCGGCATCTTCGTGCTCGAGCCTTTCCCCGGTGCGCAGCCGGGCATGCGGGTGCGCTGATGCCCGCCACACGGCGCCCGAGCCGCTTGCGACGCCCATCGTCGCAAGTGGTCGGGCAGTCGTTGCGCCGCCGCTTCATGGCGCGCGTTCACCACTGTGGTCCTCCGGCGCGGCTCACCGCCGCCGCGCCCCACCCCTTCCGGAGGACCCATGCCGTTGCCGATCACCCTGCACCGCTTCCGCCCGCGCCTCGTTGACGCGTTGGCGGGCTACACCCGTTCCAAATTCCTGGCCGACCTCGGTGCCGGCGTCACCGTGGGCGTGGTGGCGCTGCCGCTGGCCATGGCCTTCGCCATCGCCTCGGGCGTTAAGCCAGAGCAGGGCCTGTTCACGGCGATCATCGCCGGCTTCCTGATCGCCGCGCTGGGCGGCTCCAGCGTGCAGATCGGCGGGCCGGCCGGCGCCTTCATCGTCATCGTCTACGGCATCGTCGAGCGCTACGGCCTGGCCAACCTGCTGATCGCCACCTCGCTGGCCGGCGTGCTGCTGTTCGCGATGGGCCTGCTGCGGCTGGGCGCGCTGGTGCGCTACATCCCGGTCAGCATCGTCATCGGCTTCACCAACGGCATCGCGGTGCTGATCGGCCTGTCGCAGCTGAAGGACTTGCTGGGCCTGCAAGTCGCCAAGATGCCGGCCGACTTCTTCACCCAGCTCGC
>JBGAGZ010000020.1:0-68877 GCA_044226465.1 Burkholderiaceae bacterium | reverse complement strand
GCCTTCCTGCAGCTCGAGCACGGCCTCTTGCTGGTCGCGGCGCGCCAGCTCGGCGGACAGACCGCGCAGCGCCTGGCAGGCTTCGTAAGCCTCGCCCAGGTAGCCGGCCTTCTCCAGGTAGCGGGCCAGGTCCGCGGTGTTTTCGGCCAGGCCGGCGATGTCGTTGGCGGCACGGTCGAATTCGAGCACTGGGCGGATCAGCGCCAGGCCCTCGTCCTTGCGCTTCATCGAGATCAAGGCCAGGCCGCTGTTGAGGTTGGCCAGGTTCTCGGTGCTGGGGTCGTTGAGGGTGCGCGCCAGCGGCACGGCGCGCTGGGCGATCTCGAAGGCGCGCGGGAATTCGGCCGCGTGCAGGTAGAAGTCCGACAGGTTGGCCAGGCCCAGCGCCTCGTCACGCATCGAGCCGGCCTTGCGGGCATAGTCGATCGCGCCGTTCAACGCCGCCAGCTCTTCCACCGGGTGGCCGTTGTCGGTCAGCAGGATCGCCTCGGTGGTCAAGGCCGAGGACATCTCCATCCAGTCCTGGGCCTCGGTGGCGATCTTCTTCGCCTCGTCGTTGACGCGGCCGGCATGCTCCAGCTCCCCGCCGCGGAACAGCGAATAGGCCAGTTCCGAGCGGTAGTTGCTGCGCCGCCAGGCCACGCCGCTCTCGTCGGCCAGGCGAATCGTCTCCTGCGACAGGCGCACCGCGTCCTCGATGCGACCGATGCGCTGCTTGACCCGGGCGTGGGTCGAATAGCAGCGCATGCGCACGGTCGGCAGGGGCACGGCCCGCAGCGCCGCCTCGACCTCGACCAGCTGGTTGTCGGCACGCACCAGCGAGCCGCCGTCCACCAGCGCCACCTGGGCACGCACGCAGGCGGCCGCCGCGGCCAGTTGCTCGCGCGGCACGCCGTTGTAGCCCGGCGCGCCGGTCTTCAAGAGCTCTTGCGCGACCGCCTCGGCCGCCGTGGGCTGGTGCAGGCGCGCACGCAGGTTGCCGAGCAGGTACACAGCATCGAGCCGGGCCATCCCCTCGACAGGGCCGCTGGCCAGCAGGCGCTCCAGTTCGTCGGCCACCACGTCGGGCTTGGCCCGGGCTTCCTGCTCCAGGCGGTCGATCGGGCCCAGGGCAGCCGCCTGCACACCCCAAGGCAAAGCAACGATCACCCACGCCCACACAGCCCGCGAAGGCTGCCAGGTGGGTGAGCGTCGCTGTCGTGGTTGCATGGCCTTCAGCCGTCGGTCGGGGTCAGCTTGGCCACCGACAAGGCCAGCCACTTGGTGCCATGGCGGCCAAAATGCACCTGCGCCCGCGCGTCGGGGCCGCTGCCTTCGAGCGTGACGACCACGCCCTCGCCGAACTTGTTGTGGAACACCCCCTGGCCGACCCGCAGGCCGTGGTCGGCCTGGCGCGCGGCGGCCTCGGCCATGCGCGCCGGCACCGGCGGGGCGGCCGGCGGCTGCCAGCCGGCGTTGCGCCCGGCGCCGACCACCGAGCCCAGCCCGCTGCCGCGCTGCCAGGCGGCCTGGTAGTCGCGGGCATAGCCCGAGCCGAAGCCCTGGTTGCGCGGGCTCAGCCACTTCAGCGCGTCCTCGGGCAGTTCGTCGAAAAACCGGCTCTTGACGTTGTAGCGCGTCTGGCCGTGCAGCATGCGCGTCTGGCTGAAGCTAAGGTACAGCCGTTGGCGGGCCCGGGTGATGGCCACGTACATCAGGCGGCGCTCTTCCTCCAGGCCGTCGGCGTCCGACAGCGAGTTCTCGTGCGGGAACAGGCCCTCCTCGAGGCCGGTGATGAACACAGCGTCGAACTCGAGGCCCTTGGCCGAATGGACGGTCATCAACTGCAGCGCATCTTGTCCAGCCTGGGCCTGATTGTCACCAGCCTCCAGGGCCGCATGTGTCAGAAATGCGGCCAGCGGGCTGATGATTTCACCGGTTTCGGCGTCCGGCGTCACATCAACTGCGGCCACGGCGGCCGGCATGCCGGCGGCGAGCACGCCAGGCCCGTGCTCGTCCACCGGCAGGGCCACGGCGTCCTTGCCGAAGCCTTCTTGCGTCACGAAGGCTTCGGCGGCGTTGACCAGTTCCTCCAGGTTCTCGATCCGGTCGGCGCCGTCCTTCTCGGTGCGGTAGAAATCGACCAAGCCGCTCATCTGCAGCATGTGCTCGATGATCTCGCGCAGTGTCAGGCCGTGGGTGGCCGCGCGCATGTTGTCCACCAGCGTGTGGAAGGCCGCGAGGTTGGCGCCGCCCTTGCCGCTGATCGCGCTGGCCGACTGCCACAGGCTGCGGCCCGTCGTCCGGGCGGCGTCCTGCAGTTGCTCCAGCGTGCGCGCGCCGATGCCGCGGGTCGGGAAGTTGACCACCCGGAGGTAGCTCGTGTCGTCGTTCGGGTTCTCGACCAGGCGCAGGTAGGCCAGCGCATGCTTGACCTCGGCGCGCTCGAAGAAGCGCAGGCCGCCATAGACCCGGTAAGGGATGCCGGCATTGAACAGCGCCGATTCCAGCACCCGGGACTGGGCGTTGCTGCGGTACAGCACCGCGATCTCGCGCCGCGGCAGGCCGCCGCGGTGCAGCTGTTGGGCTTCCTCGATCAGCCAGGCGGCCTCGTTGAAGTCGCTGGTCGATTCCTGCACGCGCACCGGCTCGCCCGGCCCGGCCTCGGTGCGCAGGTTCTTGCCCAGGCGGTGCGTGTTGTGGCTGATCAGATGGTTGGCGGCGTCCAGGATGTGGCCGAAGCTGCGGTAGTTGCGCTCCAGCTTGATCAGGTGCTTGACGCGGAACTCGCGCTCGAAGTCGGCCATGTTGCCGACCTGCGCTCCGCGGAAGGCGTAGATGCTCTGGTCGTCGTCGCCCACGGCGAAGATCGCGCCGCCATCGGCGCGCAGCGGGCCGGCGAACATCTTCAGCCAGGCGTACTGCAGGCGGTTCGTGTCCTGGAACTCATCGACCAGGATGTGGCGGAAGCGCCGCTGGTAGTGTTCGCGCAATGCGGCGTTGTCGCGCATCAACTCGTAGCTGCGCAACATCAGCTCGGCGAAGTCGACCACGCCTTCGCGCTGGCACTGGTCTTCGTAGGCCTGGTAGACCTCGACCAGCTTCTGGGTCTGGCCGTCGCGGATCTCCACGTCCTTCGGGCGCAGGCCGTCTTCCTTGCTGCCGGCGATGAACCAGGCCACCTGCTTGGGCACGAAGCGTTCCTCGTCCAGGTTCATGGCCTTGATCACCCGCTTGACGGCCGACAGGCTGTCGCCCGAGTCCAGGATCTGGAAGCTCTGCGGCAGCGCGGCCAGCTTCCAGTGCGCCCGCAGGAAGCGGTTGCACAGGCCGTGGAAGGTGCCGATCCACATGCCGCGCACATTCACTGGCAGCATCGCGCCCAGGCGGGTCAGCATCTCCTTGGCCGCCTTGTTGGTGAAGGTCACGGCCATCACGCCGCCCGGCGAGATCTGACCGGTCTGCAGCAGCCAGGCGATCCGCGTCGTCAGCACCCGGGTCTTGCCCGAGCCGGCCCCGGCCAGGATCAGCGCGGGCTCGGCCGGCAGGGTCACAGCGGCCAGTTGCTCGGGGTTCAGGGCGCGCAGCAGCGCGTCGCTGGCGGCGGCGGGTCGGGCGGGAACGTCCGCCCCGGCGTCGAATTCGGTCATCGACGCATTTTAGGGACCGGGCCCGACACCGGCGGGTCATTCGGCAGGGGCATGCTTCCTGCGTGCCGACCCGCATGACCTGGTTCACCGGCCACCGCCCCCGCCCGCTGGCCCTGGCCTTGCAAGGCGGCGGTGCCCATGGCGCCTTCACCTGGGGCGTGCTGGACGCCCTGCTGGCCAACGAGACGCTCGACGTCGCCGCGCTGAGCGGCGCCAGCGCCGGCGCGATGAACGCCGTCGTGCTGGCCCATGGCCTGGCCTCCGGAGGGCGCAACGGGGCGCGACAGGCCCTGCGCGATTTCTGGCAGGCGCTGGGCACGCGCCTGCCGTTCGAGTGGTTCACGGTCGGCCAGCCCGAGGCGCCGGGCCTGGCACCGGCGGCCCGGGTGGCGCTGCAATGGGCGCAGTGGCTGTCGCCCTACCAGTTCAACCCGCTCGGGCTGGACCCGCTGCGCGAGATCGTCGAGGCCCAGGTCGATTTCGAGCGCCTGCGCCGCGCCAGCCCGGTGAAGCTGTTCGTGGCCGCCACCCACGCTGCCAGCGGGCGATTGCGGCTGTTTCGCGAGCATGAGTTGAGTGCCGATGCCCTGCTCGCCTCGGCCTGCCTGCCGAACCTGCACCACAGCGTGCTGATCGACGGCCAGGCCTACTGGGACGGCGGCTTTGCCGCCAACCCGCCGCTGTGGCCGCTGCTGGACGCGGGCGCCGCAGCGGACCTGCTGCTCGTGCTGCTGGCGCCTCCGGCCAGCCACGGGCCCCCGCAGACCGCCGACGAGATCCGCCACCGGGCGCAGGAACTGGCCTTCAGCGCCCCGCTGATGCGCGAGTTGCAGTGGCTGGCCGATTGGCGCGGCGGCCCGGCCGGCGGGCGCTGGCTGGCCAGCGCCCGTGAGCGCCGGCTGCGCCAGGCCCGGTTGCACCTGGTGGACGGGCGGCCGGCCCTGGCCAGCCTGTCGGGCGAGACCCGGCTGATCGCGCACCTGCCATTTCTCGAGCACTTGCGCGGGCTGGGCCAGGCCGCCGCCGAGGCCTGGTGGGCACGGCGGGGGTCAGACGTGGGCCAGCGCAGCAGCCTGGACCTGGCCACCCTGCTGGACGGGCCAGCCGCGTAGAATACGCCACCGGGCCCATCTTCTGTGAGCCCGGTTTTTTGTGCCCGTTGCGCGCCGCCTTCAGGTGCGCTGCCGACGGGCCGGCCGGGACCAGGTCAAGCGCTCGCAGCCCACGGCGGCGCACTGCGTCCAACGCGCCGCCATGACACGCAATGCGAAGCCATGGAAATCTTTGACTACGACAACATCCTGCTCTTGCCGCGCAAGTGCCGGGTGGACAGCCGCGCCGAGTGCGACCCCGGCGTCGATTTCGGCGGGCGCCGCTTCAAGCTGCCGGTGGTGCCCGCCAACATGAAGACGGTGCTCGACGAGCCGATCGCCGAGTGGCTGGCCCGCCACGGCTACTTCTACGTGATGCACCGCTTCGACCTCGACAACATCGCGTTCGCGCGGCGCATGCGCGACCAGGGGCTGCTGGTTTCGATCAGCTCCGGCGTCAAGGCGGCCGACACCGCGGCGATCGACCGGCTCGCCGCCGACGGCGTGGGCGCCGACTACATCACCATCGACATCGCCCACGGGCACGCCGACAGCGTGCGCCGCATGATCGAGCACATCAAGCTGAAGCTGCCGCA
The DNA here is from genome assembly GCA_044226465.1 of Burkholderiaceae bacterium. GTDB lineage: Bacteria > Pseudomonadota > Gammaproteobacteria > Burkholderiales > Burkholderiaceae_C > Ideonella. Next base: position 63,561 of record JBGAGZ010000020.1, on the reverse strand, counting down.
GGCCTTCGTCATCGCCGGCAACGTGGGCACGCCCGAAGGCGTGATCGACCTGGAGAACTGGGGCGCCGACGCGACCAAGGTCGGCATTGGCCCGGGCAAGGTCTGCATCACGCGGCTGAAGACCGGCTTCGGCACCGGCGGCTGGCAACTTTCGGCGCTGAAGTGGTGTGCCCGCGTAGCCACCAAGCCCATCATCGCGGACGGTGGCATCCGCCACCACGGCGACATCGCCAAGAGCGTGCGCTTCGGCGCGGCGATGGTGATGGTCGGCTCGTTGTTCGCCGGGCACGAAGAGTCTCCCGGCCAGACGGTCGAGGTCGACGGCAAGCGCTACAAGGAATACTTCGGCTCGGCCAGCGACTTCAACAAGGGCGAGTACAAGCACGTCGAGGGCAAGCGCATCCTCGAGCCGATCAAGGGGCACCTGGCCGACACGCTGCGTGAGATGCAGGAAGACCTGCAAAGCTCGATCAGCTACGCCGGCGGCCGGGTGCTGGCCGACCTGAAGAAGGTCAACTACGTGATCCTGGGCGGCGAGAACGCCGGCGAACACCTGTTCATGTGACGCTGGCAGCAGCCCGGTGGTGGCACGCGCGGCCAGCGCCGAGCCGCTCCCAAGCGGCCGCGCACCCTCCCGGAGGATGGCTGACGTACTCGGCAGCCGGGTGCCGACTCGCGCGGCCAGCGCCGGGCCGCTCCCAAGCGGCCGCGCACCCTCCCGGAGGGTGGCTGCCGTACCCGGCAGCCGGGTGCCGACTACTTCCCGATCATGCCCTGCCGTTCGCCCGGCTCGCGCCAGTGCGGCCGGTCGGCCGGCTTGCGCAGGCCCAGGATCTTGGTCTTCTGCGCCGCGGCCAGGGGCGGGCAGCCGAAGCCGTCGGCATGGTCCTCGGCGGCGATGCGCAGCGGGTCGGTCGCCGAGCCCAGCGGCTGGCTGAAATCTTCCGGCACGTAGCAGCTGGCTTCGAAGCCGTTGAAGTACCGGCCCTCGTTGCGCGAGTTGACAGACTCGAAGTTCACCGCGCTGACCACCGCACCGCAGCCGTCCGCCTGCGGCAGGAAGCCCACCGGCTTGCCGCAGGTGGTGTCGCCGATGGTCACCACGCTGACGAAGGGCCGCAGCGCGTTGATCACCTGCTCACTGGCCGAGCACGTGCGCGGGCCGGTCAGCACGTAGACGCGGTTCAGCCCGGTGGCGTTGGCATAGCTCTGGAAACGGAAGGTCTGGTTGTAGCCCTGCTTGTGGTCGTTGTAGAGCAGGCTGGCGAAGGTGTTGCCCGCGGTCGTCGGGCCAGCCGGGTACGAAGCCAGCTTGTCAGCCACCGACACCAGGCCGCCGCCGTTGTAGCGCAGGTCGATCACCACGTCCTGCACGCCGTTGGCCTTGAACTGGGCGAAGGCGGCGTCGAAAGGCGTGAGCGCCTGGTCGATCATGTCCTTGACCATCACGTAGCCCATCTTGCGGCCACTGGGCGTGGTGAGGGTGAAGGTGTTGGGCACCGGCACCAGCGCGTAGATGGCCGAAGTCAGCGTCACCTGGGAATCGCCATCGGCGTTGCGCACGCCGAGCGTCAGTGTCTCGCCTTCGTTGATGGCGGTCAGGTCACTGAAGTCGTTGCTGGCAATGACGTCGGCCGAGGTGCGGCCGTTGATCGTGAGGATCTGGTCGCCACGCTGCAGGCCGGCCACCGCGGCCGGCGAGCCGGGCTCGATGTAGCGCGCGTACAGCGGCAGCTCGGGGTGGCCGGTGACCTCGAGGCCGGCGACCATCAGGCCGTAGCCCAGGGCCTTGCCGTCGCCGAAGGTGCGGTTGTAGGCCTCTTCGGTGGTCATGTAGCTCCACTCGTCGGCCTTGGGGAAGTTGACCGTGTCCGAGCCGGTGTAGAGCAGCGCGTTGAAATAGCTGTCGACCGTGGGGTAGCCATCGGGCGACGGGTTGGGGCTGATCGCGTACCAGTAGTACCAATCGTTCATGTAGTCGCGCAGCCAGATCTTCTCGTCGCCCACCGAGCAGCTGAGGCCGCCGCCGTCGCTGTAGCCGCCACCGCAGGCGGCCAGCAGGGTGGCCGCGGCCAGGCTGGCGGCGCGGGCGCGCCAGGGAGATTTGCGGGGTGTCGAACGGGTCATGGTTTGGCTCCTCTTTGGAATCGTATCCGGGCGGGCCGCGAACACCCGCGACCTACAATCGGCCAACTCCAAAGTCGCCCTGCGGGTTGACATGCTTTACGTGTCAAGCTGTTGCAAGAGAGCGCCCCGACATCCCCCGCCCCCATGACCGAACTCGCCAAATCCTTCGAGCCCGCCGCCATCGAAGCCCGCTGGGCTCCCTTGTGGGAAGCCAGCGGCCTGTACTCGCCCACGCTGGACGCGGCCAAGCCGTCGTTCTGCATCCAGCTGCCGCCGCCCAACGTGACCGGCACGCTGCACATGGGCCACGCGTTCAACCAGACCATCATGGACTCGTTGACGCGCTACCACCGCATGCGCGGCTTCAACACGCTGTGGGTGCCGGGCACCGACCACGCCGGCATCGCCACGCAGATCGTCGTCGAGCGCCAATTGCAGGAGCAGGGCGTCAGCCGGCACGACCTGGGCCGCGAGGCCTTCGTCGGCAAGGTGTGGGAGTGGAAGGCCCAGAGCGGCGCCACCATCACGCGCCAGATGCGCCGCATGGGCGATTCGGTGAGCTGGGCCCACGAGTACTTCACGATGGACGACAAGCTCTCGGCCACCGTGACCGAGACCTTCGTGCGCCTCTATGAAGAGGGCCTGATCTACCGCGGCAAGCGCCTGGTCAGCTGGGACCCGGGCCTCATGTCCGCCGTGTCCGACCTGGAGGTGGAAAACGAAGAGGTCGACGGCCACCTCTGGTACATCCGCTACCCGGTGGACGGCAGCAGCGAATCGCTGGTCGTGGCCACCACACGGCCCGAGACCATGCTGGGCGACACCGCGGTGATGGTCCACCCCGAGGACGAGCGCTACGCCCACCTCGTCGGCCGGCAGGTGCGCCTGCCCGTCACCGGCCGCCTGGTGCCGGTGATCGCCGACGACTACGTCGACAAGGCCTTCGGCACCGGTGTGGTCAAGGTCACCCCGGCCCACGACCCCAACGACTACCAGGTGGGCCTGCGCCATGGCCTGCCGATGCTGACCATCTTCACCCTCGAAGCCAAGGTCAACGACGAGGCGCCGGAAGCCTACCGCGGGCTGGACCGGTACGTGGCGCGCAAGAAGATCGTCGAGCAGCTCGACGGCGAGGGGCTGCTGGTCGAGACGAAGAAGCACAAGCTCACCGTGCCGCGCTGCGCCCGCTCGGGCCAGGTGATCGAGCCGATGCTGACCGACCAGTGGTATGTCGCCATGACCAAGCCTGGCGCGGACGGGAGCAGCATCGCCGGCAAGGCGATCGAGGCGGTCGACTCGGGCCAGGTGAAGTTCGTGCCCGAGAACTGGGTCAACACCTACAACCAATGGATGAAGAACATCCAGGACTGGTGCATCTCGCGCCAGCTCTGGTGGGGACACCAGATCCCGGCCTGGTACGGCGATGGCGGCGAGGTGTTCGTGGCCCGCAACGAGGCTGACGCCCGCGCCAAGGCCACCGCCGCCGGCTACACCGGCGCGCTCACGCGCGACCCCGACGTGCTGGACACCTGGTACTCGTCGGCCCTGGTGCCCTTCTCGACGCTGGGCTGGCCCGAGAAGACCGTCGAGCAGAGCCTGTTCCTGCCGTCTTCGGTGCTGGTCACCGGCCACGACATCATCTTCTTCTGGGTCGCCCGGATGATCATGATGACCAAGCACTTCACCGGCCAGGTGCCCTTCAAGGACGTCTACATCCACGGCCTGGTGCTCGACGCCCACGGCCACAAGATGAGCAAGTCCGAGGGCAACGTGCTGGATCCGGTGGACCTGATCGACGGCATCGCCCTGCCCGCCCTGCTGGACAAGCGCGTGGTCGGCCTGCGCCGCCCCGAGACGGCGCCCAAGGTGCGCAAGGCCACCGAGAAAGAGTTCCCCGACGGCATCCCCGGCTATGGGGCGGACGCGCTGCGCTTCACCTTTGCCGCGCTGGCCTCGCTGGGCCGCACGATCAACTTCGACAGCAAGCGCTGCGAGGGCTACCGCAACTTCTGCAACAAGCTGTGGAATGCCACCAAGTTCGTTCTGATGAACTGCGAGGGGCAGGACTGCGGCCTGATGGAGCACACCAAGGCCGACTGTGCCGAGGGCGGCAAGGCCCACGGCTACCTGCGTTTCTCGCCAGCCGACCGTTGGATCACCGGCGAGTTGCAGCGTGTTGAGGCCACCGTCGCCCAGGGCTTTGCGGACTATCGCCTCGACAACGTCGCCAACGCGATCTATTCCTTTGTCTGGGACGAGTACTGCGACTGGTACCTCGAGATCGCCAAGGTTCAGATCCAGGGCGGCAGTGAGGCCGAGCAGCGCGCCACGCGGCGCACCCTGGTGCGCACGCTGGAAACCGTGCTGCGCCTGCTGCACCCGATCGCGCCCTTCATCACGGCCGAGCTGTGGGACACGGTGGCGGTGGTGGCTGGTCGCCGCACCGATGGGGACGGCCGCACCGTGGCGGGCGCGACCTACCCTGTCGCACAACTGGAGAAGGTCGACCCCGCGGCCGACGCCTGGGTGGCTCAGCTCAAGGCCACGGTGGGCACCTGCCGCAGCTTGCGCAGCGAAATGGGCCTTTCACCTGCCGACCGCGTGCCGCTGGTCGTGATCGGCGATGGCGAGTTCTTCACCGCCGCGGCGCCCGCGCTGAAGGCACTGGCCAAGCTGAGCGAGGTACAGGTGCTGGCCGGCGAAGCCGCCTTTGCCGAAGCGACGTCCCTGGCGCCGGTGGCTGTGCAGGGCGCCGCCCGTATGGCGCTCAAGGTGGAAATCGACGTGGCCGCTGAGCGCGTTCGCCTGGGCAAAGAGATTGCCCGCGTCGAGGGAGAGCAGGCCAAGACCGAAGCGCAGCTGGGCAATGAGAAATTCGTTTCACGCGCGCCCGAGGCCGTGGTGGCCGAGATGCGGCAACGCCTGGCCGACCAGGGCCGCACCCTGGCCAGCCTGCGTGAACAATTGACACGCCTGCCGCCCGGCTGAGCGACACAATGCCGCAGACCTCGCCGAGCATCTGCCCGGCGAACGACGACATCAACAAGGAACGACCCGCGTGAAAATCAACAAGGCCATCTTTCCCGTTGCCGGTCTCGGCACCCGCTTCCTGCCCGCCACCAAGGCGCAGCCGAAGGAAATGCTGCCAGTGGTCGACAAGCCGCTGATCCAGTACGCGGTGGAAGAGGCCTACGCCGCCGGCATCCGGCAGATGATCTTCGTGAACGGGCGCAACAAGCGCGCCATCCCGGACCACTTCGACACCGCCTATGAGCTGGAAGCCGAGCTGGAAGCGGCGGGCAAGAAAGAGCTGCTGGACATGGTCCACTCGATCAAGCCCGATGACATGGAGTGCATCTACATCCGCCAACCCAAGGCCCTGGGCCTGGGGCATGCAGTGCTGTGCGCGCAGTGCGTGGTCGTCAACGAGCCCTTCGCCGTGCTGCTGGCCGACGACCTGATGGTGGGCGAGCCGCCCATCCTGCGCCAGATGGTCGAGCAGTTCGAGGAGTGGCACGCCTCGATCCTGGCGGTGCAGGAAGTGCCGGCCGAGCACACCCGGCGCTACGGCATCGTGGCCGGCACATCGGTCAACGACCGCATGATGGACCTGACCCACATCGTCGAGAAGCCGGCGCCCGAAGACGCCCCCTCGCGCCTGGGCGTGGCCGGCCGCTACATCCTCACGCCGGGCGTGTTCCGCGAGATCGCGCAGCAGCCGCGCGGCGTGGGCGGCGAGATCCAGCTCACCGACGGCATCGCCTCGCTGATGCGCCGCGAGAAGGTCTTTGCCTACCGCTACATCGGCAAGCGCTACGACTGCGGCAGCAAGGAGGGCTTCCTCGAAGCCAATGTCGAGCTGGCCCTGGCGCACCCCCAGCTCGGGGCGGGCTTCCGCGAATACCTGAAGGGCCTGAAGCTCTAGGAAGTCAGCGCGGCCAGCGCCGGGCCGCTCCCAAGCGGCCGCGCGACCCGACCGGTGGGTGGTGCCGGTAACCCGGCGCCGGGCGCGCCATCTAGCGGCGACGGAGTACGTGGACGAAGGCGTCGTCCTGCGTGCCCTGCTCAACCAACTCGTTGCCGGTCTGGCGGGCGAAGGCCTGGAAGTCGCGTGTCGAGCCGGGGTCGGTCGAGACCACCCTCAGCAATTGGCCGCTGGCCATGTCGGCCAGGGCCTTCTTGGCCTTCAGGATGGGCAGCGGGCAGTTCAGACCGCGGGTGTCGAGTTCCTTGTGCACGTCCATGCCGGGAGTCCTTTTTGGGTCGGCCGCATTGTCGACTATGCCGCCGGCGCCTCTTCGCGTCGCGGCCATTCGATGAAGCGCGGCTCGATGCCGCGGCCGCGCAGCCAGTCGGCCAGCGCGTAACCCGTGCCGGCCGGCCAGCACAGGGTGTCGCCCGGGGCGAAGAGCTTGTACTCGGCCAGTTCGGGCGACAGGCGGATCTCGCCGCGTGCCTGCACGTGGTAGGCGATGATCACCTGGTTCATGCGCTGGAAGTCGTAGACGCCGATCAGCTTGACCGCCTCGGCCACCAGCGCGGTTTCTTCGGCCACCTCGCGGGAGATGCCCTCCTCGGGCGTCTCGCCGGCCTCCATGAAGCCGGTGATCAGCGCGAACATGCGCCCGCTCCAGGCCGCGTTGCGCGCCAGCAGCAGCTGGCCGTCGCGGTCGGTGCACTCGACCACCGCGGCCAGCACCGGCGTCGGGTTGTTCCAGTGCGTGAAGCCGCAGGCGCCGCAGCGCAGCCGGCTCTTGGCGCCGCCGTCCTCGTCGGCCTCGATCCACGCCAACGCATTGGCGCACTGCGGGCAGAAACGAAAGTCGGCCGCCATGCGCGTCAGGCCGGAAACACGCCGGTCGACAAGTAGCGGTCGCCGCGATCGCAAACCACGAAGACGATGGTCGCGTTCTCGACCACCTTGGCGATCTGCAGCGCCACCCAGCAGGCGCCGGCGGCCGAGATGCCACCGAACAAGCCTTCTTCGGCCGCCAGGCGGCGCGCCATGTCTTCCGCGTCCGGCTGGCTGACGTAGACCAGCTCGTCTACCGCGCGCGGGTCGTAGATCTTGGGCAGGTAAGCCTCGGGCCACTTGCGGATGCCGGGGATGCGCGAGCCTTCACTGGGCTGGGCGCCAACGATGCGCACCGCCGGGTTCTTCTCTTTCAGGAAGCGTGAGACGCCGGTGATGGTGCCGGTGGTGCCCATCGCGCTGACGAAATGGGTGACCCGGCCTTCGGTGTCGGCCCAGATCTCGGGGCCGGTGGTGTCGTAGTGGACGCTGGGGTTGTCGGGGTTGGCGAACTGGTCCAGCACGCGGCCCTTGCCGTCCTTCTGCATCTGGTCGGCCAGGTCGCGCGCCAGTTCCATGCCGCCGGACTTGGGCGTGAGGATCAGCTCGGCGCCGAAGGCCTTCATGGTCTGCGCGCGCTCGACCGACAGGTCCTCCGGCATGATCAGCAGCATGCGGTAGCCCTTGATCGCCGCGGCCATCGCCAGCGCGATGCCGGTGTTGCCCGAGGTGGCCTCGATCAGCGTGTCGCCGGGCTTGATCTCGCCGCGCGCCTCGGCCTGGCGGATCATGTTGATCGCCGGCCGGTCTTTCACCGAGCCGGCGGGGTTGTTGCCCTCCAGCTTGCCCAGGATCACATTGCCGCGCGCCGCGATTTCGGCGCCGGGCAGGCGTTGCAACCGGACGAGCGGCGTGCGGCCGATCGCGTCTTCCAGGGTCAGGTAGTTCGGCATGGCGGGGTGAAAGGGCAGGTCGCGTCGATTATGGCGCCCTGCCCTTCACCCCATGGGCCACTCAGGGCGTGTCGATCCAGGTCTGCAGGTAGCTGTTCACCCACTCGGTGATGCGGGTGGCGCTGTTGCGCCCCTGCGAATCGGCGCCGTAGGCGTGGATGGCGATGCCGCAATCGCCCTCGCAGCCACCGGGGCCGGTGCCGTCGGCCTGGATCACCGGCGCGCCGCTCTGGCCACCGGCGGTGTCGACGAAGTACCGTGTCTTGCGCGTCTCGGACGCAGCCACCCGGCCCGCGCCGCCCCACTGCGTCGAGCTGGTCTTGTCACCGGGGTAGCCGACGATCGCGATCGGCAAATTCGTCTGGGACGCCGTTGTCCACGCCCGGCCCAGCCAGCCCGTCGTGTTGCCCACCGTGCAGTTGAGCTTCACCGAGCCGAAGTCGTAGTTCTCGTCGGCGTTCTTGGTCCAGCCCGCCACCGAGCTCAGGCGCTTGGCCGTGCACGAGCCAAACGGGGCGCTGCTGCCGTTGCGGCCCGGGTAGAAGCGCACGTTGGTCGACCACACGCCGCCAGTGCCGCCCGAGTGCACACAGTGGCCTGCCGTGGCCAGCGTGTCGGGGCTGATCAGCCAGGCGGTGCAGGTGTAGTTCGTCCCGCCCTGCGTGAAGGTCAGCAGGCCGATCGCCCGATAGGGGTAGCCCGACTCCTGCGGGTAGATCCGAAAGCGCCGGTCGTCGGCGAGGACAGACTTGCCGGACACGCCACCATCGCTGCTCACCGCATACGGGGCCATCTTGGGCTGGTAGCTGGCGGCGAAGTCCGCCATCTCGGCGGGGGTGAACTTCTGGGCCGGGAACTCGGCCTCGGCGTCCATCGCCATGCCAGGCTGCCAGTGGCCCTTGAAGCCCGTCTGGGGTGAGGCCGGCGCGGCCCGGACCACGACGGGCATGCCGTCGCTGCTGTCCGGCGCATGGCTGTCAGCCGCTGCGGCGCGCGCGCCGGTGCCCAAGCCAGCCGCTGCGAGGGCGACCAGTGTCAGGACGAGTCTGGTTGGGATCATCGGATTCATGGCCTTGCTCCTTTGCTTCGAGTGATGCCGGTGTGGCTGGGGCCCGGCCTTCGATCGGCCCGGGCTGCCCACACTGTGGCGACGACACCGGGCCAGGCCGCCAACCGATGACCAACCGATTTCGAACATCGTCCCCCTAGGGCAAGGTGTCCTGATCGCGTGCCATAATCCGCCGCCTGCGAGCCCCCTCACCTCCTCAAAGGGGCGAGGCGCGGTACCGCAGAGCACACACTGGCCCGGGTGGCGAAATCGGTAGACGCAGGGGATTCAAAATCCCCCGCCGCAAGGTGTGCCGGTTCGAGTCCGGCCCCGGGCACCAGTGACCTCTTGCAGCATCCTCACGCCCAGAGCGACACACCATGCCGCCGATGCCCCCCGTCACCAAGGCGCTGATGCTGATCTGCACGGCGGTGTTCTGCGTCACGCTGCTGCTGGGCTCGTATGTGCCGCTGAACGCGTGGCTCGCGCTGTGGCCGCTGGAATCGGGCCGCTTCTGGCCTTGGCAGTTGGTGACCTACGCCTTCCTGCACGGCGACATCCTCCATCTGTTCTTCAACATGCTGGGCCTGTGGATGTTCGGCGCCGAGTTGGAGCGGCTGTGGGGCTACAAGCGCCTGTTGACCTTCTTGCTCGCCAGCGTGCTCACCGCCGCCTTGTGCCAGCTGGCGTTCGCAGCGGTGCGCCACTCGTTTTCTCCGACGGTGGGCGCTTCCGGCGGGCTGTTCGGCCTGCTACTGGCCTACGGCATGCTGTTCCCGAACCGGACAATCATGCCGCTGTTTCCGCCCATCCCGATGAAGGCACGCACCTTTGTCGCCGTGTTCGGCGGGCTCGAATTGCTGCAAGGCCTGGCGGGTTTCGACGGCGTCGCCCACTTCGCCCACCTGGGCGGCATGCTGGGTGGCTGGCTGATGATCCGCTTCTGGCGCGGCCAGGCGCCCTTCCCCTCGCGCCGCCGCTGAAGGACCGTCCTTCAGGACAGCGCGCTGTCCACCGTCGGGTAGTGCAGGCTCAAGCGCAACTCGCGTTTGAGCCGCTGGTTGCTCAGCCGGCGCGATTCGCTCAGGAAGCTCAGCTGCATCGGCGTCATGCGCTGCTCGGCTTCGGCGCGGCTGATGCGCGGCGGCCGAGGCAGGCCGGCCAGATCGGCCACGCGGTCGAAGTGGTCGCCCATGGCCAGCGTGCTGTCGTCGTTGACGTGGTACGCACGTTGGGGGGCGCCGCGCATCAGCGCCGCGACGCAAGCCCGAGCCAGGTCGTCGGCGTGGATGTGGTTGGTGTGGACGTCGTCCTCGGCCACCAGCACCGGTGCGCCGCGCCGCACGCGGTCGCGCGGGTCGCCGCCCTCGCGGTCGAGCGCGTAGATGCCCGGCACGCGCAGCAGGCTGATGTGCCAGCCCAGGGCGCGGCCGGCCCAGCGCAGGCGCGCCTCGGCGTCCACGCGGCGTTGGCCCCGCGCCGTGGCCGGCGCGAGCGCGCGGGTCTCGTCGATCCAGGCGCCGGCGCAATCGCCATAGACGCCGGTGGTGCTGGCGTAGACCAGGCGCGCCGGCGCACGACGGCGGGCCAGCGCCCGCAGCAGGTGGGCGGTGCGCGGGTCGGTGGCGCCCTCGCTCGGCGGTGGCGCGAGGTGCAGCACCATGTCGGCCAGGCCGGCCAAGCGGGCGATGCTGGCCGGCTCGTCCAGATCCCCGAGCAGCGGCACCGCACCGGCAGCACGCAGCGCTGGCACCCGCCCGGGCGAACTGGTCAGGGCCAGCACCCGCCAGCGGCCCTGCAGCAGGCGCAGCACGCGCAGGCCCACGTCACCGCAGCCGACGATCAGCAGGACCGGTCGTTTCCGGCAAGGGCAGCGGGCGGTGGTCGATGGCATGGTGGTCGATTGGACGGGCCGGCGGCCAGGGCTTGGGGGCCGGGCAAAATAGGCCCAGGCCGCGCCAGTGTAGGTGCCGGCCCCCGCCCCTTCATCGCCTGGGCCCTGCCATGCCAGTGCGGCGCCTGCCACCCCGACCATGACATTCACCGTCACCCTCCAGCCTTCCGAGCGCAGCTTCGACGTTGCCCGCGACGAACCCATCCTCAGTGCCGCGATTCGTCAGGGCATCGGCCTGCCTTACGGCTGCAAGGACGGCGCCTGCGGCTCGTGCAAGAGCCGGCTGCTCGAAGGCCGGGTGATCCACGGCGCCCACCAGCAGAAGGCCTTGTCCGAGGCCGAAGAGGCCGCCGGCCTGATCCTGCCCTGCTGCGCCACGCCGCAGACCGATTGCGTGGTCGAGGCCCGCACGGTGCCGGGCGCGGGCGAGTTCCCGATCCTGAAGATGCCCGGTCGCGTGCTGAGCATCGAGCGGCCGGCGGGCGACGTGGCCGTCGTGCGGGTGCAGTTGCCGGCCAACCAGAACTTCCAGTTCCATGCCGGCCAGTACGTCGAGTTCATTCTGCGCGATGGCGCCCGACGCAGCTATTCCATGGCCAATGCACCGCACAACCTGGGCACGCCACCGGCCATCGAGCTGCACATCCGCCACATGCCGGGCGGCAAGTTCACCGACCACGTGTTCGGCGCGATGAAGGAAAAGGACATCGTGCGCATGGAGGGCCCGTTCGGCAGCTTCTTTCTGCGCGAGGGCAGCGACAAACCGATGGTCCTGCTGGCCTCGGGCACCGGCTTCGCGCCGGTCAAGGCCTTGATCGAACGGCTGGAGGAACTGGGCAGCACGCGCCCGGCGGTGCTGTACTGGGGCGCCCGCACGCGTGCCGACCTCTACCTGCATGGCTGGGCCGAGGCCGCCGCGGCGCGGCTGCCGAACCTGCGCTACGTGCCGGTGCTGTCCGAGCCCAAGGCCGAAGACGGGTGGACCGGCCGCACCGGCTTCGTCCACCACGCGGTGATGGCGGACTGGCCCGACCTGTCCGGCCACCAGGTCTATGCATGCGGCGTGCCCATCATGGTCGAGTCGGCCCACCGCGACTTCGTCGCCCAGTGCCGCCTGCCCGACGACGAGTTCTACGCCGACAGCTTCACCTCGGAAGCCGACAAACTCTGAAGACATGGGGCGCCCTGGCGCCAAGGTACCGGCGCCCGGGTCAGGGCCGCTTCTTTCGCCGGTACATGTCGGCATCAGCGCGTTGCACGAGGCTCATCACGTCGTCGCCGTCGGCTGGATGCAGGGCCACGCCGATCGACACGCCCAGCGGCGTGTCGCCGATCAGGGCCATCGGCGCGGCCAATGCGGCCTGCAGCTTGTCCGCCACGCGCCGAGCCTGGGGCTCGTCGCCCACGCCGTCGAGCACGACAAGGAACTCGTCGCCCGCCCAGCGCGCCACCAGGTCGCCCTCGCGCACCGCCTGCAGCATGCGCTCGGCCAAAGTGCGCAGCACCTGGTCGCCCACGTCGTGGCCGTGCGTGTCGTTCACGGCTTTGAAGCCATCGAGGTCGAGGAACAGCAGGGCAAACGGCACGGCGTCGGCCTGGCGCCGGTGCTGCTCGATGCGGTCGCCAATGCGCCGCAGCGTGGCCTCGCGGTTGGCCAGGCCGGTCAGCCGGTCGGTGGCCAGCTTGTGGGTCATCGCGGCAAAGCTCTGGGCCAGGTCGCCGATCTCGTCTTGGCGGCGGATCTCCAAAGGCGCATCGAAGCGGCCCTCGCCCACCTGCCGCGCGGCGTGGCCGATGGCCCGCAGGTCGCGCGAGACCACGCCCAGGCTGAGCCAGCCCACGCCGACCACCGCCAGCGCCGCCAGCAGCGACAGCGCGATCGTGCGGTACAGGTTGTCGGTCACCCGGTGCAGGAAATCGCTGCGCGGCACCGCCACGGCGATGATCCAGTCCAGGCCGGCGTTCTCGCGCATGCGGGCATAGGCCACCTGCAGCGAGCGGCCTTCCGGCCCGTCGATCTGCGTCGAGCGCGCATGCTCGCCGTTGCCCTCGGCGGCCATCAGCGCACGCACCTCGCGGTAGGTGGTGGCCAGGATCGGGTCGCCGGACTCCGCGGCGTTGCTGCGCAGGCTCTGGCCGTCGGCGCCGCGGCGCATCAGCGCCCCGGTGGACGTGGCGATCAGCTCGCCGCCGGGCTCGACGACGAAGGCCACGCCGTGCGCGCTGGGCTTGAGCGACTGCACGAAGTCGCCAAGCTGCCGCAGCGACACATCGGTGGCCACGACGCCCTGGATGTGGCCGTCCGCCGCCGCCACGCGGCGCGCGCGGGTGGTCACCAGCTCGTTGGTGCGGAAGTCGATGTAGATGGGCGTCCAGGTCTCGGGCGCCGCGCTGGCCTGGGCCGCCAGGTACCAGGGGCGCTGGCGCGGCTCGAAGATCTTGTCTTCGTCGCGCGGGTCGTGCAGCGCGCCGTGCAAGCCCTCGAAGCGGTACAGCGTGCGCGGCCCCTGGTCGCGGGTGCGCAGCCGCAGTTGCGCGGCCTCGGGCCCATCGCGCCACAGGCCGAAGAAGTGGCCCTGCTCGTCGCCGTAGTAGGCGTAGTTGTTCAGCTCGGGGTGCACCGAGGTGGCCAGCCAGAAGCGCGTGCGCAGCTCGGGCAAGGCGTGGGCCACGCGCGCGGGCGCCGGCTCGCCCCTGGGGAATGCCGTGTCCAGCACCCGCTCGGACGCCGACAGGTGCTGCTCCACCGCACGGCCGATGCGGCCCACCATCTCCAGCAACAAACGGTTCGACAACTCGTCGACCGCGTCGCGCCCCGTTCGGTACGACAAACCGCCCAGCACCATCGCCAGGCCGAGCACCAGCACCACGTAGGGCAGGGTCAGCAGTTGGCGCAGGCTGAGCCAACGAAACAGCGGCATCTTGAACCGTCTCCACGTCCCTCCGGCCAGCCCGGGTGGGGCCGGCGGGAGTTTGTTGTTGTGCGGTTCAGTCTACGCGGGGTTCCGCGCCCTTCGCGCCGCTGGGCGGAGGGGCTGGCACAAGTTCACGTCGCCGCGGCGGGCGGGCGACAAGGACAACGGTGTCTTCAGTGCGAGATGGCCTGCAGGCGCGCGCGCTCGCGGGCCTCGTCTTCATGCATGTGGCGCAGGAAGTAGCGCACGTAGAACGCCGCCATGCCCAGTGTGATGGCAATCACCGCCGCGCTCATCAGGCCATAGTCGGTGGACAGGAAGTCTTGAAGGGCCTTCATCGTCTGCTCCTCTCATGTCGGGTGGACATTGAGATCAGACGCCTGCCGGGCCGCCTGCGTTTTGCGTCCGCGCAAACAGCCAGCCCTGTCGCGCACAGGGCTTTGACGAGGCTCAACCCGCCGCGGTGTCGCCCAGCCAGACGCCGATGCCGCGCGCCGCTGCGAGCAGCTCGTGGTCGGGCGGCACCGGCCGGCTGCGGCCCGCGATGGCGGCCAGCGGCACGCTGGCGCAGCCGGCCCCGGCCAGCACCACCATCTCGCCGAAACGGCCCTGGCGCAGCAACTGCGCCGCGTGGTAGCCGAAGCGCGTGGCCAGCACCCGGTCGAACGCGGTGGGCGTGCCGCCGCGCTGCACATGGCCCAGCAGCGTGGCCCGCACCTCGCTGCGCAGATGGGGCTGAAGCTCGGCCTGCAGCCACGCCCCCACGCCGCCGAGGCGGACGGGGTCCGGGCTGCCTTCGATGCGCGCCCTGACCGTCATCTCGTGACCGGCGGCGCGCGCGCCCTCGGCGATGCAGATCAGCGTGTGGCCCTCGCGCGCCTCGCGCTCGCGGCAGAGCGCCACCAGGCCGTTCACGGTGAACGGCACCTCGGGCAACAAGATGGCGTCCGCACCACCGGCCATGCCGCCCTCTACCGCGATCCAGCCGGCATAGCGGCCCATGGTCTCGGCGATCATCACGCGGCCGTGGCTTCGCGCCGTGGTGGCCAGCCGGTCCAGCGCCTCGGCGACCACGGCCACCGCGCTGTCGAAACCAAAGCTGCGGTCGTTGCCCGGCAAATCGTTGTCGATGGTCTTGGGCACGCCCACCACCGGCAGCCCCAGGCGGTGGAAGCGCTCGGCAATGGCCATGGTGCCGTCGCCGCCGATGGCCACCAGCGCGTCGAGCTTCAGTTCGTCACGCGCATAGGCCAGTGCCGTAGCCGACACGTCGGCGCCGTCGAAGTGGAACGGGTCGCAGCGGTTGTCGGTGCCGAGGATGGTGCCGCCCTCGGCGAGGATGCCGTGCACCGCGGCCACGTCCAGCGGGCGAACCCGCCGCTCGACCAGGCCGCGAAAGCCGCGCTCGACGCCGGTGACGCGGGCGCCGCACTCGTTGACCAGCGCCAGCGTGACGGCGCGGATCACCGCATTCAGGCCCGGGCAGTCGCCGCCGCCGGTGAGCAGGCCGATGTGCATGGGCGAACCTTCGCGCCGCTCAGTGCGGCAGGCCGTCGAACCAGGCGGCCAGATCGGCTTTCATCTGGCGGATGTCGGCTTCGCGGGTGTACATCATGTGGCCGGCGCCGTAGTAGCGGTGGGTGATGCGCTGGCGCACCTCGGGCGTGATGTCGAGCTGGTCCAGGCTCCAGTCGGTGGCGCTGTAAGGCGTGCCCAGGTCGTACAGCCCGCTGGCCACGAAGACCTGCAGGTGCGGCATGCGGCGCAGCGCACGCGCCAGGTCCGGGCTGGTGCAGGCGAAGCCGTTGCCCTGGGCCTCGCCGCGGTTCCAGTTCCAGGCCTTGTGGGCCGCCTCGGAGAAGGCCGCGTAGGGGCGCGGTGTCGAGCCGTCGGACGGCAGGCCCAGCGTTCCGTGGAAGTAGTCCAGCGCGGCCATGGTGTAGGGCCCGGTGAGAGCGTCCATCGCCGGGTCGAATTCCCAAGGGCCGCGGCGGTCCTGGCCCATCGGGCCGGCCACGCGGGCATCCAGTCGGCCCAGCACCTGGCCGCGCTCGCGCAGCAGTTCCTGGAAATAGCGGGCGTCGTTGACACGCAGGTTCATCTGCTCCACCGTCGCGGCCGGCAGGCCGATCAATTCGCCCACGCGGCGGGCGATGCGGCTGCGCTCCTTGTCGCTCAAGCCGGTGCCACGGTGCAGCGCGCTCAGGTAGTCGCTGTGCACGAAGTCCAGTGCTGCGGCACGCGCCGCCTCGGCCGACGCGGCATGCGCGCCCTTCAGGCAGCCGTGGTACTGCGCTGTGCCGGCGTAGGCCGGCAGGAACAGCGCGTAGGGCAGGTCGTTGCGCGGCCCGAAGTCCAGCGCCTGGATGTCCATCGCGCACGACACCAGGATCAGACCGGCCAGCGCCACGCCCTGCTCGCACAGGCGCTCGGCCATCGCCGCGCCGCGTGTCGTGCCATAGCTCTCGCCGCACAGGTAGACCGGTGAGCCCCAGCGGCGGTGGCGGGTCAGCCAGGCGCGGATCGCGTCGCAGAGGATGGCCACGTCGCCGTCCACGCTGAAGGCCTTCTTGCGCACGTCCTCGCTGGCGGTCAGCGAGTAGCCGGTGTGCGGCGGGTCGATGAAGACCAGGTCGGTGTGCTCGAACCAGGTCAACGGGTTGTCTTCCACCCGATAGGGCGGCAGCGGCATGCCGCCATCGTCGCGCACCCGCACGCGCTTGGGGCCCAGCGCGCCCAGGTGCAGGAACAGCGAGGCCGAGCCGGGGCCACCGTTGAACGCGAAGCAGACGGGGCGGTTCTTCAGCGCCTCGCCGCTAGCGGCTTCAGTCTCGGCCGGCTCCCACTGGTAGGCGGTCATGAAGATCGCGGCGTCGGGGTCGCCCAGCGTCTCGCCGTGGGTGGTGGACAGCACCGGCACGAAGGCCGCCTCGGCGCGGTAGGCCAGGCTGCGGCCACCGAGGCTGACGCGGCCGCGGCTTTCGGCCGGCGCTTCGGCCAGGGCCTTGTCGACCGCCGCACGCTGGCGCTTGTTGGCCTCGGCCTTCTCGTCGGCGTCGTTCTTGCGGGGGCTGGGTTCGCTCACGGCGTGTCTCCTCGGGTGCTTGTTGTGGGTGGGATGGGGCCGTTGCTCAAGGCCCCTGGAAACCGCCGGCGCGGTAGGTGATGACCAGGGTGTCGCGGTGACCGTTGCCGCCCGCGTCCAGCGGCTGGATCGGGGTGGACTCGTGGACCACGCGCTCGTCGTCCAGCCACAGGGTGGCGAAGGGCTCGCTGAGCGTGAAGCGCTGGCCTTCGCGCCCCTGGGCGGCGAAAACGCGGGTCTCGGCACCCTTGATGCCCTCGCGCGCCACCAGGGTCACACTGACCAGGTCCACGCCGTCGCGGTGGGCGCCCTCGGGCGTCGGGCGGCCGATGCCGTCGGTGGTGTCGATGCGGAACACATGCGCTTCGACGAACCAGGGCTGCGGCCGCTTCAGCGCCGAGGCCCGGGCGGCACCCAGCACCAGCCAGCGCGACCACAGCGGGTCGTCCAGCAAGGCTTGCTCGATCGGCTCGAAGTGGCGCTCGATGCCGCCGTGCAGCGCGTTGTATTCCACCGGCTGCCAGTGCGGGCGGTGCGGCTGCAGCGCGACCCTGTCGCCGTCGACGATGAAGCAGCCGTGGCGGCGGCGCCGGTAGCGGCCGCCATCCTTCAGGTACAGGTCGGGCGGCAGGCGGTCCCAGAAGGGCAGCCAGCGCTGGAAGCCGGGCGCAGCCTCGCCCAGCAAGGTGGCGGCACCGGCCGCATCGAGCACGGCGAAGCCTTGGGCGGCCAGCGTGGCATCGAGCGCGGCCGCAGGGGTGACGGGCGGGGCAAGCAGCATGGTGCGGCGATTGTGGCCCGGCTCACCAGGTGTCCAGCAGGCCGCGGCGCGGGGGCAGCGGCGTGCCGGCGGCGGCCGCCAGGCCGCGCGCCAGCCAGGCGCGGGTCTCGGCCGGGTCGATCACGTCGTCGATCTCGAGGTGGCTGGCCATGTTGATGGCCCGGCCGCGCTCCATGCTCTCGTCGACCAGGCGCTGGAACAGCGCGTCGCGTTGGTCCCCGGCCGCGTCCAGCTCTTTCCTGAAGCCCAGCCGCACAGCCCCTTCGATGCCCATCGCACCGAACTCGGCGCTGGGCCAGGCCGCCGTGGCGACCGGCGCATGGAAGTGGCCCGCGGTGAGCGCCATCGCGCCCAGGCCGTAGCCGCGCCGCAGCACCACGCTGAACACCGGCACCCGCAGCGCCGCCGCGTTGACGAACAGCCGAGCGGCGTGGCGCACCATGGCCGTGGCCTCCGACGCCGGGCCGACCATGAAGCCCGGCGTGTCGACGAGCGTGACCAGCGGCAGGCCGAAGGCGTCGGCCAGTTGCATGAAGCGGGCAAGCTTGTCGCAGGCCGGCGCGTCGAGCGCGCCCGCCAGGTGGCGCGGGTGGCTGGCGGCCAGCGCCACTGGCCGGCCCTCGACGCGCACCAGCGCCGTGATCACGCCGGGGCCGAACTCGGCGCGCAGCTCCAGCACCGAGCCCGTGTCGGCCAGCGTGGCGACGATGGCGCGCGGGTCGTACAGCGCGTTGCGGTTTTCGGGCAGGGCCTGGCGCAGCGCGGCCTGGTCCGCCGCCGGGTAACCGCCGTCGATGGGCGCCGCGCGGCCCTGGAAGTAGCCCAGGTAGTGCCTGGCGGCGGCCACCGCGGCGGCCTCGTCCGCCACGCGCAGGTCGACCACGCCGTTGGGGGCCAGCACGCTCACGGGCCCCACGGCCTCCGGCGCCACCTTGCCCAGGCCGCCGCCCTCGATCATGGCCGGCCCGCCCATGCCGAGCGAGGCCGACTCGGTGGCGATGATCACGTCGGCCGAGCCCGCCAGCGCCGCGTTGCCGGCGAAGCAGCGCCCGGCCACGATGGCCACGCGCGGCACCTGGCCGGCCAGCGCAGCCCAGCGGGCGAAGCTGGTGCAGTCCAGCCCGGCGACGATGGGCCAGTCCACGTCGCCCGGCCGGCCGCCGCCGCCCTCGGCGAACAGCACCACCGGCAGCGACAGGCGCGCCGCCACTTCGAGCAGGCGGTCGCTCTTCTTGTGGTTGAACACGCCCTGGGTGCCGGCCAGCACCGTGTAGTCGTAGGCCATGACCGCGCAGCGCGCCCGCTCGGCCCCGACCTCTGCCGCGTTGACGGTGCCGATGCCGGTGACCAGCCCGTCGGCGGGCGTGTTGGCGACCAGGTCGTCGAGCGAGCGCCGCGAGCGCTGGGCCGCCACCGCCAGCGCGCCGTACTCGCTGAAGCTGCCCTCGTCCAGCAGGTCGGCCAGGTTCTCGCGCACCGTGCGGCCGCCGGCGGCGTGGCGGCGGGCCGTCGCGTCCGGCCGCGCGGCGTCCATCAGGTAGGCGCGGCGGGCCTGCAGCGCCTGCAGGGCCGGTCGCCCTGTGGCCGGCGCAGGCACGGGCACGGCCGGCGCCGTGTCGGCCGCATCGCCCAGGGCCACCGGCTCGGCGCGCGCCAGCGCCTCGCCCTCGCCCACCGTGTCACCCACGGCCACGTGCCAGGCCAGCACGCGCAGGTCGGCCGGCGCCTCGACCGGCACCTCCATCTTCATCGACTCGATGACGGCCACGGCGCGCCCGGCGGCCACCACGCCGCCCACCGCGGCCTCGAGCGAGATGACCACGCCTTGTACCGGCGAATTCAAGGAAAGGCTGCTCATTCAACGATGCTACCCGGCATCTCCGGCGCGCCGTTCCCGCATAGACTGGCCACGCGCCCCGTGGCGACGCCCTGCCCCATGCCGACCGAACGCACCCCGCTGGACACCAGCCTCGACCTCGACCAGCTGCAACTGGCGCTGGACATGTCCGACGTGAGCGTGTGGCGGCTGGACATCGCTACCGGCCTCGTCCACGCCAATGCTGCGGGTTTCCGCCTGCTGGGCCTGCCGCCGCGGCCCGAGGGCTGGCATGTCGAGGAGATGATGCTGGCCGTGCACCCGGACGACCGCGCGGCCATGATCAGCGCCGCGCACCAGTCGCGCATCAGCGGTCAGCCGCTCGAGGTGCTGGCGCGCTTCCGCCACGAGGACGGGGGCTGGCGCCAGGTGCTGACGCGGCGCATGCCCATCCGCAGCGCGGCGGGCGAGCTGGTCGCCTTCTTCGGCATGGCCATCGACGTGACCGGCCGCCTGCGCGCGGAGCAACAGCTGCGCGACGCCAACCAGCGCATCGCGCTGATCGCGCACACCACCGGCATCGGCACCTGGGAATGGCACCTGCCTGGCGGCGAGAGTCGCTGGGACGAACAGATGTTCCTGCTGCGCGGCCTGGTGCCTCGGCCGCAAGCGCCCACCATCGACGAGATGACGACGTTCGTCCACCCGGACGACCGCGACATGGTGAGCCAGCAGATCCTGCGCGCCTCGGCGGGCAGCACCGCCACGCAGTACGAGTTCCGCATCGTGCGGCCGGACGGCGAGGTGCGCTGGCTGGCCTCGCGCTCGGTGCCGGTGCTGGACGAGCAGGGCCGGCTGGCGCGCCGCATCGGCGTGAACTGGGACATCACGGCCAGCCGCGAGGCCGAGGCCCAGCGCCAGGCCAAGGCGGTGGCCGAGCGCGAGAGCGAGGCCAAGTCCGAGCTGCTGGCGCGCATGAGCCACGAGCTGCGTACGCCGCTCAACGCCGTGCTGGGCTTCACCGAGCTGCTGCTGGCCGACGACGACCAGCTCGACGCGTCCGCGCGCCGCGCCCGGCTCGAGCACATCCAGTCCGCCGGCCGCCACCTGCTGGCGCTGATCAACGATGTGCTGGAGCTGGCCCGCCCCGGCAGCGACGGCACCGACACCCACCCCCTCGGGCGGGTGCCGCTGGATGCGCTGTTCGCCGAATCGCTGCCCCTGGTCGAGGGGGCCGCCGCCCAGCTGGGCGTGACCCTGCGCCGCGACCCCTGCGTGCCGCCTGGCCTGTCGGCGATGGCCGACCCGCTGTGGTTGAAGCAGGTGCTGCTGAACCTGCTGACGAACGCGGCCAAGTACAACCGCGCTGGGGGGTGGGTCGACCTGAGCGCCCGTGCCGCGCCGGGCGACCGGGTGTGCATCACCGTGCGCGACGGCGGGCTGGGCATGAGCGCCGAGGCCTTGCAGCGCGCCTTCGAGCCCTTCCACCGCGCGGCCGAGCGCCAGCCCGGCGTGCCCGGGGTCGGCATCGGCCTGGCGGTGGTCAAGACGCTGATGCTGCGCATGGGCGGTGACGTGGAAGTGCGCAGCACGCTGGGCCAGGGCAGCGAGTTCGAGCTGTGGCTGGGCCGTGCGGCGGACGAGGTGCCCGGCCTGGCGCCCCTGCCGGCCGGCCCGGTGACGCCGCCCCCCATGCCCGCCAGCACGCTCGCGGCCGACACCGCCCCGCCGCCTGCACCAGACCTGCCGTTGCTGCTGTACGTCGAGGACAACCAAGTCAACGTGATGATCGTCGAAGAGCTGGCAGCGCGGCGGCCTGGGCTGGCCTTCCGCAGCGCGCCCGACGGCGGCAGCGGCCTGCTCGCCGCCCAGGCACTGTCGCCCACGCTGATTCTGCTGGACATGCAGTTGCCCGACATGCACGGCCTTGACGTGCTGGCCCGGCTTCGGGCCGACCCGGCCACGCAGGGCATCCCGTGCATCGCGTTGTCGGCCAATGCGTTGCCGCACGACATCCAGCAGGCGATGGCCGCCGGCTTTGCCGACTACTGGACCAAGCCGCTGGACTTCGCCGTGTTCAACCGGGCGATCGACACCTTGTTCGCTCAGCCGAGCGCCGGGCCGCCCCAAGCTGGCTGAGCACCCGCGCGGCGGGTGGTGCCGGTACCCCGGCACCGGGTGCCACGGCTCACACCGCCGGCCACGGCAGGCTGAGCACCGCCCGCAGGCCCGGCTCGGCGGCCTCGAAGCGCAGGCTGCCGCCATGCGCCTGCGCGACCTGGCGGCACAGGTACAGGCCCAGGCCCACGCCACCGGTGGCGCGCTGGCGCGCGGCGTCGGCCCGGTAGAACGGTTCGGCCAGTCGGGCCAGCACCTCGGGTGGCACGCCCGCGCCGTGGTCGCGCACGGCCAGGGTCAGCACGCCGTCCTGCAGCGTCGCCCGCAACTCGGGCGGCTCGGCGGCGTCGGCGGCGTGGCGCCAGGCGTTGTCGACCAGGTTACGCAGCAGCAGCGTCAAGCGAGCACGGTCGACGTGGCCGGCCGGCAGGTCAGGCGGCAGGTCGACCCGCAGCGCGCGGCTGGCGAAGGCGCCCTGCCGCAGCCCGTCGACCAGCGCCGCCAGGTCGGTCGGCTCGCGCTGCAGCGCGGCGTGCGGCTGGGCCAGGCGCTCGCTCTCGAGCAGGCTGGTGACCAGGTCGCGCATCTCGGCCAGGTCGCGCAACAACGCGTCGCGCTCGGGCCCGTCGGGCACCAGCTCGGCATTCAGCCGCGCCCGCGTCAGCGGCGAGCGCAGCTCGTGGCTGATCGCCAGCAGCAGCGCGCGCTTGGCGTCGAGCATGCCCGAGAGGTCGGCCGCCATGGTGTTCACCTTGTCGGCCAGGTCGCCCAGCTCGTCGCGCCGGCGCAGGTCGATGGGCTGGCTGAAGTCGCCGCGGCCATAGCGCTCGACGCCGGCGCCGATCTCCTTCAGAGGGCCGAACAGGTGGTGCGCCAGCTTCCAGGCCAGGGCCGTGAGCATCAGCAGCACGGCCAGCGTCATCCAGCCGATCATGCGCGGGCGCTGCATCCAGGCCTGGGCGTCCAGGCCGAAGCGGATGCGGTAGCCGTCGGCCGTGGTGCGCACGAGCAGCTCGTGCGGGTGCGCCTCGACGAAACCCGGCCGGGCCGGGCTGGACCGCCAGTGCAGCTCGGGCCCGTCGATCTCGATCATCAGCGGCAGCCGGCTCGCCAACGCCTGGGCGCGCTCGATGTCCGGGGGGCTGCCCAGGTCGGCGGCCAACCGGTCGACGTAGTCGGCCACCAGGGGCTTGATCACCTCCTGCCAGCCGGTGGTGAAGGCGCGCTGCATGCCGAACATG
Source organism: Burkholderiaceae bacterium (assembly GCA_044226465.1). Lineage (GTDB taxonomy): Bacteria > Pseudomonadota > Gammaproteobacteria > Burkholderiales > Burkholderiaceae_C > Ideonella. The sequence goes on along the minus strand of JBGAGZ010000020.1, from coordinate 40,791 downwards.
AAGGTGCAGCTGATGGCCAGCGCCAGCGCGAGGAACAGGCCGATCAGGCGCAGCCCCAGCGAGTGGCGCATGTTCTGGTGCCAGCGTTGGTGCCAGGCCATGGCGGACCGGCCGCGCCCGGCGCGGCCACGCGGTGCCGTGGAGGTGGTGCCCGCCGTCATGACGGGGCCGTCACCGGTGCGCCGGCGAAGGCGTAGCCGGCGTTGCGCAAGGTCTTGATGCAGTCCAGCGGCTCGAGCTTGCGGCGCAGGCGCGAGACCAGGATGTCGACCGCGCGCGTGGCCAGCTCGGCGTCGTGGCCGCGCAGCCGGTTCAGGATCTCGTCGCGGCTGAAGACCTTGCGCGGGGCGCCGGCCAGCAGTGCCAGCAGCTCGAACTCGGTGCCGGTGAGGTCCACCGTGTCGCCGTGGCGGTGCACTTCGCGGCGGGCCAGGTCGACCACCAGGCCATCGAAGCAGAGTTGGTCCGGCGGGGCCGCCGGTAGTCGTCGGCGCCCAGTTCCAGACCGGCCACCTTGTCGGGCAGCTCGCCGCGTGCGGTGAGCATGATCAGCGGCAGCTCGGCCAGCGCGCCCCCGCTGCGGCGGATGTGGCGCAGCAGCTCGAAGCCGTCCATCTCGGGCAGCATGACATCGAGGATCGCGGCGTCGAAAGCCTCGTCGCGCAGGCGCGCCAGGCCCAGGCTGGGCCGCCCGGCCCAGGCCAGCTCGAAGTCGAAGCGCTTGAGGTAGGTGGCCAGCGGCGGCGCCAGGTGCTCGTCGTCGTCGATCAGCAGGATGCGGGGCATGGCGCCATCGTCTCACGGCTTGAAGTGCGAACCACGCGGCCAGCGCCGGGCCGCTCCCAAGCGGCCGCGCGCCCCCTCGGGGGGCGGCTGCGGTAGGGCCGCAGCCGGGGGCTCCGGTTCACCAGGTGATCTCCTGACGCGCCCAGCGTGAGCCGACGAAAAACAACGAGGACGCAGCCGTCAGCACCGCCACCAGCCCGGTCATCGCGACCGCGGTATCGGCCACCGGCACGCGCTGCGCGGCCACGGCCAGCGCCGCCAGCAGCAGCAGGCCCAGCCCGCGCGCCAGCGCCCGGCCGGTGGCCCGCGGCAGTTGCGGCGTCCACAAGGCCCACAGCGCCAGGCCGGCCAGCACCGCGGTGCTGAGCGCGTGCCAGGCGACCAAGCCGCCGGCCACCGCCGGCGCCGCCGCGTCGAGCAGCAGCGCCGGGCCGGCGAGCAAGGCGATGGCCGCGGTGATCAGGCTGCGGCCGACCGGCCGGTGCGGCCAGGGCCAGGCCAGGGCGTCGCCTGCCATCTCAGCCACGCCAGGCGTGCATGCCGTGGTGGCCGCCGCGGGCCATGAAGTCGCGCAGCTTCTGCTGCTGCTCGGGCCGCAGACTGTCGTAGAAGGTGGAGATGGCGGCGATCACCGCCGGGCTGGCGCTGCGCAGCGCCTCGGTCTTGTCCTGCACCAGGCTCTGGGCCTTGGTGGCGTCGAACTTGTCGCCCGCGAACAGGCCCTGGAACTGCTCGCGCGGGTTGGCCATGCCGCCCATCATGGTGGCGCGCTGGGCGTGCAGGGTGTCGGCCAGGGCGACCAGGTTCTGGCGCTGGTTGGCGTCCAGCGACAGCTCGCTGGTGGCGCGGTCGATGATCTTGTCGCGCCACTTGGCGGCGTCGGCCTCGCTCATCTGGCCACCGTGCCAGCCGCAACCCATGCGGGCGCTGTTGGCGAAGGCCATGCCGCCGAGGGCCATGCTGGCGCCGAGCGCGGCGATGAGGGTGTTCTTGATCCAGGTTCGCATGAAAGGCTCCTTGGGGAATGAGCGTGAAGCTCAGGTGCCTTCATCGTGCCGGGCGCCGCCCAGCGCGTCCTTTCGCCGCCGTATCGTCATGTTTCGTTTCTTTTCATGGCAGCGGCGCGCGGCCAAAAAAAAGGGCACGCCCCGCCTGGGACGCGCCCTTCCTGCAGCCCGATAGGGTCAGGCCGCTTGCTCGACGGCACCCGCAGGCGCCGTGGCGTAGTGGCTCAGCTGCATCGTGAACTGCGCCCGCCCCGACGAGAGCGCGCGCAGGCTGCCGATGTAGCCGAACATCTCCTTCAGCGGCACATGCGCGTCGACCACCGCGGCCGTGCCGCGCTGGCCTTGCCCGCGCACGAGACCGCGGCGGCGGTGCAGGTCGCCGATCACGTCGCCCAGGTGGTCCGGCGGCGTGATGACCTCGACGGCCATCACCGGCTCCAGGTGGGCGGGCGGCGTGGTCACCTCAACGGCCATCACCGGCTCCAGCACCGCGGGCCCGGCCTGCACCGCCGCCTCGCGGAAGGCGGCCGCGCCGGCCAGCTCGAAGGCCAGCGTCGACGAGTCGCGCTCGTGGTGGCTGCCGTCCAGCAGGGTCGCCACGAAGTCGACCACCGGGTAGCCCGCCACCACGCCGGCCGCCGCCGCACGGCGCACGCCCGCCTCGACCGCCGGAATGAACTCGCGCGGGATCGCGCCGCCCACCACCTGGCTCTCGAAGCGGATGCCCTCGCCGCGCGGCAAGGGCGCCACGCGCAGCTGCACGTCGGCGAACTGGCCGGGGCCGCCCGACTGCTTCTTGTGCACATGCCGCACCTCGGCCGCCCGGGTGACCGTCTCGCGGTAGGCCACCTGCGGCCGGCCGACGACGACGTCCACCTCGTGGCGCGAACGGAGGTTCTCGACCGCCACTTCCAGCTGCAGCTCGCCCATGCCGGAGAGGATGGTCTGCCCCGAATCGGCGTCGTGACGCACGTGCAGACTCGGGTCCTCGCGCAGCAACGCGTGCAGCGCCTTCGACAGGCCCTGGCTGTCCGCCTGGCGGCGCGGCTCGATCGACACGTCGATCACGGCCTCGGGCACGACGATCTCCTCCAGGTGAACCGGGTGAGCCCGGTCGCACAAGGTGTGGCCGGTCAGCGTGTCCTTCAGCCCGACGATCGCGGCAATGTCGCCCGCCACCAGCTCGTCGCGCTCGATGTGGTCGTCCGCATGCACCTCGTACAGCCGGGTCGCCCGCTCGCTGCGGCCGGTGGCCGCGTTGAACACCAGGTCGCCGCGCTTCAGGCGGCCGCGGTAGACCCGCACGAAGGTCTTCGCGCCATGGTCGTCGACCACCAGCTTGAACGCCAGTGCCGCGAAGGGGCCGGCCGGGTCCGACGCGGGCTGGCCTTCGTAGCCAGGCGCCTCGCCGGGCATCGGCAGGTAGTCAACCACCGCGTCGAGCAGCGGCTCGACACCGCGGTTGCGGTAGGCCGAGCCGGCCAGCACCGGCACAAAGGCGCCTGCGAGCACGCCGGTACGAAGCGCACGCTGGAGCACGTCGACGGCAATTTCGTCGCCGTCGAGGTAGGCCGCCAGGGCCGCGTCGTCGTGCTCGACCGCCGCCTCGACCAGGCGCGCCCGCAACGCTTCGGCCCGCGCCACCAGTTCTGGCGGCACGGCGGCTTCGCGGAACGGCGCCTTGGCGTCGTCGCGGTCCCAGACCAGCGCGCGCATCGTCAGCAGGTCCACCACGCCGCGGAAGTCGTCTTCCGCGCCGATCGGCAGTTGCAGCGGCAGCGCGCGAACGCCCAGGCGCTCTTCCATCATCGCGACCACGCGCGGGAAATCCGCCCCGACGCGGTCGAGCTTGTTGACGAAGGCGATGCGCGGCACGCGGTAGTCGTCCGCCAGGCGCCAGTTGGTCTCGGTCTGCGGCTCCACGCCGGCGACGCCGTCGAACACGACGACCGCACCGTCGAGCACGCGCAGCGAGCGCTTGACCTCGATGTTGAAGTCGATGTGCCCGGGCGTGTCGATCAAGTTGATCTGCGTGCCCTTCCAGTGCACGGTGACCGCAGCGCTGTTGATCGTGATGCCACGGCGGCGTTCCTGCGGGTCGAAGTCCATGCGGGTGTTGCCGTCGTGGACCTCGCCCATGCGGTGGCTTTCGCCCGTGTAGAACAGGATGCGTTCGGTGGTCGTGGTCTTGCCCGCGTCCACGTGGGCGATGACGCCGATGTTGCGCAGGTTTCTTCTAAGGTTCGAGTTCATAGCGGTTCTTTTCTCGTCGGCGGCACCGGGTCGAAACGTTCCGGTGCACCGCCGCCAGGTTGGCAAAGGCCAGCCCTGGCGGGAACCGCCACGGCTAGCGCAAGAGGGGGTGCAAGGTGGTGCGGCCGAAGCACGGGCGCAGCGACAGGCTCACGCTTCGGCGGTGCCGAATCGTGGCGATCAACTTGTCGTAGGTGCGCATGGTGTGACCCTTGGAAAAAACAAAACCCCGGTGGACGCTGGGCCTGCCGGGGTCGGGGTCCCGGAAGGCTTGCACGCCTTCCGGACACGAGCGAAAGACGTGGTTCAGGAGGCGAAGCTCGCCTGGATCGCTGCGGTGTTCTTCATGATGGGCTCGATTGTCCTCGCATTCGAATGAAACCGCCAGGGCTGGGGGCTTTGGCGCCGTGGGCTTGAACCCGAATTCGCGAAGGCTTATCTTTTCAAGGCTTGGACTGAAGAGAGGCATTCCGCCAAAAGTGGGGTTGCAGCAATGCAACCCGTGAGGCTTGAGCGCCTTCCTTTTCGCTCTCGATTGACGGTGTCGGCCTTGCAGGTACCGCTTTCGAACCGGCGAGGCCCGCCCTGTCGGAACTGGGCGGGCGAACAGGCCAAGGCAGCCTGCCGGCGTTCTCTCTACTCTTGTGACAACCGGCGGAGGCTCCGCAATAGTGCGGAGCCGTTGTCCGAAAGGGGTCTGAACGTGAAGACTCGCAAGCGGCGCAAGCCGCCACGCCCAAGCCGTCGACAGGCACCCAAGCAGAGCATGCTTCGCCGGCTTTTCCGCCCAGGGATGCTTTCAGCCATCTACTGGATCGGCAAAGCCATTTGGTATCTGGTGAGCAAGCTGTTTGGGGACGACCTTGGCCTTCTTCTTCGTGTCGCGCGAGTTTCAGCGCGTGGCTTTTCCAGTCGCCTTGTCCATTGCCAGGTGAGGCACGTTCCTGTCGGAGAGCGGGTGGAATGGCGCTTCGATGTCACGACTTAAACCAGTCCAGTCTGTTCAGACTCCAGACTCGCAGGAGACTGAGTGGTTTGCTGGGTGTCGACCTGGGCTCCCTGGAAAGGCTGGCCTCCTGCGCGACCAACTATGCCGTCTTCGACGTCGTCAAGCGCGGCAAGACCCGCAGCGTCGAGAAACCAAAACAGTTCCTTGAAAGAGTTCATCAACGCTTGGCAAAGTTGTTGACCCGGATCCGCAGGCCCGCATACCTACAGTCGATGAGCAAAGGTTCGTCGCACGTGACCAACGCTCGTGCCCATGTGGGGCGCATCGGTTTGGTCAAACTCGATGTTTGCGCTTTTTATCAATCTATTGATCGTGCGCGAGTCTTTCGCTTCTTTCGCGAGACGCTCAAGTGCAGCCCTGACGTGGCGGGTCTGTTGGCCCGCCTGACTACGTTCAATGGTCACTTGGCCACAGGCAGTTGCGTAAGCCCGGTGTTGGCCTACTTTTCTGTCAGGCCGATGTTTGATGAAATGGCGGCAATGGCAGTCGATCGAGGCTTGGTCTTCACTTGCTACGTTGACGACGTCACCTTTTCGGGCCCAGCCGCAACGCGCGGCTTGCTGTGGGACATCAAGAAGATCGTCCACGCGCATGGCCTGAAATACCACAAGGCCCGTACCTACAAGGCCGGCCAGAAGAAGGTTGTTACCGGCATCTTGATCGATGGCCCACGGCTGGCTGTGATGCCTTCGCGAGAACTCGACGTATGGCATCAGACTCAGGCAACTTTTGCCGTCGAAGACCTCGAACGCCGCGTCGAGGCACTTGGCAGTCTTATCGGGAGCGTGGCCGCGCTAGGGCAGGTGGAAGATCGCTTCGCCGCTCGGGTTCATAGTCTTCGCCAAGCCAGGGCGCGGCTTCGCGCCATCGCACGCAGGGCTACCCGAACCGCCCATGCAGAAACCACCCGGGCTCGCCTTGTGGCGGCGCGGGGCGCAAGCGGTAGACCCACAGCAGCGGGCCGGCCGGGGCCTGGGCGATGAAGTAGTCGCGGCAGACGAGGTCACCGTCCCACCAGCCCGACTCGATGCGCTCGGGGCCGGCCAGCAAGTGCAGGGGCTGGCCGTCGAGCCAGGGGCGGGCTTGTCGTTCGGGCAACGGGCGCGGCTCGGGCAGCAGCCAGGCCGGGCGGGTCAGGCGCTGCGGGGCAGATTGCGGTGCGGTGCCGGCCATGGCATCGGGCGGGCTGCCGACGATGGCCTGCCGCAGCGTCGCGCGCTCGGGGCGGTGGTCCGCCTGCACGGCCAGGCGCTGCACGGCGTCGGCGCCCAACCGGGCTTGCAGGCGCTCGGCCAGGCGCAGCAGGCCTTCCCGCTGACCGGCCAGGCTGGGGAAGAGTTCACCATCAGGCGGCGGGCCCAACACCGGCGTGTCGCAGACCAGGCCGAGCGACAGCACTGGCGCTGCCAGCAGCTCGCGCGCCAGGCGCTCGCGCAGTACCGCGTGCAGGTGCCGGGCGTCGCCCGTGGGCTCGGCCAGCACGATGTCGAGCCGGCTGACATGGGCCCCGGCCTCGCCTTGGGCGTTGGCACGCAGCCGGCTCTCGTGGTGCAGCAGCAGGGCAAAGCTCTGCACTCGCGCATGCCGCGCCTGGGCCCAGGCGACGAGCCGGGCCAGCAGCACCTGCGCGCCCGCGAGCAACGCGTCGGTGTCGTCGGCACGGGCCCAGAGCTCGGCGTGGCTGTGAAAGCGCAAGGGCGGCGCGATCGGTTCCAGCGGGTCGGGCACGGTGCCCCAGGCACGGTCCAGTGCCAGCAGCAGGCCCGGCCCGAAGCGCCGCGCCAGGCCTGCGCGCGGCTGGCGGCGCAGGTCGCCCAGGGTTCGCAGGCCCATGGCTTCGAGTTGCGCGCAGGCGGCCTCGTCAGCGGCCAGCCAGACGGCCGGCAGGCCGAGCAGGTGCTGGTGGAGCGCGGCCCAGGCCGGGTCGCTGCTGCACAAGGCCGAGCGCGTCAGGTGGCTGGGCGGCTCGGGCTCGTCGCGCGCACGGGCCAGCAGCAGGGCCCCCAGCGCGGTGGGCGCATGGGCGCGCTGTACACAGTGGCCCAGCGGTACCACCGCATCGGCCATGCGCGACCACAGCCGCGCCGCGCCGCCGAAGCAACGCAGGCTGGCCTGCACCTCGGCCAGCAGGCCGCAAGGCGGCACGGGCACGACGGTGGGCGTGAACGCCAGCAAGGCATGGGCCACGGCCTGCAAGGCCTCGGCATCGCGCAGGGGGTCGGCCACGCCCAGCAGCAAGTCCGGAGCCAGAGCCAGGGCCGTGGCGCGCTTCATGCCTGGTGCCACGCCGAGTGCCGCCGCCACCGGGTTGACGGCTTCGATGCGGTGCTGCGCCACCAAAGCGGTGGGCTGGGCCGCCTTGTCCGGCCCCAGCAGCGCACTGAAGGCTTCGAGCGACAAGGCTGGCAGGTGCAGTGCAACCCACAGCATGGCAATGATGGCGACGAATGTGGAAGAAAAGCCGGCCCACCCGCCGCGGCTCAGGCCGCGAACGGACGAGAAGGCGCATCCACCAGCGACGCCGGCCGCCACCCGGCCTGCAGCGCCCTCGCCTTGGCCAGGGCCCGCTCTGACAGCACCGGCGCCAGCGCCAGCCGCAGCGGCTGAGACATCGCCGGGCCACGGCGCTTGACGACCTGAAGCCACAGCTCGTCGCCCCCAGCCGGCTGCAGCGCCAGGCGCAGCGGTGCGGGGCTGGGCTGGCGCGCCGACGCCACCACGCGCAGCCGGAAGGCCGGCCCTTCGTGGGCCGGCGCCGCCAGTTGCAGGCGGCGCAGGGCCTCGGGCCGGGCCGCGCGGCCAGGCCAGGCCAGCACCGCCCCCGCCTGGCCGCTGCGCAAGGCCTGCTCCACGGCCCAGGTGCTCGCCGGAGCCCCGGGCGCGCGGCGGCTGGCTGGCACAGGCCGCTGCGGCGCGCTGGTGCGAGGCGGGCCCGATGCGGCAGGCGCCGCAGCCGAACGCACGACGATGCATTGGCCGGCGGGCCAGCCCAACTCGGCCAGCGCGACCGCATTGACCTCGGCCGGCGGGTCGAACAGCATCACGCTGCGCCCGGCCCGGGCCAGGCGAGCCAGCATGGGGGCCAGCAGGCGGATCTCGCCCACCCCCGGCTCGGGCAGCAGCAACTCGCTCAGCACCCGCACCGGCCAGCCGCCACCGGGCAACTCGGCATCGAGCGCGGCAAAACCACTGGGCAGGACGCCGGCACCGGCTGGACCAACCGGCTGCCCTGCCGCCCGCCACAGGCCCGGGTGCAGGCCGCTGGGCTCGCACAACAAGGCAGCACGCCTGCTCTCGCAGACCGGGGTGGCATTGGGCGTCATGATACTGTTTATTTATACAGTATCTTAGATCCCCGGCCGGGCAGGCACAAGCACCCTGAGCAGCCTCACCACTGGCTCGTGCAAGATGCACGCATGCCCACCGCCAATTCACCCTTGCCCTGCCCATGCGGCCGCGCCGGCCCGGGCCGCCAGCCCCTGCCCTACCTCGGCTGCTGCGGGCGCTGGCACCAGGGCACACCCGCGCCGGATGCCGAGGCGCTCATGCGTTCGCGCTACAGCGCCTACGTGCTGGGCTTGAGCGACTACCTGCTCGCCACCTGGCACCCCCGCACCCGCCCTGAAAGCATGGCGCCCGACGAGCCCGGCCTGAAATGGCTGGGCCTGGACGTGCGCCGCCACGCGCAACAGGACGCAGACCACGCCACCGTCGAGTTCGTGGCCCGCAGCAAGCTGGGCGGCCGTGCCCACCGCCTGCACGAGACCAGCCGCTTCGAGCGCGACCCCGCCACCGGCCGCTGGACCTACGTCGACGGCGACCTTCACTGAGCCGCCACACCCTATGCTGATCTTCGCCAATCCCCACCACGCCCTGCACGATGGCCGCCACGAGATGTTCCGCGGCCGCCTCGTGCCCTGCCACGAAACACCGGCCCGGCTGGACCACGTGCTGGCCGAACTGGGCCGGCGCCCCGTGGGCGAGTTGCGCACGCCCCCGTCGGTGTCCCGCGCCACGCTCGAGCGTGTGCACGCCCCGCGCTACCTCGACTTCCTGCAGACCGCCTGGGCGCAGTGGGTGGCCCTGGACCCGGCCAACGCCGACACGGACGCCCTGCCCTCGGTCTGGCCGGTGCGGGGTTTCCGCCACGACGTGGAGCCGGCCAATTTCGCCGCCCGGCTGGGGCTGTATTCGTTCGACGCCGGCTCCCCGCTCACCGCCGGCACCTGGGCCGCTGCCGAGGCCGGCGCCGCCTGCGCCGTGGCCGCGGCGCGCACGGTGCGATCAGCCGGCGGCCCGCGCGCCGCGGTGGCCCTGACCCGCCCGCCCGGCCACCACGCCGGGGCGGACTTCTTCGGCGGCTACTGCTTCCTGAACAACGCCGCCCTGGCCGCGCAGACCCTGCGCGACGACGGTGCGCGCCGCGTGGCCGTGCTGGACGTGGACTACCACCACGGGAACGGCACGCAAAGCCTGTTCGAAGCGCGGGACGACGTGCTGACGGTGTCTATCCATGGCGACCCGCGCGCCGAATACCCCTTCTACCTGGGCCATGCCGACGAACGCGGCGTAGGCGATGGCGAAGGTTTCAACCTGAACCTGCCGCTGCCGGCGGGCACGGGTTTCGGCGCCTGGCGACAAGCGTTGACGCAGGGGCTGCAGCGCATCGCGGACTTCCAGCCGGACGCGCTGGTGGTCGCGCTGGGGGTCGACACCTACGAGGGCGACCCGATCTCGCGCTTCACGCTGGCGAGCGCCGACTACCTGCAGGTGGGCCGCGACTTGGCCTCGGCCAGCCTGCCCACCGTGTTCACCCTCGAAGGCGGCTACGCGGTGGCCGCGATGGGCGTGAACGTGGTCAACGTGCTGGAAGGCTTCAACGCGGCTTGATCAGGCGACAAACTCTTGCCGCACCTTGGGCGACATCAGGCGGCGGATCACCCAGGCCAGCAGGCCGCTGGCGATCAGCGTCACCGCGCCGGACAGCAGCTTGGCGGCCATCGCGAAACCGCCGAACACGCCCAGCGCGCCATGGGGCAGCGGGGTGTCGCGCATCGTCGAGTCGACCAGGGACTGAACGAACTCGTGCTGCAGCCACAGGCCGGCCAGGTTGGCGGCGATCGCCACCACCACCAGGCCGATGAAGGCGCGGCGGGCCCATTCCAGGCGCATCAGCAGGCCCACGGCGGCGACCAGCAGGGCCACCGAGATCATCAGGCCGGCGCCGATGGCCCACGGCAGGTAGCTCAGCAACTGGCCGCTGGCTGCCGTCATGGGCTCGGCCTGCACCGCGGCGTCCAGCCCCGGCGCCCAGGACGCCAGCGAGGCCTGCTGGATAACGCCGAAGGTGCATGCCAGCGCCGCCAGCACGATCGCCGCCCAGGCGGTGAGCGTGACGAAAAGCGAGCGGTAGCCGAGGTAGTAGGTGGTGGGCATCGTTGTTCTCCCGTGGGCGACAGGCATCATGGCGTCTGTATATGTCCGGCATTTTTCAGCGCGCAACAGGGCGTGTCATTCCCTCGAAAGAGGGTTCTCCCTAGGACAAAGGATGCCTCCCCCTACAAGCGTCGCAGGCAGCCCACACGCCACGTGAATCCATCCACCGAACTGACCCTGCTGTACTGCGACGACGACCTGCTGGTCATCGACAAGCCCCCGGGCCTGCTGGTGCACCGCACGGGCCTGGACGCGCACGAGACAGACACCGTGGTCGAACGGCTGCGAGCGCAGTGCGGCGCCGAGGCGACCGTCGGGCTGGCCCTGGCCCACCGGCTGGACAAGGGCACCTCGGGCCTGCTGGTGCTGGCCCGCCACGCTGACGCGGCCCGCGCGCTGGGTGCGGCTTTCGAGCAGGGCCAGGTGCGCAAGCGTTACCTGGTGCTGGTGCGCGGCTGGCCGGCGCCAACGATCGACCTCGACCACCCCTTGGCGCGGGACCCCGAACTGCCCAGCGCCGGCCAGCCCCGGCTGTCCGCGCGCACCACGTTCACCCGGCTGGCGCGGGTCGAATGGCCTTTCGCCGTGGATGCGCGCCACGCCACGAGCCGATACGCGCTGGTCGAGGCCTGCCCGCTGAGCGGCCGGCGGCACCAGATCCGCCGCCACTTGAAGCAACTGGCCCACCCCATCGTCGGCGACGCCACGCATGGCAAGGGGGCGCACAACCGTGCGGTCGCCGCCTGGCTGGGCATCGGCCGGCTGTGGCTGCATGCGGCCGCGCTCGAACTGCCGCACCCGCGTGACGGACGAACGATGCGCTTCGAGGCCCCATCCGGCCCGGACTGGGCGCTGCTGCGCAGCCGTGGCCTCTGGGTCGACGACGACGCGCCAAGCGACTGACATCGCTCCCGATACACCCGCGCCGGCGGAGACCCGGCCGGGCGCCGACAATCGCCAACCCCGTTCCCTGCCAGTTGCCTGCCCCATGCCCACCGGCCTGCTCGCTGCCGCCCTGTCCTACGCTTTATGGGGCCTGTTCCCGCTCTACTTCCACCAGGTGGCCGACGTGCCGGCGCTGGAGATCGTGCTGCATCGATCGGTCTGGTCGCTGGTGTTCGTGATCGGGCTGCTGGCTGTGATGCGGCGCTGGGCCTGGGTGGCCGAGGTGGTGCGCCAGCCGCGCACCCTGGCCGCATTCGGTGCAAGCGCCCTGCTGCTGTCGAGCAACTGGCTGGTCTATGTCTGGGCGGTGAACAACGGCCATGTGATGGAGGCCAGCCTCGGTTATTTCATCAACCCGCTGGTCAACGTGCTGCTGGGCATGGTCTTCCTGCACGAACGGCTGAGGCCGGCGCAGCGCGGCGCGCTGGCGGTGGCTGCCGCGGGCGTGGCCTGGCTGACCTGGACCGCCGGCGTGCCGCCGTGGATCGCGCTGGCGCTGGCTCTGAGCTTCGGCCTCTACGGCCTGCTGCGCAAGACGGCCCCGCTGGGGGCGCTGGAAGGCCTGGCGCTGGAAACCGCCCTGCTGGCGCCGCTGGCCCTCCCCGCGCTGGCCTGGCTGAGCTACCACGGCGGGGCCCTGCAAGGCGCCAGCGCCTCGACCTGGGCCTGGCTGCTGTTTGCCGGCCCGCTGACGGCCGTGCCGCTGCTGCTTTTCGCCTTCGGCGCGCGCCGGGTCACCATGGCCACGCTGGGCCTGCTGCAGTACCTGGCGCCGACCATCCAGTTCGGCTTGGCCGTCTGGGTTTTCCACGAGCCGCTGAGGCACGAGCGCCTGCTCGGCTTCGCGCTGATCTGGGTGGCACTGGGGATCTACAGTGCCGAGTCGCTGTGGCGGCTGCGCCGGTCGGCCGCCACGGCCCCCGCCTGAGTCGAGCCCGTCAGCCCAGGTCTTCGTGCAGGCAGAGGATGTTGCCTTCGGTGTCCTCGAACCAGGCCGCCTTTTCGGAGCCGAGCACGCACACGTGCCCCACCGTCTTCAGGCCCGGCAGGTCGTAATCGGCAAAAGCCACACCGCGCCCTTCGAGATCGGCCACCGCGTGGCGGATGTCGTCGACCCGGAAGCTGAGCGCCGTGTGGGTGGCCTGGGTGCCCTCTGGTTTGGGGAACAGCGCCAGCTCGGTGCCGCCGCAGCGGTAGATGAACTTGCCGTCGGGCTTGGCGCCCAGCGGGGTCAGGCCCAGGCGCTGCTCGTAGAACGAGCGGGCGCGGTCCAGGTCTTTCACCGGCAACATGCAGGTCACCGGGCTGTGGTCGAGCATGGACATGGTCGCCTCCAGGTCGCGGCTGCGCCGCAGGCATGGGTTGTACGCCTGGCGGCGGGCAGCGTCCAGCGCCTGGGCGCTGCCGGAATCAGCGCAGGTCGCCGGCGAGGCTGGCCAGGGTGTCCGGCGCGATGCTCACGTGGGCCGGGTAGTTCGTGTGGTCGCAGCCCAGCTTCACCGCCGCGCCCGCGCGCACGGCCTGCTTCGCCGAGGCCGTGAACTCGAAGCGCAGGAAGTGCACCGACGAGGTCTTCTCGTCGTTCTCGCGGTCCAGGTCTTCGTCGGCGATGGCGTAGGCCCGCGCATGGCCTTCCACCTCGACGAACATGCGGTCTTCCACCCCGATCAGGCGCGCCAGCTCGCGCTTGCGCTCGTGCGGGTCGGGGTATTCGATCAGCATCGTGGCCTTCCAGTTGCCGCCGTCGGGCACCAGCGGCGCGTAGGCATCGATCTCGGCCTGGATGCCGTCCTCGTCGAAGATCTTCTCGATGTGCAGCATCTCCTGGATCTGACGGCGGATGGTCTGCTCGTCCTCGAACTGCACGGTGATGTGCTCGCCCAGGCGCACGCTGCGCAGGCGACGGTGGGCGATGACCGCCGGCTTGTTCGTCTTGCGGACCTTGGCATAGGCCTCGAGCGTGAGCAGGCTGTCGCGGGTGATGGTCATGTCGGTGGCTCCTCCTCGTTCACAGGCCGTAGGCACGGCACACGAGGCTCAAGGGGTGCTGCAGGGCCTTGGCCGGCGTGCCCGCCGCGGCCATGCCCTGCGCGATGTGGTGGCCGGCCAGCGCACAGTCGCTGCTGATGACGTCGGGCTCGTCCTTGGCCATGGCCTTGAAGACCGGCTTGCCGATCTTCATCGCCAAGGGGTGGTAGGGCGTCTTTACACCGTAGGTGCCGGCATGGCCCGAGCAGCGCTCGACGGTGTTGAGCTGCACCGTCACGGTCTGGCCGATCAGCTTGAACATCTCTTCGGTCTTGCGGCCGATGTTCTGCACCCGGCCGTGGCAGGGGATGTGGTAGCTCACCTTGCCCAGCGCCGCCTTGAAATCGGTCTTCAGCAGGCCGTCCTTGTGGCGGGCGACCAGGTACTCGAAGGGGTCGAACATCGCCTCCTTCACGAGCTGCACGTCGGCCTCGTCGGGGAACATCAGCGGCAGCTCCTGCTTGAACATCAGGGTGCAGCTGGGGATGGCGCTGAGGATCGCGTAGCCCTCGCGGGCGTACCGGGCCAGCACGGGGATGTTGGCCGCCTTGTGCTCGGCCACCGCGTCCAGGTCGCCCAGCTCGAGCTTGGGCATGCCGCAGCACCTTTCCTTCTCGACGATGTCGTAGGGGATATCGTTGTGCGCCAGCAGCTTGAGCAGGTCGTGGCCGATGCCCGGCTCGTTGTAGTTGACGTAGCAGGTGGCGAAGATCGCCACCTTGCCCGGCGTACGCTGGCCGTTGGTGACGACAGTGGCTTCGCCCTTGGCCTTGGCCGCCCAGCGGAAGCGGCTGCCGGCCAGTTCGGGCAGCCAGGCGTCGGGGTGCACGCCCAAGGTCTTGTCGAGCAACTGGCGCATCGGCCGGGTCTTGTTCACAGCGTTGACCACCTGCACGACGATCGGGATGCCGGCGAATTGGCCGTGCACGTCGGTGGAGGCGAGCAGCTTCTCGCCGGCGTGCACGCCGCCCTTCTTGAACTTGATCGCCTTGGCCCGCAGCATCAGGTGCGGGAAGTCCAGGTTCCAGGCGTGCGGCGGCACGTATGGGCACTTGGTCATGTAGCACAGGTCGCACAGGTAGCACTGGTCGACGACCTTGGCGTAGTCGGCCTTGGCCACGCCGTGCACCTCGCCGTCGTCGGTGGCGTCGACCAGGTCGAACAGCGTCGGGAACGACTGGCACAGGCTCACGCAGCGGCGGCAGCCGTGGCAGATGTCGAACACCCGCTCGAGCTCTTTCTCGCAGTCGGCCTCGTCGTAGTACGCCGGGCCGCGCCAGTCGATGGGGTGGCGGGTGGGCGCTTCGAGGTTGCCTTCGCGCTGGGCCATGGGTGCTCCTGGTGCTGCGGAAATCGGCGGCCGAATGAACCGGGGGGCGTGCAAGCGCCCCCCGTTCCGATGGCCGAAAGGCGCTTAGGCGATCAGTCGACCAGTTGGTCCAGTGCCTTCTGATAGCGGTTGGCGTGCGAGCGCTCGGCCTTGGCCAGCGTCTCGAACCAGTCGGCGATCTCGTCGAAGCCCTCGTCGCGCGCTGTCTTGGCCATGCCCGGGTACATGTCGGTGTACTCGTGGGTCTCGCCGGCCACGGCAGCCTTCAGGTTGTCGCGGGTCGGGCCGATCGGCAGGCCGGTGGCCGGGTCACCCACGGCCTCGAGGAACTCGAGGTGGCCGTGCGCGTGGCCGGTCTCGCCCTCGGCGGTGGAGCGGAACAGCGCCGCCACGTCGTTCTGCCCCTCGACGTCGGCCTTGTTCGCGAAGTACAGGTACCGGCGGTTGGCCTGCGATTCGCCCGCGAAGGCGTCCTTCAGGTTCTGCTCGGTCTTCGAACCTTTCAGTCCCATGACAAGCTCCTCATGCTGTGGTGACGGTGGCCGCCAGCGGCAGCCAGCGACTCGAAGGCCACGCTAGCAGACGCGGGCGGCACTTGGCAATTCAATGCGTCAATGCGCGGCATAGCCAAGGCCTATACCTTGGCTGCCACAGGGTTCAACGCAAACCCAACAGGCGCAGCGTCAGGTCGTGCAGCCGGCCCTGCGGATCCGCCAGGTTGTGCAAGACGTCGAAATGGTGGTGGCGCGACAGCGTCTCGCACACCGGCACGGCGGTCGGGCCCCATTGGTCGCGGATCATCTGCGTCTGGCGCAGGAACTCGCTGCTCTCGTCGCCGCCCACCACTGCGTAGAGCGGGCGCTTCGGGCGCGGGAAGAAGGCCGGCGACAGCCGTTTGACGCTGGCCGGCGTGAGGCGCAAGTCGTCCGCCAGAAACGGGGTGTGCCGCACCGGCTCCAGGTCGTACAGGCCTGAAATGCCAAGCGCCCCTTGCAGCGGCAGCAAGGGCAGCTCGGGGTCCACGTCTTTCCAGCGACAGCACAGCAGCATCGCGGCCAGGTGGGCGCCAGCCGAATGCCCGACCAACGCGATGCGCGAAGGGTCGCCACCCAGGTCGACCGCATGCCGCCAAGCCCAGGCCACGACGCGAGCCATCTGCAGCGTGATGGTCTCGATGTCGACCTGCGGGCACAGGCCGTAGTTCGGCACCAGCACCGCGGCGCCGTGTGCCACCAAGGCCGGAGCGACGAACGAATGGTCGGCCTTGTCGAGCGACCGCCACCAGCCGCCGTGAATGAAGATCAGCACCGGCGCGTGCGTGCCGGCGGCGGGGAAGATGTCCAGCACCTCGTTGGGGCCCGGGCCGTAGGGCTGGTCCAACACGCAACGCGACTGCTCGCGCGCCATGCGCGAAGCCTGACGCCAGCGCTCGAAGATGGCCGCATGCTCGGGCACCCTGGCGCGGTTGTTGTACTGTGCGTCCAGCCACTGGGGGTCGTGTCGGCTCATGCAAGGGGCTCCGGCGTGGGGGCGAACGATTGTGGTGCCCGACATGGCCCGGGCGAAAGCGCCCGACATGCTGCTACACTCATAGGCTTACTGGGGACGTAGCTCAGCTGGGAGAGCGTCGCGTTCGCAATGCGAAGGTCGGGAGTTCGATCCTCCTCGTCTCCACCAGTTTTTCACCTCGGGGCGGCTCGTCCCGATGCAAAGGTCGGAACTTCGGTTTCGACCTTTTTCGTTTGAGGCGCGCTGTAACCCCGTTGTACCTTCCCCAACGTGACAGCATCAGAACCTGGTGGTGCAGCCGGGTGGCCAGCGAAACTCTCGGCACAATCTGGCCCAAAGCTTGCAACACTCGGCAACAGGCGCCTGATGGCACATTCCGTTCGGCGGTTCAGCTGATTTCGGCGTGAATCATTAGGGTGAAGCCTATGTCGGTCGGCAGTGGTCGGGCGATATAGTCTTCAGTTCGGCGGCCTACCGGCTGCGTATTGATGACACAGCGCCCCAAGTCGGCGACTGGAGGAAACGAGTGGACTACGCTGAAGCGCAGCGCAACCCTGGCAAGCACTCTATCGGGTTCGGCATTGTCATTGTGCTGCACGTGCTGCTGGGCTATGCCCTGGTCAGCGGCCTGGCACGACGGGTGGTCGAAGTGGCCATGAAGCCCGTCGAGACCAAGATCATCGAGGAGGTCAAGCCGCCGCCGCCGCCGCCTCCAGAGAATCTGCCGCCGCCGCCGAAGAACCTGCCCCCGCCGCCGGCCTTCGTGCCGCCGCCCGAGGTCAACATCAACCCGCCGCCCAATCCGCAGCCGGCCATCACGGCCCAAACCCAGGTGCCTCCGCCGGCCCCGCCGGCGAACATTCAGGCGCCTGCGACGCCCCCTCCGCCTGCCCAGCCGCGTGGGGTGGTTGCACGTCCGGCACAGCTCAATGTCGCCAACTGCGAGAAGCCCGAATACCCCGCAAAGGCGCGTTCGCAAGAGGTCACCGGCTCTACTCACATCCGCTTCACGGTTGACGAGACGGGTCACGTTACCAAGGCCGAAATCGTCAAGCCGTCTGGTTCGAGCCGCGAACACCGCATGCTCGACAAGGCGGCCGTGGATGCTCTCAGCATTTGCCCGTTCAAGCCCGGTGTGGACGACAGTGGAAAGCCGGTTGGCGGCCAGACCACCGTGATCTATGACTGGAAGCTTGAATAGGCTCCTGGCCGACTTCGCAACAACCCTTTAATCGCTCGGCGCAGCCCTCGCAGACTTCCGGCCCATGCTGCGCCACCGCCCCTTGCCCCCTGGAGGAACCATGTCCTTGATGAAAATCGTGCGCGCCCCCTTCTTGGCCGCCTGTATCGCCCTGCTGGGTGCCGTTGCCATCACCCCGGTCGACGCGCTGGCCCAGGAAGCCGCCTCGGCGCCCGCTGCGACCACTGCCGTGCCGGCAGGTGGTGGTGTCGTTCCGGAAGTGAAGAAGGAAACGATCGACAACCCGTATGGCCTCGAAGCCATGTGGCGCGACGGTGATTTCGTCACCAAGGGCACCGCCATCATCCTGATCATCATGTCGATGGGCAGCTGGTACATCATCTTCACCAAGGTTTGGGAACAGTCCAAGCTGATGCGCAGCGCCAAGGCCGCCACCGAGACCTTCTGGACCGCCGGTTCGGTGAAGAAGGGTGCCGAGACCTTGGAAGAAGCCAGTGCCTTCCGCTACATGGCCGAGCAGGGATTGAAGGCCGCCGACCACCATGAAGGCAGCTTGGTCGAGCAGATCGACCGCCATACCTGGATCGGCATGAGCGTGCAGCGCGCTGTCGACAACATCAACAGCCGCCTGCAAGACGGCCTGGCGTTTCTCGCCACCGTGGGCTCCACTTCGCCGTTCGTCGGCCTGTTCGGCACGGTCTGGGGCATCTACCATGCGCTGACCCAGATCGGCATCTCCGGCCAGGCCTCGATCGACAAGGTCGCTGGCCCGGTGGGTGAAGCGCTGATCATGACCGCCTTCGGCCTGGCCGTCGCGGTGCCCGCGGTGATGGGCTACAACTGGCTGCTGCGTCGCAACAAGGGTGCGATGGAGCGCGTTCGTGCCTTCTCGGGCGACCTGCACAACGTGCTGCTGGCTGGCAAGAAGTGATGGCTGCCTGCCCGGGTGGTGTTGAGCCAACCCGGGCAGTCTCCTGACCTCTCGCGAAAGACCAAAGGATTCCCAGATGGCCATGAGCGTTGGCTCGCCTGACGGCGACGAAGAGCAAATGAATTCCACCATCAACACCACGCCCTTGGTGGACGTGATGTTGGTGTTGCTGATCATCTTCCTGATCACGGTTCCCGTGGTCACCCAGTCTGTGCAGCTCACCCTGCCCAAGGAAATCAACGTCCCGACCCAGACCAAGCCGGAAAACATCCTGCTGGCGGTGTCCAAGGACGGTGACGTCTACTGGAACACCAAGAAGATGACAGACAACGAGGCCCTGGTCGAAGCCCTCAAGAGGGAAGCGATCAAGGAGCCCCAGCCGGAAGTGCACATTCGTGGGGACGAGAACGTCCGCTACGAATCTGTGGGGCGACTGATCGTCGACTGCCAGCGTGCCGGCATCGCCAAGATCGGTTTCATCACCGAGCCGCCTGCGAAGAACTGAGAAAGGACCAGAACCATGGCCATGAGCGTAGGCTCCGGCGGCGAAGACGACATGATGGTGGAGATGAACACCACGCCGCTGATCGACGTGATGCTCGTCCTGCTGATCATGTTCATCATCACGATCCCCGTGCAGACGCATGCGGTGAAGATGAACATGCCGATCAACAGCCCGCCGACAAACACCAAGCCGCCCGAGGTGGTCGAGATCGTCGTCGACTTCGATGGCACCATCGGCTGGAATGGCGAGTTGGTTCCCAACCGGGGCGACCTGCAAGCCCGGCTGTATCGCTTGGCCCAGTTGCCCGACCAGCCCGAAGTGCACCTGCGGCCAGACAAACTGGTGACTTACAAGTACGTCGCGATGGTGATGGCCGAGGCCCAGCGCCTGGGTGTCACCAAGATCGGTATCGTTGGCAACGAACGGTTCATGAACTGACCGTTCGGCGGCACAGATGGGGACCTGCCGTCAGCGGTTCGGTCCCCTTTTGCGTTTTCACAGGCGGCACTGTCGCCTTCCCCGGAATCCCTGCACATGAAATCCCTGCGCGCCTTGACACTTGCCCTCGCGGCCGCCGGCTGCATGACCGTTGCGCTCGCCCAGAACATCCGCCCCGAGGTGGGCAAGCCCTTGCAGCAGGCCGGCGAGATGCTGCGGGCCGGCAAGGCCAAGGAGGCGTTGGCCAAGATCCGCGAAGCCGACGCGGTGGGTGGAAAGACACCGCAGGAGCAACTGATGATCGACCGCATGCGCGGCTCGGCGGCGCAGCGCGCCGGCGACAACGCCACGGCGATCCAGGCTTTTGAAGCGGTCTTCAACTCCGGCAAGCTCGGTGGGGCGGAACAGGCCCAGATCGCCGAGTCGCTGGCCTTCGCCTACTCGCAGATCCGCGACAACGCCAAGGCGAGCCAATGGGCCAACAAGGCGCAGTCCTTGGGTGCCAACAGCGCCTCCCTGAAGCAACTGCAGAGTTACCTGCAGTCGCAAAGCGGCGACTACAGCGCCATTGCCAAGGACTCGGCCGCGGCAGTCTCTGCCGCCGAGCAGGCGGGCCGTCGACCTGAAGAGAACGACCTGCTGCGGCTGGCCGATGCGCAAATGCACATGAACGCCAACGCCGCGCAGAGCGCGACGCTGGAAAAGCTGGTCGCCTACTATCCCAAGCGCGAATACTGGGCTGCCCTGCTGGGCCGGCTGCCGCGCAAGCCGGGCTTCTCCGATCGCTTCGGCCTGGACGTGCTGCGGCTGAAGCTGGCGACTGGCAACCTCACCAAGACCGAAGACTTCATGGAGATGGCCCAGTTGGCCCTACAGAGCGGCTACGCGGCCGAAGGCAAGGCCGTGGTCGACAAGGGCTTCGCCGCCGGCGCCCTGGGCACGGGCCCGCAAGGTGACCGCCACAAGCGCCTGCGCGACCTGGCCGTCAAGCAGGACGCCGAGGTCCGCGCTGGCATCGAGAAAGACATCGCGGCCGCCACGGCGGCCAAGGACGGCAATGCCCTGGTCCAGGTGGGCTCGGTGCTCGCCACCATGGGCCAGGCAGAGCAAGGCGCCTCGCTGATCGAACAAGGCATTGCCAAAGGCGGCCTGAAGCGCCCGGACGACGCCAAGCTGCGCCTGGGCCTGGCCATGGCGCAAACCGGCAAGAACAAGTCCAAGGCACAGCAGGCCCTGCGCGCGGTGCAAGGCAGCGACGGCTCGGCG
Source organism: Burkholderiaceae bacterium (assembly GCA_044226465.1). Classification (GTDB taxonomy): domain Bacteria; phylum Pseudomonadota; class Gammaproteobacteria; order Burkholderiales; family Burkholderiaceae_C; genus Ideonella. The sequence goes on along the minus strand of JBGAGZ010000020.1, from coordinate 20,147 downwards.
GACCTGGGCCGGCTGTACGCCATCCAAATCGGCCAGTAATCCGCCCGCGGCCTGGGCCGCATCGCCTTCCTGCACACCCATGGCCGACCTGCTGCCCGAGCACTACATGGAGCACGTCGGTCACGGCGTGCATGTCATCGACACCGGCTTCCATCGGCCGCGCTTCGACGCTGCCTACCTCGTCGTCGACCACGGCCGTGCGGCCTTCATCGACACCGGCACGCGCTTTGCGCTGCCACGGCTGCTCGGTGCGCTCGAGGCTGCTGGGCTTGGGCCCGAGGCCGTGGACTGGGTCATCCCGACCCATGTCCACCTCGACCATGCGGGTGGCGTCGGCACGCTGATGCAGGCCCTGCCCGGCGCCACCATGCTGGTGCACCCCCGTGGCGCGCGCCACATGATCGACCCCAGCGCGCTCTACCAAGGTGCGCTGGCCGTCTATGGCCAGGCCGAGATGGACCGCGCCTACGGGCAATTGGTGGGCGTCGATGCCGCCCGTGTGCAGACCAGCCACGACGGCATGCGCATCCGCCTCGGCGAGCGCGAGCTGGAGTTGATCGACACCCCGGGCCACGCGCTGCACCACCACTGCATCTGGGACGAAGTTTCCCGCGGCTGGTTCACCGGCGACACCTTCGGCCTGTCCTACCGCGAGACCGACGTCGATGGCCGGCCCTGGATACTGCCCACCTCGACGCCGGTGCAGTTCCAGCCCGAGGCGCTGAAGGCATCGATCCAGCGCTTGCTGGAGCGTCGCCCCGACTGCGTCTACCTCACCCACTACGGCCGGCTGGGCAACGTGCCGCAACTGGGGGCCGACCTGCTGACCAGCCTGGACCAGTTGGTGGCGGTGGGCCAGCGCTTGCGCGACCACCCGCAGCGGCACGCCGCCCTGTGCGACGGGCTGCGACAGATGTTCCACAGCAACCTGCGCGCCCACGGCAGCACGCTGAGCGATGAGCAGATCGACGAGTTGCTCGCCGTGGACGTGGAACTGAACGCCCAGGGCATAGCCGTCTGGCTGGACCGCAGCCGATGAGCACCGATTCATCCTCGCGCCCCGTGTCCCCCTCGTTCGGCCTGGCCGGCCGCGTGGTCGTGGTCACCGGCGGCGGCCAAGGCATCGGCGCGGCTTGCGCCGAGCGCTTCGCGGCCGACGGCGCGGTCGTCGCGCTGTGGGACGTCAACGTCCCCGCAGCACAGGCCTTGGCCGAGCGCCTGCGCGCAGGCGGTTGCCAGGCGCTGGCCGTGCCTTGCAACGTCAGCCGCAAGGCGGAGGTGGAAGCCGCGCTGGCCGCCACCGTGCTGGCCTTCGGCCGCGTGGACGCGCTGGTGAACAACGCGGGCATCTTCCGCGCCGCCGATTTCCTGGACGTGACCGAGGACGACTGGGACGCCGTCCTCGACGTCAACCTGAAAGGCGCCTTCCTAGTCGGCCAGGCCGTGGCCCGGCAGATGGTGCTTCAGGGCCAGGGCGGTGCCATCGTCAACATGTCGTCGGTCAACGGCTCGATGGCCATCGCCAGCATCGCCAGCTACAACGCCAGCAAGGGCGGCATCAACCAGCTGACCCGGGCCATGGCGCTGGCGCTGGCCGACCACCGGATTCGCGTCAACGCAGCCGCGCCCGGCACCATCGCCACCGAGCTGGCACGCGAAGCCGTGTTGACCAGCGACGAGGCCAAGCAGCGCATCCTCGGCCGCACGCCGATGAAGCGGCTGGGCGAGCCGGAAGAGGTGGCCGACGTGGTGGCCTTCCTGCTCAGCGACGCATCACGCTACATGACCGGCGAGATCGTGCACGTGGACGGCGGGCGCATGGCGCTGAACTACACCGTTCCGGTCTGAGGGCGGGCCGCGTCGCGCCCGCTGTGCTCGCCTGAAGCGGCCGCGCGGATCGCGCCCTGCCCCGGCTATCGGCGCAGAGCCCCGGCCTCGGCCGCCAAGCGCGTGATGCGCGCCCAATCGCCCGCCTTCACCGCATCGGCCGGCGTCAACCAGGAGCCGCCACAGACCTTCACGTTGGGCAGGGCCAGGAAGTCCGGTGCCGTCTGCAGGCTGATGCCCCCGGTGGGGCAGAAGGCCACGTCGGGGAAGGGGCCCGCCAGGGCCTTCAGCATCGGGATGCCACCGGCCGCGGTGGCAGGGAAAAATTTCAGGAAGGACAGGCCATCGGCCTGGGCAGCCATCACCTCGCTGGCGGTGGCCACGCCGGGCAGCAGCGGCAGCCCCACCTCACGACAAGCAGCCCCCACCTCGGGCGTGTAGCCCGGGCTGACACCAAAGACCGCGCCAGCCTGGCGAGCGGCCCGCGCATCCGCCGCGCTGCGGATCGTGCCTGCACCAACGATCGCGCCCGGTACGTCGCGCACCATGGCCTCGATCGCGGCCAGCGCCACCGGTGTGCGCAGCGTCACTTCGAGCACCTTTACCCCCCCCTCGACGAGCGCATGTGCCAAGGGCACGGCGTCTTCGAGGCGGTCGATGACGATGACGGGGATGACCGGGCCGTGTCCGGCCAATTCGAGCGTGTTCATGGCGTGGGCGGGGCTCCGTCGAAAAGGTTCATCACAGCCAGGTGCAGGCGCCTTCTTCGGCGCTGTTCACGTTGCGGCGCAGGCCGGCGAACAGCTCGCGGCCAAGGCCATGGGCGTGCTCGGCGGCCATGGCCTCGCTGCGCTCGGCGTTGTCGCGCGCCGCCCATTCGTCCGCGGGCACCAGAGCGCTCAAGCTGCCGTTGGTGGCGTCTAGCCGGATGAGGTCGCCGTCGCGCAGCTTGGCCAGCGGGCCGCCGGCCAAGGCCTCGGGGCTGACATGGATGGCGGCCGGCACCTTGCCCGAGGCGCCACTCATGCGGCCATCGGTGACCAGCGCGACGCGAAAGCCCCTGCCCTGCAGCACGGCCAGCGGCGGGGTCAGCTTGTGCAACTCGGGCATGCCATTGGCGTGAGGGCCCTGGAAGCGCACGACCACGACCACGTCGCGCTCCAGCTCACCAGCCTTGAAGGAGGCATGCAACTCGTCCTGGCTTTCGAAGACGCGCGCCGGCGCCTCGATCACGTGGCGGTCGTCCGGCACGGCGGACACCTTGATCACCGCGCGGCCCAGGTTGCCCTCGAGCAGCGCCAGGCCGCCGGTGGGCGAGAACGGGTCGGACGCGCCGCGCAGCACGCTCGCATCGCCGCTGGCGGCCGGCAAGGCGGACCAGCGCACGCGGCCTGTATCCAGATGGGGCACTTCGGCGTAGCGCGGCATGCCACCCTCGGCCACGGCGTGCGCATCGGCGTGCATCAAGCCGGCGGCCATCAGCTCGCGCAGCACGAAGCCCGGGCCACCCGCGGCCTGGAACTGATTCACGTCGGCGCTGCCGTTGGGGTAGACGCGGGCCAGCAGCGGCACCACGCCCGAGAGCTCGGAGAAATCGTTCCAGTCGATCAGGATGCCCGCCGCGCGCGCCACCGCCACCCAGTGGATCAGGTGGTTGGTAGAGCCGCCGGTGGCCAGCAGCGCCACCATGGCGTTGACGATGCTGCGCTCGTCCACCAAGTGGCCGATGGGCAGGTCTCGCTGCCCCGCGCGCAGGCTCAGCGCGGTGCTCACCGCCTCGTCGGTGAGGGCAGCGCGCAGCGTGTCGTGCGGGTGCACGAAGGCCGCGCCCGGCACGTGCAACCCCATGGCTTCGAGCAGCATCTGGTTCGAGTTGGCCGTGCCGTAGAAGGTGCAGGTGCCGGCCGAGTGGTAGGCCGCCTGCTCGGCCTTGAGCAACTCGCCGCGGCCCACCAGGCCTTGCGCCGCCTGCTCGCGCACCTTGGCCTTGTCGCTGTTCGAGAGGCCCGAGCCCATCGGCCCGGCGGGCACGAAGACGCAAGGCAGGTGGCCGAAGTGCAGCGCGCCGATCAGCAGGCCCGGCACGATCTTGTCGCAGATGCCCAGCAGCAGCACCGCATCGAACACGTCGTGCGACAGCGCGATCGCCGTGCCCATGGCGATGGTGTCGCGCGAGAACAGGCTCAGCTCCATGCCTGGGTAGCCCTGGGTCACGCCGTCGCACATGGCCGGCACGCCGCCGGCCACCTGGGCCGTGGCGCCCAGGCGGTGCGCCGTGGCGCGGATCTGGGCCGGGTAGCCCTCGTAGGGCTGGTGGGCCGACAACATGTCGTTGTAGGCGCTGACGATGCCGATGTGCGGCGCCTTCTCGGCCACGATGCGCAGTTTGTCGTCGCCCGGCATGGCGGCAAAGGCGTGGGCCACATTGGCGCAACCCATGCGGTCGGCGCCACGCGGGCGCCGGCGCAGGGCATCCACCCGCGCGAGGTAGGCGCTGCGCGTGGCGGCGCTGCGCTCGCGGATGCGCGCGGTGACCTGGGCCAGGACGGGGTGCAATGAACTCATGGTGCGTAGGGTGAGTAGCGATGTAACCTGCACTCAGATTATCAAGTAACTTGGTTACATCGTCAAACCGGGCCGAGTTCCTGCGCTAGATTCATGGCCATGTCGCATGCCGCACTGACCCTGCGCGACCCTGCCCCGCTGCTGGAGCGCACGCTGGAGGAATGGGGCCGGCGCCGCGATGCGTTGTGGATCTTCGGCTATGGCTCGCTGCTGTGGCGCCGCGAGTTCGACACCGACGCCGAATGGCCTGCGCAGGTGCACGGTTGGCACCGCGCCTTTCGCATGCGCTCGCGGGTCAACCGCGGCACGCCGGAGCAGCCCGGCCTCGTCTTCGCGCTGATGGCCGGTGGCTCCTGCCACGGCGCGGTGTTTCGCGTGCCTGCTGCGCGGGCCGAGGTAGAACTGCGCCAGTTGTGGCTGCGCGAGATGCCCACCGGCGTCTATGACCCGCGCTGGCTGGCGTGCCGCACCTCGCGCGGCACGGTGCAGGCCCTGGCCTTCACGCTGCGGCACGACAGCCCGGGCCATGTGGGCCGCCTGCCCGACCCGCAGATGCGCCACATCCTGGCGCATGCGCAGGGCCGCTTCGGCAGCACGCTCGACTACCTGCGTGAAACCGCGCTGGAACTCCGCCGCCGCGGCATCCGCGACCGCGAGGTCGAGCGGCTGATGCGCCTGGCTGGCGATTGAAGCCGATGCCCCGTCCGCGGGCGCCCGTTCAATGGCGCGACAGGGTCGCCGCGTCGGCCTCGATGCGCGCGCGCAAGGCGACCAGGTCGGCCTCGGTGTCCATGTCCAGCAGCACGCCAGGGTCGTCCACGTCCACCGCCTGCGCTGGAAAACGCGCCAGGATGCGCCGCGCGCCTTCGTCGCCCGACAGCCGCACCAGGTCGGAGAACAACTCGGCGCCGAAGGCCACCGGGTGGCCGCGGCGGCCCTGGTATTGCGCATAGGCCACCGGGGTGGGCCCCAAGGCCGCGGCCACGGCGGCCAGCGTCGTCGGTTGCACCAAGGGCATGTCGGCCGGCAGCACCAGCCAACCGCCCGCGCCGGGCCGGGCCGAGACACCGGCCGCAATCGAATCGCCCATGCCGCCCAGCGAGGGCCCCTGGGCCTCGCCCAGCGTCACGATGTCCCGCTTGGCCACCAGGCCGGCGGCCTCGTCGGCGAACGGCGGCGTGGTGACCACGAGCACCGGCAAGCCGCTGGCCAGCGCATTGCGCACGGTGTGGCTGAGCACACTGGCTCCGCCCAGGTCTTCGGCCAGCTTGTGGCGAGCCCCGGTATAGCGGCTGCCTCGGCCGGCCCCCAACACGATGATCGTCGGTGGCGTTCTCATGGTCTTCCGTCCCTTCGGCGCTCTTGGGGGCGCCGCCCAACACAGCTTGTGCGTATGCACACAGGATGGGTTCGATGGCCCGCCACATCCAGTGGGACGATCACCTAAGGCCTAGCCCTAAACTGCGGGCATGAAAGACCTGTCCCAACTGCGCAAGAGCTACGAGCGCGCCGAGCTGGACGAGGGCTCGGCGGCCGGCGAACCGTGGCGTCAGTTCTCCGCCTGGCTGGACGAAGCGATCGCCGCCCAGTTGCCCGAGCCGAACGCGATGACCGTGGCCACCGTGGGCGCCGACGGCCGCCCGTCGACCCGCATCGTGCTGATCAAGGGCTTCGACGCCGAAGGCATCGTCTGGTACACGAACTATGACAGCCGCAAGGGCCGCGAGCTGGCGGGCAACCCCTTTGCCGCGCTGCAGTTCCACTGGGTCGAGCTCGAGCGGGTGGTGCGCATCGAAGGTCGGGTCGACAAGGTCGGCGATGCTGAGTCCGACGCCTACTACCGCTCGCGGCCATTGGACAGCCGCCTGGGCGCCTGGGCTTCGCCGCAGAGCCAGGTGATCAGCTCGCGCGCGGTGCTGGTGGCCAATGCCGCCAAGGCCGCCGCGCTGCACGGCCTGAGCCCGGCGCGGCCACCGCACTGGGGCGGCTACCGCCTGAAGCCGGACGCGTGGGAGTTCTGGCAGGGCCGCCCCTCGCGGCTGCACGACCGCCTGCGCTACCGCTGGGCCGACGGGCACTGGCTGCGCGAGCGCCTGGCCCCATAGAGATGGAGCACCCGGCGCCGTGTACCGGCGCCACCCGCCAAGCGGGTGCCTGGCCGGCTTGAGGCGGCCCCGGCGCTGGGCCCAACCCGCTCAGCCCAGCGCGGCCGCCAGGGCGTCGATGTCGGCCAGGAAGCGCTGCAGGTTCAGCGGCTTGGTCCAGTACTCGTCGAAGCCATCGGCCAGTGCCTGCGACACGTCCTGCGGCATGGCATTGGCCGACAAGGCCACGAAACGGCTGCCGGCCAGCTCGGGCTCGGCCCGCAGGCTGTGCAGCACCTCGGTGCCGGTCATGTCGGGCAGCTGCAGGTCCAGCAGCACCAGGTTGGGCCGCCAACTGCGTGCGCGGCTGATGCCGCTGCCGCCGTCCGGTGCGCTTTGCAGCGCCACCTGCGGGCGCAGCGCCAGCATCTCGCGCACCAGCATCTCGTTGACCGGGTTGTCTTCGATGTAGAGCACCCGCAGCCCGCTGGGCGGCGGCTCGGCAGCGGGCGCATCGGGCGCCGCCGATGCCAAGGGCGCCGGTGCACCCGCGGCATCCACCGCCGGCAGCCGCACCACGAAGCGGCTGCCGGCCCCCACCGCGCTGTCGACCGACAGCTCGCCCCCCATGTCGTGCACCAGCTGCTGCACGACGCTCAGGCCGATACCGGTACCGGGGATGCCTTCGCGCTCGGCGCCCAGGCGGTTGAAGGGTTCGTACAGCCGCTCCAGCTGGTCCGCCGAAAGGCCACGGCCGTTGTCGTGCACGGCCAGGTCCCAGGCCGGTTGGTCGCGCAGCCGGGCCGGTTGCAGCCGCAGCCAGACGCGGCCGCCGGGCTGGTTGTACTTGATGCCGTTGGTCAACAGGTGGGTCAGCACCTGGCCGAGCCGGCGCCGGTCGGCCAGCACGGTCTCGTGGGCCAGGGGCAGCTGTTCGACGTGCACCCCGCCCTCCTCTGCCAATGTGGCCACCCAGGGCAAGGTGTCATCGAGCAGAGCTCGCAGCGAGACCGGCTGGATCACCATCGCGCGCACCCCCTGGTCGGCGCGCGAGAGTTCGAGCAGGTCGTCGATCAGCCCCAGCAGGTGCGTGCCGGCGGAACGGATGCGGCCCAGCCGCTCGGCCTGGGGAGCCGGCAGCGGCTGTTCGGCGTGGGCCATCAGGTCGGCAAAGCCCAACACCGCGTTCATGGGCGTGCGCAACTCGTGGCTCACGCGGGCCATCAGCTCGGTCTTCGCGGCGCTGGCCTGCTGGGCCCGGTCGCGCTCGCGGGCCAGCTGGTCCACGTGCCGGCGTTCGGTCACGTCGACGTTCACGCCGGCCACGGCCACGGGCTTGCCGGCCGCGTCGTGCACGGCGCGGCCGGTGGACGCCAGCCAGCGCCGCGTGCCGTCGGGCCACACCACCTCGAACTCGTAGGCGAAGCGCTCGCCGGTGGCGATGCAGCGCTGCAGCAGGTGGGCCGCGCGCGCATCGTCCTCGGGTTGCATGCTGGCACGCACGATCTCGCCGAGCGGGCGCGGGTCGTCGGCCTCCAGCCCGCGCAGGCGGTACATGGTCGGGCTCCAGTGGATCGGCTCGCCGTCCGAGGCGCGGCGCTCCCACACCCCGATGCCCGCCGCCTCGATGGCGAACTGGTCGCGCTGGCGTTCGAACTCCATGCGCAGCTCGGCCTGGCGGCGCTCGGTGATGTCCACATGGATGCCGAGCGACACCCGGTGGCCGTGGCGCACGAGCCGTCGTGTCCAGGCTTGGATGAAGCGCTCCTGGCCGTCGGGGTCGACCGTGCGGAAAACGACGTCCGAGGCTGGCGTCCACTTCGAATAGTGGGTGTCCTGGCGCGCAGCCATCCAGCCGCGGTCGGCCGGGTGGACGTGGCGGCCGATCCATTCGTCCAGGCTGGGCGGCCCTTCGCTGGGCGAGCGGTGATGCATCCGGTACATCTGCTCGTCCCACTCGAACACGCCGGCGTCCAAATCGCGCCACCAGAAGCCGACGCCGATGGTCTCGGCCACCATCTGCATGCGCTCGAGCAGCGACAGCGATCGCTCGCGCTCGCGCACCAGCTCGCTCACGTCGATCGACATGCCGCGCAGGGCAACGACCCGCCCTTCGTCGTCGCGCACGCCATAGCGGCGGGTCAGCAGGTGCTTGTAGTGGCCGGCGGCGTCGCGGTAGCGGGCCACGGCGTCGACCAGCCGGCCGTCCTGCGCCGCGTCGCGGGCGGCGCGCTCGATCAGCGGGCGGTCTTCGGGGTGGATCGCCGAGCGCACCGCGTCCAGAGGCACGCCCTCGGGCCGGCGCTCGATGCCGAGGATGCGAAAGCCCTGCTGGTTGTAGTGCACCCGCCGCTCGGCGAGGTCGATCTCCCACAGCGAGACCCCCGCCATGGTCAGTGCGCGGCCGATCACGCTCTCGTCTTCCCATTGGCGCAACCAATGCTCGACGGTCTCGGTCTCGTCGACCAGGACACTCAGGACCTCGATGCCGCCGTCCACTGCGACCCGGCTTTCGTGCAGCGCCCGCACCTGGCGCACGCCACCGTCGTCGCGCACGAGGCGGCAGCGCAGTTCCTCGCGGCAGGGGCCGGCGAGCAGACGCTCTTCGGCGGCCCGCACGCGGGCCAGGTCGTCGCGGTGCACGCGCCGGGCCAATTCGCCGGCGGGCAGCGGGCCGAGTGCCGGGTCGTGGCCGATGATGCGCAGGGCGTTGTCGTCCCAATGCGCCGCGCCACTGTGCAGATGGCGCGTGACCATGCCCACGCCAGCCCGCAGGCGCAGCATCGCGAAGGCATCCAGCTCGGACTGGCGGGTGGAGTCCTCGGCGCCCGGCTGGAGCCAGAGAAGCACGCCGTCGGGCAGGACCACCGGGTGACCGGGCCATGCACCACCGCTCTCTCCGTCGACCAAGTGCTCGGCCAGGCGTTCGGCCAGCGACTGCCAATCGACCGCCGCCTTGCCAGCCCGCGCCGCCCAGGCCATGGCGGGGGCATTGGCCTCCCACCGCAGGGGCGGCCCGCGCCAGACACGCAGCGCGGGCGACGGAGCTTCGCGCCACAGGGATTCGGTCATCGGCAGCAGGTTGCGGGCAGGCACAAACGGGGGCTCGGCCCCCGGGTCGCGGGCAGTGTAGCGGCGGGTTCCGCGCCGCGGTGTGGCGCACCCGCTGCGCCGGGCGCCAGTAACTCACGCCCGGGCACGCGAAGGCGGCGCCCGGCCCTGGTTCAGGCCGCCGGCCTGGTCAGTCGGCCGAAGGTGTGGCGGAATTTCTCGACCTTGGGCGCCACCACGAAGGCGCAATAACCCTGCCCGGGGTGCTGGGCAAAGTAGTGCTGGTGGTAGGCCTCCGCGGCCGAATAGTTGGCCACCGGCAGCAACTCGGTCACCACCTTGCCGCCGGTGGCCGCATTGACTTCGGCCAGCACCTCACGCGCCACGACCGCCTGGGACTCGTCGTGCGTGTAGATGCCCGAGCGGTACTGCGGGCCCACGTCGTTGCCCTGCCGATTGCGGGTCGTCGGGTCATGGATGACGAAGAAGACCTCGAGCAACTCGCGCAGGCTGACCACCGCGGGGTCGAAGTCGATCTTCACCACCTCGGCGTGCCCGGTGTCGCCCTGGCAGACCTGCTCGTAGCTGGGCCGCATCACATGCCCGTTGCTGTAGCCCGACTCGACGTGCAGCACGCCGCGCACCTGCTCGTACACCGCTTCCAGGCACCAGAAGCAGCCGCCAGCGAGGGTGATGGTGTCGGTGGTCTTCATGCGGATTCCTGTGGTGATGGCCAAGAGTGGTCGCAGATGCGGCCAGTCGCCTTACGCTTCAATGGGTTGCCAGGCTCAATTGCACGCGGGGCGTCCAGGACGCATCGTCCTCGCCCGAGATCCGCAGCTTGGGCGCCGCCAGGAAAAGCCGCTCGCTCGGCAGGCCTTTCGCGATCAAGGCGTCGCGCACGGCCAGCCCGCGCTGCAGCGCCAGCTCGCGGGTGGTGTCGTCGGTGACCAGGTGGGACGCACGCAGCAAGGCCTCCATCTCGGCCACGGGGATGTCCTTGGCCAGCCCGAGCGCGTTGCGCGGCTTGTTGGGCAACTTGGTCTCCGCGTACAGCCGCTTGACCAGGCGGCTGCGCTCTTCGCCCACCGGTGCCGCTGGCGCCGCGGCTGTGGTCGCCGAGCCGGCCGGCTCGGCTGCGGCGGCACTGGCCCGCAGCCTGTCCTTGCGCTGCTCGGCGAGCAGCCGCTCTTCGAGCCAGGCCCCCTGCATCGCCTCGCGCTCGCTCTGGGGGTCGGCCGCGCCGGTCACGGTCATCTGCAGGGCCGGGCGGTCTGCCAGGGCCTTGGCCACGCGGTCGATGGCCGGCCCGGCGTTGGCTGCAGGTTGCGCCGTGCCCGGGGTGAACTCGACCAGGCTCAGGTCCTCGTCGCCCCCACCCGCCAGCAGCGCGAACGGCGCCGTGAGCGCCTTGCCGAGCAGGTTGAGGATGACCTTGATGATCAGGCCACCCACGCTGAACTGCGGGTCGTTCAGCGAGCCACCGATCGGTAGGTTCACATCGATGATGCCGTTGCGGTCCTTCAGCAGGGCGACAGCCAGCAGCACCGGCAGCTTGGTGGCATCGGGGCTGTCGATGCGGTCCCCGAAGGTAAGCTGGTTCAGCACGATCTGGTTCTTCGCGTCCAGGCGGCCATCGGCGTCGATGCGGTAGCTCACGTCCATCGACAGCTTGCCGCGCTCGATGGCGTAGCCGGCGTACTTGCCCGCGTAGGGCGACAGCGGCGCCAGCTCCAGGTCGGTGGCGCGCGCCTGTACGTCCAGCGCCAGCGGGCGCGCCGTGGGGTTCAGCGCACCCCGCACCTCCAGCAGGGCCGTGCCCGCGACTCGGCCGTGCAACTCGAGCGTGGCCATGTCGCGCGTGCCGGTGCGGAAGGCGCCGAGCGCGCCGTTCAGGTCCGACAGGGCGGCGTTGTAGTTCGGCTTGATGAAGCGGTCGGAGAAGTCGACCCGGCCATTGCGCAGTTGCACGCCGGCCACCGCCAAGTCCAACGGCAGGGCCTCGTCGACGGCCGGCGCCGAGGCGGGCACCGCCGCAAGCGGGGCAGACGATGCCGGTGGCACCGCGGCATCGGGGGCGGAGGCTGCCGCACCGGGCGCGTTCAAGTCGGTAAGGTTGAAGTGCCCGGTCTCGCCGACCATCAGCCGCGCATAGAAGTCGCTCAGGCGGGCCAGGCCGATGTCGACCTGGGGCCGGCGCCCCGGCGACTGGCTGATCTTCACCGCGGGCAGGTCCAGCGCCTGCCAGCTCAGCAGTTCGTCGCCGGCGGCACCGCCTTCGCGGCCGTACAGTCGCAGGTCGGTAACCCGTGCATCGCCCTGCAGGGCGAGCACCGGCCCCTCGGGCGGGAACCGGGCTTCGACCGGGCCCTGCCACCCGACGTCGGCCCGCGCCACGGTCACGGGCAACTGCGCACCGGCGTAGGCGGCCAGCGCATGCACCGGGAATCGTTCGGCCTTGACCTGGCCCTTCCAGGCCAGCGGCGCCAGGCCGAGCTCGCCACGCCAGGACAGGTTGCCCGGCGCAGCAGGCATGTCCGCATCGGGCGCCACCACCTGGGCGCTGCCCTGCAGCTTGACCCGGGCGTTCGGCGCCGGCGGCCACTGCAGCCCTTGGGCGGACAGGCGCAGCCGTTGCAGCTCGACCGCGGCGGGGTGCTCGCTGCCGGTGGCGGCGTCGCGCCAGGCCAGGCGCGCGCCGTCGATGGCCGCTTCTTGCAGGCTTGCGCGCCACGGGGGCGCCTCGCGCGGCGCTTCGGCGGGCGGCGCTGCCACCGCGTCGGCCTTCAACCAGGCGGCCCAGTCGATCTGGCCAGCTTGATCGCGCTGCGCCGCCAGGCTGGGCTGGTCCCACTGCAAACGGCCCACGCTGAGCTGGCGGCTGGTCGTGTCCAGCACCAGGTCGCTGATCTGCAGCAGCTTCCAGGCCGCCGCAGGCCGCGCGGCGCCCGCCACCGTGACCTTGACATCGCTCAGCTGGAAATCGCTCAACTGCAGCGTTGGCGGCGCCGTGCCCGGCACACCGGACCAGCGGCCGGTGGCGTCGAACGCAAGCCGCCCCGCCACACGCGGCACCAGGTGCTCGGCCAGGTACGGTGCGGCCCAGTCGACCGGCCAGGCGACGGCCTTGGCCTGAAGCTGCCCGCCCGCAGCCGACCACTCGCCCAGCAGACTCAGCTCGGGCGCAGAGGCCGGCGCCGCGGCGGCTGGTGCGGCGGCTGGCTTGTTGGGCAGCTTGCTGGGTGGCCTGCCAGCCGGCTTGGCAGGCTCGGCAGCCGTGGCCAAGTGGGTCAGGTTGGCCAGGTTGACCAATTGCGCCGCTGCCTGCAGCCGAGCCGCCGGCTGCTCGGCCAACAGGGGCCAGCGCAAGCCGTCCACCGTCAGCTGCACGGCCTGCAGCGCCAGCGCGGCAGCCGGCCGAACGGCAGCGTCCTGCCACTGCACGCGGCTGTCTTGCAACGCGACCTGGGCGACCGACACCTGCCAGTCCGTCGCCTCGGGCGCTGTGGGCGCCCCCGATGCTGCCGAAACCGGTGGGCTGGCCGAAGCGGCTGCTGGCGGGGTTTCTGCGCCGGCCAGGCGACCAAGCGCCTGCAGCCAGTTAAGGCGTCCCTGCGCGTCGCGCTGAACGGACACGCCCAGCCCTTCGATGCGAACGGCACCCAGGGCCACCTGCCGGCGCAACGGCTGCACGTCGTTCAGGGCGAGCTCGCCCCGAGCCAGATCGGCCATGGCCGCGTTCGAGGCGTCCACGACCCGCAGTCCGTCGACACGCAGCGAGCCGCGCAGAATCACCACGGCACGCTTGCCGGCGGGTGCCTTGAAATGCAGGCTGAGGTCGGCGCGGACCTGGCCGCTGGCAGGTCGCAGTGGCAGATCGGCCGGCAGGTAAGGCAGCCAGGCGGCGAGGTCGACGGCACCGGACTTCAGGGTCAGCACACCCTCGCGTTCCTTGGAGAAGGGCTTGGCCTGGGCTCCCGTGTCGAAGCCGGTGCCGTCGAGCTCGAACGCCACACGCGGCTCGACGTTCACTTCCAAGGCGTCGTCGAGGTTCGACAGGAACGGCAGGCCCAGTTGCAGCGCCTTCACCTCGTGCACGCGGCCGCGCGGCCGGTCGTCGATGTGGGCCTGACCGTCGACGATGCGCAAGTTGTACAGCGCAAAGCGCGACGGGGGGGCGTCCGGTGCCGCAGGCTGTTCCGGGCGCAAGCGGGCCAGCACGTCGTCGATGTCGTAGTGCCCGTCGGACAGCCGGGCCAGGTGAAGCGAGGGGCCTTGCAGCTCGACCGCCTCGACCACGGGCGCGCGTCGCCACAGGCTGCGCACGTCGGCGTTCACCAGGCCCTGGCTCAGGTGAAACAGCGGCGGCGCTGCGTCGGTGGCGCCGGCGATGGTCAGGTCATCGACCTGCACGCTGAGCCTGAGCGGGTTCACATGCACGGCCCCGATCGTCACCCGCCGGCCGAGCGCGGCGCTGCCTTCTTGCTCGGCCATCTGGCGCAGCCAGTGGGGCAAGGCCAGCCAGGCCAGCAGCATCAGCGAGATCGTGAGGCCAGCCAAGGCCAGCAGCACGCGGCGCACGCGCGGTGTGAACAGGGCAAGCGGGGCGAACGGCATCGCGCGGGTGGGTCGAGGAGCCTGGGGCAACTTGGGCTGTCGATTGTGGCCGAGCCCTCAATGGCCCATCTTGACCATGCCCAGAATGACGAAGCCCCTCCTGACCCTTGCGGGGGGAGGGGCCTGTGAGCAGCGATGCCACTCAGTGGGGCTCCAGCAGGGAAGTTGCCGGGGCTCCGTAGGCGCTGGAATTGCGCTTACAGGGTGTTGCCTCATCGAGGCATATTCAGTTTGCGCCCGCTCGCCACTGACCGGCAAGCATCTTTACACGCCCATCCAGTGAGGCTGTACGCTGTGCTGGCCTGCGCGCATACCGAGCCTTGCGCTCGGTCAAGACAGCACGGTCTGCACGATGCGCTCCATGCGCGCCGTGACCGCAGCGTCCATGGCGATCGTCCGCCCCCATTCGCGGTGCGTCTCGCCGGGCCACTTGTTGGTCGCATCCAGGCCCATCTTGCCGCCAAGGCCGCTGACGGGCGAAGCGAAGTCGAGGTAGTCGATGGGCGTCTCACCCACTAAAGTGGTGTCGCGCACCGGGTCCATCCGTGTGGTGATGGCCCACACCACTTCCTTCCAGTCGCGGATGTCCACATCGTCGTCGGTCACCACGATGAACTTGGTGTACATGAATTGGCGAAGGAAGCTCCACAGGCCGAACATCACGCGCTTGGCGTGCCCCGGGTAGCTCTTCTTGATCGAGATCACCGCCAGGCGGTAGCTGCAACCTTCGGGCGGCAGGTAGAAGTCGGTGATTTCTGGAAACTGCTTCTGCAGGATGGGCACGAACACTTCGTTCAGCGCCACGCCCAGTACCGCCGGCTCGTCGGGCGGCTTGCCGGTGTAGGTGGAGTGGTAGATCGGGTCCTTCCGATGAGTCAGCCGGCTCAACTCGAAGACAGGAAACCAGTCCTGCTCGTTGTAGTAGCCGGTGTGGTCGCCGAACGGGCCTTCCAGCGCGTGCAGGTACCCATTGAGCTCCTTCAGTGGCACGCCGTGCTCGCTGTGCCCGGAGTAGCCGGGGGCCGCAGGCGGGATATGCCCCTCAAGCACCAACTCAGCGCGCGCCGGCACCTGCAATTTCAGATCGCCCTCTCCCACCGCGCTGTCCGCCACTTCGGTACGACCGCCTCGCAACAGGCCAGCGAACTGGTACTCCGACAAGGTGTCGGGCACCGGCGTCACCGCGCCCAACGTGGTGGCCGGGTCCGCCCCCAGGGCGACGGCGATCGGGAAAGGTTGGCCGGGGTTGACCCGAGCGAAATCGCGAAAATCCAGTGCCCCGCCGCGATGGGCCAGCCAGCGCATGATCAACTGCCGCCGGCCGATGACCTGCTGGCGGTAGATGCCAAGGTTCTGCCGCAAACGAGGTTTGGGCACACCGCGTGGCCCACGGGTGATGACCAACCCCCAGGTGACGAGCGGGCCGGCGTCGTCCGGCCAGCAATGCTGGATGGGCCAGCGCGCCAGGTCCACGTTCGGCCCGTCGACCACGACCTCCTGGCACGGCGGCGAGTTGACCCGGGTCGGCTTCATGTCCCACACGGCCTTGGCCATGTCCCAGAGCTTGCCGGCCTCGCGCAGCGAGGCCGGGGGCTCGGGTTCCTTCAGCGCCGCCAGCAGGCGCCCCACCTCGCGCAACTGGCCCACCTCGTCGGCCCCCATGCCGAGCGCCACCCGACGGGGCGTGCCGAAGAGGTTGACCAGCGCTGGAATCGGAAAACCAGTGACCTGGGTCAGCAGCAGGGCTGGCCCGCCGGCGCGAAGAACCTGGTCGGCCAAAGCCGTCATTTCCAGGTGCGGTGACACCGGCTCGCCAACGCGCCGCAACTCGCCCCGGCCTTCCAGCCCCTCGATGAAGCCTCGCAAATCCCGGTATTTCATACTTATAAGTAATTAGACGGAAGTCTCTTATACTTGACTGGTTATTTTCAGGCTGCCTACAATTCGCCGAAACAACCGATACAAGGGTTTACCCGCGCATCACTTTGAGCGCCATCGTTGGGTAAGCACCCCGCCCTGCCGCCGGCGCGCCTGCATCGCAGCGCACCTTTGCGAGGTGGCAGCCGATTATCACCACCCGTCAGGACGGGGCTGGGCCTTTGGTCCGCCGTCACCGATCGGGTTGGTGGGAATGAGGAAAGGATGGACATGACCGAGCCGCATTGGTGGCAGCGCATGGCCGCAGACGCCCGACGCGGGGGAGGCATCTTCCTGCGCGACGTGGGCAACGGCCTGCTGGATGTCAGCCACAACATGCTCGCCTTGGTTGGCCTGGCCGTCGTGGCATTGATGGTGTTCGCCGCCGGTCGTGCAGACCTGCGGGCCAGCGTCGAGCAGCAGGCCTTGGACTGGCTGCAGCAACGCCACACTGCCCGCGCCGAAGACGTGGGCTACGTGGCAGCGCCCGACGACGCCGACAGCGCCGCCCTGGCCCGTGCGCTGGCCACCGACCCGGCCGACCTGACTCGACAGCAGGCTGCGGTGGCCGGCTGGCTGTCGCGACGCTACCGGGTCGCCCCCGAGCCGGTCGCACGCCTGGTGAAGGAGTCCTGGCAAGTCGGTGCGCGCGCGGGGCTGGACCCGACGCTGATTCTGGCGATCATGGCCATCGAATCGAGCTTCAACCCGTTCGCCCAGAGCCCGGTCGGTGCGCAGGGCCTGATGCAGGTGATGACACGGGTCCACAACGAGAAGTACGAAGTTTTCGGCGGCAAGCTGACCGCCTTTGACCCGGTGACCAACCTGCGCGTGGGTGTGCAGGTACTCAAGGAGTGCATCGCCCGCGCCGGCAGCCTGGAAGCCGGGCTGAAGTTCTACGTCGGCAGCGGCAACATGGACGACGATGGCGGCTACGCCGCCAAGGTGCTGGCCGAGCAACGCTACCTCGCGCGCGTGGTGGCTGGGCAGACCGTCCCCGTGACCGCTCCGACCTTCGCTGCGCCGGCCGTTGCCGCCACCGGGCCCGCCAGCGGTGCCGCCGCCAGCGACGCCGGTGCAGAACCCAAGCCCGCCGAAGCCCCGCCTGCCCACGAGCAAGTGGCCCTGGCGCGCTGAAGGCCGCCGCTGCTCCTAGGCAAGGGTGGCGGGATACACTACCGGGCACGCGCAACTGGCGATAGGGCCGGGCGGCAACCCGAGACCGGGCGCCGCCTGAGCAGCGAGGTGGATCACCACCGGGAAGCGCGGGGCGGCCATGCCGCCTTGAACAGCCGTTCGCCTGGGCAGCCTGCCGATCGCTTCCACCGTCTTGAAGCGATCCGTGCGGGTGCAACCGCCCCGTCTTGAAGGAAGCCTCCATGTTCGACCGCTCGCAATCGACGATCGCCAACGTCGACCCCGACCTCTGGGCCGCCATCCAGGCCGAAAACCGCCGCCAGGAAGAGCACATCGAGCTCATCGCCTCGGAAAACTACACCTCGCCGGCCGTGATGGCTGCGCAAGGTTCGCAACTGACGAACAAGTACGCCGAGGGCTACCCCGGCAAGCGCTACTACGGCGGCTGCGAGAACGTCGACGTCGTCGAGCAACTGGCCATCGACCGCGTCAAGCAACTGTTCGGTGCCGAGCACGCCAACGTGCAAGCCAACTCTGGCTCCCAGGCCAACCAGGCCGTGTTCTTCTGCCTGCTGCAGCCCGGAGACACCATCATGGGCATGAGCCTGGCCGAAGGCGGCCACCTGACCCACGGCATGGCCCTGAACATGAGCGGCAAGTGGTTCAAGGTCGTCAGTTACGGCCTGGACGCCAACGAGGCGATCGACTACGAGGCCATGGAGCGCCAGGCCCGCGAGCACAAGCCCAAGCTGATCATCGCGGGTGCTTCGGCCTATGCGCTGCGCATCGACTTCGAGCGCTTCGCGCGCATCGCCAAGGAGATCGGCGCCTACTTCATGGTCGACATGGCTCACTACGCCGGCCTGATCGCCGCTGGCGTGTACCCCAACCCGGTGCCCCACGCCGACGTGGTCACGTCGACCACCCACAAAAGCTTGCGCGGCCCCCGCGGCGGCATCATCCTGATGCGCGGCGACGAGGTCGCCAAGAAGATCAACTCGGCCATCTTCCCCGGTATCCAGGGCGGCCCGCTGATGCATGTGATCGCCGGCAAGGCGGTGGCCTTCAAGGAGGCGCTGAGCCCCGAATTCAAGGCCTATCAAAGCCAGGTGGTGGCCAATGCCAAGGTGCTGGCCGAGACCCTGACCGAGCGTGGCCTGCGCATCGTCAGCGGCCGCACCGAAAGCCATGTGATGCTGGTCGACCTGCGGCCCAAGGGCCTGACCGGCAAGGAGGCCGAGGCCATCCTGGGCGCCGCCCACATGACCTGCAACAAGAACGGCATCCCGAACGACCCGCAAAAGCCCATGGTCACCAGTGGCATCCGCCTGGGCACGCCGGCCATGACGACGCGCGGCTTCAAGGAGGCGCAGGCTCGCATCACCGCCAACCTGATCGCCGACGTGCTGGACAAGCCGCACGACGAGGCCAACATTGCCCGCGTGCGCGAGCAGGTGGCCGCGCTGACCCGCGACTTCCCGGTCTACCGCTGATCGGCGAACCGCCGCTGCCGAACTGAGCCGCCATGCGCTGCCCCTACTGCGCCCACGTCGAAACCCAGGTCGTCGAGACCCGCGAGTCCGACGAGGGCGACGTGGTGCGCCGGCGGCGCAAGTGCACCAAGTGCGACAAGCGCTTCACGACCTATGAGCGCGCCGAGATCGCCCTGCCGGCGATCGTCAAGCGCAGCGGCGCGCGGGTCGAGTTCGACCCCGCAAAGCTGCGCGCCTCGATGACGCTGGCACTGCGCAAGCGCCAGGTGAGCATCGAGCAGGTCGATGCGGCGATCGAGCGCATCCAGGACAAGCTGCTCGCCAGTGGCCTGCGCGAGGTGCCCTCCACGCGCATCGGCGAGCTCGTGATGCGCGAACTCAAGCGGCTCGACAAGGTCGCCTATGTCCGCTTCGCGTCGGTCTACCGCAGCTTCGAGGACGTGGACGAGTTCAGCCGGTTGATCAAGGAAATCTGAAGGGGTCGGGTCGACGGTGATCTGTAGGCGGGAGGCTCATTTCCAGCAATCGGCCAATTCGCCGGTGCCGCCATCGATTCCCTTCACGCCCGTGTCCGAAAGAGTGAGGCTGCCGCACTTGGTGTCGGTGCCCACGGGCTCGGCTGTCAGCACATAGGCTCGGCCGCTTTGATCCACCGAGACCGTGATGGTGTAGGTCTTTTGGCCTTCCTCCGAGCCGATCGGCGCCCACCCTACCTTGTGGTCACTCAGGTAGGTATCCATGTTGGCAGCGACATTGAACGTGTTCTGAGCAGCATAGGCACGCTGCATGAACTGCGATGCCTGCATCAGCGCTGTTTGAGCATCGCTGCGCTTGCTCCGTCGAACCTGCTCGGTGTAGCTGGGGTAGGCGATCGCCGCAAGGATGCCGATGATCGCCACGACGATCATCAACTCGACCAGCGTGAAGCCGTAGGCTGCTCCCCGCCGGTCGGGTTTTTGATGCACGAACATACCGTTCCTTCTGTCTTTTCTCGACACGTTACTTCGCCTGAGGGGTCGGAGGCGTGAGGATCTCCCGCCAGATGCGGTCCCTGAGGGTATTGCCACCGCCGCCGCCGGGCGGCTTGCATTCCACGCTGACCCACTCGCAGGTCTTGCCAGTGTGGCAGTCCAGGTACTGGCGCACACCATTGACGCATTGAGCATTGTTGTCTCCATCGTTGCCCTTGGCGATGATGGCGTCACGCCCGTCATTCGCGGTCTTGAAACCCGCAGCGATCAGGTCGTTGCCATCGATCACGCCATCGCCGTTCGTGTCGAACGTCGGGATGGTCTGGTTGGTGCCATCGGCGGCGTTCAGCAGGTAGTTGTAGCCGACACCCGTGCTGGTCGAACACACCGCCGCTTCCGTCGCCGGCACCGAGGTGCTGAACAGAACATACGTCCCCGCCAGGATGTACGAGGGGAAGATGACGCGCTGGCACGGGAACGGCAAG
>JBGAGZ010000120.1:0-7588 GCA_044226465.1 Burkholderiaceae bacterium | reverse complement strand
CCGAAGACCTGATCAAGTTCGGCCTCATCCCCGAGCTGGTCGGCCGCCTGCCGGTGGTGGCGACGCTGGGCGAGCTGACCGAGGAAGCACTGGTGCAGATCCTGGTCGAGCCCAAGAACGCGCTGGTCAAGCAGTACCAGAAGCTGTTCTCGATGGACGGTGTCGAGTTGGAGATCCGGCCGTCGGCCCTGGCCGCCATCGCCCGCAAGGCGCTGGCACGCAAGACGGGCGCCCGCGGCCTGCGCTCGATCATGGAACAGTCGCTGA
This sequence comes from Burkholderiaceae bacterium, assembly GCA_044226465.1. GTDB lineage: Bacteria > Pseudomonadota > Gammaproteobacteria > Burkholderiales > Burkholderiaceae_C > Ideonella. The sequence continues at coordinate 7,321 of JBGAGZ010000120.1, read as the reverse complement.
TCGACACCATGTTCGACCTGCCCACGCTGGATGGCGTGGCCAAGGTGGTGGTGGACGAGCACATCATCGAAGAGGGCGGCAAGCCCCTGCTGGTGTACCGGGAACAGGCCAAGGCCAGCGCCTGACCCGCCTTTTCGGGGTTTCCAACTCCTCCAAGCCGGCTAACCTGATGAGCCAGGCTCCTTGCAATCGATCGCTCGGGCCCCATGTGGGCCTGAGAAAGTGAGGCATCTCCCATGTCAGGACATCCCATCCTCCCCGCTGAACCGATCACGCTGCCGCTGCTGCCGTTGCGCGACGTGGTGGTCTTCCCCCACATGGTGATTCCGCTCTTCGTCGGGCGGCCCAAGTCGATCAAGGCGCTCGAGGCGGCCATGGAGGCCGGCCGGCAGATCATGCTGGTGGCACAGAAGGCTGCCGGCAAGGACGAGCCGCGCCCGGACGACATGTTCGAGGTCGGCTGCGTGTCCAGCATCCTTCAGATGCTGAAGCTGCCCGACGGCACCGTGAAGGTGCTGGTCGAGGGCGTCCAGCGTGCCAACACTCAGAGCATCACCGACAACGGTGAGCATTTCGTGTCCGAGGTGCTGCCGGTCGAGCCGGGGGCCGAGACCTCGCCCGAAGTGGAGGCGCTGCGCCGCGCGGTCACCCAGCAGTTCGACCAGTACGTCAAGCTGAACAAGAAGATCCCGCCGGAGATCCTGACCTCGATCGCCGGTATCGACGACCCGGGCCGCCTGGCCGACACCATCGCCGCGCACCTGCCGCTCAAGCTCGAGGCCAAGCAATCGGTGCTGGACCTGTTCGACGTGGCCAAGCGGCTGGAAAAGCTGCTGGAGCAACTCGAGCACGAGGTCGACATCCTGCAGGTCGAAAAGCGCATCCGCGGCCGCGTCAAGCGCCAGATGGAGAAGAGCCAGCGCGAGTACTACCTGAATGAGCAGGTCAAGGCCATCCAGAAGGAACTGGGCGACGGCGAAGAAGGCGCCGACCTGGAGGACCTGGAGAAGAAGATCAAGGCCGCGCGCATGCCCAAGGAAGCGCGCAAGAAGGCCGACGGCGAACTGAAGAAGCTCAAGCTGATGTCGCCGATGTCGGCCGAAGCCACGGTGGTGCGCAACTACCTGGACACGCTGATCAATCTGCCGTGGTCGAAGAAGACCAAGATCAAGCACGATCTGGGCAACGCCGAAGTGGTGCTGAACGAAGACCACTATGGCCTGGACAAGGTCAAGGACCGCATCCTCGAATACCTCGCGGTGCAGCAGCGCGTCGACAAGGTCAAGGCGCCGATCCTGTGCCTGGTCGGGCCCCCGGGCGTCGGCAAGACCTCGCTCGGTCAGTCGGTCGCACGTGCCACCGGGCGCAAGTTCGTCCGCATGGCTCTGGGCGGCGTGCGTGACGAGGCCGAGATCCGTGGTCATCGCCGCACCTACATCGGCTCGATGCCGGGCAAGGTGCTGCAGAGCCTGTCCAAGGTCGGCACCCGCAACCCATTGTTCCTGCTCGATGAGATCGACAAGCTGGGCATGGATTTCCGTGGCGACCCGTCGTCGGCGCTGCTGGAAGTGCTCGACCCCGAGCAGAACCACACCTTCAGCGACCACTACATCGAGGTCGACTTCGACCTGAGCGACGTGATGTTCGTGGCAACCTCGAACTCGATGAACATCCCGCCGGCCCTGCTGGACCGGATGGAAGTGATCCGCCTGTCGGGCTACACCGAGGACGAGAAGCTCAACATCGCCCAGCGCTACCTGCTGCCGAAGCAGGCCAAGAACAACGGCGTTAAGGACGAGGAGATGGAGGTCACCGAGGCCGCCATCCGCGGGATCATCCGGTACTACACCCGTGAAGCCGGTGTGCGTTCGCTCGAGCGCGAGATCTCGAAGATCTGCCGCAAGGTGGTCAAGGGCATCCAGCTGAAGAGCTACGAGGGCCAGGTGGTCGTCACCGACGAGAACCTCAACGAGTTCCTGGGCGTGCGCAAGTACGACTACGGCCGTGCCGAGAAGACCAACCAGGTCGGCCAGGTCGTGGGATTGGCGTGGACGGAAGTGGGCGGCGACCTGCTGACCATCGAAGCCACCGCGATGCCGGGCAAGGGCAACATCATTCGCACCGGTTCGCTGGGCGACGTAATGAAGGAATCGGTCGAGGCCGCTCGCACGGTGGTGCGCAGCCGAGCCCGCCGCCTGGGCATCAAGGACGAGCTGTTCGAGAAGCGCGACGTGCACATCCACGTGCCCGATGGCGCGACGCCCAAGGACGGGCCGAGCGCGGGCGCGGCGATGACCACTGCCTTCGTTTCGGCGCTGACCGGCATTCCGGTCAAGGCGCATGTGGCAATGACCGGCGAAATCACGCTGCGCGGCGAGGTGACGGCGATCGGCGGCCTGAAGGAGAAGCTCCTGGCGGCGCACCGCGGTGGCATCAAGCTGGTGATGATCCCGGAAGAGAACGTGAAGGACCTTCAGGACATTCCGGACAACGTCAAGAGCCACCTCGAGATCGTGCCCGTGCGGTGGATCGACAAGGTGCTGGAAGTGGCATTGGAGACCATGCCGGCGCCGCTGCCCGACGAAGAGCCCGCCGCCGCCGTCCCTGCGGCGCCGAAGGCCGAGACCAGTACCGGTGCGCCGGTGTCTGCATCGGACGCCTTGCCGCACTGAGGGTGATGAATGCAGCCCCACAGGCTGTGTCGCAAAAGATGCGACCAGCTTGCGGGACTGCGAAAAATCCTCCTATAATGCGAGCTTCTCTGTTGCACGGGGTCTTGCCGAAAAGCAAACCACGTGAGCGATACCAAGCGCGTCAACAAAGAAGCAGTGTTCCGTCAGGAGCCTAAGCGGGAATAGCTCAGTTGGTAGAGCGCAACCTTGCCAAGGTTGAGGTCGCGAGTTCGAGCCTCGTTTCCCGCTCCAGATGTCATCAAGGGAAGCCGTCAAGCTTCCCTTTTTTGTCAGGCTGGGCAGGGCGCCTGATGGGCACGGCCAGCAGTGATTGAGCCCAGGGCGCGATAGCAAAGCGGTTATGCAACGGATTGCAAATCCGTCTAGCCCGGTTCGACTCCGGGTCGCGCCTCCAGCCCCGGCCCGACACTGACGGCACCCACGCGGGAATAGCTCAGTTGGTAGAGCGCAACCTTGCCAAGGTTGAGGTCGCGAGTTCGAGCCTCGTTTCCCGCTCCAGACATCGACAAGGGAAGCTGCATTGCAGCTTCCCTTTTTCTTGGTGCCGCGGGCCGCCGTGGGCGCGCCGATAATCGCGCCGGCCACGTGCCCGGATGGCGAAACAGGCAGACGCAGCGGACTTAAAATCCGCCGCCCTTTCATCGGGGCATACCGGTTCGATCCCGGTTCCGGGCACCACCTACACGGCGATGGCGTCGACCCTTAAGGTCCGGCCCAGGCCTGCACGGGCCATGCGTAGCAGCACCTCGGGAGCGCCGGTCGTCTGCAAGCGGATGGTGCCTGCGGCTTTCCTCTCCGGTGCCCCGGTTGCACCTGACAGCAACTCCGCCGCCCGGCGCGCCACCGCGTCAGCGGTGTCCAGCAGGCGGATGCCCGCAGGCAGGCGCGTCGCGATGCGCTCGGCCACGAAGGGGTAGTGCGTGCAGCCCAGCACGACGGTGTCCACGCCCAGGCCGGGCAGAGGGGCGCAGTAGCGGTCCAGCAGGCGGTCGACCTCCTCGGTGCCCTGGTCGCCTTGCTCGATCGCGGCGGCGAGGCCGGCGCAGGGCACTGCAACCACTTCGCACCCGGGCGCATGGCGCGCCACCAGGTCGGCATAGCGCGCGCTGGCCAAGGTCGACGGGGTGGCCATCACAGCGATGCGGCGGTTCGCGCTGGCCAGGGCGGCAGGCTTGACCCCCGGCTCGACGCCGACCCAGGCCAGTGTGGGGTGGACGGCACGCAACTCGTCGATGGCCCAGGCGGTGGCGGTGTTGCAGGCCACCACCACCAGTTGCGCGCCCTGGGCCACCAGGTGGTCGACCACCTTGAGCGAGCGGTCCCGCACATGGCCGGGGTCGCGGTCGCCATAGGGCGCGTGTCCTGAATCGGCCACGTAGAGCAATGGGGAGCCGGGCAGCCGCAGGTGCAATGCGCGCAGCACCGACAGGCCGCCGACGCCTGAATCGAAGATGCCGATCAGTCCGGCGGTGGGGACAGGTGTCATCCGGGTGTCGGTCATGGCGGCGGCAGTCTAACCGCGACGAAAGATGAGGCGGAATGTCGCCCAGACGACTGGTGTTTCTGGGTGATGGTGCCTAAAATAGCACGACCGTTCGTTTTATCCTCGCCGTCGCGTCACTCGCGCCGACCACTAGAATCCCGCAGTTAACGTAAACGTCAATTCAGACAACGATCCGACAGGAGCAACGCGACATGAAGGTACTGGTAGCCGTCAAGCGCGTCGTCGACTACAACGTGAAAGTTCGCGTGAAGTCCGACGGCACGGGGGTGGACATCGCCAACGTGAAGATGAGCATGAACCCCTTCGACGAGATCGCCGTCGAAGAGGCCGTGCGGCTGAAGGAGAAGGGCGCTGTCACCGAGGTGGTCGCCGTGTCTTGCGGCGTCACCCAGTGCCAGGAAACCCTGCGCACTGCGATGGCCATCGGCGCGGACCGCGCCATCCTGGTCGAGACCGATGCCGACCTGCAGCCCTTGGCCGTGGCCAAGCTGCTGAAGGCGCTGGTCGACAAGGAGCAGCCCGGGCTGGTCATCCTGGGCAAGCAGGCCATCGACGACGACTGCAACCAGACCGGCCAGATGCTCGCCGCGCTGGGCGACCTGCCGCAGGCCACGTTCGCCTCCAAGGTCGAGTTCGCCGACGGCAGCGTGACCGTGACGCGCGAAGTCGACGGCGGCCTCGAGACGCTCAAGCTCGCCACCCCGGCCGTGGTGACCACCGACCTGCGCCTGAACGAGCCGCGCTACGTGACGCTGCCCAACATCATGAAGGCCAAGAAGAAGCCGCTCGAGGTCGTGAAGCCGGCGGACCTGGGCGTGGACGTGACGCCGCGCCTGAAGACGCTGAAGGTCGCCGAGCCGCCCAAGCGCGGTGCCGGTATCAAGGTGCCCGATGTCGCTACGCTGGTGGCCAAGCTCAAGAACGAAGCCAAGGTGATCTGACCATGACCGCACTCGTCATTGCCGAACACGAGCACGGCGCCCTCAAGGGCGCCACCTACAACACCGTGACCGCGGCCGCCCAGTGCGGCGGCGACGTCCACGTGCTGGTCGCCGGCCACAACGCCGCTGGCGCCGCGCAGGCCGCCGCGCAGATCGCCGGCGTCAGCAAGGTGCTGCTGGCCGACGGTGCCAGCCTGGCCGAACAACTGGCCGAAGACGTCACCGCCCAGGTGCTGGCGGTGGCCTCGGGCTACAGCCACATCCTGTTCCCCGCCACGGCGCACGGCAAGAACGTGTCGCCCCGCGTGGCCGCCAAGCTGGACGTGGCGCAGGTCAGCGAGATCAGCAAGGTCGTCAGCGCCGACACCTTCGAGCGCCCGATCTACGCCGGCAACGCGATCGCCACGGTGCAGAGTGCGGACGCGGTGAAGGTGATCAGCGTGCGCACCACCGGCTTCGACCCCGCGGCGACCGGCGGCTCGGCCGCGGTCGAGAACGTGGCGGTGGTCGCTGCCAACGGCAAGTCCAGCTTCGTCGGCCGCGAGGTGACCAAGAGCGAGCGGCCCGAACTGACCGCCGCCAAGATCATCGTCAGCGGCGGCCGCGCGCTGGGTTCGTCCGAGAAGTTCAATGAAGTGCTGACGCCGCTGGCCGACAAGCTGGGCGCCGCCCTGGGCGCCAGCCGCGCCGCGGTGGACGCGGGCTACGCGCCCAACGACTGGCAGGTCGGCCAGACCGGCAAGATCGTTGCGCCGCAACTCTACGTGGCTTGCGGCATCTCGGGCGCCATCCAGCACCTGGCCGGCATGAAGGATTCGAAGGTGATCGTCGCGATCAACAAGGACCCGGAGGCGCCGATCTTCAGCGTCGCCGACTACGGGCTGGAGGCGGACTTGTTCACCGCCGTGCCCGAGTTGATCAACGCCCTCTGACGATGTGCTTGTGCACGGCGAGTTGCCGTGCGCTGCGACATTTCGAAGGGCGCCCATGTGGCGCCCTTTTTGATGCCCCCCAAGGAGACACGAAGTGACCTACCGCGCGCCCGTGAAGGACATGCTGTTCGTGATGAAGGAACTGGCCGGCATCGACGCCGTGGCCGCCTTGCCCGGCTTCGAGGACGCCGGCTTCGACACCGCCCAGGCCGTGCTCGAGGAATGCGCCAAGCTCAACGAGTCGGTCGTGGCCCCGCTGAACTGGGATGGCGACGTCAACCCCTCGTCGTTCAGCGACGGCAAGGTGCACGCCACACCGGGCTTCAAGGCCGCGTTCCAGCAGTACACCGAGGGCGGCTGGCAAGGCCTGCATCACCCGGCCGACTTCGGCGGCCAGGGCCTGCCCAAGCTGATCCACGCGGCCTGCCAGGAAATCGTCAACGCCGCCAACATGAGCTTCGCGCTGTGCCCGCTGCTCACCGACGGCGCGATCGAGGCCCTGCTGACGGCCGGCTCCGACGAGCAGAAGGCGACCTACATCCCCAAGTTGATCGACGGCACCTGGACCGGCACGATGAACCTGACCGAGCCGCAGGCCGGCTCGGATCTGTCGATGGTGCGCACGCGGGCCGAGCCGCTGCCCGACGGCAGCTACAAGCTGTTCGGCACCAAGATCTTCATCACCTGGGGCGAGCACGACATGGCCGAGAACATCGTCCACCTCGTGCTGGCCCGCGTGGCCGGTGCGCCGGAGGGCGTCAAGGGCATCTCGCTGTTCATCTGCCCGAAGTTCCTGCTCAACGCTGACGGCTCGCCGGGCACGCGCAACGACGTGCACTGCGTGAGCATCGAGCACAAGATGGGCATCAAGGCCAGCCCGACCGCGGTGCTGCAGTACGGTGACAACGGTGGCGCCATCGGCTACCTGATCGGCGAAGAGAACCGCGGCCTCGAATACATGTTCGTGATGATGAACGCCGCGCGCTTCGGCGTCGGCGTGCAGGGCCTGGCGGTGGCGGACCGCGCCTACCAGCGCGCGGTGACCTACGCCCGCGAGCGCGTGCAGTCGCGGCCGGTCGACGGCTCGATGAACACGGCGGCACCCATCATCCACCACCCGGACGTGCGCCGCATGCTGATGACCATGCGCGCCTACACCGAGGGCTGCCGCGCGATGGCCCTGGTCGGCGCCGCGGCCTACGACGCGGCCCATCACCACCCGGACGGCGCGACGCGCCAGCAGAACCAGGC
>JBGAGZ010000119.1:0-7669 GCA_044226465.1 Burkholderiaceae bacterium | reverse complement strand
GCTGGGCACCTTGGGACGGCCTGGCCCAGCGCCTGCGCGCAGCGCGCTACGTCGTTTTCGTCGGGGCCACCGGCGCGCTGCCGGACCACGGCGCGCTCGCCATGGAGGTCTTGCAGCGCATGGTGGCGGAGTTGAACCGCAGCACCCGGGCGGCTGCGCTGTGGGTGGGCGGCGGGGGCGGCGCGAGCACCGCCAACCAGGTGTTCGCCTGGCTCTCGGGCTTGCCGTTGCGCTCGCGGGCGGCGCCGGGCGGGCTGGAGCACGAGCCCTGGCGTTTCGATGCCACGCGCCTGCTGGCCACCGCCGCGACGGGTGGCGCGGTGGACACGTTGTTGTGGGTGTCCAGCCTGGACCCCATGGTCTCGCCGCCGGCGACCACGCTGCCGCGCATCCTGCTCGGCCTGCCGGGCGCGGCGCCGGCGCCCGCCGGGGGCGGCGACGAAGTCTTCATCCCCGTGGCCGCCCCGGGCATCGACGAGCCGGGCCATCTGTTCCGCACCGACGGCATCGTGGTCAAGCCGCTGTTCGCCGTGCGGCCCACCGGCCTGCCCAGCGTGGCCGAGGTGGTGGGGCGCATTGCCGCGGCCGTCGGCCAGATGAAGGCGGGGAGGGCCGCGGCATGACCCGCAGCTGGCGCCTGCGCGGCGGGCGCGTGATCGACCCGGCCCACGGCCCGGGGGGCGCCGAGCGCGACATCGTCGTGCGCGACGGCCGCATCGTGGCCGGCGACGACGACCCGGTGGACCAGGAGATCGACGCCAGCGGCTGCGTGGTGATGGCCGGCGGCATCGACATGCACACCCACATCGGCGGCGGCAAGGTCAACCTGGCGCGCATGCTGCTGCCCGAAGACCACCGCCGGAACGGCAACCCGATCGCCTTGCCGGACAACGCCCTCGAGCTGCCGTCCTGCGGCACCTGCGCGCCCGGCACGCTGGCCACCGGCTACCGCTATGTCGAGATGGGCTACACCTCGGCCTTCGAGCCGGCGATGGTGGCGGCCAATGCGCGCCATGCCCACCTCGAGATGGGCGACGTCCCCATCCTCGACCACGGCGCCTACGTGATGCTGGGCAACGACGAGCTGTTCCTGCAGATGCTCGCCGAGGGCTGGGACTTCGAGCGCATCCGCGACTACGCCGCCTGGACGATCCACGCCACCAAGGCCATGGGCGTGAAGGTGGTCAACCCCGGCGGCATCTCGGCCTTCAAGTTCAACCAGCGCAAGCTCGACGTCGACGAGGGCCACGTGCACTGGGGTGTCACACCGCGCCAGGTGGTGCACACGCTGGCGCGCGCGCTGCGCGAGCTGGGCGTGCCGCACCCGCTGCACATCCACGGCAGCAACCTGGGCGTGGCGGGCAACATCGCGTCGACGCTGGAGACCATCGCCGCGCTCGAGGGCCTGCCCGGGCACCTGACGCATGTGCAGTTCCACGCCTACGGCACCGAGGGGCCGAAGAAGTTCTCGTCGGCTGCGCTGCAGCTGGCCGAGGCGGTGAACGCGCACCCGAACATCAGCATCGACGTCGGCCAGATCATGTTCGGCCAGACCGTCACCGCCTCGGGCGACACGATGCGCCAGTTTGCCCAGGCCGGCTTCGCCAACCCGCGCAAGTGGACCGGCGCCGACATCGAGTGCGAGGCGGGCTGCGGCGTGGTGCCGTTCCGCTACCGCGAGCAGAGCTACGTCAACGCGCTGCAGTGGGCGATCGGGCTGGAGATCTTCCTGCTGGTCGACGACCCCTGGCGCGTGGTGCTGACCACCGACCACCCCAACGGCGGGCCGTTCACCAGCTACCCGCACCTGATCCGCCTGTTGATGGACCGCAGCTTCCGAGAAGAGCAGCTCGCCAAGCTGCACCCGGACGTGGCCGCCAACAGCGCGTTGCGCAGCATCACCCGCGAGCTGACGCTGGACGAGATCGCGATCATGACCCGCGCGGGCCCGGCGCGCTTGCTGGGCCTGGCCGACCGTGGCCACCTGGGCGTGGGGGCCGCGGCCGACATCGCGGTCTACCGCGAGCAGGCCGACCGCGAGCAGATGTTCACCACGCCCGAGTGGGTGCTCAAGGACGGCACGCTGGTCGCCCGCGCCGGCCGCATCATGGCGACGCCGGTCGGCGGCACCCACTTCGTCGAGCCCGACTACGACCGCGGCATCGAGAAGACGCTGCGCGGCCACCTGGCCCGCCACGGGTCCGTCAACTTCGACCACCTGGCGATCGGCCGCGACGAGCTGTGCCGCTGCTGCAACGGCGGGCGCCTGCTGCCCACGGCCTGCTTCGAGGGCCAAGAATGACGGCAAGCCTCGTCCTGAACGGTGTCGCCATCGACGATGGTTTCGCCGAGGCCTTCCCGATGAAGGCCACGCGGGTGATCGTCACCGCCCACAACGCCGAGTGGGCTCGCCACGCCGCGGTGGCGGCCACCGGCTTTGCCACCTCGGTCATCGCCTGCGGCTGCGAGGCCGGCATCGAGCGCACGCTCGGCCCCGACGAGACGCCGGACGGCCGGCCCGGCCTGAGCCTGCTGTTCTTCTGCATGTCCGGCAAGGAACTGGCCAAGCAATTGGAGCGCCGCATCGGCCAATGTGTGCTGACCTGCCCGACCACCGCGGCCTACGCGGGGCTGGACGCTGGCGAGCCGGTGGCCCTGGGCAAGAACCTGCGTTTCTTCGGCGACGGCTGGCAGATTTCGAAGGTGATCGGCGGCCGCCGCTACTGGCGCATCCCGGTGATGGACGGCGAGTTCGTCGTGCAGGAAGAGACGGCTGTGGTCAAGGCCGTGGGCGGTGGCAACCTGCTGCTGTTGGCGCGCGACACCGACGCCGCGCTGGCCGTGGCCGAGGCGGCGGTCGCGGCCATGCGACGCCTGCCCAATGTGATCATGCCGTTCCCCGGCGGGGTGGTGCGCTCCGGCTCGAAGGTAGGCAGCAAGTACGCCGCGCTCAGCGCGTCCACGAACGACGCCTTCTGCCCCAGCCTGCGCGGCCTGGTGCCCAACAGCGAGCTCACGGCCGAGACCCGTTGCGTGATGGAGATCGTGATCGACGGCCTGACCGAGGCCGACGTGGCCGCGGCGATGCGCGTGGGCATGCAGGCCGGCATCGAGATCGGCGCGGCCGGCGGCCTGCTGCGCATCTCGGCCGGCAACTACGGCGGCAAGCTGGGGCCGTACCACTTCCATTTGCGCAAGTTGCTGGAGGTGGCGGCATGAGCGGATGGCGGCTTCGGTTGAAGCAGGCACCGGTGCTGCGGGTGGACCTGCGTGGCGTCACGCCGTCGGCATTGGCCGGCCTGAGCGTGGCGCAGGTCGAGCGGTTGCCGGTGGGCCACGGCAATGCTTGGTCGCCGCTGGCCGAGTTCTTCGAGGTGCAAGCCGTCGACGGCGACGACGCTCTGGTGTTCGATGGCGACCTGGCCCGCTTCGACCGGGTCGGCTGGCAGATGGATGGCGGCACGCTGCGCGTGGAGGGCAGCGTCGGCGACTACGCCGGCGCTGGCATGCGCAGCGGCCAGGTGCTGATCACAGGCCATGCGGGCGACCTGGCCGCCTGCGAAATGGCCGGCGGCGCCTTGACCATCGAGGGCAACGCCGGGCACTTCGTGGCCAGCACCTTGCCCGGCAGCATCGACGGCATGCGCGGCGGCACGGTGGTCGTGCACGGCCATGCGGGTGACCGCCTGGCCGACCGCATGCGCCGCGGCACCGTGGCCGTGTTCGGCAACGTGGGCGATTTCGCCGCGTCGCGCCTGGTGGCCGGCACCCTCGCGCTCGGCGGCTCGGTGGGCGCCCACCTGGGCTACGGCATGCGCCGCGGCAGCGTGGTGCTGGCGGCCGGGCCGGGTGCGGTGGCGGCGCCGTTCAGCTTCGTGCCCGCCGGCGCCGAGGCCGAGGTCTTCTGGCAACTGCTGTCGCGCGACCTGGCCCGCCACGGCGGCCCGTTCGAATCGCTGCCACGCCGCCGCATAGCCCGCCACCTGGGCGACCGCGCCGTCGGCGGCAAGGGCGAGCTCATCGTCCCGCGCTGAACCTTTCCCGTTGTTCCTTGAGAGAAAACCGCATGAGCACTGCCTACACCTTCCACGCCGGCGAGGCCACGGTCATCGCGCGCGAGGGCCAGTTCACCGACGCGATGCCCGAGATCCTGATCGGCCGCACCGATGGCCCGGTGGGCCAGGCCTTCGCCAACATGATGGCCCAGAGCAAGGGCCACACGGCGATGTTCGCCATCCGCGCCTGCAACCAGCTGGTGCGGCCGGCGACCATCATCGTGCCCAAGGTGACGCTGAAGGACAGCGCCACCATCGACCTCTTCGGCGGCGTGGTGCAGAGCGCCACCGCCGACGCGGTGGTCGACTGCCTGATCGACGGCACCATCCCCAAGCACCTGGCCAACGAGCTGTGCATCATCAGCCTGGTCTGGATCGACCCGCGCTGCGGCAAGGACGCCAACCTCGACAAGAAGGACATGTACCGCACCAACTACGAGGCCACGAAGCTGGCCTTGAAACGGGCGCTGGCCAACGAGCCGACGGTCGACGAACTGATCGCCAACCGCCACACCATCAAGCACGACATGGACGACTGGTCCTGAAGCGAGGCCGGCGGTGGACTGCTTCGCGCTGCTGGACGACCGGGAGGCGACCCCCGAGCGACCGCTGAGCCGGCTGTACACCGGCTTCGTGCGCGAACACCGCTGCGCCAACCCGTCGACGCTCGATGCGGTGTGGGCCCAGGTCGACGCCGACATGGCCAGCGGCCTGCATGCGTTGCTGATGGCGGACTACGAGTGGGGGGCGAAGCTGCTTGAGGCTGGCCGCCAGCGCCTGGCGCGCGACGACGCCTCGGCGCTGCGGGTGCTGATGTTCCGCGATCTGGCCCGCCTGAGCGACGGCGAGGTGGCGGCCTGGCTGCGCGAGCGCGAGGCCGCCGAAGCGCCCACCGCGCCGGCCAGTGGGGTGATGGACTTGGCGCCGAGCGTCGACCGCAGCGAGTTCTGTGCGGCCATCGCGCGCATCCACGAGGCCATCGCCGCCGGCGAAACCTACCAGGTCAACTACACCTACCGACTGCACGGCCAGGCCTACGGCTCCCCGGTAGCGCTGTACCGGGCTTTGCGCGCACGCCAGCCGGTGAGCTACGGCGCGCTCGTGGCCTTGCCCGGCCGCGCCCCCAACGACGGCAAGGCGGCCGAGTACGTGCTGTCGCGCTCGCCCGAGCTGTTCCTGCGCCACGAGGCGGGCCTGCTGACCGCACGGCCGATGAAGGGCACGGCCGCCCGGCACCTGCCACCCGAGGGCGACAGCGAGACCGCGCGCCTGCTGGCAGAGGACACGAAGAACCGCGCCGAGAACCTGATGATCGTCGACCTGCTGCGCAACGACCTCGGTCGCATCGCGCAGATCGGCTCGGTCCAGGTGCCGTCGCTGTTCGCGATCGAGCCCTACGCCACGCTGTTCCAGATGACCTCGACCGTGCAGGCGCGGTTGCGGCCCGAGGTCGGCATGCCGGACCTGCTGCGCGCCGCCTTCCCCTGCGGCTCGATCACCGGCGCGCCCAAGCACCACACGATGGACCTGATCGCCGGCCTCGAAACCACGCCGCGCGGCCTGTACTGCGGCGCCATCGGCTGGGTCGACGCGCCCGGGCTCGGCCAGCGCTGCGGCGACTTCTGCCTGAGCGTCGCCATCCGCACCCTGTCCCTCGGGCCTGAGCAGCAGGGCCGCCGGCCGCTGGCGCTGGGCATCGGCGCCGGCATCGTGCAGGACAGCCGCGCGGCCGACGAGTTCGACGAGTGCCTGCTCAAGGCCCGCTTCCTGACCGGGCTGGACCCCGGTTTCACGCTGTTCGAGACCATGCTGGTCATGCCCGACCGGCGCATTCGCCACCTGGAGCGGCACCTGGCCCGGCTGGCCCGCAGTGCCCGGGCCCTGGGCTTCGCCTTCGACAAGGCCGAGGCGCTGGCCGCCTTGCGCGAGCGCAGCAGCGCCTGGGCCGTTGGCGTGGCCTACCGCGTGAAGCTGAGCCTGTCGCACGACGGTTCACTGCAGTTCACCCACGCGCATCTGCAGCGTCTGCCTGAGTCCTTTGCCACGGTGCTGCTGGCGCCCGAGCCGCTGCCGGATGCGCGCCCGCTGTCGGGCCACAAGACCAGCCTGCGCCAGGCCTACGACGCGGGCGTGCAGGCCGCCGAGCAAGCCGGCGCATTCGACAGCCTGTTCTTCCGCCCCGATGGCACCCTGGTCGAAGGCGGGCGCAGCTCCGTCTTCGTGCGGCTGGGCGGGCGCTGGTGGACGCCACCGGTCGCCGACGGCGCGCTGCCGGGCGTGATGCGCAGCCTGCTGCTCAACGACCCGGCCTGGGGCGCAGGCGAACGCCGCCTGAGCCGCGACGATCTGCTGGGCGCCGAGTCGATCGTGGTCTGCAACGCCTTGCGGGGCGCCTTGCCGGCACGCCTGTGGAGCCCGGCGCAGCAGGCGGCCGCGGCCTGACACCGCTCGGGCATGGACCTCGCGCTGTTCGACCTGGACCACACGCTGATCCCCTTCGACAGCGGCATGGCGTGGACGCGTTTCCTCGTCGGTGTCGGCGCGCTGCCGGCCGACGCCGAGGCACAACACCTGGCCAGCTGCCAGGCCTATGTGGCGGGCACGCTGGACATCCGGGCGGTGCACCGCGCGGGCATGCAGGCGGTGGCCAGCTTCACGCCGGCCCAGCTGAGCGCCTGGCTGCAAGCTTTCGAGCAGGACATGGCCGGGCGCGTGCCCGGGGCGATGCGCGACCTGGTCCACCGGCACCTGGCGGCAGGCGACCTGTGCGCCATCGTCACCGCCACCAGCCGGCTGATCGCCGAGCCGTTCGCCCGGCTGTTCGGCGTGCCGCACCTGGTGGCCACCGAAGCGGCCATGGCCGGCGGCCGGCCGACGGGCGAAATCGCCGGCCTGCCGTGCTACCGCGAGCACAAGCTCACGCGGGTCGAGCAATGGCTGGCTGGCGAGCAACCGACGCGCCCGGCGCTGGCCGCGTTCGCCCGGTCCTGGTTCTATTCGGATTCCGCCAACGACCTGCCGCTGCTCGAGGCGGTGACGCACCCGGTCGCTGTGCGGCCTGACGAGCGGCTGCGGGCCCACGCGGTGCGGCAAGGTTGGCAAATTCTCGATTGAAGTCCTCGCCGCGTTGGCCGAAAACTGACCATAGTCAAGCTTCAACGGCGGAAGACCGCCGCTGGGCACTCCCGGAGACAAGCATGGATTGGATTCGAAACGTCAGCCTGGTCAAGCGGGTCACGATGGGCTTCGTCGCGATGGCGGTGATGATGGTGCTCATCGGCGGCACGGCCGTTCAGGCGCTGCCAGCTTCGTCGGGCGCGTCGACCTGGATCATGGCGCTCACCGGGCTGGGCTGCGTGCTGGCCCTGGTTGCCGGTTGGGTGATCCGCGGCAGCATCAAGGACTCGGTCGAGTCCACCGTGCAGTGCGTGGTGCGCATCGCCGGCGGCGACCTGGAGACCAAGATCACCTCGCCCGGCAAGGACGAGATCTCCTGGCTACGGGCCGAGCTGAACGGCATGCGCAAGAAGCTGCGCGCCATGGTGCTGGACGTGCGGGAGACGGTGTCCGGCGTCAACACCGCGTCGGAAGAGATCGCCAGCGGCAACGCCGAC
>JBGAGZ010000019.1:0-70956 GCA_044226465.1 Burkholderiaceae bacterium | reverse complement strand
CAAGGCCTCCCGGTCCGCCTTGTTGCGGTCCATGCGATGGAGCTGTGCCTGCATGGCCGCTGTGTCGATGGCAATGCCAAGGCCACACTGGCCAACCGCGAAGCGGCAAGCCTCGGCAAGTGGCATGGACCGCAGTCGATCGAGCAGTTCCGGTGTCATGCCGGCGTTGAGCATCTGGTCCAGGATCTGCTGATCCGAACCTTCCAAGGCCGCGATCAGGCGCGTCAGTGCGAACATCTGCGCGGCTGGATCCCGAAGCGATACAGGTGCGTGGCCATTGAGGCCTTCGCGGGTGTTGGCAATCACGATCTCACCTCCACTCAGTAGGGGCTGTTCGAGTGCAAGAGCTTTTGCATCAGCTTCCAGCGCTCGGGAATCTGCTCCATCACCACAGCGGCCAGGTCTTCGACGACACGAAGCTGGGTCATCGCCGTTCTGATCAACCCGGGGGACACGCGGGTCATCAACAAGTCCTCGACCTCAGGACGCACGGGCTCAATGTCCGTGCCGTCCAGCGGCGAGTCGTGGTTCTCTACCGAATAGGTTCGGTAGAAGGCGCTGTTGTGGTCGATGCACTCGACCACGCCCTCGAACCACTGGCCGGAGATGGTCGACAGGGACCACCAAACGGCTGTCTTGATGGTGCGTGCCTGGTCCTCTGGGCTGCCGATCTGCACCTTCTTGCGCTTGTGGATCGCGCGGTCTGGCAACTCCAGGTAGAAGCCCAGGGGCATGGCGTCATGCCATCGAACGGTGTCGATGAGCCCAGCCGTTGCCAGCAGTTCATCCACGGCCGAGTGCAAGGCGCCCAGCGGGTCAACGGCGTTGCTTTCACCTCGATCGAACAACTGGCCGGCTGAGGATCGCGGAGCAGCGGGCGGCGCAGCGGCGGAGGAGGGCGCCTGCGATTGCTCAACGGTTGTTCCAGCCGGTGCCACTGGGGCGATGCCGTCTTTGGAGCCGATGGCAGAGGTCAGATTCAGGGGGCGCTGATGTCTGGGTGACGAGTCCCCCTCGCCCGCAGAGATGGGCTTCCCGGGTTGAGCCCCGTGGCTGAAGGTAGCGCCGCCGGCGATCAGGTTTGGAGACGGCTGGCGGAGCTCTGCGAGCGTGACCTTCGGGTTCAGCTTCAGGATCGAAAGCATGTGGCGGACGCTTTCCGTCGACTCGCCGACCTGAATGGCAAAGGCTGCTTCCACCGTGTCGGCGAGGCCGTCCGCATCAAAGGCATCGCCGCTGGGCACGGCGGTCGTGTAGCCGCGCAAGGCCGTGGCTACGGTAGAGCTCCAAAACGATTCGTCGGGGCAGTCGAAGCGCTTGGCAAGTGAAGCCAGCGCGTTCAGTCGTGGCTGCAGTACGTTGTTGACGGCGCGAGCAGTGAGCAGCGCTGTCCCCGCCCCAAGGGGCGCCAGACGAAGAACCGCAAATCGCCAGATGGTGATCATCGACTTGTCGGCCTTCAATCCACGCGCCGCCAACTCCTCGCTGGCCTCGCGCACCGCCATTGGTGCTTCGTTTCCTTGCTGGCGGCGCTCTTCTTCGATCAGGCGCATCAGGTCGACCATGCCGGCCGCAACCTCCCAGAACTTCATGTCTCCGCGGTTCAGGTTTTCGCCCAGATGCTGCGAGAGCAGGGCGGTTTCACTCTTGTAGGGTTGGTAGATGCAGTTGACCCACAGGTAGCGCTCGTGGCCGGTCTGCTCGTACAGCTCCTGTAGGAGTTCCAGGGTTGTGTTGGAGCCCGCCGCGAGCATGTACGGCTCACCGGGGTGCCTGCGCACGACCTGCAGCGTGCCTTGAAACCCGTTGGCCAACAGGCTTTGCCGGATGTCGTCGCGCTTCTCGTTCGCATACAGGCGGGGGTTGTGGTCATACCGGACGATCTCGGTTGACCTGAGCAGCATCGGACCGGGCAGGTCCTTGCGCAGGTCGATCTTGGACGGGGTGGTGTCGCCGACCGCGTATGACGCCTTGAACTCGGCGGCTTCGCGCTCAGCCTTGGTTGGCGGCCGGGTGGATGCCGGCCCAAAGGGCGGCGACCCTGCAGGGTCGGCCGGCTGCAGCACCGTCGTGTTGGGGGTGGTGCGGCGCGCGGAGCGCTCCTTTGCCGTGGCCAGGTTGCTCATGGCCTGCCCCACGGAGATGGTGATGGGCAGACCGTCGGTCAACGGGTTGAAACCGGCGCGCTTCTTTGGCGTGTTCATGTGGCACCTCCCGGGGTTTCAGACGGACCGAAGACCTCTACGGGATCGCCCCTGAGGCGCTCTGCGAAGTGGCCATACAGGTTGGGCTGCAGTTCCCACACGAGGCGGTGCATGACCTCATAGCCGGAAGGAAAGCGGCTGCCACCTTGCCGGTTGACTTGATGGACCGGCTTGCGCGCGGTGAACGCGTCCTTGTAGGCGACCGCATTCGGGATCACGGTGTCCAGAATGGTCACGCGGTCGCCCGCGTCGAACTCAGCACGGAGTTCGCCGAGGAGCTGGCGGGCATTCCGGGTGCAATCGAACTTGCAGATGACGGCCTGGATGGGCGCCAGTTCGGCACGGGGCTCGTTCTCGTCGTGCTCCAGCCGCTGGAGGACACGCAGCGTGCCGCTGCGGAACTCGCGGACCGAGGGGGTGTCGGGAGGAAGCGGGGAGACCAGCGTGTCCGCGGCGAAGGCGGCCGCTGTCTGCAGGGGGCCGATGGCGCCCTGGGTATCGATCAGGACGAAGTCGTAGTGCTCCAGAACGTAGGGGTTCCGGAGTGCTCGTGCGAGCCGGCTTCGGGCGTCAGGGCGCCCGTGCAGCCAATGTTGGAGATTCGCGTCACCGTCATTGGAGCGCACCAGGTCCAGATTCGGCACCGAGGTGCGCGAGATGCAGGCGGAGGTGAGGACTCCCTGGGTGACGACCTCGACCAAGCCTTCGGGGGCCTCGTAGGCGAGGCCGAAGTACTTTGTGAGGGAAGGCTGAGGGTCGGCGTCGACCAGCAGTGTCCGCGCGCCCATGTCGGCCAAGAGGCCGCCAAGGTTGGCGAGGAATGTGGTTTTTCCGACTCCGCCCTTGCTGTTAAGGGCGGCAAAGGTGTGGATCACGTTGCTTCCTCCTGTCCGCTGCTAGGCGGAATCTGGAGGACGCGAACCACCGGGTGGTGGCACGTGACCCAACCTCGTCAAGTTGGCTCCCCGACCTGGGCTCGAACCAGGGACCTACGGATTAACAGTCCGGCGCTCTACCAACTGAGCTATCGGGGAAGTGAAGCCTCAGATTATAGCCACACTTTTTTCATTCTTACAAGGTGGCCCGGACAGACACACGGAAGCTGCGCGGCTCCAGCGGGTACAGGTAGGCATGGTCGAACTGGTAGGGGCTTTCGCGCCAGGCGCGCCGATCGAAGAGGTTGTCCACGCCCGCGCGCAGCAGCCAGTCGTGGCCGAGGGCTCGGGTGCCGTAGCGCGCGGCCAGGCCTACCGTCGTCCAGCCGGGGATGCGGGCTGTGTCGCTCGGCAGCACGAAGCGCGGGCCCTCGTGGCTCAGGCTGGTCTGCGCTACCAGACCGGGCAAGTCGGCCACCTGCCAGCTCGCCAGCAGGCGGGCGCTGCGCTGCGGCACGTTGGGCGGCGTCAGTCCATTGAGGGTCGTGTCGGTCGCACCTTCGCGGCGTGCGCGCAGCCACATCGCGCTGCCTTGCAGCGACAGGTCGCCCCAGCGCCATTCCCCGCTGGCTTCGATGCCGCGGTGGTGGGCGTTGCCGTCGATGCGGCCGGTGCAACTGCCGTCGCTGCCATCGCAGGCGCCGATGTCGGCCGTGGCGGGCCGGCGGATGTCGAAGGCGGTCAGCGCGGCGTTCCAGTCCCGCTGGCTGTACTTCAGGCCCAGCTCGGCCTGCTTGCTGCGAAGCGCCGGCAACACCTGGTTGGCGTTGGTGTACATCGGCAGGCCGGGCACCACCGCGCTCTCGACGCCTTCGCCCCAGCTGCCGTAGACCAGCAGCGCCTCGTCGAGCTGGTGGCTCAAGGCCAGCCACGGCGTGGTGAAGCTCTGTTCGTAGCCGCGGTCCAGCCGGGTGTGGCGCAGGCCGAGCCACAGGCCCGTGGCCGCGGTGAGCGACAGGTGGTCGCGCAGGTGCAGCTCGGTGCTGCGCTCGCGGCGCTCGTCGGTGGCGTAGGTCGGCAATGGCACCGGGTCGACTTGCGCGCTGCCGTCGATCTGGCCTTGGCCAGCGAGGTTGTAGGCCTGCTGGTTGCTGTGCAGGAAGAAGTCGTTCCAGCCGAGGCCCGTGCTGAGGTGGTGGGTGATGCCTGCCCATTGAGCCTGGCCGGTCAGCGTGAGGCTGCCGGCGAGCGTGTCCCGCCGCTCGCCGTCGCTGCGGTAGTCGTATAGATCGAAGCTGCCGTTCTCGCAATACCGGTCGTAGCGGCCGTCGGCACTGCACCCGTAGGCGAAGGCGATGCGGTCGTCGGTGCGCAGTTGCTGGCTCATGGCCTGCGCCACCAGCCGCCAGTCCGCGGCCAGCGTCTCGGTCCAGCGCAGGCTGGCTGTCGTGCCGTCGAAGACGACGGGCAACGACCACGACTGGTTGTTCAGGTTCAGGCGCGGGTCGATCGAGTGCGCCGAGGGCACCTCGTCGCCCAGCATGCTGAACGCCGACATGCTGGGCTGCGACTGGTGGCTGACCTCGATCTCGGCGTCCAGCCGGTGCGCCGGGCTGAAACGGGCGGTGCCGGCCAGCGCCAGCAGGTAGCGGTCACCCTGCAGGTCGTGCACCTCGGGGCGCAGGCGCTCGGCCGCGGCGTTCAACCGCAGGCCCAGTGCGTCACCGTCGCCCAGGCGTCGTTCGATGTCGGCCGCGGCCTTCAGGCTGCCACTGTCGGACCAACCCAGCAGCAGGGCGGACTGGTCCACGCCGCGCGGCCGCTTGACCACCAGGTTGGCCAGGCCGCCCGGGGTGCTGATGCCTGCCTGTGCGCCGCTGGTGCCCTTGAGCACCTCGATGCGTTCCTTGTTTTCCAGTGCGATCGCGGTCTCGGCGTTGATCGGCAGGCCGTCGCGCTGGTAGTTGTAGTGGTTGTCGAGGGTGAAGCCGCGAACGGTGAGCGCGCTCCAGTAGCCGGGCGAGTTGTAGGCGTCTGAGACGCTGGCGTCCAGCCGCGTCAGGCCGGACAGCGCGGTGGCGCCCTGGTCGGCAAGCGTGCCGGCGCCGAAGCTGGTCACCTGGAAGGGGGACTTCGCCAACGGGGTGTCGTCGAAGCCGGCCACGGCCGCCGGCGGTGCTTCGAGCCGGCCGGTGACGGTGATGCGCTCGGCGGTCTGCGCCGTGCCGGTGGCGTGCAGCGCGGCCAGGGCCACGGCACGGAGGGCGAAACGGGTGTGGGTATGCAATGCCATCTGGTTCAACCAAGTCGATGGCAGGTCGGCAAGTTCTGGTGAGGCCGCGCACGCGAACGCGTGCCGCCGTCTACAGCTGCTTCCCTGCGCGAGGATTACCTCAATCAGGTTCGAAGGGACTGTCTCAGTCGGACCACCGGCGACGGCGGGCCAACACCCCTAGCGGATGCGTTGCAGGACACGGGGTCTCGCAACGAGGACTGATTATCGCCCGGTTCGGTCTCGCCCAGCAAAAAGCCCGCCGAGGCCGAGGCCAGGGCGGGCTGTTGTCGAAGGGGGCTGGAGCGTCAGCGGATCAGCTCGCCCAGCTTGTCCTTGCGGTCTTTCCACTCGTCGGCATCGGGCAGTGCAGGCTTGCGCTTGGTGATGCTGGGCCAGCCCTTGGCCAGCTCGGCGTTGAGCGGGATGTACTTCTGCTGGTCCGCCGGCACGTCTTCTTCCGGCAGGATGGCGTTCACCGGGCATTCGGGGATGCAGACCGCACAGTCGATGCACTCGTCGGGGTCGATGGCCAGGAAGTTCGGGCCTTCGCGGAAGCAGTCGACAGGGCAGACGTCGACGCAGTCGGTGTACTTGCAGCGGATGCAGGCTTCGGTGACGACGTGGGTCATGAGAGGCGGGTGGAAGTGAAGTGGTGGGCAAGCGCACCCCGGTGGGCGGGGCGCAGGCTGCGCACGCGTCGGCACGTGCGCAGCAAAGTCTCAGATTTTACGGCCTGGCGCCCGTCTCGGCCTGATGACCCTCAACCGCGTGGGCCGACGCCGCGAGGCCCGGCGCCGGGTCCGCGGGCGAGGAGGGGGCCACTGCAGCGGCGCCCACGCCGACGGTGACCACCGCCGGGCGGCCGGCATGCAGCACGACGGCGGCGGGCAGTCCGGCCACGTCGTGCGTGCTGACGAGCTGGTCGGCACAGCCGGCACGCGAGACCACCAGCGCGGGGGTGTCGGCGGGCCAGCCGGCCTCCATCAGCCGGCGCGACAGCATGGCGAGCTGGCGCCCGGCCATGTAGAAGACTTCGGTGTCGGCGCGGCGGCCGGCTTCGAGCTCGCGCTCCTGTGTCATGGCCGTGGTGAGCGACACGCTGCGGCCGTTGCCGCGGCGTGTCAGCGGCCGGCCGGCGGCGGCGGCGGCGGCCAGCGCCGAGGTGACGCCGGGGATCACCTCGAAGCTGACGCCGGCCGCGCCCAGGGCCTGCAGCTCTTCTTCCAGCCGACCGAAGACGCTGGGGTCGCCGCCCTTGAGCCGGGCCACGTGGGCACCGGCCAGGGCGTGCTGCACCAGCAAGGCATTGATGCGGTCCTGCCCGGTGGACGCGGCAAAGCCGCGCTTGCCCACGTCCACCCATTCGGCATGGGGGGCGAACTCGCGCAGCGCCGGGTCGGTCAGGGCGTCGAACAGCACGATCGTGGCCTGTCCCAGCGCCCGTGCGCCGCGCAGCGTGATCAGGTCAGCGGCGCCAGGGCCGGCGCCGATGAAGACGACGTGGCCGGCAGGCATCTCAGGCCGCGACCGCCTCGCCGCTGGTGTCGCGGCTGGACGAAGCACTCGGCTGAGCCACGTGCAGGCCGCATTCCTTGGCCTTCTCGTCTTCCCACCACCAGCGGCCGGCGCGGAACTCTTCGCCCACGGCAATCGCGCGGGTGCAGGGGGCGCAGCCGATGCTGGGCATGAACTGGTCGTGCAGCGCGTTGTAGGGCACGTCGTTGCTGGCGATGTAGTGCCAGATGTCGTTCCAGGTCCAGTCGGCCAAGGGGTTGAACTTGACGCGGCCGGTGGCCTCGACCTCGCGTGGCGGCACGGCCCCGCGGTTGGCGCTCTGCTCGCGGCGCAGGCCGGTCACCCAGGCCTCGCGGCCGTGCAGCATGCGCGACAGCGGTTCGAGCTTGCGCACCTGGCAGCAGCCCTTGCGCAGATCGATGCTCTGGTACATCGCGTCATCGCCGTTCTTGCGCACGAACTGCACCACCGTTTCCTCGCGCGGGCGGTAGACCTCGACCTTCAGGCCGTAGCGCGCTTCGATGGCGGGGATCAGCGCGGTCGTCTCGGCGTGCAGCTTGCCCGTCTGCAGCGTGCCGACGGCGATCGGCAGGTTCAGCTTCGCGATCAGGTCGGTCAGCACCATGTCTTCGGCGCCCAGGCTGGTGGCCTGCACGATGGAGCCGGGGTGGTCCAACGCGGCCTGGCGCAGCTGGGCGATGGTGGCCTCGACGCGCTCTTCGTAGCCCTCGGTGTGGCGGGCGTACAGCGAGATGGCGCTGGACGATGCAGCCGCGCCCGGCAGCAGGGAAGAATCGTTGACGCTCATGCGGGAACCCTCGAAAACAGCGGACGCGTCTGGTGCACGTCGCCCTGGTAGTGCTCGGTGACTATCTGCAGGGTGCGGCGGGCGGTGGCCTCGTTCTGGCCGGGGCGCAGCTCGACCGCGTCGAAGCCGGTGCGCTGCAGCAGCGGCAGCATGTCGACCACCACGTCGCCGGTGGCGCGCACTTCGCCCGCATAGTGCAGGCGGGCACGCAGCACGCGGGCCTGGCTGTAGGCGCGGCCATCGACCCACTTGGGGAACTGCAGGGCGACCAGCGCGAGGCGGGGCAGGTCGTCGGCCAGGTCTTCCACGTCGGCGGTGTTGGGCAGGCTGACGCCCACCGGCACGCCGGCAGGCCAGGTGCTTCGCACGGCCTGCCACTGCTCCAGCGTGAGCAGGCTGTGGGCTGCCACGGCAGGCTGCGGCAGCGGGCCGAACTCGCCGATCACGGCGCGCCACGGGTCCTGGCCGGGCTGGACGAACTTCACTTCCGGGCGGGCGCTCATCACAGGGCCTCCGCGATTTCGGCCTCGCGCCGGGCTGTGGCCGGCGTGGCGGGCTGGGCGGTGTCGCGGCGCACGGCATCGGCCGCGGCACGGAACGGGGCCACGCCCAGGCGGCGGGCCGTGTCCACGAAATGCTCGCCCGGCTGGCGCTCGCGCCGGTAGACGTCGATCAGGGCTTCGACCACGTCGGGCACCTCGTCGGCCGAGAACGACGGGCCGATCACCTTGCCCGGCACCGCGGCGCCGCTCAGCGTGGAGCCGTCCGAGCCGGCCACTGAGACCTGGTACCACTCGGCACCGTCCTTGTCGACGCCGAGGATGCCGATGTGGCCGGTGTGGTGGTGGCCGCAGGAATTCATGCAACCGCTGATGTGCAGGTCGATGTCGCCGATGTCGTACAGCGCGTCCAGGTCGTCGAAGCGCTCGGTGATGCTGGCCGCCACGGGGATCGAGCGGGCATTGGCCAGCGCGCAGAAGTCACCGCCGGGGCAGGCGATCATGTCGGTCAGCAGGCCGATGTTGGGCGTGGCGAAGCTCGCGTCCTTGGCGGCATGCCAGACGGACAGCAGGTCGGCCTCGCGCACCCAGGGCAGCACCAGGTTCTGGTCGTGGCTGACGCGCAGCTCGCCCAGGGAATAGCGGTCGGCGATGGTGGCAGCCGCTTCCATTTGGCTCGCCGTCACGTCGCCGGGGGCCTGGCCCGGGCGCTTGAGCGACAGCGTCACGGCTCGGTAGCCAGGCACGCGGTGGCCGTGCACGTTGCGCTCCAGCCAGCGCAGGAAGGCGGCGGGCGCCGGGCCGGTGCGGTTCGGGTCGAAGCTGTTGGTGGCCGGGCGCACGCCGGCGGGCGTCACGAAGTGTCGCGCCACGCGCTCCAGCTCGGAAGCGGGGATGATGTGCTCGCGGCCGTCCACGTCGTGCTCGAGGATCTTGGCGAACTCGGCGTTGACCGCGTCGACGAACTTCTGGCCCTCGGCCTTGACCAGGATCTTGATGCGCGCCTTGTAGGCGTTGTCACGCCGGCCGAAACGGTTGTAGACGCGGACGATGGCCTCGAGGTAGACCAGGATCTCCTGCCAGGGCACGAAGGCGTTCACCACGGTGCCGATCACCGGGGTGCGGCCCATGCCGCCACCCACGTAGACCTTGAAGCCGACCTCGCCGGCCTCGTTCTCAAGGGGCGACGGGCCGCTCCCTAGCTCCTTGATCCCCTCGGGGGACGGGCTGGGCTTTAGCCCAGACTCAGGGGCTCTCCTTACCAGTTGCAGGCCCACGTCGTGCCAGGCGATGGCGGCGCGGTCCTCGGCGGCGCCGCTGACGGCGATCTTGAACTTGCGCGGCAGGAAGGCGAACTCGGGGTGCAGCGTGCTCCACTGGCGCAGGATCTCGCAGTATGGCCGCGGGTCGACGATCTCGTCCGGCGCGACGCCGGCCAGCGCGTCGCTGGTGATGTTGCGGATGCAGTTGCCCGAGGTCTGGATGCCGTGCATGTCGACATCGGCCAGCAGGTCCATCGCGTCCGCCGAGCGCGGCAGCGGGATCCAGTTGAACTGCATGTTCTGCCGCGTCGTGAAGTGGCCGAAACCGCGGTCGAGTTCACGCGCGATGCGGGCCAGCTGGCGCAGCTGGCGCGACGACAATTCACCATAGGGCACCGCCACCCGAAGCATGGGCGCGTGCCGCTGGATGTACCAGCCGTTCTGCAGGCGCAGCGGGCGGAAGTCGTCGTCGGCCAGCTCACCGGCGAGGTTGCGCGTCAGCTGGTCCCGGAACTGCGCCGCCCGTTGGTGGACGAACTGGCGGTCGAATGCGGTGTACTGGTACATGGGTTCGTATAGGGTTTGCCCTTTGACAGGGCTTGATCGGCACTCTACGGATCCCTCATATGCTTGAAAAGAACACAAAATTCACTTGAATATTTCTTCTGAATCTAAAGAGGTCGGCCAACGACCTGACGCCGGCCGCCGCGCCGCCTGTGCCCGACTGTTGTTGGCCGCCGCTGTCGGGCTGCCGCTGGCGGCTTGCCAGACCGCGCCGCCGCCGAAGCCGGTGGTGATGGCCGAGCCGCCGCCGCCGCCGGCACCGCCGCCCGCTGTGCCGCCCCCGCCGCCGAAGCCGCCCCGCATCGGGCTGGCGCTGGGGGGGGGCGCCGCGCGCGGGTTCGCCCACATCGGGGTGATCCAGGTGCTGGAAGAGCAGGGCATCCGGCCCGACCTGGTGGTGGGCACCTCGGCCGGCAGCCTGGTGGCGGCCATGTACGCCTCCGGCAAGAGCGGGGTCGAGATGGCCTCGCTGGCGCAGAGCATGGACGAATCGGCACTGACCGACTGGTCCTTCCCCGGCCGGGGCTTGATCCGCGGCGAGGGCCTGGCGCGCTACGTGCGCAGCCAGACGGGCGGGCTGTCGATCGAGCAGATGAGGCTGCCGCTGGGCATCGTGGCCACCGACCTGGCCGACGGCCAGCCCATCCTCTTCCAGCGGGGCGACGTGGGGGTCGCGGTGCGGGCGTCCAGCGCGGTGCCGGCGGTGTTCCAGCCGGTCAAGATCGGCGGCCGCGAGTATGTGGACGGCGGCTTGGTGTCGCCCGTGCCGGTGCGCTTTGCGCGCCAGATGGGGGCCGAGCTGGTGATCGCAGTGGACATCTCGTCGCCGCCAGACGGCAACGCCACGGGGGACGCGCTGCACATGCTGCTGCAGACCTTCGCCATCATGGGGCGCAGCATCAACCGCTTCGAGCTCAAAGAGGCCGACGTGGTGCTGCGGCCCTCGCTGGTCGGCGTGTCGAGCGCCGACTTCACTGCCCGCATGAAGGCCGTGCAGGCTGGGCGCGAGGCGGCGCTGGCCATGCTGCCGCAACTGCGCCAACGCTTGGCGGCGCTGACCCGCTGAGCCCGCGACGGGTCGATCGGCAGGCAGAGCGACAGGCAGAAAAAAACCCGGCTCCGCCAAGGCGCAGCCGGGTTGGAAGGTACCTGGAAAGCCAGTCTTTCAAGAGGTACCGAGGAGACAACCTTCCATGAAGGCCGCGCCACTCAGGAAGGCACGGCTTTCAGACAGACAACCGACACGCGACGGAAGTTCCGTCACTGTGAACTGCGGCCGCGTGCTCCTCGGTTGGCTGTTGAGTCAGACAGCGTCAGGTTCCTTCGGGTTTTCAGGCGGCGCGGCGGGCCTTGGGGGCCGCGGTGGCCTTCACGGCGGTGCTGGTCACGGCCTGGAAGTTGGCTTCGGCGACTTCAGCGGCCTGCTTGGCGGCCTTGTGGGCGCTTTCGTAGGCGTTGTTGGCGGCGGAGATGGCCGACTTCACCAGGGCGACGGCGCTTTCGGTGCCGGCCGGGGCGTTCTTGACGGCGGTGTCCACCGTGGCCATGAACTTCTTCTGGGCGTCGGCCAGCTGGCTTTCGGCGACCTTGGTCACTTCGGCGTTGGTCGAGGCGGCGATGTCGTACAGGTGGCGGCTGTAGGCGGCGGCCTTCTCGGCGGCCGGTTGCAGCAGGCCGGCTTGCAGCGACAGCAGCTCTTGCGCGTCCTTGACCGACAGGGTGGCCTTGGCGGTTTCGGCGACTTCGCCCAGCGACGCCTTGGCGACTTGCAGGTTCAGCTCGACGAGCTTTTCAACGCCTTCGAAGGCCTTGTTCGTCAGGTCGAACAGGGTTTCGACGTTGGCCTTCTGGGCGGCGATCAGTTGTTCAGCGGTCAGCATGTTCATCTCCTGGGGTGAGTGCGTCGGGTAACGGAAGCCACTGCAGCCTTGCCAAACCTATGGTGCGCTGCAACATAAGTGAAAGTATAGGGTTCCCCCGCAGGTTTGCAAGCTCTTTTTGGTGCGGTGCAGCAAAGTAGGTAAGAAAGCCTAGTTTTCATGCCTGTGGCACATTGCCGTGCCAACCATGCGGGCTTTCACCTCCGACCATTTCGTCCTCCCGCTGCCCGAGGGGCACCGCTTCCCGATGCCCAAGTACCGGCTGCTGCGCGACCGGGTGGCGGCGGACCAGCCCGACATCCGGCTCGAAGAGGCACCCGCCGCCAGCGACGGCGAATTGGCCCTGGCCCACGACCCTGTCTACGTGACGGCCGTGGCCGAAGGCCTGCTCAGCCCGGCGGCGCAGCGCGAAATCGGCTTCCCTTGGTCGCCCCGCATGGCCGAGCGCGCACGCCGCTCGGTGGGTGCGACCATCGCCGCGGCGCGCACCGCGCTGGCCGAAGGCGTCTCGGCCAACCTGGCCGGCGGCACCCACCATGCCAGCGCCGACAAGGGCTCGGGCTACTGTGTGTTCAACGACGTGGCCGTGGCGGCGCGGCTGATGCAGGCCGAGTGGCACCGTGTCCACCGGGCGCTGCTGAGGGTGCTGGTGATCGACCTGGACGTGCACCAGGGCAACGGCACCGCGGCCATCTTTGCCGACGACCCGACGGTGTTCACCTTCTCGATGCACGGCGAGCGCAACTTCCCGTTCCGCAAGGTGGCCAGCGACCTGGACGTGGACCTGCCCGATGGCTGCGACGACGCCAACTACTTGGCGGCGCTGGATGCGGGCCTGGCCGATGTCTGGCGCCGCCATGATTCCGCGTCACAGGGCCGGCCGCCCGGCCTGGCCTTCTACCTGGCCGGGGCCGACCCGCACGAGAACGACCGCCTGGGACGGCTGAAGGTGAGCGCCGCCGGTCTGGCCGAGCGCGACCGCCGCGTGCTGGCCGCGCTGCGCGAGCGCCGCATCCCGGTGGCGCTCAGCATGGCCGGCGGCTACGGCCGCGACATCCACGAGACCGTGGCCATCCAGGCCCGCACCCTGGCGCTGGCGGCCGAGAGCTGGCAGGCCTGGCAGCGCCGCGAGGCCGAGGCAATGGAAGAATCGGCGTCATGAGTGCGCCCCCCCCCGACACCTCCCGCCCCCAGCCGCAACCGCGCGACGCCTACCGCGCGTTTCGCCAGATCTGCACCCGCTGGATGGACAACGACGTCTACGGCCACGTCAACAACGTCGTCTACTACAGCTTCTTCGACACCGCGGTGAACGGCTACCTGATCGACGCCGGCGCGCTGCAGATCGAGACCAGCCCGGTGATCGGCCTGGTGATCGAGACGCACTGCAACTACTTCTCGTCGCTGACTTACCCGCAGGCGGTGGACGCCGGGTTGCGCGTGGCTCATGTCGGCCGCTCCAGCGTGCGCTACGAGGTCGGGCTTTTCGCGGCCGGCGAGGCGCTCAGCGCCGCCGCCGGGCACTTCGTGCACGTCTACGTGGACCGCGAAACGCGCCGCCCCACGGCCTTGCCGCCAGCGCTGCTGGCTGCGCTCGACCACCTCAAGGCCTGACGATGATGAGCGAGCCCACCCGCGTGACATCCGAGAGCACCGCCGCCGTTGACGCGGCCATCACCAGCCGCCGCTCGATCCGCGCCTTCTTGCCCACGCCGGTGCCGCGCGAGACGATCGAAGCGATCCTGTCGGTGGCGGCGCGCGCACCGTCGGGCACCAACACCCAGCCCTGGCGCGTGCACGTGCTGACCGGCGAGGCCCGCCTGCGCCTGTCGGCGGCCATCCGTGCCGCCTACGACGACCCGGCCCAGCGCGCGCAGCACACCGAGGAATACGCCTACTACCCCACGGAGTGGCGGGCGCCCTACATCGACCGCCGCCGCAAGGTCGGCTGGGACCTGTACGGCCTGCTCGGCATCGGCAAAGCCGACAAGGCCCGCATGCACGCCCAGCACGGCCGCAACTACGACTTCTTCGACGCGCCGGTGGGCCTGATCTTCACCATCGACCGCGTGATGCAGCAGGGCAGCTGGCTGGACTACGGCATGTTCCTGCAGAGCGTGATGGTCGCCGCGCGCGCCCGCGGCCTGGACACCTGTCCCCAGGCCGCGTTCAACCAGTTCCACCGCGTGATCGCCGCCGAGCTGGGCCTGGGCGAGCACGAGGCCGTGGTCTGCGGCATGTCGCTGGGCCATGCCGACCCGGCGGCGGTGGAAAACACCCTGGTCACCGAGCGCGAGCCGGTGGCTGGCTTCACCCACTTCCACCACTAGACCGGCGGCCGCTCAACCCAGCAGCGCCACGTCGAAGGCCCGCTCGGCGAACCACAGCGCAGCCACCGCGGCGATCGCCAGCGAGCCGCCGCCCAGCACCGCGCGCCGGTAGAACACGGTGTTCCGCAGCCACCAGGCCAGCGGCAGCGCCACCGCCACGATGCCCAGCTGTCCCAGCTCCACACCCAGGTTGAAGCCCACCAGCGTGCGTGCCAGCGCGCCCTGGTCCAGCCCCAGCTCGGCCAATGCGCCGGCGAAGCCGAAGCCGTGCACCAGGCCGAACACGAAGGCGAGCTGCCAGCGCACGCCGGGCAGGAAGCGCTTCAGGTTGTCGACCGCGGCCAGCACCACGCTCGCCGCGATCAATGACTCGACGATGCGCGACGGCGGGTTCGCGATGCCGAGCACCGCCAGCGCCAGCGTGATCGAGTGGGCCACCGTGAAGGCCGTGACCACCTTGGCCACCTGCACCAGCGCCTGCGTCCAGCGGGCGCCCGCGGCAGGCAGCAACACCGAGGGCAGCAGCAGCGCCAGCAGGAACAGCACGTGGTCGGTGCCGATCAGGATGTGGTGCACACCCTCGGCGACGAAGCCCAGCAGGGTCGACGGTCGGGCATCTGCGGCGGGCGTGCTCTCGGCCGACGCGGCGCCGGACGGTTCCCGGCCCGCCATCGCCACCGGGCCGGTGGCCGGGGCGAGCACGGCCGTGGCCGCCGCCGCACCCGGCGCCGCTCGCCATTGCAGCAGGCCGCGGTGCGAGGCGTCGGCGTCGGCGAACAGCCGGTAGTCGACCCGCAGGCCGGCCGCGCCCGCGTCGCCCGGGCATTGCCAGCGGCGCTCGAGCACGGCGTAGGTGCCGTCGGCATGGCCGTCGATGCGCGGGGCCAGCAGCGGGCCGGCCGTGCAGGCACCGCGGTCGGTCGACAGCCGCAGGCCGTCGTCGGCCAGCGCTGCGATCTGTGGCCAGGCCGTGCGCAACTCGGCCCAGGTGATCTGGCCGTCGTCGTCGGCGTCCACGGGCAGCACGCGGTCCAGGTCGCGCAGGGCGATGTCCCAGCGCTGCTGCACGCCGTGGTCGGCCTCGGCCGCCAGGCTCAGCGTCGCATTGCTGGGGGCGTGGGCCTGGGCCGGGGCGGGTGCCAGCGCGATGGCGAGCAAAGCCGCCGCAACGGCCAGGGCCCAGCGCGCGTGGCGCAATGAGCCGGTATCGAAGGCCTGGGTCACGTGGTGCTCCCGGTGCGTGGGGTGGTGGACGGGGTGGTGAGCTTCGTGGTGGGTGCCGTGTGGTGCGTGCTGGTGGCGAGACGCGGCCAACGAACGTCGCTGAAGCCTTGGTCGGCGGCCCACTGCCGCGCCGGCTCGGCGGCGGCCGGCTGGCCGGCGGCCACCGATGCCCGCAGCAGCAGCAGCGCGTCGGCGGGCTCACGCTGCCAGGCCCAGTTGGCCTGGGCCAGGGCCAGCGCGGCCGTGGCGTCGCCCAGCACATCCAGCGCGAAGCGGGCCTGCTCGCGGGCATGGCTGCGGTCGCCGCGCACCAGGGCCGCGTCGAAGCGGGCTTGCAGGTCGGCCACGTCGCGTTGCAGCGCGGGCGGGAAGTCGGCCGCGGCAGCACGCGCCCCAAGCAGCCGCCGCTCGGCGATCACGCGGCGCAGCATCAGCGCGTCCGCGGCGTCCCGGCCGGCGAGCAGCTTGGCCACGTCGCGGGCGCGGCCTTGGTCGAGCAGCCAGTCGGCGCGCGCGGCCAGGGCATAGATGCCCGGCTGCGGGCCTGCGGTGGCCGTGCGGAACAAGGCGTCCGCGCCGGGCCGGCCGCTGCGCTGGGCCAACTCGGCGCGCAGCAGGGCCAGCCAGGGATCGTCCGCCGCGCCAAGCGCGGCCAGCTGGGCGTCGGCCTTGCGTGCGCCCACGCGGCCCTGCAGCTGGCTCAGCTCGGCCAGGCAGGCCTGGGCCGGTGCCGCGACGGCAGCGCCGAGCGCGGCGTAGTCCGGGCCGGCCAGGCGCTCGCAGCCCTGGCGGGCCAGGTCGTAGCGGCCCTGCACCTGGTGGATGGACGCACGGGTCAGCTCGGCCTGGGCCCGCAGCGCCAGCGCGTCGTCGGCACCCGCGCGGCCGTGCCAGGCAGCGCGGCGCAGCGCCGGGGCGGCATCAGCGCCGGCCGGTGCAGTGGCCGATGTAGCGGCCGGCGTGGCGGCCAGCACCGCGTCCAGGTCGCCCAGCGCCGCGGCGAAGTCATGCTGGCCCTGGCGGATGGTGGCACGCAGCAGGCGCACGGCCGGTGGCGGTGCATCGGCCGCCCACCAGGGCGCGAGGGCGGCCTGGGCCTGGCCCCAGTCGCGCGGGTCGCCGCTCGCGCGGGCCTGGTCGATCGCGCGGCGGGCCAGCGCCAGGGCCAGCGGCAGGTTGGCCGAGGGCGCCTCCTGCAGCGCGTGGCGCTGCGCCGCGCGGCGCGGCGGGGGCCAGCGCCGGGCAAACGGGCCGGCAGGCGCTCGATGACCTCGTGGTCGTCGGTGGGCGTGCGTGGCGCGGCCAGTGCGGCAGGGCCGGCGGCGGCGAGCAGCAGGGCGAAGAAGGTGGGTAGGCGACTGCGCACGGTGGAGGCTCCGGCGAAAGGAAAGGGGAAATCTGCAGACAGTGGAGGAGAAAGGCCACCCGGGCCTGTGCAGCGCGGGTGGCCGGGAGGGCCTTACTGGGCCCCGGGGGTCGGCGTGTTCAGGTACGGGAAGCCCGGCAGGAAGGGCGTCACGGCCTGGTCGACGGCGTCGTGCAGGTTGTAGGCGGTGGTGCCCAGCGGCACGGCCTTGGGGCGGCACTTGGTGCCCAGGCCCAGCGCGTTGGTGTCGCCGTTGGCCATGCACAACCCGCCCATCATCGCCACCAGTGAGATGTCGACCACGTCGTCCTTCGGGCGGCGGCCGTTCGGGTAGCCCGCCAGGTCGTTGCCACCGGCCAGAATGTTGCCGAGCACGCCCAGGCGGTTCTGCTGCGCGAAGGGCACCGGCGGGATCGCCGTGTTCAGCCGCAGCATTTCAGACGCCACCACGCCGGCGGGCTGGTTCACGCCGGGGATGCCCGTGAGGAAGGTCGTCGTCAGGTCGCTGCGCGGGTAGTTGGTCGGCGCGCTGTTGGGCAACGGCAGCGCGATCTCCAGCAGCTTGGGCAGCGTCGGGTTGGTCACGTAGGTCAGGAACTGGCCATCGCCGCTGGGCTGCGAGGCGTTGAACTTGTCCTTGTCCTTCAGGCCGATGACCACCTCGTTGACCAGGGGCATGCCCAGGCGCGACACCTGCACCCAGTCGCCGGTGCTCTTGTCGACCTTGCCCAGGCCCGAGCGGGGCGAGGCGTCGATGTTGTGCGTCTGGCGCACGCTGGCCGTGGTCCAGCCGCCAATGACCGGCTCGGCACCCTGTGTCAGGCAGCTGATGGGGATCTCCAGCGCCAGCGTGGTGACGTTGTCGTCGCCGATGATGTTGGGGAACAGGCCGATCTTGCTCGGGTCGGTGATCACGTCGATGGGCGCGTGCACCAGGTCGAAGATCACGCCCAGGTTGACCGCGAAGCCCTCGGCGCGCTGGCCGACGAACATCTTGCCCGGCATAGCGCAGTTCGGGATGTTGATGTTGTAAGTGTGCTTGGCCGCGTAGCCGGCATAGTCGGCGATGGTCTTGGTGCCGATGTTGTCGGCCGGCTTGTCGAAGGTGGCGCTGCCGTTGTCGGCGTTGGTGATCGTCCACGGCGTGCCCTTGCGGCGGTCGCCCTGCATCATGATCACGCTGTAGGTCTGTGCGACGTTGAGGTTGGCGTCTTTGACGTTGGCCACCGGGCCGGCCTGGATCAGCGGGATCGCGACGTTCTTCTTGCCCGGCATCAGCTCGATGCCCTTGCCGCCGTTGGCCAGCGTGTTGGTGAAGCGGAACTGGAAGGTCAGGTCTTCTTTGGCGTCGCCGTTGTTGTCGATGTTGATCTCGTACAGCGCGTTCTGGTCCATGTCGAAGTAGTTCGGCCCGCCGTAGGCCGCCTGCAGCGGCTGGTAGTTGGCGATCAGCGTCACGTAGCCGGAGCGGCCGGTCTCGTAGCTGCGGAACATGTAGAAGTCGGTGCCGTCCACCTTGGGCTGGCCAGCGATGAAGGGCGCCTCGCGGTGGCTGGAGGCAAAGCTGGGCACGGCGGCGCCGGCCAGGGCCGCGGCGGCGGCCAGCGGCGCCAGGCGGACGAGCAGGGAAGTGCGGTTCATGAAGGGGTCTCCTCGGTTGACCTCGGTTGGGGGCACCAGCGCGGATCGGCTGGCGTGAGGCTCCTTACGCGGGGCCGTCGGTCGATGGATGCAGCCGCGTGAAGGAAACCCCGCGCGGCAGTCGGCGCCTGCATCCGGTGGCTGCCGGGCTGCGTAAGTGAGCGGTTGGTCAGCCCGCGCCGCCCGCGCCCGGCGCGCGACAATCGGCCGCATGGCAGAAGAAACCCGAGTCCTTCAATGGCTGCCCGCGCAAGGGCGGGCCGAGCAACTGATGCTGGTGCTGCACGGCGTGGGCGACAGCGCCGACGGCATGGCACCCCTGGCCGAGGCGCTGCGCCGCGCCTTTCCGCAGGCGGCGGTGCTGGTGCCGGACGGCTTCGAGCGCTTCGACGGCGACCCCAGCGGCATGTTCGCCGGCCGGCAGTGGTTCTCGTTGCAGGGCATCGACGACCTCAAGCGCGCCGAGCGGGCGCGGGCCGTGCTGCCCCGGCTGTCCGCGTTCGTGCGCGGGGCGCAGCAGCGCACCGGCGTCGGCTCGGCGGCCACGGCCCTGGTCGGCTTTTCGCAAGGGGCGGTCTGCGCCCTCGAGCTGGCGCAGGCCGAGGACGGCCTGGCCGGTCGGGTGCTGGCGTTTGCCGGCCGCTACGGCAGCCTGCCCGACAAGGCCTTGCAGCACACGACGCTGCACTTCTTCCACGGCAGCGAAGACCCGGTGATCCCCGCCGACCATGCCCGCGCTGCGATGCAGCGCATCGCCGAGTTGCAAGGCGACGCCACGATCGACATCGCCCAGGGCGTGGGCCACGAGCTGCCGGTGGCGCTGGTGAACTGCGCGATCGAGCGCCTGCGCAGCCACATCCCGCACCGCACCTGGGCTGCCGCGCTGGGCGCCGTGCCCGGCCTGGCCGACCGGCTGGCCGCGCGCGGCCAGGCCGACGGCGGCGACGAGGCTTGAGCTTGGCCTGGCTGGATGACCTCGGCGCGCTGCGCGCCTGGGCCGGCGCAGCCCGGCCGGTGTTCGTCTGCGGCCAGGAGCGCAGCGGCACCTCGGCCCTGCTGCTGGCGCTGGCCCGCCACCCGGCGCTGTTCGCCGTGCCGCACGTCTTTGAGACCTTCGTCTTCCACGAGCCGCGTGCGCTGCTGGCCGACCCGCCGCGCCCCATGCAGCAGGCCTACCTGCGCGGGCCCGAGCCCCTGGCCGCGCTGCGCCGCCACCTGGCCGCCCTGGGCGGTGGCGATGCGGCCTCGCTGGGTGACGATGACCTGATTCGCGCCTTCTTCGCCCACGCCGCACACGAGGTCTACCCCGGCCAGCGGCCGCTGGAGAAGACACCGGCCCATGTGCATTGCCTGCCGCGCGTGTTCGCGCTGTTTCCGCAGGCCCGCGTGCTGGCCTGCGTGCGCGAGCCGACCGAGGTGGTCGACTCCTACCGCCACCGGCTGCAGCGCGAGCTGGCGGCGGGCAAGCCGGCGGATCAACTGGCGTGGCTGGCGCAGACCGACCAGCAACTGATCCAGCAATTTCGCCGCGTGGACCGGGCGCTGCGCGCGGCAGCGGCCAGCGCGCCGGGCCAGGTCTTCCAGGTGCCGTATGCGTGGTTGACCGCCGACCCGTCGGCGGCGTTGGCTGCCATCTGCGAGTTCATCGGCGAGCCCTTCGACGCGGCGATGCTGCAGCCCAGGCGAGGGCGTGCCGACCGCGTGGACGAGCGCCTGGGCCGGCCCATCGGCGCGGCACCGCCCGGCGAGCCCAGCACGCTGAGCGACAGCGCCGCCGCCCTGTTGCGCAAGGAGACCTGGGGTCTGACCCGCCGCTGGCGCGTGCCCGGCGTGGTGCCGCCCGAGGCGCCGGCCGCCTGACACCTTCAACCACCTTCGACCATGCTCTTCCTGCTGTCCCCCGCCAAGACCTTGGACTACGACACGCCCGTGCCGCCGGCCCTGGCCAAGCGCGCCACGCGGCCGCGCTATGTCGACGAGGCCGAGGCGTTGATCGGCGTGCTGCGCGGCTACACGCCGGCCCGCATCGCCACGCTGATGGAGCTGTCCGACCCGCTGGCGCAGTTGAACGTGGCACGCTATGCGGCCTGGTCCACCCGCTTCAGCACCGCCAACAGCCGGCCAGCGGCACTGGCCTTCAACGGCGATGTCTACGAGGGCTTGCAAGCCGCTACGCTGGACGCGGCGGACTGGACATGGGCCCAGCGCCACGTGGTGATCCTGTCGGGCCTGTATGGCCTGCTCAAGCCGCTGGACAAGCTGCAACCCTACCGGCTGGAGATGGGCACGCGCCTGCCCACGCCCGGCGGCGCGAAGGATCTGTACGGCTACTGGGGCGACACCCTGGCCGAGGCCTTGAACGAGTTGCAGGCCGGCGAGCGAGCACCGATCGTGGTCAACCTGGCCTCGCAGGAGTATTCACGCGCCGCACTGCGGCCGGCGCTGCGGGCGCGGGTGGTCGAATGCTTGTTCGAGGAATGGCACGGTGGCCAGTGGAAGGTGATCAGCTTCTTCGCCAAGCGGGCCCGCGGCGCGATGGCGCGGCATGCGATCCAGACGCGCGCGAGCACCGTCAAGGCCCTGCGCGCTTTCGATGCGGATGGGTATGCCTACGATGCTTCTGCGTCGGAGCGGGACCGGCTGGTGTTCCGCCGTGGTGGCTGAGGCGCGGTTGCCCATTGGCATTTCAGCGGTTGGCGCGAGGGGCGATGTGCTGGGCTCGCGGAAGAAGCGCCGCTGCCGACCCCGAACTGCCATTCACCCGTGACCGCATTCAGGACGTTCACCGGCAACTGCAGTTCGTCCGATGAGGTTCATCGATTCCATCAGGCTGCATACTGCAGCCGTCGCGCCCCTAGACATAGGGGCCTCGGGCCAGTCAACAGTTGACTACGAGACACTGCCTTGTCAACGTTCCAGATCCGTCCAAAGGAAGACCAACATGACCGTTCGCGCTGCTATCGCCATCAGCCTCTTTGCCCTTTGCAGCCACGCATTCGCCGATGACGACAAGGTCCACATCCTCTCGGCAAAGTTCGGCGACCCGCAAGCCAAGAAGACTTGCGAGCCGAGTCTTGGCATGTGCGAAGGCGCCGCCCAATGTGAAGTCGACGTCAATGATTCGCTTTGCAAAGTGCCGGAAGGAGCAGGGGCGATGATCCTGTTGGTGACATTCCAGTGTGGCAAAGGCCCCAACAAGAATGTTGCTGCCTACATGGGCCAGACGCTGACACTCATCAAGTGCCCATAGCACCAGCTCCCGCGGCGCTCGCTCTTCGTGCCCGGGGGCAGGGGATGCTGCACTGAGTGAGCTCGTCGTCCGCCACCATGAGCGGCCGTGCAATGCTGCCTGCCCCTACCTGCAAGGGGGCGTCCCGCAAGCGGTCCGCCACTCGCGTCGAAGGTTGAGCCACCGGGCGCGCTGAACGTTCGAGAAGGCTCGAACGCGAACGCTCTCCCCAGCGGGTGCCGCCCGGCGCGATGCGCCACCTTTGCAGGAATCGGCTTAGCCACCATCACCGGGCACCAGCTTCCGCCCCCGTCACTTCAACCAGCACGTCCTGCACGCTCATGTGCAGGTCTTTCGCCTTCGCCAACTCGGCCAGCAGCGCGTCCACCACCACCCGCACTCGCGGGGCCAGGTAGCGGCGGTGCGGGTAGTGCAGCACCACCTCGCGCTCGCCGGGATCGTGGCGGTCCACCAGCAGCAGCTTCAGGCGGCCGCTGCGCAGGTAGGGCAGGGCGTGATGCAGGCCAGCCTGCACGATGCCGGCGCCGGCCAGGGCCAGGTCCAGCACGGCGGCGGGGTCGCTCACGGCCAGGCGGGGTTGGGGCTGGATCTCTACGCGCCGCTGGCCACGCGAGCCTGCGGCCGCGCGAAAGCGCCAGGGGCTGGGCGTGCTGCCGGCAAAGCGCACGGCCACGCAGTCGTGGCCTTTCAACTCGTCCACGCTGCGCGGCACGCCGGCGCGGCGCAGGTAGGCCGGGCTGGCCAGCAGGGCCACGGGCAGGTGGCAGATGCGCCGCGCCACCAGGCTTGAGTCTTCGATGAAGCCGCCGCGGATGCCAATGTCGTAGCCCTCGGCCACCAAGTCCACCGGCCGGTTGTCCAGGTCCAACTCGATGGACAGCCCTGGATGCTCGCGCCCCAGCGCCGGCAGCAGCGGCAACACCCACTGGCGGCCGAAGGCATGGCCCACCGAGATGCGCACCCGGCCCTGCGGTGTGCTGGCGCTCTGGGTCACGTCGGCCACCGCTTCGTCGAGCGAGCGCAGGGCCAAGCGAGCCTTCTCGAGAAAGCGCTCGCCCTCGGCGGTGAGCGCCAGCCGCCGCGTGCTCCGCTGCAGCAGGCGCACGCCGAGCTGGGCTTCGAGCTTGGCCAGGCTCTTGCTGACGGCGGCCGGCGTCAGCTCCAGCCGTTCGGCCGCCGCCGCCAGGCTGCCGGCCGATGCGGCCTCGACGAAAGCCAGCAGGCCCTGCAGTTGCTTCATGCCAGCAATTATCAACCAAAGTTCATCAATGCATCAATCTATGGTGACTTCCAGTTGCTCTTCCCGATGCCTACAGTGCGGCTCATCGCAGGCCCGGTGGTCGGGCCGGCAAGATGCAAAGGACAGTCGTCATGAAGATCGCAATCCTCGGTTCGGGCTCGGTGGCACAGACGCTGGCGGCGGGCTTCGCCGCGCATGGCCATGCGGTGATGGTGGGCACCCGCGAGCCGGGCAAGCTGGCCGACTGGGCCGCGGCCCATCCTTCGGTGCAGGTGGGTGGCTTGGCCGACACGGCGGCCTTCGGCGAGCTGGCGGTGCTGGCCGTCAAGGGCACGGCGGCCGAGGCCGCGCTGCGCGGCGCCGACGCCGGCCGCCACCTCGCGGGCAAGCTGGTGATCGACGCCACCAACCCGATCGCCGATCTGCCGCCCGAGCAGGGCGTGCTGCGGTTTTTCACCACGTTGGACGATTCGCTGATGGAACGGCTGCAGAAGGCCTTCCCGGCGCTGAAGCTGGTCAAGGCCTTCAACTCGGTGGGCGCGGGGTTGATGATCGACCCCCAGCTCGCCGGCGGCCGGCCGACCATGTTCATCGCCGGCGACGACGCGGGGGCCAAGGCGCAGGCCACGGCGCTGCTGGCCGAGGTGGGCTGGGATGCTGCCGACATGGGCGGCGCCGTGGCCGCGCGGGCGATCGAGCCGTTGTGCATGCTGTGGTGCATTCCCGGTTTCCTTCGCAACGACTGGATGCATGCTTTCAAGTTGTTGCAGGCCTGATCCCGGGCACCGCCGTGCTGCCAAAATTGGCGCATGACGACGATCACCACCACCCACCCGAGCATCACCCCCGAGTTGCGCGCCTGGATCGTGGCCCAGGCCGAGGCCGGCTTCCCGCCGGAGGACGTGCTGGCCGCCATGCGCAGCGGCGGCTGGCCGGAAGACGTGGCCATCGAGGCCATGGAGACGACGCTGACCGAGCACCTGCAGGCCAAGGGCAAGCCGGTGCCCGGCCGGGCGCCGCTGCCCGAGCCGGCCCTGCAGGACTCGCCCAGCAGCCTCATGGTCGACGGCCACGAGGTGAAGATGCTGTTCTCGATGGCGCTGCCGCGCGTGGTGGTCTTCGGCGGCTTCCTGAGTGACGCCGAATGCGACGAACTGGTGGCCTTGTCGCGCCAGCGCCTGGTGCGCTCGGAGACCGTGGTCAACGAGACCGGTGGCAGCGAGGTGAACACCGCCCGCACCAGCGACGGCATGTTCTTCGAGCGCGGCGAGTTCCCGGTCTGCGATCGCATCGAGCGGCGCATCGCCGGCCTGCTGAACTGGCCGCTGGTCAATGGCGAGGGCCTGCAGGTGCTGCGCTACCGGCCCGGCGCCGAGTACAAGCCGCACCACGACTACTTCGACCCCGTCCACCCTGGCACGCCGACCATCCTCTCGCGCGGCGGCCAACGTGTGGGCACACTGGTGATGTACCTGAACACGCCCGAGAAGGGCGGCGGCACCACCTTCCCCGATGTGGGCCTGGAGGTGTCACCCGTCAAAGGCAACGCGGTCTTCTTCAGCTACCACGCGCCGCACGTGAGCACCAAGACGCTGCACGGCGGCGCCCCGGTGATCGCGGGCGAGAAGTGGGTCGCGACGAAGTGGCTGCGCGAGCGCGAGTTCAGGTAGCCGCCGCGGGGGCGCTGGCTTCGTCGGCCGTGCCCACGGCCGCACGGTAGGCGTGCCAGGTGGCATGCCCCGCCACGGGGCCCATCACCAGCAGCCCGGCGAACCAGGGCAGCATGGCCAGCACCACCAGCACCGTCAGCAGGGCGCCCCACAGCAGCATCACGCCGGGCTGGCTGAGCACGAGGCGAAAGCTGGTCAGGCCGGCTGTGATGGCGTCGGTGGGTCGGTCCAGGATCATCGGGATCGAGACCACGCTGATCGCGTAGATCAGCCCCGCGAAGACGCCGCCCACGATCACGTAGGCGACGATGAAGTTCAGGTTCTCCGGGTCCAGCAGGGCCGCGAGCGAGCCCTTGAAATCGGGCATGCCGTCGAAGCTGACGGCAAAGATCACCAGCGACGCGCGGCCCCACAGCATCTCCAACACCAGCAGCACGAAGCCGAAGATGGCCAGCGTGCCGGTGCGGGTGTCCCAGGCCATCAACGACGCGCCGAAATCGGGCTCGCCGCCTTGCTCGAGCACCTTGCTGGTCTGGTACAGGCCCAGGCACAGGAAGGGCCCCATCAGCAGGAAGCCGGCCGACAGCGCCAGCGTGTAGGCCGGGGCGTGCTCGAAGACCTTCATCAGCGCCCAGCCCATGCCCACGAAGCACAGGCCGTAGAACAGGCCGATGCCCGGCGCGCGAGCGAAGTCGCGCCAGCCGAGTGCCAGCCAGCGAAACGGGGCGGACCAGGGCAGGGTGTGCAGCGGGGCGGTGAGGGTGCCGGTGCGCGGGGCGGGGTGATCTTCTTGTTCTTGTTCGGGGGCGTGAGGCGAGGGCGGTTCTGTCATGGCGCGCAGCGTAGGCGAGGGGCCCCGGCTCGTCCAGCAGGGTTGGCCCCGCCTCGGGGCAACCCGGGGCCCCTACAATTTTTGGATGCCCGATGCCGTGCTCAATGTGTCCACCTACCGTTTCGTCGCGCTCGACCGGCTCGACGAGCGCCGCCAGCGCCTGTTCGACACCGCCCAGGCTGGCGGCCTGAAGGGCACGGTGCTGCTGGCCGAAGAAGGCATCAACCTCTTCCTGGCCGGGCCGCCCGGTGCGCTGCGCGGCTGGCTCGCGGCCCTGCGTGAAGACCCGCCCTTCGCCGGGCTGGACGCCAAGGAAAGCTGGAGCGACGGCCAGCCCTTCCGCCGGCTGAAGGTCAAGGTCAAGCGCGAGATCATCCGCATGAACATGCCGGCGGTCCGCCCGGTGGACGGACGCGCACCCGCGGTGGCGCCCGCCACGCTGGCGCGCTGGCTCGACGCCGGGCGCGACGATGCCGGCCGCCCCGTGGTGATGCTGGACACGCGCAATGGCTTCGAGGTGGACGCGGGCGCCTTCGAGGGCGCCATCGACTGGCGGCTGCAGCGCTTTTCGGACTTCCCCGCCGCGCTGGCCGCGCACCGCGACGCGCTGGCGGGCAAGACCGTGGTCAGCTACTGCACCGGCGGCATCCGCTGCGAGAAAGCCGCGCTGGTGATGCAGGACCTGGGCATCGAGCATGGCTACCAGTTGGAAGGCGGCATCCTGCGCTATTTCGAGCAGACCGACGGGGCGCCGCACTGGCGCGGCCGCTGCTTTGTGTTCGACGAGCGGGAAGGGCTGGCCGTGGACCTGCAGCCCGCCGCCGACATCGCGCGCGAGGTGGCCGCATGAAGATGCTGCTCTGGCGCGCCTTCGGCGTGCTGCTGATGCTCACCGCGCTGGCGGTGCCGCTGGCCCGCGCGCCGGACCGGCCGGTGGAAACGCTGGTCGCGCGCTGGGCGCTGCCACCGTCGGACTTCGTCGAGGTCAAGGGCCAGATGGTGCACCTGCGCGACGAGGGCCCGCGCGACGACGCGACGCCCATCGTGCTGATCCACGGCACCTCGGCCAGCCTGCACACCTGGGAGGGCTGGGTGGCCGGCCTGAAGGCTCAACGGCGGGTCATCAGCTTCGACCTGCCCGGCTTCGGCCTGACCGGCCCGTTCGCTGGCCAGTACGCGCCGGACGACTACCGCGGCGACACCCTGGCCCGCTTCGTGGTCGACCTGCTGGACCAGTTGCACGTGCAGAAGGCCGTGCTGGCGGGCAACTCGCTGGGCGGCGAGGTGGCCTGGCGCGTGGCCGCGCTGGCGCCGGCGCGGGTGGAGCGCCTGGTGCTGGTCGACGCGTCCGGCTACGCCTTCGAGCCCGAGGACATGCCGATCGGCTTTCGGATCGCCCGTCTGCCCGTGCTGAGCGCGCTCAGCGAGTGGTTCCTGCCGCGCGGCCTGGTCGAGGCCAGCGTGCAAAACGTCTACGGCGACCCGTCCAAGGTCACGCCGGCTTTGGTCGACCGCTATTTCGAGCTGAACCTGCGCGAGGGCAACCGCCACGCGCTGCGCCTGCGCATGCGGCAGCTGAATCTGGGCGACGATGCAGCGCGCATCGCCACGCTGAAGCTGCCCACGCTGGTGATCTGGGGTGGGCGAGACCGGTTGATCCCGCCCGCGAATGGCGATCATTTCGCACGCGACATTGCCGGCAGCCGGCTGGTGGTCTTCCCCGAGCTGGGCCACGTGCCGCACGAGGAAGACCCCGCGCGCACCGTGGCGGCCGTGAAGGACTTCCTGGGGCTGCGGTGAACCCGCTTGCGCCACCCCGCCGCGCAGGGCAGCATCCGGCGATGCACCGGAGGGATCGTCAGCCGAAGAGCGGGCGGAGGTGCCAGGCGTGGTCTGCACTGCGGGCGTTGCTCGTGGGCAGCTTGGCCTGGGCCGCACTTGCCATCGCCGCAGCCA
Source organism: Burkholderiaceae bacterium (assembly GCA_044226465.1). Lineage (GTDB taxonomy): Bacteria > Pseudomonadota > Gammaproteobacteria > Burkholderiales > Burkholderiaceae_C > Ideonella. Next base: position 43,564 of record JBGAGZ010000019.1, on the reverse strand, counting down.
CCGCCATGGCCCGAGGCCCGACCGCGGCCGCCGCGGTGCCGTGCCCCGAGCGCCCGTTGCGCGTGGCTTTCTACGTCACCGGGGTGCTCTACGACACGGCCGGCACGGACGACGCCGGCTTCAGCGGCACCGGCATCGACGTGGACCTGCTGCGCGAGCTGAAGAAGCGCAGCGGTTGCCGCTTCGAAGGCATGGTCATGACGCGGGCCCGCATCTGGCCCGAGCTGGAGGCCGGCCGCCTGGACATGACGCCGTCGGGCATCGCCACGCCCGAGCGCGAGAAGCTCTACGCCTTCGCCCCCTACGTGCTGCTGCGCCACAGCGTGTGGATGCTGCAGACGCATGCGCCGGTGCCCGGCGGCCTGGCCGAGTTCATGGCCAACCCCCGCCTGCGCTGGGGTGCCGTGCGTGGCTACAAGCACACGCCGGCCTACGACGCGGTGCTGGACCAGGCTCGCTCCCAGGGCCGGGTCGTCGAGGCCACCGACGACGGGCAACTGCTGCGCCTGCTGGCCGAAGGCAGCGTGGACGCGGTCATCGGCCAGCCCTTCGTGATGCGCCACTATGCCGCCGAGCACCCGCGCAAGCCGCAGCTGGTGGGGCTGGACTGGGCACCCCAGGGCGCGGTGATCCCGGCCGGGCTGGTGCTCGCGCGCTCGCAGTTCAGCGAGGCCGAGCTGGCCTACTGGCGTGGTCTCGTCCACGAGCTGGTGCGCGACGGCAGCATGGCGCGCATCCTGCGCCGGCATGTGTCCGAAGAGGACGCGGCCGAGATGCTGCCGAGGGACTGAACTTCAGTCGCCGCGCAGCGCGACCAGCACGTCGGACTGGAACTCGCGCCGGTACAGCACGCCCACCACGAAGGCCGTGGCCGCCAGGCAGGCCCAGGGCGAGAAGAACCAGCCGATGGCCGCGAAGGCCATGTAGTAGGCACGCAGGCCGTCGTTGAAGGTCTCGGCCGCCAGGCCCATCACGCGGCCGGCGCGCTCGGCAAAGGCCTGGCGCTCGTCTTCGGTCCAGGGGTGAGTGAACTCGGGCGCCGAGGCCACCAGCAGCGCGCCGAAGGTGTACTGCCGCATGCTCCAGGTGAAGCGGAAGAAGGCGTAGACGAAGATGGCCGTGAGCATGGCCACCTTGAGGTCGAACACCAGCACGGAGGTGCGCGCGGCGAACGGGATCTCGCGCACGAAGTCGGTCGCCTTGTCGGTGGTGCCCAGCACGGCGAGCAGGCCGCCGATGATCAGGATGGTGGTGGACGCGAAGAACGAAGGGCTGGTGGCCAGGCTCTGCACCACCACGCCGTCGATCACCCGGTTCTCGCGCCGGGTGGTCTGCAGCATCCACTGCCGGCGGATGCGGTTGGTGGCGTCCAGGATCGAGGGCTGCACGTTGGCCCGCTTCTTCGCGAAGCGGGCGTAGCTGACCCAGGCGGCGAACAGGCCGGCGACGGCCAGCCAGTCGGTGGCCGGCAGCACGCTCAGGGCATCGAAGCTCAGGCTCATGGGCCTGGACTTTAATGGCCCCGGGCGGTGCCGCGGGCGTTCTTCTTCAGGCCAGGCGGGCCAGGTCGAAGACCAGCACGTCGGCGGCGCGGCCGTCGGACAAGGTCAGCCGGGCCTCGCCGTCCAGCGTGGCGCCGTCGCCGGCCTTCAGGCGGTGCTGGCCGTTGAGCAGCACCTCGCCTTCGGCCACGTGCACGTAGGTCAGGCGCGTCGAGTCCAGTGCCAGCTCGTCGCGCTCGTCGCCGTCGAACAGGCCGGCACGGATGGCCGCGTCGGCGTGCAGCGTCACCGCGCCCGAATCGCCGACCTGGCCCTCCGGTGCGGCCACCAGGCGCAGGTGGCCGCGCTTGTCGGCCGCGCCGAAGGCCTTCTGCTCGTAGCCCGGCGTGAGGTTGGCGCGGGCCGGCAGCAGCCAGATCTGCAGGAAGTGCGTGGTCTGGCCCTGGGCGTGGTTGAACTCGCTGTGGCGCACCCCGGTGCCGGCCGTCATGCGCTGCACCTCGCCCGGGCGGATGGCGGCGCCGTTGCCCATGCTGTCCTTGTGAGCCAGCTCGCCTTCGAGCACGTAGCTGACGATTTCCATGTCGCGGTGGCCGTGGGTGCCGAAGCCCGTGCCGGGGGCGATGCGGTCGTCGTTGATGACGCGCAGGTTGCCCACACCCATGTGGGCGGGGTCGTAGTAGTCGGCGAAGGAGAAGGTGTGGAAGCTCTTGAGCCAGCCGTGGTCGGCGACGCCGCGGTCTTCGGCCTTGCGCAGGGTGATCATCGGGGACCTCCAATCTCTGTGTGTGCATCCAATGTAGGCAAGCCCGCCACCGGGCGGGGTGCCAGGGCTTGAAGCGAGCTTTCAAATAAGATGAACTGCCCACCCCCACCCGACGCATGACCCTCGAACGACGCAACGCCCTGACGCCGGACGCCCTGGCGATGATGGACACGATCGCCCGCACCGGCAGCTTCGCCGCGGCGGCCCGCGCGCTGGGCAAGGTGCCCTCGGCACTGACCTACAGCGTGCGTCAGCTCGAGGACGCGCTGGACGTGCTGCTGTTCGACCGCCGCTCGCGCCAGGCCCAGCTCACCGCGGCCGGTGAGGAGCTGCTCAACGAGGGGCGCCGCCTGCTGGCCGAGATGGACGCGGTGGCGCAGCGCGTGCGCCGCGTGTCCACCGGCTGGGAGACCGAGCTGACCATCGCCGCCGACGACGTGCTGTCGCGCCTGACCCTGCTCGAGCTGTGCGAGGCCTTCTACGCCCTGCGGCCCAGCGGCGACGGCGAGCCCGGCCCCGGCACCCGCCTGCGCCTGCGCACCGAGGTGATGGCCGGCACCTGGGAGGCGCTGGTCTCGGGCCAGGCCGACCTGGCGCTGGGCGTGCCGGCCGACACGCCGGCGCCACCGGGCATCGAGTTGAAGGTGTTGGGCGATCTGAATTTCGTCTTCGTGATGGCGCCGCACCACCCGCTGGCCGCCTTGCCCGAGCCGCTGACCGACGACGAGATCGTGCGCCACCGTGCCGTGGCGGTAGCCGACTCGGCCATGCGCCTGACGCCGATCACCGTGAACCTGCTGCCGGGGCAGGACGTGCTGACCGTGTCCAGCATGCAGGCCAAGATCGAGGCCCAGCTGCGCTGCCTGGGCTGCGGCTTCGTGCCCGAGCCGCTGGTGCGCGAGCACCTGCGCCACGGCCACCTGGTGGCGCGCCAGGTCAAGCGCCACCAGCGTGTGGGCAGCATGGCCTATGCCTGGCGCAGCACGGCCGTGCCGCAGCCCAAGAAGGCGCCGCAGGGCCTGGCCCTGGCTTGGTGGCTGGAGCAACTGGCGAGCCCGGCCACGCGCAAGGCGCTGCTGGAGCGGCACTTGCCACAGGCGCACGGGGTGCTCGGCGAGGCATGAAGCCGGGGGCCTACGTCGGCCGCTTCGCGCCGTCGCCCACCGGGCCGCTGCACGCGGGCTCGCTGGTGGCGGCCCTCGCCAGCTGGCTGGACGCGCGGGCCCACGGTGGCCGCTGGCTGTTGCGCATCGAGGACGTGGACGGCCCGCGCTGCGTGCCCGGCGCCGACGCGCTGATCATGCAGCAACTGGCGACCTGCGGCCTGCTGCCGGACGAGCCGCCGCTGTGGCAGTCCTCCCGCGGGGCGCTCTACGAGGCGGCCCTGCAGCGCCTGCTGGCCGCCGGCCTGGCCTACCCCTGCGCCTGCAGCCGCAAGGACATCGAGGCCGCGCTGGTCGCCCAGGGCTGGCAGCACGAGCGCCACGCTGAGCGCGTCTACCCCGGCACCTGCCGCCACGGCCTCGATGGCCGGCCCGCGCGGGCCTGGCGGCTGCGCACCGATGCGTCTGGTGCCGACCTGTGGATCGATTGGCAGGACCGCCGCCTGGGCAAGCAGCGCCAGAACCTGACCGCCGAGGTGGGCGACTTCGTGCTCAAGCGCGCGGACGGGCTGTGGGCCTATCAGTTGGCCGTGGTGGTGGACGACGCCGACCAGGGCATCACGCACGTCGTGCGGGGCGAGGACCTGGCCGACAACACGCCGCGGCAGACTCACCTGCAACGTGGCCTGGGCCTACCGACGCCGGCCTACCTGCACACGCCCCTGGTGCTGGCGGGGGACGGGCAGAAGCTGTCCAAGCAGAACGGCGCCGAGGCGCTGGACCTGACCGAGCCGCTTCGGGCCGTTCAGGCGGCCGGCGGGGTGCTGGGCCTGCCTGCGGACCTGCCGTCGACCAGCCTGGCCTGCTGGCTTGCCGCGGCCACCGATGCCTGGGCCGCGGCCTGGCCGCTGCGCGCGGTGGCATGATGCCGGCCTTCGCGGCGCCCGGCGGCGCAGCGCCCAACACTTGAAAGGACGAACCATGAGCACGCCGACCGGCCTGCAGATCGACGACCGCGTGACCGGCAGCGGCGATACCGCCGCCGCGGGCCAGACCGTGACGGTGCACTACACCGGCTGGCTGCACGACCCCGCCGCACCCGAGGGCCGTGGGCGCAAGTTCGATTCCAGCAAGGACCGGGGCGAGCCCTTCGAGTTTGCGCTGGGCGCGGGCCAGGTGATCCGCGGCTGGGACGAGGGCGTGCAGGGCATGCAGGTGGGCGGCACGCGGGTGCTGACCATCCCGCCCGAGATGGGCTACGGCGCGCGCGGCGCGGGTGGCGTGATCCCGCCGAACGCGACCCTGGTGTTCGAGGTCGAATTGCTGCCCACGCCCGAGCGGCCGAAGCTGGAGATCACCGATGTGGTGGTCGGCACGGGCGAGCTGGCCGAGGAGGGCGCCTCGGTGACCGTGCACTACACCGGCTGGCTGCACGACGCTTCGGCGCCGAACCAGCGCGGGCGCAAGTTCGACTCCAGCAAGGACCGCAACGAGCCCTTCGAGTTCGACCTTGGCGCCGGCATGGTGATCCAGGGTTGGGACTTGGGCGTGCAAGGCATGCAGGTGGGCGGCAAGCGCGTGCTGGTGATTCCCCCGCACCTGGGCTACGGCCGCCGCGGTGCAGGCGGGGTCATCCCGCCGAACGCAACGCTGGTGTTCGAGGTGGAGTTGTTGGGCGTTTGAAGGCGCTCCGGAGGAGCCGCCGTCGTTCCAGTGGCGTGCGCGGATCCGGCTTCGCCGGTCCGCTGCGCGAGCCCCCTCGGGGGGCAGCCCCCGAGAGGGGGCGTGGGGGCCTCTAGAACCGCTCGTGTGCGCCCAGATAGCGCCACTGGCCCGCAGGCAGCTTGCCCAGCACCACGCTGCCGATGCGTACGCGCTTGAGGCCGACGACCTTGAGGCCGACCTGCTCGCACATACGGCGGATCTGGCGCTTGCGGCCTTCGCGCAGCACGAAGCGCAACTGGTCTTCGTTGGCCCAGCTGACCTTGGCGGGCTTGAGCAGTTGGCCGTCGAGCGACAGGCCGTGTTGCAGCTTGGTCAGCTCAGCCGTAGGGAAGCTGGCCTGGGGCGGCACGTTGCCGGTGTGCTCCACGCGCACCAGGTATTCCTTTTCGACCAGCGAATCCTCGCCGATCAGGTGCTTGGCGATGCGGCCGTCCTGGGTCAGCACCAGCAGGCCGGTGGAATCGATGTCCAGCCGGCCGGCCGGGGCCAGGTGGCGGCCGTGGCCGGGGTGCCAGGGGCGGCGGGTGGGGTCGTCCGTCCAGTGGTTGGCGGCGGTCACCAAAACGCTGGCGGGTTCGTAGCCGTCCTCGGCCTGGCCACTCACATAGCCGATCGGCTTGTGCAGCAGGATGGTCACGCGCTGCGCCTGCAACTGGTGGGCCGCGGGGTCGATCTCGATCTTGGCCGCGGGCAGCACGCGCTGGCCCAGCACGGCCATCTGGCCATCGACCTTGACCCAGCCGGCGGCGATCCAGTCGTCGGCTTCGCGGCGCGAGGCCAGGCCGCGGTCGCCCAGCAGCTTGGACAGGCGGATGCCTTCTTCGCTGGACGTGCGCGGCGTCGGCGGCCGCGGTACCGGCCGGGTCTGCGGCGGCGGCGCCTCGTCGCGGCTGACACGCCGCGGGCCGCTGGGCCGCTCCGTTGGCGCGGCGTGGCGTGGCTGGGGCGCGGGGCCAGGCGACGCAGGCCGCGCCGGTGCGCCGCGCGAGGGCGTTTGCACCGGCGTGTTTCGCGGGTGTCGCTGCATCGGCGGGTGTTGCGACGGGGCAAACGTCACCGGCACCTTGGACGCGGGCGTTGCCGTCGCAGCAGCGTCGGCCGGCGCGTCCTTGCTCGTCGCCGGCCCGGCAGTCGCCGTCTTGCGCACGGGCCGCTTGGGCGTGCGCTGAATGTCTCGGTCGGATCGCATGGTGTTGTCAGCGCCCTCTTAAGAACAGCGCGTCCAGTTCTTTCATCGTGACCTGGCGCCAGGTGGGCCGGCCGTGGTTGCACTGGTCGGCGCGCTCGGTGGCTTCCATCTGGCGCAGCAGGCCGTTCATCTCTTCGATTGTCAGGCGCCGGTTGGCGCGCACCGCGCCGTGGCAGGCCATGGTGGCGAGGATCTCGTCCTGCGCCCGCTCGATCAGCCGGCCCGCGTCGGCCTCGGCCAGCTCCGCCAGCTCGCGCAGCACCGAGCGGGCCAGCTCGACCGGCTCGGCGTCGGGCAGGGCGGCCGGGCGCGCGCGCACGGCCAGCGTGGTGGGGCCGAGCGGCGAGATGTCCAGGCCCAGCGCGGCCAGGTCGGTGGCGCGGGCCTCGGCCACGGCCACCTCTTCGCGCGTGGCGGCGAAGGTGGTGGGGATCAGCAGCGGCTGCGCGACCAGCGGGGCTTGGCGCGCCGCGGCCTTCAGGCGCTCGTAGACGATGCGCTCGTGGGCCGCATGCATGTCGACCACGATCAGGCCTTGTGCGTTCTCGGCCAGCACGTAGACGCCGGCCAGCTGGGCCAACGCACGGCCCAGCGGCCAGTCGGGCCGGGCGTCGTCGGAAGGCGGTGGCAAGTCCGCCGTGGCGGCAAGCGGCGCGCTGGTCGATGCCGGGGAGGCCGACCAGGGCGCCGGTGCCTCGCGCGCGTACAGCACGCCCAGGTCTGCCAGGCCCAAGCGCTGTTGCTGGGCGCCCCAGGGCACCGCTGCAGTCGGTGCAGGGGTGTAGGCAGCCGGTGCGCCGGCCGACGAAGCGGGCGGCGCCTCGGCCGCCACCGCCCGCCCGGCAGGGCTGCCGCCAGTGGCGGCCAGCACGCCCTCGACCGCGCGCCGCACCGCGCTGTAGACCTCGCCCGACTCGCGAAAGCGAACCTCGATCTTGGTCGGGTGCACGTTGACGTCGACCCGCGTCGGCTCGATGTCGATGAACAGCACGTAGGCCGGCTGGCGCTGGCCGTGCAGCACGTCTTCATAGGCGCTGCGCAACGCGTGTGCCACCAGCTTGTCGCGCACGAAACGGCCGTTGACGTAGGCGTACTGGTGGTCGGGCCGGGCGCGCGAGGCCTCGGGCAGGCCGGCGCGGCCCAGCACGCGCATCGGGCCTGCGGCATGCGCCACCGCGCGGCTGTCGGCCACGAACTCGGGGCCCAGCACGTCGGCCATGCGCTGCTCGTGGGTGGCGCGGCGCCATTGCTCCACCAGCTTGCCCTCGTGCCAGATCGCGAAGCCCACATCGGGCCGAGCCAGCGCATGGCGGCGCACGGCCTCGGTGGCGTGGGCCAGCTCGGTGGCTTCGCTTTTCAGGAACTTGCGCCGCGCCGGCGTGCTGAAGAACAGCTCGCGCACCTCGATGCTGGTGCCCGCGGCGCGCGCGGCGGGTTGCAGCTCGCCGCTGCGCGCGTCCAGGCGCCAGGCATGCGGCGCGTCGGCGGTGCGGCTGACGATGGCCAGCTCGCTGACCGAGGCGATGGCGGCCAGCGCCTCGCCGCGAAAGCCCATGGTGGCCACGCCCTCCAGCTCGGCCAGCGAGCGGATCTTGCTGGTGGCGTGGCGCTTGATCGCCAGCGGCAGCTCGTCGGCGGGGATGCCGCTGCCATCGTCCTCGACCACGATGGCGCGGATGCCGCCGGCCACCAGCTTGACGGTGATCTGCGTGGCGCCGGCGTCCAGTGCGTTGTCGACCAGCTCGCGCACCACCGAAGCCGGCCGCTCGACCACCTCGCCGGCGGCGATCTGGCTCACCAGTTCGTCGGGCAGCTCGCGGATGGCGCGGCGCGCGGCGGCGGTGTCGCTGTCGGTCGGGGTTCCGGTGGCCAGGGCAGTCATCGGTGGATTGTAGGAAGCCCGGGCGCCTGCACCTGCCTGGGGATAATCGCCGCCCATGGAATTGCTGGCCTTCTTGATCGACCTGGTCCTTCACATCGACAAACACCTGGCGGTGTTCGTGGCCCAGCACGGGCTGTGGGTCTACGCGCTGCTGTTCGCGATCATCTTCGTCGAGACCGGCGTGGTGGTCATGCCCTTTCTGCCGGGGGATTCGCTGCTCTTCGTCGTCGGCACCCTGTGCGGCACCGGGGCGATGGACATCGGCCTGTCGCTGGCGCTGATGTTCGCCGCGGCGGTGGCCGGCAACCAGAGCAACTACACGATCGGCCGCCACCTCGGGCCCAAGGTCTTCCAGTGGGAGAGCTCGCGCTGGTTCAACAAGACGGCCTTCCTGAAGGCGCACGACTTCTTCGAGCGCTACGGCGGCATCACCTTGGTCGTCGGCCGCTTCATGCCCTTCTTGCGCACCTTCGCCCCTTTCGTGGCGGGGGTGACGGCAATGACGCGGCGGCGCTTCACCTTCTTCGACATCACCGGCGGCGCGCTGTGGGTGGGCAGCGTCACGCTGACCGGCTACTGGTTCGGCAGCAAGCCCTGGGTGCAGGCCAACCTCGAGAAGATCTTCTGGGCCATGATCCTGATCCCGGGCCTGTTCGTGCTGGTAGGCGCGGTGCGCACCCGGCTGCGCCGCCCGGCGCCGTGACGGCTCCGTGACCACGCCCGACGACGGCAGCATCTACGCGCTGCTGGACGACCTGTCGCCCGGGGCAGCCGCCGCCAGCCGCCGCTACACCGGTTTCGCACACGAGCACCGCGCGGAAAGCCCCGGCATGCTCGAGGCCACCTGGGCCGCGGTCGATGCCGACCTGCGGGCCGGCCTGCACGCCGTGCTGCTGGCCGACTACGAGTGGGGCGCCGAGCTGCACGGTGTGGCCGCCTGGCCGCCTGCCGAGGCCAGCCCGGCCCGGGTCGGCGGCCTGCGGGTGCTGATGTTCCGCCGGCTCGACCGGCTCGAGCCGGCCGACACCGAGGCCTGGCTGCGCGCGCTGGACGGCCACTCGGCCGAGCCCACGGTGGCCGGCGCCCTGGGCCTGGCCGAGCAGACCGGCGATGCGGCTTTCGACCAGGCGATCGACCACATCCACCGGGCGATCCGGGACGGCGAGACCTACCAGGTCAATTTCACTGACCGCCTGCAGGGCGAGGTGTTCGGCTCGCCGGTGGCGCTGTACCGGCGACTGCGGGCCCGCCAGCCGGTGGGCTATGGCGCCCTGGTCGCGCTGCCACAGGCGGGGCCGACTGGCCCGCGCCATGTGCTGTCGCTGTCGCCCGAGCTCTTCCTGCGCCACGAAGGGGGCCGCCTCACCGCGCGGCCGATGAAGGGCACGGCACCGCGCTGTCCCGACGACCCGCCGGCCGACCAGGCACGGGCCGGCTGGCTGCGTGCCGACGAGAAGAACCGGGCCGAGAACCTGATGATCGTGGACCTGCTGCGCAACGACCTGGGACGCATCGCCGTACCGGGTTCGGTGACGGTGCCGGCGCTGTTCTCGGTCGAGCCGTATGCGACGGTATGGCAGATGACCTCGACCGTGCAGGCGCGCCGCCGCGCCGACGTGGGCATGCCCGAGCTGCTGCGCGCCACCTTCCCCTGCGGCTCGATCACCGGGGCGCCCAAGCGCCACACCATGGGCCTGATCCGTCGGCTCGAAGGCTCGCCGCGGGGCCTGTACTGCGGCGCCCTCGGCTGGGTGGACGCGCCGCGCGACGGCGAGCCGCTGGGCGACTTCTGCCTTTCGGTGGCCATCCGCACCCTGGTGCTGGGCGAGGAACGGCAAGGCCTGGCGCCAGCGCAGCTGGGCGTCGGTGCCGGCATCGTGCTGGACAGCCGTGCGGCCGACGAACGCGCCGAGTGCCGCGTGAAGGCGCGTTTCCTCACCGGCCTGGACCCGGGCTTCGTGCTGATCGAGACGATGCGGCATGTGCCGGGTCGGGGCGTGCCGTTGTGGCCGGGCCACCTGGCCCGCCTGCGGCGCAGCGCGGCGCTGCTGGGCTTTGCGTTGGACGAGGCCCATCTCATGGACGCGCTGGCCGCGCAGACCCGGGTGTTGACCCACCAAGGCGACACCCGCGTGCGCCTGGCGCTGCACCACGACGGGCGCATCGAATGGCAGCAGGCGCCGCTGGAATCGTTGCCCGCCGGCCGCGTGCGCCTGCGCTGGGCCGATGAGCACCTGCCGCTGGCACGCCCGCTGGCCGCCCACAAGACCAGCGATCGCGCGGCCTACGACCGGGGCGTGCAGCAGGCGGTGGCAGCAGGGGCCTTCGACAGCCTGTTCCTGCGCGAGGACGGCGTGCTGGTCGAAGGTGGGCGCAGCACGGTGTTCGCCCGGCTCGACGGCCGTTGGTGGACGCCGCCGCTGGCCGACGGTGCCTTGCCCGGTGTGATGCGCGCCGCGCTGCTGGCCGACCCGGCATGGGCGGCCGGCGAGCGGCGGCTGACGCGGGCCGATGTCGAGCGCGCCGAGGCGCTGGTGGTCTGCAACGCCCTGCGCGGCGCGTTGCCCGCGGCGTTCTAGGTGCCGCGGTTGCGCGACAGCGGCGGGTTCTTCGCGAAGTAGCGCTCGATGCCGCTGAACAAGGCCTCGACCAGGCGGCGCTGGTAGGCCGGGTCGCGCAGCTTGTCTTCCTCGTCGGGGTTCGAGATGAACGCGGTCTCGACCAGGATGGACGGGATGTCCGGTGCCTTCAGCACCGCGAAGCCCGCCTGCTCGACCTTGTCCTTGTGCAGCCGGCCGACCAGGCCGATGCGGTTGAGCACCTCGTGGCCCACGCGCAGGCTGTCCTTGATCTGGGCGGTCGTGCTCATGTCCAGCAAGGCGCGCAGCACCTGGGTGTCCTTGGTCGCGGCATTGACGCCGCCCACCACGTCGGCGGCGTTCTCCTTCTGCGCCATCCAGCGCGCGGCGCTGCTGCTGGCGCCGGTCTGGCTCAGCGCGAACACGCTGGCGCCGCGGGCCTCGGGCGTGAAGAAGGCGTCGGCGTGGATGGACACGAACAGGTCGGCCTGCACCCGGCGCGCCTTGGCGACCCGGTCTTGCAGGGGGACAAAGAAGTCGGCGTCGCGGGTCAGCATCGCGCGCATGCCGGGCTTGGTGTTCAGGCGCTCGCGCAGTTGCAGGGCGACCTGCAGCACCACGTCCTTCTCCTTCAGGCCGCTCGGGCCGATGGCGCCGGGGTCTTCGCCGCCGTGGCCGGGATCGATGGCGACGATCACCAGCCGGTTCATGCGATCGCGCTGGGCGGCGGTGGGCGGGGGCGGTGGGGCGGGGGTCACCAGCGGCGCAGACGCACCGCGCGGCGGGCTGGAGGCCGCGGCGCCGGGGCCGACGGCCGGCTTGTCGATGCGGCCGATGAACTCGCCCAGCGCGTCCTGCACCTCGCGCGCGGCTTCGCGCTCGGCCGCGTTCTTTTCGCGGATCAGCGCCAGCAGCGGGTCCGGTGCCTCCGTGGGGTAGAGGTCGAACACCAGGCGGTGCTGGTAGGCCGCCACCGGCGTCAGCGCGAACTGCTGCGGCTTCACGGCCTGCTTCAGGTCGATGACCAGGCGCACCACGCGCGGCTGGTTCTGGCCCACGCGCACGCCGGCGATGAAGGGGTCGTCCGAGCGCACCTTGCCCACCAGCTCGCGCAGGGCGGGGCTGAGCTCGAGGTTGTCGATGTCGACCACCAGGCGCTGCGGGTTGTCGGCCAGGAAGTGGTTGGCCGACAGGGCCTGGTCGGACTCGATCGTGACCCGCGTGTACTCGGCCGCCGGCCAGACGCGGACCGCGAGGATGGACGAGCCCCAGGCCAGCTCGGCCGGTCCCAGCGTGAGCACCAGGGCGCCCAGGCCGAGCGCGTCACGCCGCTTCATGCCCCGCCGATGCGCGCCGTGCCGCTGCGTCATGCGCCCTCCGCGGCGACCAGCAGGCGCTGGCCCGTGGGGCTGCAGGCCTCGGCGCGCACCTGGCGGCTGTCGTCGGCTTGGGGCTCGATCGCGAGCCGCAGGTCCGGCGCGGGCAGGTGTGGTGCCGCCTTCTCGGCCCACTCCGCGATCTTCAGGCCGGGGGCGGTGTAGACCTCGCGAAAGCCCGCGTCGGCCCATTCGCGCGGGTCGTTGAAACGGTAGAAGTCGAAGTGCGACACGGCCAGCGGCTGGCCGCCGGGCAGTGTGAGCTCGTAGGGTTCGACCACCGCATAGGTCGGGCTCTTGACGCGGCCCGACACGCCCAGCGCGCGCAGCAGGTGGCGCACGAAGGTGGTCTTGCCGGCGCCCAGCGGGCCGTCGAGCTCGAGCCGGGCGTCGCGCAGCGCGGGCTCGCGGGCCAGGACGGCGGCCAGCAGCGAGGCGAAATGCTCGCAGGCCGCTTCGTCGGGCCAGTGCAGGAAACGGGTTTCTAGAATCGCTGGATGGGTCAAGGTCTTGAGGACGTGGTCGCTTGCGTGGCGCAGCAGTTGCCGGGCTGGGCACGTGCCCTCGGATTCTCCCAGATCGGCGTGGCCGATGTGGACCTGGGCAGCGCCGAACCGGGCCTGCTGGCCTGGCTCGAAGCGGGCTTCCACGGCGAGATGGGCTACATGCAGGCCCATGGCCTCAAGCGCGCACGCCCCGCCGAGCTGGTGCCCGGCACCGTGCGGGTGATCACCGCCCGCATGGACTACCTGCCGCGCGACGCGCCCGACGACTGGGCCGAGCGCGAATGGCGGCGGCTCGCCGCGCCGGGCGAGGCCACGGTGTCGGTCTACGCCCGCGGTCGGGACTACCACAAGGTGCTGCGCCAGCGGCTGCAGGCCCTGGCCGATCGCATCGCCGAGGTGGCGGGGCCCTTCGGCCACCGCGTGTTCACCGACTCTGCCCCGGTGCTCGAGGCCGAGTTGGCCACGCGCAGCGGCCTGGGCTGGCGCGGCAAGCACACGCTGGCCTTGTCGCGCGAGGGTGGGTCGATGTTCTTCCTCGGCGAGATCTACGTCGACCTGGCCCTGCCCACGAGCGAGCCGGCCCAGGCGCACTGCGGCAGCTGCGAGGCTTGCGTGCAAGCGTGCCCGACGCAGGCGATCGTCGCGCCGTACCGGCTCGATGCGCGGCGTTGCATCTCTTACCTGACCATCGAACACGCCGGTCCGATCCCAGTGGCACTGCGCCGGCCGATGGGCAACCGCATCTACGGCTGCGACGACTGCCAGCTGGCCTGCCCCTGGAACAAGTACGCCCGGCGCACCACGCTGCCCGACTTCGACACCCGTGCCCCGCTGGGCGGGGCCGGGCTGCTGACGCTGTGGGCCTGGGACGAGGCCGAGTTCCTGCACCGCACCGAGGGCAGCGCGATCCGGCGCATCGGCCACGAGCGCTGGCGGCGCAACCTGGCGGTGGCGATGGGCAACGCGCTGGCGGCCCAGGACGCGGCCGCGCCCGCGCTGCGCCAGGCCCTGGCCGCCGTGCGGGACACGGCCTCGCCGCTGCTGCGCGAACATCTGGACTGGGCACTCGCCCAAGGTGCGGGCGAGGCGCTCAGCGCAACACGTTGAGGGCCGCCAGCGCCAGCGGCAAGCCGGCCATCGCCAGCAGCGTCGACACGCTGACCAGCCCCGCGACGAACGCCCCGTGCCCGCCCATGCGCGTGGCCAGCACATAGGCGCTGGACGCGGTGGGCAGCGCGGCGAACGCGACGACGATGGTCTGCTGCCCTGGCGGCAGGCCGGCCCACAGCACCAGCGCAATGGCCAGCACGGGCAGCACGAGGTGGCGGATGCCCAGCAGCGCGGCCGCCAGGCCGGGCGCGTCGCGCAGCGCCCCCATGCGCAGGCCGGCGCCCACGGCCATCAGGCCCAGCGGCAGCGCGGCCGAGCCCACGCGCTGCAACGGCACGGCCACGACCTCGGGCAGTTGCACGCCGAGCAGGTTGGCAGCCAGGCCCGACACGGTGCCGACGATCAGCGGGTTGCGCAGCAGCTCGCGGCCCACGTGCAGGCCGGACTGGCGCGCCAGCGGCCACACCGCGGCCACGTTGCACAGCGGCACGCACAAGGCCACCAGCAAGGCCTGCCAGGCCACGCCCTGCAGGCCGCCCAGGCGCTCGGCCAGCGCCAGGCCGACATAGGAGTTGAAGCGGAACGCGGCCTGCGCGCCGGACGCGTGCGTCAGCGCGTCCACGCCAGGCCAACGTCGCAGCGCGTAGGCCAGCACGATGCCGCAGCCCACGACGGCCACGCCGCAGCCCGCGAACGCGAGCAGCGCGCCGGGCTGCAGCGGCTGGCGCAGGATGGACATGAACAGCAACACCGGGAACAGCAGGTAGTAGACGAGCTTCTCGACGCCGTCCCACAAGGGCCGGTCCAGCGCCGTGTGGCGGCACAGCAGGTAGCCGGCAACGATGAGCAGGAAGTCCGGCAGCAACAGCAGCGGGTTTGGCATCGCCCGAGTGTGCCAGCGGGCCTCGCGCCGCCGCGGTGTACCCTGGCTGCATCCACGCAACCAGCCTTGTCGACTTTGCACCGATGGCGCGCGCCGCGACCCGCCCCCCGACCCGCACGAAGCCTGCGCCGACCACCGCGCCCGACCCGCTGATCGACGCCTTCGTGGCCGCCTTGTGGGTGGAAGACGGCCTGTCGGCCAACACCCTGGCGGCCTACCGGCGCGACCTGAGCCTGCTGGCCCAGTGGCTGGCCGCCACCACCGGCCAGACCTTGGCCGGCGCCGGCGAGACCGACCTGCGCCGCTACACCATCGCCCGCCACGACACGACGCGCGCCGCGACCGCCAACCGCCGGCTGGCCGTGTTCCGCCGCTTCTACCGCTGGGCCCTACGCGAGCGCCACGTGGCCGCCGACCCGACGCTGCGGCTGGACGGTGCCCGCCAGGCGCTGCGCGTGCCCAAGACGCTGAGCGAAGCCCAGGTCGAGGCCTTGCTGACCGCGCCGGACGAGGCAACGCCGCTGGGCTTGCGCGACCGCTGCATGCTGGAACTGATGTACGCCAGCGGCCTGCGGGTCAGCGAGCTGGTTGACCTGCCCAGCGTGCACCTGAGTTTGGCCGAGGGCGTGCTGCGCGTGACCGGCAAGGGCGCCAAGGAACGCCTCGTGCCCTTCGGCGACGAGGCAGCTTCGTGGGTCGAGCGCTATGTGCGCGAGGGTCGGCCGGCGATCCTGGCCGGGCAGGCCAGCCCGGCCTTGTTCGTCACCGCCCGCGGTGGGCCGATGACGCGGCAGATGTTCTGGACCCTGGTCAAGAAACACGCCGCCCACGCCGGCGTGACGGTGCCGCTGTCGCCCCACACACTGCGCCATGCCTTCGCGACCCATTTGCTGAACCACGGGGCGGACCTGCGCGCGGTGCAACTGCTGCTGGGCCACGCCGACATCTCGACCACGACCATCTACACCCACGTGGCGCGTGAGCGGCTCAAGGCCTTGCACGCCCGTCACCACCCACGCGGCTGAACGCGCGCGGGCATGAAAAAGCCGGCGCAAGGCCGGCTTGGACGAGGGCGCTGCGCGCCGCGCTCAGAAGTTGTGGCGAACGCCCACGGCCACGGCGTCGAAGTTGCCGCCGTAGGCATGCAGCACGTCGTCCTTGTCCAGGCGGGTGTAGTAGCCGTAGACCTTGGTGCGCTTGCTCAGGTTGTAGTTGTAGGCCAGGGTGTATTGCAGCGCGTCGCTCTTGTCCCAGTTGCTGTACTCGCCGGCGCGGCCTACGTTGACGTGGAACTCCGAAGCGCCCAGGGTGTACATCGCCGCGATGCGGAAATGCGTGGCGTCGCCAAGCCCCGGGATGCTGACCCGCTCTACATAGGCACCCAGCGTGGTGGCGCCGAATTCGTACAGGCCACGCAGCGCAAACTGCTTCACGTCGCCCAGCTTCTCGTAGCCCGCGCCAAGGTGCAACGGCCCCTGGTCGTAGTTGGCGGCCAGGTCGTAGAGCTGGTCGGTGTCGGCCCCTTCCTTGACGCCCAGGGCGGCATGGAAGACGAAGCCGCTCAAATCCGGCGACTTGTAGCCGACCTTGTTGCGGTCGCGGTCGGTGATGCCCGAGATCGGCAGGTAGAAGATGTCGGCCGAATCGCCGGTGTCGTGGTTGTGCAGGCTGATGTAGTCGGCGACCGCGAAATAGGCCTCGCTCGTGAAGCGGCCGAGACGCACCGTGCCGAAATTGCCGCTCAAGTTGACTTCCGACTGCCGGCCCCAGAAGGCCGTCGGGTTGGCCTGTTGGCCCGTGGTGGCGTCGAAGCCGTGCTCGATCTGGAAGCCGGCCTTCAGCCCACCGCCGAGGTCTTCCACGCCCTTGAAACCGATGCGCGACGAGTTGTCGTTGACTTCACCTTGCCGGCCCGTGTGGTCGTCCTTCACGCTCTCGACCGTGACATTGAGCCGGCCATAAACGTTGACGCTGCTTTGCGCAAAGGCTGGGGCGGCGAAAGCCGTGGCCACCGCAGCCGCCAGAGCAAACCTGCTGGTCATGATGAGACTCCTCAGAAATGGATGAGTTATGGAAATTTCGACGAGATGAAAACAAAGAATGTTCATCGCAGTCGTAAATGACCAGCAAATTGTAGAAAGCGAGCAACAGTGAAGCTGTGTTGAGGCGTCAATGGGAGCCGCTGGAAGACGGAAATGTCGCCTGCACACAACGATTGGAGTCGGCAGGCCGGTCGCACGGTCGCGCACAATCGCGCGCCATGGATCACACCTTCGTTTCTGCCCTCGTCCTGCTGCTGCTCGTGCTGGACCCGTTCGGCAGCCTGCCGATCTTCATTTCGGTGCTGCGCAGCGTGGCGCCAGAGCGGCGCGCGCGGGTGGCCTTGCGGGAGGCGGCCATCGCCTTCGGCGTGCTGCTGGCCTTCATGTTCGCCGGCCAAGGTTTCCTGAACCTGATGCACCTGTCCGAGCGCTCGCTCGAGGTGGCGGGCGGGGTGATCCTGCTGATCATCTCGATCCGCATGATCTTCGCGTCGGGTGGCGAGATCTACGCCACCGACGGTGGCCGCGAGCCGATGATCTTTCCGCTCGCGGTGCCCTTGCTGGCTGGCCCGTCGGCCATGGCGACCGTGCTGCTGCTGGCCTCACGCCAGCCCGAGCGGATCGCGCAATGGGTGCTGGCACTGACCCTGGCAATGGCGATCAGCGGCCTGGTGCTGCTGGCCGCCGAGCGCATCCGCAAACTGCTGGGCACGCCGATGGTCTCGGCGCTGGAGAAGCTGATGGGCCTGGTGCTGACCGCGATCGCGGTCGAGATGATCCTGGCCGGGCTGAAGCACTACTTCTTCGAAGCCCAACCCTAGCCAGCGATCTTTTCTCAGGCCTTGGTCTGGGCCTTGGCGGCCACGCGGGCGGCCCTCTTCGCCGGGTCCACCGGCTTGCCGGCCTTGGTCAAGGACTTGGCAGGCCTCTCTGCCTTGGCAGCCTTGTCGGCCTTCGCCGGCTTCGCAGCCTTGGCAGGCTTGTTCGCCGCCTTGTCGGCGCCCTTGGCGGCACCGGCCGCAGGGCGGGGAACCGTCTTGTCGCGCACACGCTTGCCCACCTTGGCGGCCGAGTCATCGTCGCCTTCGCCGTCCTTCTTGGGGCGGCCGGTCTTCAGGTTCGGCACGGCGGCCAGCGCGTCCAGGAAAGCCTTGTCGGACAGGCTCTTCAGCAGGGCGATGCCGGCGCGCAGGATCTCGCTTTTCTTGGCCGGCTGGGTCAGGCGCGTGGCGCGCTGCTTCAGCTCGTTCAGGGCGGCGTACTCGGCCTTGGGGATGGTGAAGCTGTCGCGCACCAGCTTGTTCTTGGCGACGTCGGCCTTGTCGGCGGGGGATTCGTCGTCGATGGGGGTGACGTCGGTGGCGTCGAGTGAATTCATGGCGAGCTCCTTTGCAAAAACGGTATATACAGTTTATACCGTTATCGAATTCCCGCAACCGCGACTCTAGGGGTCATGGCCCCAGGCGCTCGATCTCCGCGTCGTCGAAGCCAGCGGCACGCCGGGCGTCCAGATTGAACGGCCCCTTCAGGCGGGGTGCACCGTAGCGGGTGGCGAACTCGGCGTAGCTGGCCACTGGGTCGTGGCCCTCGCACTCGCACAGCCAGCGGTACCAGCGGTTGCCGATGGCCACATGGCCGATCTCGTCGCGCAGGATCACGTCGAGGATCTCGACCGCGCGCAGGTCGCCGGCCTTGCGCAGCTTGGCCTGCATGGGCGGTGTGGCGTCCAGGCCGCGCGCCTCCAGCGTGCGCGGCACCAGGGCCATGCGGGCGGTGATGTCGTCGCGGGTCTTCTCGGCCATGGTCCACAGCCCGTCGTGGGCCTCGAAGTCACCGTAGTCGTGGCCCAGGTGGCGCAGGTGCTCGCGCAGCAGGCCGAAGTGCAGCGCCTCTTCGCCGGCCACCTGCAGCCAGTCGAGGTAGTAGCGCACGGGCATGCCGGCAAAGCGCCAGACCGCGTCGAGCGCCAGGTTGATCGCGTTGAACTCGATGTGGCACACCGCGTGGAGCAGAGCGGCGCGGCCTTCCGGCGTGAACGGGCTGCGGCGGGGCACGTCGCTCGGCGGCACGAGCACCGGGCGCTCGGGCCGGCCGGGCAACAAGGGTGGGGGTGACAGCGCCGCAGCCGTGTCGATCTGCAGCCCGGCGCGGACGGCGTCGAGCAACTCGCGCGCCAGCCGGGCCTTGAGCTCGGGCTCGGCGACGCACAAGACCTTCAGCGCCTCGGCCCTTGCTTCCATCCGTAAAATTATCGCCTTGCCCGACGGGGCCCAACTGAACAAGAGGCAGGGGCGAGCATGGCCATCTACCAACTGGGCGAAGACGCCCCGAGCATCGCGCCCAGCGCCTGGGTGGCCGAGTCGGCCGAGGTGATGGGCCGGGTGTCGCTGGCCGAGGACGCCAGCGTCTGGTACGGCGCCGTGCTGCGCGGCGACAACGATCGGCTCGTGATCGGCGCGCGCAGCAACATCCAGGACCTGAGCGTGCTGCACACCGATGCCGGCATGCCGTTGACCATCGGCACCGACGTGACGGTGGGCCACCAGGTGACGCTGCACAGCTGCACGATCGGCGACGGCTCGCTGATCGGCATGAAGGCGGTGGTGCTCAACGGCGCGCGCATCGGCAGGAACTGCCTCGTCGGTGCCGGGGCGCTGGTCACCGAGGGCAAGGAGTTTCCGGACGGCGTGCTGATCGTCGGCAGCCCGGCCAAGGCGGTGCGCGAGCTGACGCCCGAGCAGATCGCGCGGCTCAAGTTGAGCGCCGACGTGTATGTGAACAACGCCCGCCGCCATCGGCAGGGCCTCAAGAAGATCGGCTGAAGGCATTCATGGACGAGTTGCACAAGTTCCTGTTCGAAGGCCTGCCGGTGCGCGGCATGCTGGTGCGCCTGACCAGCGGTTGGCGCGAGGTGCTCGCGCGGCGCGCGGCCAACGGGCCAGCGGGCCCGTTCCCCCCGCCGGTGCGCGCGCTGCTGGGCGAGATGGCCGCGGCCGCCACGCTGATGCAGGCCAACATCAAGTTCAACGGTTCGCTGATCCTTCAGGTGTTCGGTGACGGGCCGGTCAAGCTGGCCGTGGCCGAGGCGCGGTCGGACCTCACTTTCCGCACCACCGCCAAGGTGGTGGGCGAGGTGGCCGACGATGCGCGCCTGGAGGCCATGCTCAACCTGCACGGCCAGGGCCGCTGCGCGATCACGCTGGACCCGCAGGACCGCCTGCCTGGCCAGCAACCCTACCAGGGCGTGGTGCCACTGCACGGTGACCAGCGCGAGCCGCTGCAGGCCTTGTCGCAGGTGCTGGAGCACTACATGCTGCAGTCCGAGCAGCTCGACACCCGATTGGTGCTGGCCGCCAATGACGAGGTGGCCGCGGGGCTGCTGATCCAGCGCCTGCCGGTGCAGGGCGGGGCCAACCTGTCCGGCCTGAACGTGGCGAACGAGGACATGATCGGCCAGTCGGAAGACTTCAACCGCATCGCGATGCTGGCCGCCACGCTGACCGCCGACGAGTTGCTGACGCTGGACGCCAACACCGTGCTTCGCCGTCTTTTCTGGGAAGAGCCGCTGCTGCGCTTCGAGCCTTTGTCGCCGAGCTTCGCCTGCTCTTGCTCGCGCACGCGGGTGCGCAACATGCTGGGCGGGCTGGGCCGAGAGGAGGCCGACTCCATCCTCGCCGAGCGCGGGGGCGACATCGAGATCGGCTGCGACTTTTGCGGCCAGCAATACCACTTTGACGCGGTCGACGTCGGCGAGCTGTTCACGCCGGGGCGAGACCAGCCGCCGGCCTCAGCGGCGTTGCAGTAGCGCCTGGCGCTGGCGCAGGCTGGCGTGCTCGCAGTCCGGCGAGTCGCAGTTCTCGCACACCCAGCGCCAGGCGGGCTGGGCCGCGTCGCGGTCGGCCAGGCGGCTGAGCAGACCAGCGGCGGGCGCACCGAGCTGGCGCAGCCAGGGGGCCACCGCGTCGACCGCGGCTTCCAGCCGTGCCTCGCCCAGGCCGCCGACGACCACGAAGGGCAGGCCGGCGCCGGCCAACAGGCCGCGCACGGCGGCGTCCACCGGCTCGCGCACATGAGGGCCGTCGCGCTGCAGGCCGTCGGCCTGCCAAGGCAGGTCCAGTGCGGTCAGCAGGGTGACGGCGCAACGGCGCTGCCAGGCCAGGGCCGTCGCGTCCAACGAGTGGTCGCCGAAGACATGCTGGTGGTAGACCGCCGTCATCAACGGCGTGGTGTCGCAGATGACGATGTCATGGGCCGCGGCCGTGGCCTCGATGCGGCTTGCCTGCTCGGCGGCGATGGCCGCCTGCTCGTGCACGGCGGGCGTGCGGCCCGCCTGCTCGCACCATTCGCGCAGGTACTCGGGCACCCAGGTGCTGCGCCAGCCGGTGAGCTCGTTCAGGCGCCGGGCCAGCACTTCGGCCAGGGTGCTCTTGCCGGTGCTTTCGGCACCGACGATGGCGATCAGCACGGGCGGGTCAATGCGCGGCATCGACATGGCCCTCCAGGCGCGCCCAGGCGCGCCAGCCAGCGACCGACAAGACCGCGAACACCGCATACAGCGCGACCGTGAGCCACAAGGCTTTGGCGCCGAACAGCGCGATGCTGACCAGGTTCACCGCCAGCCACACCGGCCAGCTCTCGACCAGCTTGCGCCCCAGCAAGAACTGCCCGGTGACGCTGGCCACCGTGGGCAGGGCGTCGAGGTAGGGCACGTCGGAGTTGGTGTAGCGGCCCAGCAGCCAGCCCAATAGCGGCCAGGCGGCCAGGGTCAGCAGCGCGGCGCCCAGGCGCTGGTGAAGGGTCAGGCGATGCACCTTCAGCGCACCGCCGTCGCCGCCATGGCCGCGCAGCCATTGCCACCAACCCCAGCCGGCCACCGCGACGAAGAACAGCTGCAGGCTGGCCTCGCCGTAGAGCCTGCTGTGCAGGAACAGCAGGGCGTAGAGCAGCGAGCTCGCGATCGCCAGCGGCCAGCCCAGCGGGTTGACGCGCATGTTGCAGCCGACCATCCAGACCGAGAGGACGAAGCCCGCCACCTCCAGCCAGGTGGTGGGGCTGCCCCACAGCGTGAACGCTTCGGCCAGCAGCGGCGACGTGAACTGAAGAACTTGGTCCAACATTTCCAAGGCGCGCGAAGCGTCGCCGGCCTTCAAGTGGCGTGCGCGGATCCGGCTTCGCCGGTCCGCTGCGCGGGCCCCAGAGCCTCGAAGAGGTCTCCCACGAGACCTTGAGGGCAGCCCCCGGGAGGGGGCGTGGGGGCCGGCATCAAGGCTTGGCGTTGTGGCTGACCACGACGAGCAACTCGTCGGGTCGAACCATCCCCAGCTCGCGCCGCGCCTTTTCCTCGACCATCTCGGTGCCTTCGCGCAAGTCGGCCACCTCGGCAGCGAGTTGCTCGTTGCGGGCCCGGGCCTGGCCGTTGGCGGCCAGCTGGGCTTTCAGCTCGCCCTGCAGGGAGAGCTGGTGCGGCATGCCGCCCTTGCCGAACCAGAGCTCGGCTTGCACCAGCACCAGCAGGGCGGCGAGGGCCAGGGGCAGCAAGCGCATGGTTGGATTGTGCAGGACGGAGAACGGAGAGGGCTCAGGCCAGCGCCGGGCCGCTCCCAAGCGGCCTGAGCACCCGCCCGGCGGGTGGTCGCGGTATTCCCGCGGCCGGGTGCCCCATCACTTGAGGTTGTAGAACGCGCCGCGGCCGGGGTAGAAGGCGACGTCGCCCAGGTCTTCCTCGATGCGCAGCAACTGGTTGTACTTGGCCATGCGGTCGCTGCGGCTCAGGGAGCCGGTCTTGATCTGGCCGGCGTTGGTGCCCACCGCGATGTCGGCGATGGTCGAGTCTTCGGTCTCGCCCGAGCGGTGGCTGATCACGGCGGTGTAGCCCGCGCGCTTGGCCATCTCGATGGCGGCGAAGGTCTCGGTCAAGGTGCCGATCTGGTTGATCTTGATGAGGATCGAGTTGGCGATGCCCTTATCGATGCCTTCTTTCAGGATGCGCGTGTTGGTGACGAACAGGTCGTCGCCGACCAGTTGCACCTTCTTGCCCAGGCGTTCGGTCAGGTGCTTCCAGCCGTCCCAGTCGCCCTCGTGCATGCCGTCTTCGATCGAGACGATCGGGTACTTGTCGACCCAGGTGGCCAGGATGTCGGTCCACTCGGGGGCGGACAAGGTCAGGCCTTCGCCCTCGAGGTGGTACTTGCCGTCCTTGTAGAACTCGCTGGCGGCGCAGTCCAGGCCGATGGCGATCTGCGAGCCGGCGGTGTAGCCGGCCTTGTCGATGGCCTCGAGGATCAACTGGATCGCGGCCTCGTGGCTGGGCAGGCTGGGCGCGAAGCCGCCTTCGTCGCCGACGGTGGTGCTCATGCCCTTGGCGTCGATGATCTTCTTCAACGCGTGGAAGACCTCGGCACCGTAGCGCAGCGACTCGCGAAAGCTCGGCGCGCCCACCGGGATGATCATGAACTCCTGCAGGTCCAGGCTGTTGTTGGCGTGGGCACCGCCGTTGATGACGTTCATCATCGGCACGGGCAGCTGCACGCCATTCATGCCGCCGAAGTAGCGGTACAGCGGCAGGCCGGACTCTTCCGCCGCCGCCTTGGCCACCGCCATCGAGACGGCCAGCATCGCGTTGGCGCCCAGGCGGCTCTTGTTGTCGGTGCCGTCCAGGTCGATCAAGGTCTTGTCGAGGAAGGCTTGCTCGGACGCGTCCAGGCCCAGCACGGCCTCGCTGATGTCGTTGTTGATGTTCTGCACGGCCTTGAGCACGCCCTTGCCCAGGTAGCGGCTCTTGTCGCCGTCGCGCAGCTCGATGGCCTCGCGCGAGCCGGTGGACGCGCCCGAGGGCACGGCCGCACGGCCGAGGGTGCCGCTTTCCAGCAGCACGTCGCATTCGACGGTGGGGTTGCCGCGGCTGTCGAGGATCTCGCGGCCGACGATGTCAACGATGGCACTCATCTAAGGTCTCACTCCGGTTTTGAAAATTCGCGGCGCGCAGGATGCCGGATTTCGGTTACCTGCGGGCATCAAGTTCTGGTCAGACGGCGCCCTCGAAGCCCTCGACGAGGACCATGTTGAAGTACTCGGTCGCGCCTTGGCGCAACTGTCGCGTCTGCGTGTACTGCTGGTCCTCGTAGAAGGCCTTGGCCTGGGCGTAGCTGGGGAAGCGCAGCACCGCCACGCGGTGCGGCTGCCAATCGCCTTCCAGCGTCTCGTGCTTGCCGCCGCGCACCAGGTATTCGCCACCGAAGGCCTTGACCGACTTCGGCGCCTCGGCCATGTACTGCTTGTAGCGCTCGGGGTCGCTGACGTTCATCTCGACCAGCAGGTAGCCGTAGGGCATGGCGTCGCCTTTCCGAAAGCTCAGCAAGAAAAGTCGTTCTCGAGCAGCGGCTTGGCTTTGACCACGCGGTCCAGCGCCACCAGTTGCTCGAGCAGGGCCGCCATGTGCTTCAGCGGCACGGCGTTCGGGCCATCCGACAGGGCCTTGGCCGGGTCGGGGTGGGTTTCCATGAACACGCCCGCCACGCCGACCGCGATGCCGGCCCGTGCCAGCACCGGCACGAACTCGCGCTGGCCGCCGGAGCTGGTGCCCTGGCCGCCCGGCAACTGCACGCTGTGGGTCACGTCGAAGACCACCGGCGCACCCGTGTCGCGCATGATCGCCAGGCTGCGCATGTCGGACACGAGGTTGTTGTAGCCGAAGCTTGCACCACGTTCGCAGGCCATGAAGGCGTCGGTCTCCAGGCCGGCTTCCTTCGCGGCCGCGCGCGCCTTGTCAATCACGTTCTTCATGTCGCCGGGGGCGAGGAACTGGCCCTTCTTGATGTTCACCGGCTTGCCGCTCTTGGCGACCGCATGGATGAAATCGGTCTGGCGGCACAGGAAGGCAGGGGTCTGCAGCACGTCGACCACGGCGGCCACCGCCGGGATTTCGGCTTCGCTGTGCACATCGGTCAGCACCGGCACGACCAGCTCGCGCTTGACCTTGGCCAGGATCTCCAGGCCGCGGCCCATGCCCGGGCCTCGGAACGACGTTCCGCTGGAGCGGTTGGCCTTGTCGTAGCTGGACTTGAAGATGAAGGGGATGCCGAGTTTGCCGGTCATCTCTTTCAGGCGGCCAGCCACGTCCATCTGCAACTGCTCGCTCTCGACCACGCAGGGCCCGGCGATCAGGAAGAAGGGCTTGTCGAGCCCGACGTCAAAGCCACACAGCTTCATGGGTGCTTCCGCCGGCTCACGCCGCGGCCTTTTCGTTGCGGCGTGCCGCCTGGTGGGCCAGCGCCGCCTGGATGTAGCTGATGAACAGCGGGTGGCCGTCCCACGGGGTCGACTTGAACTCGGGGTGGAACTGCACACCGACGAACCAGGGGTGCTGGTCGCGCGGCAACTCGACCATCTCGGTCAGCTTCTCGCGCTGGGTGATGGCCGAGATGACCAAGCCGGCCTGCTGCAGGCGGTCGAGGTAGCGCTCGTTGGCCTCGTAGCGGTGGCGGTGGCGCTCGGTGACGACCGGGCCGTAGATCTCGTGCGCCAGTGTGCCCGGCTTGACGTCCGAGCTCTGCGCGCCCAGGCGCATAGTGCCGCCAAGGTCGGAATTGGCATCGCGCTTCTGGATCGAGCCGTCGCGATCCTGCCACTCGTCGATCAGCGCGATCACCGGGTGCGGGCAGTTGGGCTCGAACTCGGTGGAGTTGGCGCCTTCCAGGCCAGCCAGGTGGCGGGCGTATTCGATGGTGGCCACCTGCATGCCCAGGCAGATGCCGAGGTAGGGCACCCGGTGCTCGCGGGCGAACTGGGCCGCGTGGATCTTGCCCTCGACACCGCGCTTGCCGAAGCCGCCGGGCACGAGGATGGCGTCGACCTTGGCGAGCTGTGCATCGGCCTGGCCGTCGGTCAGCGTTTCAGCATCGAGGTATTCGATCTTGACCCGCACGTGGTTGTGCAGGCCGGCATGGCGCAGCGCCTCGTTGAGCGACTTGTAGCTGTCCGACAGGTCGGTGTACTTGCCGCACATGCCGATCGTGACTTCGCCTCGCGGGTGCTCGACCTCGTGCACCAGGGTGTCCCAGCGTCGCAGGTCGGCCGGGCGGGTGAGCGACTGCAGCTTCATGCAGATCAGCTCGTCCAGGCCCTGCTCGTGCAGCATGCGCGGCACCTTGTAGATCGTGTCCACGTCCCACATCGAGATCACGCCGTGCTGGGGCACGTTGGTGAACAGCGAAATCTTCTCGCGCTCGTCGTCGGGGATGGGCCGGTCGGCGCGGCACAGCAGCACGTCGGGCTGGATGCCAATCTCGCGCAGCTTCTGCACCGTGTGCTGGGTGGGCTTGGTCTTCAGCTCGCCGGCCGCCGCGATCCACGGCACATAGGTGAGGTGGACGAAGGCGGTGTGCTGCGGGCCCAGCTTGAGGCTCATCTGGCGCACGGCTTCCAGGAAGGGCAGCGATTCGATGTCGCCCACGGTGCCGCCGATCTCGACAATGGCGACATCGACCGCCTCCGGCGTGCCGACGCCAGCGCCGCGGCGGACGTAGTCCTGGATCTCGTTGGTGACGTGCGGGATCACCTGCACCGTCTTGCCGAGGTAGTCGCCGCGGCGTTCCTTCTCGAGCACCGACTTGTAGATCTGGCCGGTGGTGAAGTTGTTGCTGCGACGCATGCGCGTCGTGATGAAGCGCTCGTAGTGGCCGAGGTCGAGGTCGGTTTCGGCCCCGTCGTCGGTCACGAACACCTCGCCGTGCTGGAACGGCGACATCGTGCCCGGGTCCACGTTGAGGTACGGGTCGAGCTTGATCAGGGTGACTTTGAGGCCCCGCGATTCGAGGATCGCGGCCAGAGATGCTGACGCGATGCCCTTGCCGAGTGAGGACACCACACCGCCGGTGACGAAGACGAACTTGGTCATGTCAAAAGGCACTCTTGCGGACCCGAGGGACGGGTCGAACGCAGAGTGCCGTGGTGGTAAAGCGTGATTATACGGGCCGGCCGCGTCGACGGTGGCAGCGGCTAGCCCGTCACGTCGCCGTCAAGGCTGCTGGCAGGGGCAGGGCTGGCTCCAGTCGATGCCCGAGTCGGAGGTCAGTGTCCAGTCGGTGATGGGCTGGTTGAAGTAGTCGGTGACCTTCACGATCCCGTTCCAGGTCAGCCCAGGCTTGCTGGCGCGGGTCAGCGCGTGGCCGATGCCCTCGGCTGCGCGGGCACCGGATTGCGCCACGAGGATCGTCGACAGCATCGTCGGCTTGCCGATGTTGGTCTCAAAGGTCAGCTCGAAGCTTTCGTCGATGTCCAGACTGGCGTCAGGCTGGTAGATGTCGGTCGAGACGGCCCAGGTCTTGCTCGAGGCCGCAGCGCTGTTGGCGCGCAGGCTGGCGGCCAGGGCGCTCGAGCCTGAAGGGCCATGCGCTTCGATGTGGCCAACCGTCTTCAGCGACACCGTGACGACTGCATAGTCCCCCTGGCGCGTGGGCGAATTGAGCGTCCAGCGGTCGTTGAAGCCGATGATGGTTCGGCCGGCTTCGCCAGTGACCGTGTTGCTGTCGTCCTGTCCCTTGAGTGAGCCCCACTTCGCCTGGCCCTTGCTGCTGGCGCTGCCGCCGTCCGGGCCGCTGTAGGCGGCCTTGGCGCTCACCTTGCCGCCGAGGGGGTCGAAAGCCTCCTTGCACTTGTATTCACCGGGGTAGAAGCTGGTTTCTTGATCGATGCCGTTGTAGGCGTTGCCGTTGCCATGGCCGGCGCAGCTGTAGGCCAGCGAGCCCGGCTGGTCCAGCGGCGGCGTCGCCTGGGCGGGGTTGAACAGCGCGATGCCGGTGGCGGCGACGAGGTAGTGGATCGTGTGCATGGCGTGGGGTCCTGTGGCTGTGCTGGTGTTGGCGTCGGCCTTCGAGGCGTCAGGGCACTTGGCAAGGGCAGGCTTGGCGCCAGTCAACGCCGCTGTCGGTGGCGAGCGACCAATCGGCGACCGGGTTGCCTGCCTGGTCGTAGACGGCCAGGATGCCGCCCCAGGTCAGGCCGCGTGGCTTGCCCAACACCTAGTCGGTGTTCAGGGTGCCGGACGTCAGCGCGCCGGACTCGGCCCCCAGCACCGTGGCCAGATGGAATGGCAACCCGAACTGCGCGGTGAAGCTGAGCGGAACGGTTTCGTCCACGTCGAGGATGACGTCCTGGTGCGAGACGTCCGACGCGAGCGACCAGGTCTTGAACGCGACCCCGCTGCCCTGGAAGAAGAGCTCGGCAAACATCTTCTCTCGCGCCACCGGGCCGTGGCCTTCGAGGTGCCCGTGCACCTTGAGCTGCACGAAGACCGTCAGCCGCTCGCCGGTGGGATGACCGGGCGCCGTGATGGTCCAGCCGTCGACAAAACCGGAGACGGCGCGCCCGCCCTCGGTGCCAAACGTGGCGTCGTCGCTTTGCGTCTGCACCACGCCGTACTTGGCCTTGCCGCCACCACTGGCGGTGCCGCCCGTGGGCCCGGTGTAACTGGCCCGGGCCGACGCCGCACCACCATCCGGCGGGACGGACTGCTCCTTGCACTTGTATTCGCCGGGCACGAAGCTTTTTTCCAGCGCGATGCCCGAGTACCCATTGCCGTTGCCATGGCCGCCGCAACCGTATACCAGGCTGCCGGGAATGAGCAGTGACGGCGTGGCATCGGCCAGGCCGGGCAAGGCGGCCGCAAGCGCGACTGCGGTGGCTGCCAGGGTGGCGCGTGCCGGCGATCTGTCGAGTCGTGTCATCAGAGAGTCTCCTTGTGGGGGCAATGGGCTCAAAGGGCCCCGGGGCTGCAAGGGCAGGGCTGGGTCCAGTCGATGCCGGAGGCGGAGGTGACGCTCCAGTCATCGAGGGCGTTGCCGTACTTGTCGGTGACGCGGGCAATGCCTGCCCAGGTCAGGCCGGGCTTGGTGATGCGCGTGGACCCATGGCCGACGCCGTTGACGGATCTCGTGCCCGACTGGGTGGTGAGGATCGTCGACACGTCGACAGCACTGCCGAAGGTCGTCCGGAAGCTCAGTTCGACGACTTCGTCGATGTCCAGTGCCGCATCGGGCGCGGACCAGTCGGTGGAGACGCTCCAGGTCTTGTGGTAGTTGCCGCCGCCGTTGGTGAACAAGGCGGCCTGGGCTGCTGCAGATCCCGACGCGCCGTGGGCCTCGATGTGGCCGATGACCTTGAGCGCAACGACCACATAGCCCCAGGTGCCGTTCTGGCTGGTCGAGGTGAAGGTGAGCCGGTCGTTGAAGCCCGCGATGGCTCGTCCAACCTCGCCGGCCAGCGACTGGCTGGTGTCCTGCCCCTGGACGGCACCCCATTTGGACAAGCCCTTCGCACTGGCCGTCCCGCCGCCAGGGGCCGTGTAGGCGGCCTTGGCACCGACCTTGCCACCCAGGGGGTCGAAGGCCTCCTTGCACTTGTACTCACCGGGGTAGAAGTTACCGGTCTGTGCGATGCCGTTGTAGCCGTTGCCGTTGCCGTGGCCCGCGCAACTGAAGGCGAGCGTGCCCGGCTCGGTCAGCGGGGGGGTGGCCAGGGCGGGGCCGACCAGGCCGGCGGAGGCGACGGTGGCGGCCAGAAGGCGGCGTGCGAGGCGCATGGCGTTCCCTTTCGGTGTGATTGGCGAAGTGGCGCGATGCGCGCCGAGTTGCCGATCACTCTAGGAAAGCCGCTGCCGTCGACACCAACCGATCACCAACGGATGCGCGTGTCCCCCAAAGTCTGGGGGGCCACTCGTCAGGCCAGTGCGGCCAGCACGGCGGCCGCCGTGTCGTCCGGGCGTTCCATGGGGAAGAGGTGGCTGCCCTCGATCCACTGGAAGCGGTGCTGGGCGAGCGCCTGTGCGCCCGCCGCGCCGCCTTGGCGCAACTCGGCCGACTGGGTGCCGGCGAGGAATGCCACCGGGCATTGCGGCGGGTGGCGCTTGAGCACGCTGCCCAGGTGGTGGGGCAGGGTGTTGTAGATGCGGGTCTCCACCTCGCGGTGGAAGGCCAGCTCGACCTGGCCGCCGCGCTCGTCGAAGCCACTGGCCACGTAGTCGGCCAGCACGCGCGGGTCCCAGCGGGCGAAGGCCGGCTTGGACTGGAAGTGCGCCAGCACCGCGGCCCGGTCGGGCCACTGGTGGCGGCGCTGCTTCGACACCTTGCCCGGCGACACGCGGGGCATCAGCCCGGTGTGCTTGAGCACCCGCAGGCTGTGCGCCCGCCAGCCGGTGACCACGGGCGAATCGATCATCACCAGCCGGGCCGCCAGATCGGGCCGCTTGCAGGCGGCCAGCAGGCTCAGCAGGCCGCCCAGCGAGTGGCCGACGAGGATCGCCGGGCCGCTCACCTCGCGCTCGATGAAATCGACCAGTTGGTCGCGCAGGCCGCGCCAGTTGCTGGCCACCGGGTAACGCGGGTCGTGGCCGAAACGCTCGACCGCGTGCACCGTGTAGCCGGCGGCGCGCCAGCGCTCGAACAGCACGCGGTAGACGCCCGCCGGGAAGCCGTTGGCGTGGGAAAAGACGATGTGGCGGGGCAGGGTGGGCTCAGCCATTCAGACGATCTTCTCGCCCGAGTGGGTGATCTTCTTCATCGGCTCGTAGCGCTCGGACGTGGTCAGCAGCGGGTAGCTGGTGTCGCTGCCGTCCCAGTGCGGGTCGTCGATGGCTTCGAACACCTCGCGCAGCCGCTGGCCCCAGGTGCCGCGGATCATCCGGAAGTACGGGTTCTGGTCGTCGATGACCGCGATGTTGTTGCTCTGCAGCGTGCCTTCCTCGTAGACCAGCAGGTCCAGCGGCAGGCCGACCGACAGGTTGGACTTCAGTGTCGAATCCATCGACACCAGGGCGCACTTGGCGGCCTCGTCCAGCGGCGTGGCGGGCGTCAGCACGCGGTCCAGGATGGGCTTGCCGTACTTGCTCTCGCCGACCTGGAAGAAGCAGGTCTCGCGCGTGGCCTCGATGAAGTTGCCGGCCGAATAGACCAGGAACAGGCGCATCGCCTCGCCCGCGATCTGACCGCCGAAGATCATGCTGGCGTTGAAGTCGATGCCGGCGGCCTTGAGCGAGGGGCCGTCCTGCCCGTAGACGCGGCGCACCGCGCTGCCCAGCACGCGGGTGGCGTCGAACATGCTCTTGGCGTTCCAGATCGTCAGCGGCTCCGCGTCGCCGTTGGGCAGCTTCTCGACCTGAAGGATCTCGCGCACCGATTGCGAGATGCTCAGGTTGCCGGCCGACAGCAGCACCATGAAGCGGTCGCCCGGCCTTTCGTAGACGATCATCTTGCGGAAGGTGCTGATCGCGTCCAGGCCCGCGTTGGTGCGCGAGTCGGACAGGAACACCAGGCCGGCGTTGAGCCGGATGCCGACGCAGTAGGTCATGGCGATGCTTTCTGCTGGATCTGCTTCAGGCGGTACAGCGCGTCGAGCGCCTCGCGCGGGGTCAGGGTGTCGGGCTCGATCTGGGCCAGCGCCTCGTCGACCGGCGAAGCCACGGGGGCGGCCGGTGCCGGCGGCGCAGCGAAGAGGTCGACCTGCGCGTCACGCTCGCGGGACTGCGTTTCCAGCGCTTCGAGCGCCGCCCGCGCCTGGCGGATCAGCGCCGGCGGCATGCCGGCCAGGCGCGCCACCTGCACGCCGTAGCTGCGGCTGGCGGGGCCGGGCTCGATGGCGTGCAGGAAGACGATGTCGTCGCCGCTCTCGGTGGCGCTGACGTGCAGGTTCAGCGCCCGCTCGTGGCGGCGCGGGAACTCGGTCAGCTCGAAGTAGTGCGTGGCGAACAAGGTGAAGGCCTTGTTGCGGTCGTGCAGCTGCGTGGCGATGGCCGAGGCCAGTGCCAGGCCGTCGAAGGTGGAGGTGCCGCGGCCGATCTCGTCCATCAGCACCAGCGACTGCTCGGTCGCGCCGTGCACGATGGCGGCGGCCTCGGTCATCTCCATCATGAAGGTCGACTGCGCATTGGCCAGGTCGTCGGCGGCGCCGATGCGGGTGTGGATCGCATCGATCGGGCCCAGCCGGCAGGCGCGTGCCGGCACGTACGAGCCCATGGCTGCCAGCAGCACGATCAGCGCCACCTGGCGCATGAAAGTGCTCTTGCCGCCCATGTTGGGGCCGGTGATCACCAGCAAGCGGGTGCGCGCGTCCAGCCGGCAGTCGTTGGGGATGAACTCGGCGCCACCCGTCTCCTGCAGCCTCGCCTGCACCACCGGGTGGCGGCCAGCCTGGATGTCGATGCAGGGGTGGCCCACGAACTCGGGGCGGCACCAGTCCAGCGTGGCGGCGCGCTCGCCCAGTGCGGCGAGTGCATCGAGGCCGGCCAGCGCGCGGGCCAGGGCGGCCAGCGGCGTCAGCCAGGCTTGCAATTGCTCCAGCAACTGCTCGTAGAGCCACTTCTCGCGCGCCAGGGCCCGGTCCTGCGCCGACAAGGCCTTGTCCTCGAAGGCCTTCAGCTCGGGCGTGATGAAGCGCTCGGCGTTCTTCATCGTCTGGCGGCGCTGGTAGTCGGCCGGCACCTTGTCCAGGCCCGAGGCGGTGACCTCGATGTAGAAGCCGTGCACCCGGTTGAACTGCACCCGCAGGTTGGCGATGCCCGTGCGGGCGCGCTCGCGGGTCTCCAGGTCGATCAGGAAGCTGTCGCAGTTCTGGCCGATGGCGCGCAGCTCATCCAGCTCGGCATCGTGGCCGGTGGCGATGACGCCGCCGTCGCGCAGCAGCACGGCCGGCTCGTCGGCGATGGCGCGGGCCAGCAGCGTGGCGATCGCCGGGTCGGGCGAGAGCGCGGCCCGCCATTCGTCCAGCAAGGCGGTGCCACGCGGCGCGGCGGCGCGCAGCATCGGCAGGCCTTCGAGCGTGCTGCGCAGGCCGGCCAGCTCGCGCGGACGCACCTGGCGCAGGGCGATGCGCGAGGCGATGCGCTCGACGTCGCTGACCGCGCGCAGCGCGTCGCGCAGGCCCTCGTAGCCGGTGGCCAGCAGTTGCTCGATCGCGGCGTGGCGGGCGCCGGCTTGGGCGCGGTCCCGCAAGGGGTGGGTGAGCCAGTGGCGCAGGGCCCGGCTGCCCATGCCGGTGCGGCAGGTGTCCAGCAGCGACAGCAGCGTGGGGGCGCGCTCGCCGCGCAGGGTTTCGGTCAGCTCGAGGTTGCGGTGGGTGGCGGGCGGCAGCTCCAGCAGCTCGCTGGCGCGTTGCACGGTCAGCGTGCTGACATGCGCCAGAGCGCGGCCCTGGGTGTGCTCGGCATAGGCCAGCAGCGCGGCCGCGGCGGCGTGGGCCTGGCCCAGGTCCTGGGCGTTGAAGCCGGCCAGGCTGGCCACGCGCAGTTGCTCGCACAGCTTGCGCTGGCCCAGGCCGATGTCGAACTGCCAGGCCGGCCGCGCGGTGAGCGTGGCTCGTGCTTGGCGCAGCGCGGGCGACGGGGCCTTGTCTGCGGCCTCGCGGTCGACCAGGATCTCGGCCGGCGCCAGCCGCGCCAGCCAGCCGGGAAGATCACGCTCGCCGCACTCGGCCAGGCCGAGTTGGCCGCTGGACAGGCCCAGCCAGGCCAGGCCGTAGGTGCTGCGCTGGCGGTACACGGCCAGCAGCAGCGTGTCGGCGCGGTCGTCCAGCAGCTCGCTGTCGGTCACCGTGCCGGGGGTGACCACGCGCACCACCTTGCGCTCGACCGGCCCCTTAGCGGTGGCCACGTCGCCCACCTGCTCGGCCACGGCCACCGACTCGCCCAGCTTCAGCAGCCGGGCCAGGTAGTTCTCGACCGAGTGCACCGGCACGCCGGCCATCACCACCGGCTCGCCGGCGCTCTGGCCGCGCGTGGTCAGCGTGATGTCGAGCAGGCGGTGGGCCTTGCGGGCGTCGTCGAAGAACACCTCGTAGAAATCGCCCATGCGGTAGAACACCAGCGTGTCCGGGTGCTCGGCCTTGATGCGCAGGTACTGCTGCATCATCGGCGTGTGGGCGCTGAAGTCCTGCACCGGCAGGCTTTCGCTCTTCATGGGCGCAACGGGCAGGGCTCAGTCGGCGTGGTCGTCGCCGGGCTGGGCCTCGGCCGCCTTGGGCTTGCGCACGCGCAGGGGCTTGCGCTCTGCGGCCGGCGCCATGGCCGGTGCCGGCGCCGCGGCCGGGGCATCGTCTTCCTTGATCACGCGGGTGAAGGGCGACAGCAACTGCACCAATTGGCCATAGACCTTGGGCGTGCCGGCCACCACCTCGCGCTGGTGCAGGAAGTCGGCCTCGCCGGTGAAGTTGCCGATCAGGCCGCCAGCCTCGGTGATCATCAGCGAGCCGGCGGCCACGTCCCAGGGGTTCAGGCCGGTCTCGAAGAAACCGTCGTACCAGCCGGCAGCCACGTAGCACAGGTCCAGTGCGGCCGAGCCGGGGCGGCGCAGGCCGGCGCAGTGCGGCGCCACGGCCTCGAACATCTTCAGGTAGCGCTGGAAGTTGTCGCCCTTGCGGAACGGGAAGCCGGTGCCGATCAGCGAATCTGACAGCCGGGTGCGCTTGGACACGCGCAAGCGCTTGTCGTTCATGAAGGCGCCGCGGCCCTTGGAGGCCATGAACAGGTCGTTGCGCGCCGGGTCGTAAACGACCGCCTGCTCGACTTTGCCGCGGAAGGCCAGCGCGATCGAGATGCAGTAGATCGGCAGGCCGTGGATGAAGTTGGTCGTGCCGTCCAGCGGGTCGATGATCCAGACGAAATCGCTGTGCTTGGCGCCGTGCTGGCGGCCGGACTCTTCGGCCAGGATGCCGTGGCCCGGGTAGGCGGTGAGGATGGTCTCGATGATCGCGGCTTCGGCGGCCTGGTCGACCTCGGTGACGAAATCGTTCGGGCTCTTGGCGGTGATCGTGAGCAGGTCCACGTCCAGCGACGCCCGGTTGATGATCGCCCCCGCGGTGCGGGCCGCCTTGACGGCGATGTTCAGCATGGGGTGGATGGATTGAGACATGGGCGGCCTGAAGAAGCTGGACGGGCGTGGGTGAACCGGGCTGGCGGTGAACAAAGAGCGAGGCGAGGGGACAATCCCGTGCCGAAGCTGCAATTTTAGCCCGCCATGCCCGACTCGCCGCCCACCGATCCGACCCGCTTCGTGCTGATGCACACGAGCCACCCCGGCAACGTGGGCTCGGCCGCGCGGGCGATGAAGGTGATGGGCTTTTCGGACCTGGTGCTGGTGGCGCCGCGCTTCGACGACGTGCTGGCCCGCGAAGAGACGCTGGCCATGGCCAGCGGCGCCACCGACGTGCTGGCCGGCGCGCGCATCGTGGCCAGCCTGGCCGAGGCGCTGGACGGTGTGAGCTTCGCCTGCGCCACGGCCATGACGCCGCGCGACTTCGGCCCGCCCACCGTCGCCCCGCGCGAGCGCTTCGCGGCGCTGGCCACCGAAGGGCACCGCGTGGCCTTTGTCTTCGGCGGCGAGCGCTTCGGCCTGGCCAACGACGACGTCTACCGCTGCCACGCCTGCCTGAGCATCCCCACCGACCCGGCCTACGGTTCGCTCAACCTGGCGCAGGCGGTGCAGGTGCTGGCCTACGAGTGGCGGCAGGCGCTGGGGGGCTTCGGCGTCGCCCCGCGCACGGCGCCCGTCGCCTGGGCCGACGGCACGGCGGTGCAGGGGCTGCTGGCGCACTGGCAGCAGGCGCTGGTCGAGATCGGCTTCCTCGACCCGGCGGCGCCCAAGAAGCTGGTGCCGCGGCTGAACCAGCTCGCCAACCGTGCGGCGCTGACGGCCGAAGAGGTGCACATCCTGCGCGGCATCGCCACGGCCATGCAGCGGGTGGCCAAAGCCCCGGCGCCCAAGCAGGGTTGAAGTGGCGCCCTGCAGTGCGCCTGGGCCGCGGCTACACTGATCAGCCACCTGTCAACCGCCCCTTTGTCGGCACGCACCATGTTCTCTCGTCTGCGCGAAGACATTGCCTGCATCCTCGAGCGCGACCCCGCCGCGCGCACGACCTGGGAGGTGCTGACCTGTTACCCCGGCCTGCACGCCCTGGTGCTGCACCGCCGCGCGCACTGGTGTTGGACCCATGGCCTGAAGTGGCTGGGCCGGTTCATTTCGCACACGGGCCGTTTCCTGACAGGCATCGAGATCCACCCCGGCGCGACCATCGGCCACCAGGTGTTCATTGACCACGGCATGGGCATCGTCATCGGCGAGATGGCCGAGATCGGCGACGGCTGCACCATCTACCAGGGCGTGACGCTGGGTGGCACCTCGCTGGTCAAGGGCGCCAAGCGCCACCCGACGCTGGAGGCCGGCGTGATCGTTGGTGCCAACGCTGCGGTGCTGGGCGGCTTCACGGTCGGTGCGGGGGCTCGCGTCGGCTCGGGTGCGGTGGTGACCAAGCCAGTGCCAGCGGGCGCCACGGCGGTGGGCAACCCGGCGCGCATCATCGCCGCCGAGCAGGACGCGGCCCGCGAGGCCACCGCGGCCAAGCTGGGCTTTTCGGCCTACGGCGTGACCAGCGGCGACGACCCGGTCGCCCAGGCCATGAAGGGCCTGATCGACAACGCCGGCTCGCACGAGCACCAGATCGCCCTGCTGTGGCAGGCGATCGAGAAGCTCTCGGCCCGTGCGCGCGAGCTGCCGGCCGACGAGTGCGTTCCGCAGGACGCGCAGACCACGGAGGCCTTCGACGCCGAGCGGCTGAACCGGCTGGTCAAGTAAGCCGGCTGGGTCGCCGGCGGGTCAGAGCAGCAGCACCGCCGGCAGCAGCAACCAGAGGAAGGTCCAGTCGCGGGGCACCTCGACCTTGAGCGTGCTGCTCCAGGGCGTGGTGAAGCCGTCGGGCTCGACCGCGCGGTAGCGGAAGAAGTACGCACCGCTGCGCGACGGCGTGGGCAGCGTCCAGCGCGATTCGGCCAGCGTGTCGCGCGCGACCACCTCCTGGAAGCCGGCGTCACGTGCCAGCTCGACCTGCTGCCGGTCTTCCGGCCGGCCTCCCCAGCTCAACGCGAGCTGGGAGCCGTCGCCGCTGAGGCCACCCTCTGGCGGGATGGGCAGCGGGCGCAGCTCAAAGCTCTGCGGGTCGCCCCAGGGGCCGCGGTCGCCGCCGGCGCGCACGCTGGCCAGGCGCCACTGGTAGACGCCCGGCTCGGCGAGCGCGGCTTCGGCCTGGGCGCGCGGCAGGTCGTCGAAGCGCTGCACCACCTGCGCGAAAGCCGCGTCGCGCGCCACCTCCACCCGGTAAGCTGTGGCTTCGGTGTTCTCGGCCCAGGACAGGGCCACCGGCCCCACCGGCAACTTGGCGCGTGGCGTGGGGGCCACGGCGGCAGGCGGCTCGGGCCGGGCCTTGAGCGTGAGCTCGCGCCGGGCGTCGTAGCCCTCGATGGCTTGGGCGTCGATGCGACGCACGCGCAGCTGCCAGGCACCGTCGTCCAGCCCGGCGATGCGCACCTCGGCGCCGGGCGCGAAACGCTCGTCGCGCACGATGCGGTCGAAGGCGGCGTCGGCGGCCACCTGCACGCGCAGGCCCAGCGTTTCGCCGGGCAGGCTGAAGCGGACCACCGGGCGCTCGAAGCGCGCAGGCACAGTGGCCAGGTCCGGCGCGGGCGCGAGCGCGGCCACGATCGGCGCTTGACCGGGCTTCAGGCGCGCGCCCTGGCCGGCAGCCACGTCGGCGCCGGCGGTGGATTGCGCCACGTCGGCCCGCACCCGGCCGTCGAGCACCTCGGTGCCCGTCGTGGTGGTGTTAACGGTCTCAGCGGCTTCGTCCAGGTGCACCCGGTACTCGGTGCCACGCACACCGATCACGGCGGTGGGCGTTTCCACCTCCAGCGGCTTCGCTCGCAGCACTTTGGTGGCCAGCACTTCGACGCCGCCGCGCAGCAGGCGCATGGTGCTGGCGAAGACGCTGTCGCCGCTGCCGTCGCCGGCCGTGGCGTTCGGCTTCAGGTCAAAGCGGCGGTGCTCGGCAAGCGTGGTGTCGCTGCCGGGGGTGAGCTTGACCCGCGAGCCGTCGCCCAGCTGCAGCACGGCCGAGCTGGCCGTGGCGGTGGTCAGGCGCTGGCCCGGGGCGACCATGGCGCCTGCTGCAGCCGCGGCGCCTTCGACCCGCACGTCGCCTTCGGCGCTGACCAGGCGGGCCGGCACGGGCGCGGAGCGCAGCATGCGCTGCGGGATGCGCAGCACCTGGCCCGGGCGGATGCGGTTGGGGTCCGGCAGGCGGTTGATGCGAGCCACCTCGCGCCAGTCCGACGGCGAGCGCAGCAGGCTGTTGCCGCGGCCGATCATGGTGTCGCCCCGGACCACGGTGTAGTCGAGCATGGGTTCGTCGGCCGTGGCCACGCCGCAGGCGAGGGCGGCCAGCGCCACCAGCGTGGTCCGGAGGAGGGTGGGCATGGGATCAGGCTGTGGGCGGCCGGCGGGCGGACTTGGGCCGGAAGGCGTCGCAGACCTCGGGGTCGGTCTCGATGTAGGGGCCGCCGATCAGGTCGATGCAATAGGGCACGGCGGCGAAGATGCCGGCCGAGGGTGGCGTGGCCTTGGGCAAGCCCTCCAGCGTCTCGGCGATGGACTTGGGCTGGCCGGGCAGGTTGATGATCAGCGCCTTGCCGCGGATCACCGCCACCTGGCGTGACAGGATGGCCGTGGGCACGAAGCGCAGGCTGATCGCGCGCATCTGCTCGCCGAAGCCGGGCATCAGCTTGTCCGCCACGTCCAGCGTGGCTTCGGGCGTCACGTCGCGCGGCGCCGGGCCGGTGCCGCCGGTGGTGAGCACCAGGTCGCAGCGGGCCACGTCCACCAAGTCGATGAGCGCGGCGCTGATGCGCTCGCGCTCGTCGGGGATCAGCCGGGTCTCCCAGTCCACCGGGTTGCGTAGCGCGCGGCCCAGCCAAGCCTGCAGGGCCGGGATGCCCTGGTCTTCGTAGACGCCACTGGAGGCGCGGTCGCTGACCGACACCAGGCCGATGCGCACGCGCTCGGGGCTGCTGCTCGCAAGAGTGGGCTCAGGCATCGTTTTCGTCCTCGCTGTCTTGGGTGTCCGTTGCCGGCGCCTTGGTGGACAGCGCGGACTTGATGATCTGGAACAGCTCGCGGTAGCTGCGGCCATGGCGCTGGTCCACGGCTTCCGCCTTGGCGTCCTTGCGCGCCGCGCGCACCAGGCTGCGCAGCTGCTGGGCGTCGGTGTCGGCAAAGCGGTTGAGCCAGCGGGTGATGGCGTCGTCGCTGGCCAGCAGCTCTTCGCGCCAGCGCTCGGCCTCGTGCAAGGCCAGGGTCTCGGTGGCGCTGCCGAGCTTGAAGGCGGCCACCGCCTCTCGGATGGGCGCCTCGTCGGTCTGGCGCATCAGCTTGCCGATGAACTGCAGTTGTCGGCGGCGGCCCTCGTGCGAGCGGGTGCGCCGGTATTCGGCCAGTGCGTCGAGCAGCGATTCGGGCAGGTCGAGCTTGGCGACGCGGGACGCCGGCAGCTCGATCAGCTCTTGCCCCAGGGCCTGAAGGTCGTGCATCTGGCGCTTGAGGGCCGACTTGCTGGGGCGGTCGGGGCCGAGGGCCTCGTCGTCGTCCGGGGCGGCGGGGTGGTCGTGGGGCGCGCGGCGCATCGGGGCGGGTCTGCTTTCGTTGGTGTCGAGGTCGCTATGATTGTCCGGCAATTCATGCCCCACACGATGACCTCATCCTCTCCTTCCCGCACCGGTTTCGCCTACAGCCGCGAACAGTTCCAGCAGATCGTCGAGGACGTGCTCGCGATGGCGCGCGAGCTCGGCACCAGCGACGCCGGCGTGGAGGTCAGCGAGGGCAGCGGCATGAGCGTGTCGGTGCGCAAGGGCGAGGTCGAGCACGTCGAGCGCAACCGCGACAAGTCGGTCGGGGTGTCGGTCTACCTGGGCCAGCGGCGCGGCAACGCCAGCACCTCGGACTTTTCCGCCGCCGCGCTGGCGCAGACGGTGCGCGCGGCCTACGACATTGCCCGCTTCACCGCCGAGGACCCGGCGGCCGGCCTGCCCGACGCCGACGACCTCGCCACCGCGGCCGAGGTGGCGCAGGACCTGGATCTGTTCCACCCCTGGGCGCTGGACGCCGAGACCGCCGCCGAACTGGCGCGCCGCGCCGAGGACGCCGCCTTGTCGGTGGACAAGCGCATCACCAACTCCGAAGGCGGCTCGGTCTCGGCCCAGCAATCGCATTTCTGGGCCGGCAACAGCCGGGGCTTCCGCGGCGGCTACGCCAGCTCGCGCCACTCGCTGTCGGTGTCGCCCATCGCTGGCAAGGGCGCCGATATGCAGCGCGACTACTGGTACACCTCGATGCGCGACGCGCTCGAGCTGGCCTCGCCCGAGTCGGTGGGCCGCTACGCGGCCGAGCGCGCGCTGTCGCGGCTGAAGTCGCGCAAGGTCAAGACCTGCGAGGTGCCGGTGCTGTTCGAGTCCACCGTGGCTGCCGGCCTGCTGGGCGCCTTCGTCCAGGGCACCAGCGGCGGCTCGCTCTACCGCAAGGCCAGCTTCCTGCAGGACAGCCTGGGCCAGACGATCTGGCCCGAGCACATCGACATCGACGAAGACCCGCACCAGCGCCGCGGCAAGGGCAGCGCGCCGTTCGACGACGAGGGCGTGCGCACGCGGGCGCGCCAGGTCGTCTCCGCCGGGGTGGTGCAGGGCTACTTCCTCTCCAGCTACTCGGCGCGCAAGCTGGGCATGAAGACCACCGGCCACGCCGGCGGCTCGCAGAACCTGCGCCTGACCAGCCGGCTGACCCAGCCCGGCGACCACCTGGAGCAGATGCTGCGCAAGCTGCACCGCGGGCTGTTCGTCACCGAGCTGATGGGCCAGGGCGTGAACTATGTGACCGGTGACTACTCGCGCGGCGCCGCCGGCTTCTGGGTCGAGGACGGGCGCATCGCCTTCCCGGTCCAC
Organism: Burkholderiaceae bacterium; assembly: GCA_044226465.1. Classification (GTDB taxonomy): domain Bacteria; phylum Pseudomonadota; class Gammaproteobacteria; order Burkholderiales; family Burkholderiaceae_C; genus Ideonella. The sequence continues at coordinate 3,101 of JBGAGZ010000019.1, read as the reverse complement.
GAGATCACTGTCGCCAGCAACCTGCGCGACATGCTCAAGGGCGTGGTGGCGGTGGGTGCGGACGCGTTCAACATGGGCGCCAAGACCATTGGCTCGGTGCTGGTCGACAAGATGAAGCTCGCCGGCAACTGACGCCGGCCGCCTCGGGGTCTACCCGAATTTCAGGCTCCTTCAAGCTTGGCGGATCGATCATCCGCCGCGGATCGTGGCACGTGTGCCGCTGCCGGTTTGCGCGCGGGTTATCCCCGCCCGTGGCCCCGGGGGGCACTCCTAGAATTTGCCGCGTCTGATGATCGTTTGTTGACTACGCAACAGGAGACTCTTGATATGGAACGTCGTTCCTTTGTACGTGGCGCCGGCATCGCCGGCGTGCTGGCCGCGGGCACCGCACCGGCCATCGTGCACGCCCAGGCGCAACTGCGCTGGCGCCTGGCCAGCAGCTTCCCGAAATCGTTGGACACCATCTTCGGGGCGGCTGAAGTCTTCTCCAAGAAGGTGAAGGAGCTGTCCGGCGGAAAGTTCGAGATCTCGGTGCACGCCGGTGGCGAATTGATGCCCCCGTTCGGCGTGGTCGACGGCGTGCAGAACGGCACCGTCGAAATGGCCCACACGGCGCCTTACTACTTCTTCGGCAAGGACGAGACCTTCGCCCTGGGCTGCGCCATCCCCTTCGGCCTGAACAGCCGCCAGATGAGCGCCTGGATGATCGAAGGCAACGGCCTCAAGTTGATGCGTGAGTTCTACAAGAACTACAACATCATCAACTTCCTGGGTGGCAACACCGGGGCGCAGATGGGCGGCTGGTATCGAAAGGACATCAAGTCGCTGGCGGACATGAAGGGCCTGAAGTTCCGCGTGGGCGGCTTCGCCGGCAAAGTGGTCGAGCGCATGGGCGGTGTCCCGCAGAACATCCCCGGTGGCGAGATCTACCAGGCGCTGGAAAAGGGCACGATCGACGCCGCAGAGTGGGTTGGGCCGTACGACGACCTGAAGCTTGGCTTCAACAAGGTGGCGCCGAACTATGCCTACCCAGGGTGGTGGGAAGGTGGCCCGCAGCTGGACTTCTTCGTTGGCACCAAGGCATACGAAGGGTTGTCGGCCGAGTACAAGGCCATCATCGAGTGCGCCAGCGCCACTGCCCACGTCGACATGCAGGCCAAGTATGACGCGCGCAACCCAGGCGCCCTGCGCACCCTGGTGGGCAGCGGCACGCACCTGTTCCGCTTCCCCAAGGACGTGATGGACGCGGCGTTCAAGGAATCGATGGCGCTGTACAGCGAGATCGGCGCCAAGAACCCGAACTGGCGCAAGGTCTACGACGACTTCTCGCGCTTCCGCGCCGAGCAGAACCTGTGGTTCCGCTTCGCCGAAGCGGGTTTCGACGACTTCATGCAAAGCCAGAAGCTGTAACCAGCGCGGCGCGGGGACTGCCCCGCGTCTGCCACCGGCCCCGTCCTGTCAACAGGCCGGGGCCTTTTCTTTGGCGCGCCCCGTCAGATCAGGTAGACCGCCGCCCCGGCCAGGTAACCGAGCGCCGCCAGCCAGCTGATGTGGCGAAGGTACCAGCCAAAGGTGATCTTCTCCAGGCCCATGGCAGCCACCCCGGCGGCCGAGCCGATGATCAGCATCGAGCCGCCCGTGCCGGCGCAATAGGCCATGAACTCCCAGAGAAAGTGGTCCGTCGGGTACTGCTGCAGAGGGTACATGCCCATGCTGGCGGCGACGAGCGGCACGTTGTCCACCACGGCGCTGACGGCGCCGATCAGCAGGACGATCACGTCCAGCCGGCCGACCGAGGCATTCAGCGATTGCGCGAGCGCGGACAGCAGGTGGGTGTGCTCCAGCGTGGCCACCGCCAGCAGAATGCCGATGAAGAAGACGATCGATCCCATGTCGATCTGGCTGAGTGCGTGCACCAGGGTGAGCCGCGTCTTGGTCTCTTCGGGCTTGCGCCGATGCAGCAAGTCGCCGATCAGCCAGAGCACGCCCAGGCCCAGCAGCACGCCCATGAATGGCGGCAGATGCGTGATCGTTTTGAAGGCCGGTACGAGCACCAGAATGCCCAGGCCGACGAAGAACATCACGTTCCGTTCCATGGCCGTGGTGCCGGCCAGGCCGCTGCCAGTCTCCTTCGGTGGCGCCACGACGGGCTTGCCGCGCATCAGGTAGGCGGTCACCGCCAGGGGCACCACCAGGCTGGCCAGCGAGGGCAGCAGCAGCGCCTTCATGATGGCCACGCTGGAGATCTGCCCGCCGATCCACAGCATCGTGGTGGTCACGTCGCCGATGGGTGTCCAGGCACCACCGGCATTGGCTGCGATGACGATGATGCCGGCAAAGAACAGGCGGTCTTCGACGCGGTGCAGCAGCTTGCGCATCAAGGACACCATGACGATGGTCGTGGTGAGGTTGTCCAGGATGGCGCTGAGGAAGAAGGTGACGAAACCCACCAGCCACATCAGGCTGGACAGGCGTGTGGTGCGGATGCGCTCGGTGATGACCTCGAAGCCGTTGTGGGCGTCGATCACCTCGACGATCGTCATCGCGCCGATCAGGAAGAACACGATCTGCGCCGTGCTGGTCACCGATTCGCCGAGTTGGTCAGACACGGCATGGGGGTCTGCCGACATCAGGGCGTAGACGCTCCACATGGCACCGGCGCCGATCAAGGCCGATGCGGACTTGTTGACCCCGATCGGATGTTCCAGGGCGATGGCCAGGTAGGCCAGCACGAAAAGGCAGGCAATGAGGGTGATCACAGTGCGTCCCCTGAATGTGAAAAGCCCGGCCGCGTAAGAGACGGCCGGGCCAGAAGCAAGGCCGAACCTCGCGACGACTTACTTGGTGGTGCCGCTGGCTGCCTCGGGCACACCGAAGAGCTTGCTCGCGTCCATCTCCTTCACGTTGTCGTCGGTGGGCTGGGCTTCGATCACGATGTTGCTGGTATCGATCTCGGCCTTCTTGTCCAAGCCGCCGGACACGAGGTTGGGGAACGCGATGATCAAGCCGACCATGATGATCTGGATGACCACGAACGGCACGGCGCCCCAGTAGATCTGGCCTGTGGTGACCTTGGCGATCGGCTTGGCGGTGAGCTTGTC
>JBGAGZ010000018.1:0-73175 GCA_044226465.1 Burkholderiaceae bacterium | reverse complement strand
GGCAGCCTGCGGCTGCCGGCTCCTCCTAATACTTCACTGCGCCCCTCACCCCATCCCCTCGGTTGGCGCCGTTCTCTCGACGGCACACAGGGAACGTCAGGCGAAGCCTGACGCGGGGGAGCGAGCCCGGACTCAAACAGTCCAGTGGACTGTTTGTGCCTAGCGAGCGCTCGGGCCACTGGCCCGGGCATGAGCGGAAGGGGGCACCCCGGCGCCCCGATCTCGCGCCAACCGTGAACTTCAATCACGACGGTACGCCCCGATCGCATCGGCAGTGCGCCAAGTCGGTGGCTGCTCAAACTGCCCCCAGTACTCGGTGATCTCGGCGATCAGCTCACCCTCGAATCGAAACAGCGAGTTGGCGAAGAAGCGGTGCTCGCCATGCGTGACTTCGACCGCCGAGTGCACGCGCCCATCGGACAGCTCGTTCACCTCGATCACGCGAATCGACCACCCCTCCGGGTAGATCGCCTGCACCTTGATCGCCGCATCGGCATCGTCGAAGTGCTCGCCGGAGGTGGGCCAGTGCAAGGCCGCGTCGTCGCGCAACAGCGCACGCGCGCCCACCCAGTCGCGCGCCTCGAAGCGCTGCCACAGGGAACGAACGACCTCGACCGGCGCCATGGCCATCACATCCGGAACACGCCGAACTTCGCGTCGGGGATCGGCGCATTCAGGCTGGCCGACAGGCCCAGCGCGAGCACGCGTCGGGTGTCGACCGGGTCGATCACACCGTCGTCCCACAGCCTTGCGCTGGCGTAGTAGGGGTGGCCTTGCACTTCGTACTGCGTGCGGATCGGCGCCTTGAAAGCCTCTTCCTCGTCCGCGCTCCACTGGCCGCCCTTGGCCTCGATGCCGTCGCGGCGCACGGTGGCCAGCACGCTCGCGGCCTGCTCGCCGCCCATCACACTGATGCGTGCGTTCGGCCACATCCACAGGAAGCGCGGGCTGTAGGCGCGGCCGCACATGCCGTAGTTGCCGGCACCGAACGAGCCGCCGATGATCACGGTGAACTTGGGCACGTTGGCGCAGGCCACGGCCGTCACCATCTTGGCGCCGGCGCGGGCGATGCCCTCGTTCTCGTACTTGCGGCCGACCATGAAGCCGGTGATGTTCTGCAAGAAAACCAGCGGCACCTTGCGTTGGCAGCACAGCTCGATGAAGTGCGCGCCCTTGTTCGCGCTCTCGGCGAAAAGGATGCCGTTGTTCGCGACGATGCCGACAGGCATGCCCTCGATCCAGGCGAAGCCGCAGACCAGCGTGGTGCCGTAGCGGGCCTTGAACTCGTCGAACTCGGAGTTGTCGACGACGCGGGCGATGATCTCTCGCACGTCGAAGGGCTTGCGCGTGTCGGTGGGGATCACCGACAGCAGTTCGTCGGCCGCGTACTTCGGCGGCTGCGGCTCGCGCAGCGCCACCGGCACGCTCTTCTTCCAGTTCAGGCTGCCGACGACCTGGCGGGCCAGCGCCAGCGCATGCAGGTCGTTCTCGGCCAGGTGGTCGGCCACGCCGGACAGGCGCGTGTGCACGTCGCCGCCGCCCAGGTCTTCGGCGCTCACCACCTCGCCGGTCGCGGCCTTCACCAGCGGCGGGCCGCCCAGGAAGATCGTGCCCTGGTTCTTGACGATGATGGTCTCGTCGCTCATCGCCGGCACGTAGGCACCGCCGGCCGTGCACGAGCCCATCACCACCGCCACCTGCGGGATGCCTTGCGCGCTGAGGTTGGCCTGGTTGTAGAAGATGCGGCCGAAGTGGTCGCGGTCGGGGAAAACGTCGTCCTGGTTCGGCAGGTTGGCGCCGCCGGAATCGACCAGGTAGACGCAGGGCAGGCGGTTCTGCGCAGCCACCTCCTGCGCGCGCAAGTGCTTCTTGACGGTCAGCGGGTAGTAGGTGCCGCCCTTGACCGTCGCGTCGTTGCAGACGACCACGCATTCCACACCACCGATGCGGCCGATGCCGGCGATCATGCCGGCGCAAGGGGCGGCGTCCTGCGTACCGCCCTTGCCATCTTTCTCGGGGTACATGCCCAGCGCGGCCAGCGGCGCGATCTCCAGGAAGGGCGTGTCCGGATCCAGCAGCATCTCGACCCGCTCGCGCGGCAGCAGCTTGCCGCGGCCCAGGTGCTTGGCGCGCGCCGCCTCGCCGCCACCTTCGGCGATCTTGGCCAGCTTGGCGTTCAGGTCGTCGACCAGCGCACGCATCGCGGCGGCGTTGGCCTTGGCGTCTTCCGAACGCGGGTTCAGTTTCGAGACGAGCGTTGCCATGTCAGCAGGTCTCGGCGAAGAGTTCGCGGCCGATCAGCATGCGGCGGATCTCGCTCGTGCCGGCGCCGATCTCGTACAGCTTGGCATCGCGCCACAGGCGGCCGGTGGGGTATTCGTTGGTGTAGCCCACACCGCCCAGCGCCTGGATCGCCTCGCCGGCCATCCAGGTGGCCTTCTCGGCGGTGTAGAGGATCACGCCGGCGGCGTCCTTGCGCAGCGTGCGCGCGTGGTCGCCGCGGTCGCAGGCCTGGGCCACGGCGTAGCCATAGGCGCGGCAGGCCTGGAAGGTCGAGTACATGTCGGCGACCTTGCCCTGCATCAGCTGGAATTCGCCGATGCTCTGGCCAAACTGCTTGCGCTCGTGGATGAACGGCACGACCACGTCCATGCAGGCGGCCATGATGCCCAACGGGCCGCCAGAGAGCACGACGCGCTCGTAGTCCAGCCCGCTCATCAGCACCTTGGTGCCCTGGCCTTCGGCGCCCAGCACGTTCTCGGCCGGCACCTCGCAGTCGTCGAAGAACAGCGGGTAGGTGTTCGAGCCGCGCATGCCCAGCTTGTCCAGGTGCTCGCCCTTGCTGAAGCCCTTGAAGCCCTTCTCGATGATGAAGGCGGTCATGCCGCGCGCGCCCAGCTCGGGCTCGGTCTTGGCATAGACGACCAGGGTATCGGCGTCGCCGCCGTTGGTGATCCACATCTTGCTGCCGTTGAGCACATAGCGGTCGCCCTTGCGCTCGGCCTTGAGCTTCATGCTGACCACGTCGGAGCCGGCCCCCGGCTCGCTCATGGCCAGCGCGCCCACGTGCTCGCCGCTGATCAGCTTGGGCAGGTACTTCTTCTTCTGCGCGTCGCTGCCGTTGCGGTTGATCTGGTTCACGCACAGGTTGCTGTGCGCACCGTAGCTCAGGCCCACCGAGGCGCTGGCGCGGCTGATCTCTTCCATCGCCACCATGTGGGCCAGGTAACCCAGCGGCGTGCCGCCGTATTCCTCGGGCACGGTCAGGCCCATGATGCCCAGCTCGCCCAGCTTGCGCCACATGTCCGCGGGGAACAGGTTGGCCTTGTCGATTTCGGCCGCCCGTGGCGCAATCTCGTTCTGCGCAAAGTCGCGCACCGCTTCGCGCAACGCGGCGATGTCCTCGCCCAGGGGAAAGCTGAAGGTGGATTCGAACATCGAAGGTCTCCTGGCGAAGGCTGTTTGAGCAAGGCTTAATTTTGCACTCGAAGACAAGCCAGTCCGCTTGTCTTCTGCACGGCCAATCTGCGGAATCTACCAGCGGCACGCTTGCATCGCAAGCCTTTATTGAGTAATACTCGCCAGCGCCAAGAGCGAGCAGCGCATCCGCGACATCTTGCGCGTCGGCCGCGAGGTGTTCGCCGAAAAAGGCTATGAGCACGCCACGACGACCGAGATCGCGCAGCGCCTGGGGGTGTCCGAAGCCACGGTGTTCACATACTTCCACGGCAAGCGCGAGCTGTGCGTGCGGGTCATCACCGACTGGTACGACGAAATCGTCGCGGCCATCGACGCCGGCCTGCCGCGGGACCAGCCCGCGCGGGTGCAATTGGACTGGTTCGTGCGCACCCACCTGCGGTTGTTCCTGATCCAGGGTACGGGCCTGTGCGCGCTGGTGCTGTCCGAGGGGCGCAGCAAGGGCCAGGGCTTCGGCGAGATGCTGCAGCCGCTGCAGCGCCGCTACACCGCCCCGCTGATGGACCTGCTGGCCCGCGGCCAGGCCAGCGGCGAGTTCCGGCGCGACCTGCCGCTGCGCCTGCTGCGCCCGCTGGTGCTGGGGCCGATGGAGCACATCCTGTGGGAGGCGGTGGCCCAGGGCGCCCAGTCCGGCGAGGGGCCGGGCGCCAAGCCGATGGACACCGACGCCACCGCCGCCGCGGTCTCGGCCATGCTGTGGAGCGCGCTGCAGGCCCCAGGCGCCGAGCTGGCCGCACTGCGCACGCTGCGCGGCGATATGGCCGAGGCGCTGCGCCGCTGCGGCTGAACGCGGTCGCCCGTCACACCGCCGGCGTGGCCGGCGGCATGTGCTGGTCGACGCGGTCCAGCACCTGCTCGGGTTCGTCGGCCTCGGTGTCTTCCTCGTTGTCCAGGCGGCGGCGCAGCCGGTCGGTGTCGAGATCGCCGGTCCACTTGGCGACCACCAGGGTGGCCACGCCGTTGCCGATCAGGTTGGTCAACGCGCGCGCCTCGCTCATGAAGCGGTCGATGCCCAGGATCAGCGCCAGGCCGGCCACCGGCACGCCGCCCACCGCCGACAGCGTGGCCGCCAGCACGATGAAGCCGCTGCCGGTGACGCCGGCGGCGCCCTTGCTGGTCAGCAGCAGCACGGCCAGCAGGGTCAGTTGCTGGGTCAGGGTCATCGGGGTGTTCGTGGCCTGGGCGATGAAGACCGCGGCCATGGTCAGGTAGATCGAGGTGCCGTCGAGGTTGAACGAGTAGCCGGTCGGGATCACCAGGCCGACCACCGACTTGCGTGCGCCCAGGTTCTCCATCTTGGCCATCATGCGCGGCAGCACCGATTCGGACGACGAGGTGCCCAGCACGATCAGCAGTTCTTCCTTGATGTACTTGACGAACTTCCAGATCGAGAAGCCGTGCGCCTTGGCGATCAGGCCCAGCACCACGAAGATGAAGACCAGGCAGGTCGCGTAGAAGGTGCCCATCAGCTTGCCCAGGCTCAGCAGCGAGCCGACGCCGTACTTGCCGATGGTGAAGGCCATCGCACCGAAGGCACCGATCGGCGCCACGCGCATGATGAAGCCGACGATCGCGAAGAGCACGTGCGAGGTCTTCTCGATGCCGTCGAACACCAGCGTGCCGCGGCCGCCGAAGCGGTGCAGCGCGAAGCCGAACAGCACCGAGAACAGCAGCACCTGCAGGATCTCGCCCTTGGCGAACGCGTCCACCACCGTGGTCGGGATGATCGCCAGCAGGAAGTCGACCGTGCCCTGCATCTTGCCGGGGCCGGTGTAGGCCGCGATGCCCTTGGTGTCCAGCGCGCTGGCGTCCACGTTCATGCCGGCGCCGGGCTGCACCGTGTTGACGATGACCAGGCCGACGATCAGCGCGAGCGTGCTGACGATCTCGAAGTACAGCAGGGCCAGGCCGCCGGTCTTGCCGACCTTCTTCATGTCTTCCATGCCAGCGATACCGACGACCACCGTGCAGAAGATGATCGGCGCGATGATCATCTTGATCAGCTTGATGAAGCCATCGCCCAGCGGCTTCATCGCCTCGCCGGTCGCGGGGAAGAAATGACCCACCGCCACGCCGATGACGATGGCGACGATGACCTGCAGGTACAGCGACTGGTACAGCGGCTTGCGGCTCATGCGTGTCTCCGTGTGAGGGACCGCAGTGTGCGCGCGGCGCGTACCGCCCGGCGTCCGTAGCAACCACATGCTGCCGCGGCACCCAAGCGGCGCGGCCTGTGGTCGTCAGCGCCGCGCTTCGACCAGGCGGTGCAGCGCCGTGCCGGCGGCCAGGCACAAGGCCCAGGTCGCGACCATGCCCATGGCGTTGATCTCTGGCGAGTCCGGCCAGGCGTTGTAGACCAGCGCGCCCACGGCCAGGATGACCGCGTAGTGCATCAGAAAGACCGGGTAGGACACCCGTGACAGGAAAGCCAGCACAGCGCGGGCGGCACGGGCCGGCGCACCGCGGACGGCGGCCGGCTCGGGCGCCAGGCACAGCAGCACGGCCGTGGCACCGGCGAGGGCAATGCGGGTGCGCCACTCGACCACGAGAGCCAGGCCGACGATCAACATCAGGCCCAGGGCCGCCGGCTCGCGCCGGGCGCCCAGCCCGCGGGCCCAGCGCGCCAGCACGCCCAGCCCGTAGGCGCCGGCGAAATACGGCGCGAAGGCGTCCAGAGACGGGTCCAGGTTCCAGTACAGCAGCGACAGCAGCACCAGCATCACCACCACCGCCACCACGGTGCCGGCGCGCTGGGCGGCGGCACCGGGCAACCCGTGCAGGGCCGCGGCCAGCAGCACCAGGGCTGCGTAGAGCTGGAAGTCGATCGCCACGTACCAGAAGCCAGCGGCCAGCGAGTCGAAGCCCGCCACGTCCTGCATCAGCAGGATGTGGGCCGCCAGCTGGCCCGGCTCGGGCGCGGTCGGGATGGTGGGGTGGTCGATCAGGCCGCGCGCCAGCCAGGCCGCGATGATGACCGCCAGCACCGCCAGCAAATAGGGCTTGGCCAGGCGCTGGTAGCGCCGCCACCACCACTGCGGCACGCTGCGCCACTGCACCTTGGGCGCGGCGCCGGGCGCGGGCCACAGCGAGCCGGCGGCGAGAAAGCCGCCGGTGACCAGGAACACCTGCACCACCAGCCGCGCATGCGCCGACAGCACGTCGAGCAGCCAGGGGGCCAAATCGTAAGCCACCTCGCACATCGGCCCGTACAAGGCCAGGTGGTGCCAGATGATCAGTTGCGAGGCCAGCGCCTTGGCCAGGTCGATCCAGGTCGACGGCATGACGCCAGCGGCGCTGGCCGACGCGGCGGCGGCACCCGGCGCGGCCGCCCCGGCCGCGGCACGCGCAGCCCGACGGTGCGGGTTCCAGGCCGGCGTGGGCGCCCAGAGCAGGGCCTGCTGTTCGCTCAGCATGGCTGCTCCCCGGGGTGCCGATGGGCACGATGAAAGAACCTCGAACTCACGTCAGGGTGTTGCCCCTTGCAGGGGCGTTTGTCTGGTCAATGGGCCAAGCCAGCAGGGCTATCGGCATCGCCTCGTTCCACGGCGCGGCGCGGAACTTACCATCGCCGTTGCTGGTTTCATGCAAACCAAGCGTGACGGCCGGCAACAACCGGCAAGCGAATCCCACTTCTGACGGAGGCCCCATGGACCCCAGCGTGCACACGCTCGCCCAGCTGTTCGCCCAGCTGGGGCTGCCCCACGACACCGCGTCGATCGACGCCTTCATCGCCAAGCATGCCCCGTTGCCGGGTCAGATCGCATTATCCGATGCGCCGTTCTGGAATGCCGCCCAGTCGGCCTTTTTATGCAGCGAGCTGGCCCAGGACGCCGACTGGGCCGAGGTGGTCGATGCGCTGAACGCGGCGCTGCGCAGGCCCTAGGGCTGTTGCGCCTCGGCGCCCATCAGCTGCGCCTCGCTCCAGCCGAGCGCCGCCATCTCGGCGCGGCGAAAGCGCGCGTCGGCTGGCAGCAGGAACTCGTCGAGCTGCGGCGGCGCGATGCGGGTGCTGGACAGCATCGCATGCACCTGGCCGCGGTGGTGGGTCTGGTGCATGAACAAGTGGGCCAACGTGCGCGCGGCCAAGTTGTGGTCGACATGGTCGCCACGGTCCATGCCCACGTCGCGGTCGGCGCCCGCCGCATCCAGCGCGTCGCAGAAGGCGATCAGCCGCTCGTCGCTCGCGGCCTGACGCTGCGCCCATTCGGCCAGCGTGCCGCAGTCGACGTAGCCATCGATCTGCGCGCGCATGTCGGCCTCGCCGTGCAGGCCGGCGATGTAGTAGATGTCGACCGCGAGGATGTGGTTCAGCGTCTGCGCCAAGCTGGGGAAGAAGCCCACCCGCGGTGCGTGGAACTCGGCATCGCTCAACGGCGCCATCGCCTGCGCCAGGCGCAGGTTGGCCAGGCGGTTGGCGCGCGCCGAGGTGCGCAGGTGGTCGAGCAGGTCCATCGCGGGGTCTCCTAGGGCCTGTTCACGCTACGCAGCCCCGTGCGAACGGGCCGCCCAGGGATGCAGGGCAAGGCGGCCGCCGCCGCCCAGGCTCGTGCCTGGGCAAGGTGGGCAACGCCGCCATGCGCCCTGGGCGGCCCGTTCCCGAAGGGTTGTCACCAGAACCAGCCGCCCGCGGCGTTGCAAAGCCTCGTCGGGGCGGCACCCCGGCTTCGTTTTGCGCCAGGGGCTCGACTGGTTCTGGTGACAACGCATCGGGGCTCCGTAGCGTGAGCAGGCCCTAGCCGGGCGGCAACGGCAACGCCGTTTCGTATTTCACTTCGCGCAGCACCACGTTCGTGCGGATGCTGGCCACGCCCTTGAGCTTGAACAGGCGCTCCTGCAGGAAGCGGTCGTAGGCCTTCATGTCGGGCACGACGACCTTGATCACGTAGTCGGCCTCGCCGGTGATGCTGGCGCACTCCATGATCTCGGGACTGGACAGCGCCAGGCGCTCGAAGTCTTCCACCGCGCCGTCGGTGTGGCGCACCAGCGAGACATGGGCCCAGACGCAGATCGCCAGGCCCAGCTTCTCGCGGTCCATCAACACCACCTCGCGGCGGATCACGCCGCTTTGCTCCAGCTCTTTCAGCCGGCGCCACACCGGCGTGGCCGACATGCCGACGGCGTCGGCCAGCGCCTGCGCGCTCTGGCGGCCGGTGCGCTGCAAGGCGTCGATCAGGCGGCGCGTGGTGCGATCGAGTTCAATCATTTCTGAAAATACGATTTTCTGGAATGTATCAACCCAAGAATAGTCGATCTGGCGTTGATGGGAAACGACGCGTTTCCAGCCACGAACGAGAATCACCGCACTCGTTTGCCCGCCGCCAGGTGCCCCGATGACCGACTCCCTGCCCATGCCAGCCGATCTTTCCGCCCTGCGCCCCTATGCCTTGAGCGACAACCTGGCCGCGCGCCAGGGCGCCGTATTCCTCACCGGCACCCAGGCCCTGGTGCGCCTGCCCTTGATGCAGAAGCGGCTGGACGAGACGGCCGGGCTGAACACCGCCGGCTTCGTCTCGGGCTACCGCGGCAGCCCGCTGGGCATGGTCGACCAGCAGATGTGGAAGGCCAAGAAGTTCCTGGCCGAGGCCAGCGTGCAGTTCCTGCCGGCCATCAACGAAGACCTGGCCGCCACGGCCTGCCTGGGCACGCAGCGCGTGGCACTGGACCCGCAGCGCACCGTCGACGGCGTGTTCGCCATGTGGTACGGCAAGGGCCCGGGCGTGGACCGCTCGGGCGACGCGCTCAAGCACGGCAACGTCTACGGCTCCAGCGCGAAGGGCGGCGTGCTGGTGGTGGCCGGCGACGACCACGGCTGCGTCAGCTCTTCCACCCCGCACCAGAGCGACGTGGCGATGCAGGCCTGGAGCATGCCGGTGCTGCACCCGGCCAATGTGGCCGAGTACCTGGAGTTCGGCCTCTACGGCTGGGCGCTGTCGCGCTTCTCGGGCGCCTGGGTCGGCTTCAAGGCCATCTCCGAGGTGGTCGAAAGCGGCATGACGGTGGACCTGGACGGCATGCCGCTGGACTTCGTGCTGCCGGTTGACCACCAGCCGCCAGCCTCGGTGGGCAGCCTGCATGTGCGCGCGGTCGACCTGCCCTCGCTGGGCCTGGAAGAGCGCCTGGCCGCCAAGCTGGACGCGGTGCTGGCCTTCGCCCGCGTGAACTCGGTGGACAAGCACATCGTGGCCAGCCCAGCCGCCACGCTGGGCATCGTCACCGTCGGCAAGGCCCACTACGATTTCATGGAGGTGCTGCGCAGGCTGGACCTGGACCCGAACGCGCTGGCCGCGGCCGGCGTGCGCGTCTACAAGGTGGGCTTGGTCTACCCGCTGGAGCCCACGCGCATGGCCGAGTTCGCGCGCGGACTGGAAGAGATCCTGGTCATCGAGGAGAAGGCGCCGATCGTCGAGCGCCAGCTGAAGGAGCAGCTCTACGGCCTGCCCGACGGGCAGCGCCCACGCATCGCCGGCAAGACCACCCCGGAAGGCACACCCCTGCTCAGCGCCCTGGGCGAGCTGCGCCCCTCGCGCATCATGCCCACGGTGGCCGACTGGCTGGCACGCCTGAACCCGGCACTGGACCGCCGCCACCGCGTGGTCGACTTCCTGATGCCCGATCTGCTGCACAACGAAGCCGACGCGGTGCGCCGCCAGCCCTATTTCTGCTCGGGCTGCCCGCACAACACCAGCACCAAGGTGCCCGAGGGCTCGCGCGCGCTGGCCGGCATCGGCTGCCACTTCATGGCCAGCTGGATGGAGCGCGGCACCTCGGGCCTGATCCAGATGGGTGCCGAGGGCGTCGACTGGGTGGCCCACTCGCGCTTCACCAAGGAAAAGCACGTCTTCCAGAACCTGGGCGACGGCACCTACTTCCACTCCGGCCTGCTGGCCATCCGCCAGGCGATCGCCGCGGGCACGAACATCACCTACAAGCTGCTCTACAACGACGCCGTGGCCATGACCGGCGGCCAGCCGGTGGACGGCCAGATCAGCGTGCCCGAGATCGCGCGCCAGGTCGAGGCCGAGGGCGCCAAGCGCGTCGTGATCGTCTCGGACGAAATCGAGAAGTACAACGGCCACGAGGGCCAGTTCCCGGCCGGCACCACCTTCCACCCGCGCAGCGAGATGGACGCGGTGCAGCGCGAGCTGCGCGAGGTCAAGGGCGTCACCCTGCTGATCTACGACCAGACCTGCGCCGCCGAGAAGCGCCGCCGCCGCAAGAAGAAGGAATTTCCGGACCCGCCGCGCCGTGTCTTCATCAACCAGGCGGTCTGCGAGGGCTGTGGCGACTGCGGCCAGGCCTCGAACTGCCTGAGCGTGGTGCCGGTGGAGACCGACTGGGGCCGCAAGCGCCAGATCGAGCAGAGCTCGTGCAACAAGGACTTCTCCTGCCTCAACGGCTTCTGCCCCAGCTTCGTGACCATCGAAGGCGCGGTGTTGAAGAAGAAGGCGGGCGCCAAGTTCACGCCCGCCGACCTGGCCACCGAGATCGCCCGCATCGGCGCGCCGGCCCCGTGGGACTGGACCGGGCCCTTCGACATGCTGGTGACCGGCGTCGGCGGCACCGGCGTGGTCACGGTCGGCGCGCTGATCACGATGGCCGCCCACCTGGAGGGCAAGCAGAGCTCGGTGCTCGACTTCATGGGCTTCGCGCAAAAGGGCGGCGCCGTGTTGAGCTTCGTGCGCGTGGCACCCACGGCCGACTTGCTGAACCAGGTCCGCATCGACACCCAGCAGGCCGATGTGCTGCTGGCCTGCGACATGGTGGTGGGCGCGTCGGGCGATGCCCTGGGCACGGTCAAGCACGGCCGCACCGTGGTGCTGGCCAACACCCACGAGCTGGCCACCGCCGCCTTCGTGCGCAACCCGGACGCCAGCCTGCAGGCCGCGGCCCTGCTGGCCAAGCTGCGCCACGCCGCGGGCGACGAGCGCGTCAGCACGCTGGACGCGCAGGACCTGGCGCAGCAGCTGATGGGCGACACCATGCCCAGCAACATCGTGATGCTGGGCGCGGCCTTCCAGCGCGGCCTGGTGCCGGTGAGCGAGGCGGCCCTGCTGCGCGCGATCGAGCTGAACGGCGTGGCGATCGAGTCGAACAAGGTGGCCTTCGCGATCGGTCGGCTGGCCGCTGCCGACCCGGCCGCGCTGCAGCGCCTGGCGGGCGCACAACCGGCGGCCGAGCCGGGCGCCGGGATGCTGTTCGGCCCGGGCGGCCTGGTCGAGCGCCGCGTGCAGTTCCTGACCGACTACCAGGACGCCGCACTGGCGCAGCGCTACCTGGCCCTGGTGCAGGCCGTGCACCAGCGCGAGGTGGCGCTGGGCCGGACCGGCGGCACGCCGATGACCGAGGCCGTGGCGCGCCAGTTCTCGCGCCTGCTGGCCATCAAGGACGAATACGAGGTCGCGCGCCTGTACACCGACGGCCGCTTCCAGGCCGCGCTGGCCGAGCAGTTCGAGGACGCCGGGCAACTGAACTTCCACCTCGCGCCGCCCATGCTGGCGCGCCGCGGGCCCGACGGCCGGCCGCGCAAGATGCGCTTCGGCCCGTGGATGATGACGGCCTTCCGCTGGCTGGCGCGGGCGCGCGGCCTGCGCGGCATCTGGCTGGACCCGTTCGGCCGCACCGAAGAACGCCAGATCGAGCGCCAGCTGGCCATCGACTACGAGCGCCTGCTGCGCGAGCGCCTGCTGCCCGCGCTGAACGCCGCCAACCATGCCAGCGCGGTGGCCCTGGCACGGCTGCCCGAGCGCATCCGCGGGTATGGGCACGTGAAGCTGGCCAACGTGGCCACCGCCCGGGCGCAGCAGAAGGACCTGCTGGCCCGCTTCGACGCGGGCGAGGCGCCTTCGGCGACCCAGGCGCCCACCGAACGCAAGGTGATCTCGATCGCGGCGCTGTAGGCCCGCGGTGCGTCGAGGGCCGCCGCAGCCTCTCAGTGCAGCAAGGCGCTGCGGCCGTCACGGGCCACGCGGTCGCGCCCGGCGTTTTTGGCGGCGTACATCGCGGCATCGGCCCGGGCGATCGCGTCGTCCAGCGGCTGGCCACGGCGCCATTCCGCCACGCCGAAGCTGCAGGTCAGTTGCAGGTCGTGCGGCCACTCGGTCTCGGCCACGGCCTGGCGCAGGCGCTCGGCCACGACGGCCGCGTCTTCGGCCGATGTGCCCTGGCATAGCAGCAAGAACTCTTCGCCGCCCCAACGCACCAGCAGGTCGCTGCGCTGCACATGCTGCCGCACCAGGTCGGCAAGGCACCGGATGACCTGGTCACCCACGGCGTGGCCCAGCGAGTCGTTCACGCGCTTGAAGTGGTCGACGTCGATGAAGACCAGGGTGGCCGGGAACAGCCGGTCTTCGTGCAGACGCGCCTGGCGGATCAGCACCTCGGCCAGGCCGTGGCGGTTCAACGCGCCGCTCAAGGCATCGTGGTGGGCCTGCTGGGTCAGGCTGTCGTTGAGGCGGTGCAGCGAGGTCTGCAGCGCGGCGCTTTGCCGCAGGTACCGACGCATCGCCCACAGGTCCTGCAGCAGCCAGGCCAGCATGGCCACCACCCACATGGCCACCAGGGCCAGGCCGAGCGTGCCCGCGCCGACCCACTTCCCGCGCAGCTCGATGCGCTCGACCGTGATGCGGTGCAAGCCCGGCGACACCTTGCCCGCCGTGGCCACCGCCAACGTGACGGCATTGCTCACCTCGTGGCCCGACAGCTCCAGCGGCAAGGGGTGCTCGTCGACCCACCAGGACGCGACGGCAATGCGCTCCAGCGGAAAAGCCAGGCCCTCGGCGTAGCTCGCCGGGGTGAATGCGATCTCGTTNTCCGCGCGGGCGATCGCGTCGTCCAGCGGCTGGCCGCGGCGCCATTCCGCCACGCCGAAGCTGCAGGTCAGCGGCAGCTCGTGCGGCCAGTCGACCTCGGCGATGGCCTGGCGCAGGCGCTCGGCCACGCCGGCCGCGTCTTCGGCCGACGTGCCCTGGCACAGCAGCAGGAACTCCTCGCCGCCCCAGCGCACCACCAGGTCGCCCCGCTGCACATGCTGCCGCACCGCGTCGGCTGCTGCCGGATCACCACGCCGAACAGGCCCAGCGAGTCGTTGAAGTCGAAGTGGTCGATGTCGATGAAGACCAGGGTCGCCGGAAACAGCCGGTCCTCGTGCAGGCGGGCCTGGCGGAGCAGAACCTCGGCCAGGCCGTGCCGGTTCAGGGCGCCGCTCAGGGCGTCGTGGTGGGCCTGCTGGGTCAGGCTGTCGTTGAGCCGGTGCAGTGAGGCCTGCAGCGCGGCGCTTTGCCGCAGGTTCCGCCGCAGGGCCCACAGGTCCTGCAGCAGCCAGGCCAGCACGGCCACCACCACATCGCCGCGCCAGGCCGAGCGTGCCCGCGCCGACCTACTGCCGCTCAGCTCGATGCGATCGACCGTGATGCGGTGCAAGCCCGGCGACACCTTGCCCGCCGTGGCCACCGCCAGCGTGACGGCATTGCTCACCTCGTGGCCCGACAGCTCCAGCGGCAAGGGGTGCTCGTCGACCCACCAGGACGCGACGGCAATGCGCTCCAGCGGAAAAGCCAGGCCCTCGGCGTAGCTCGCCGGGGTGAATGCGATCTCGTGCACCTTGAGCGAATCCGGGTCGCTGACCTGGCTGTAGCGGGGGTTGAAGTTGCGGATGAAGATGCGCACCGGCACGTCGGCCTCGCCGGCGCGGGCGCTCAGCTGCAGGTGCATCGTGTCGTAGCGCGACAGGTCCAGCCCCTGGGGCTCGGTACCGAGCGTGAAGCGCAGCTCGCAAAAAGGGTACTGGTAGCCGCTGCCGATCTGGCAGTCCATCACCCAGCGCTGGCCTTCTCGCCGGGCGCTGGAAATGCTGTTGCCGCCGTCCGTGTCGCGGTCGTCGGTGGTGTCGACCGCGAAGGCGTCTGCCCCATCGATGCGCAGGCTGCGCTCCATGCCCCAGTGGTTCCAGGCCAGCGACACCACGGTCACCGTCAGCAGGCCGATCAGCAGCCCTCGCAACCCTCGGCCAGACAGCGCCTGTGGTCGCATCGTCGGGCTCGACGTCCGGCGCGGCTCAGAAGGGGCCGCTGACGAGCCACTGCTCGATCTGCGGCTTGCGGTCGTTGCCCCAGAAGGGCTCGCCGTCGACGACGAAGAACGGCGCGCCGAAGACGCCGGCCGCGATCGCATCGTCGTTCGCGCGCTTGAGGCGGTCCTTCCAGGCCGGGTCGGCCCAGGCGCGCTCGGCGGCATCCGCGTCGAGCCCGGCCTCGGCCGCCAGGGCCTTCAGCGCCGCAGGGTCGTTCAGCGCCACGCCGCGGGTGAAGTAGGCGCGAAAGCCGGCGCGGGCCCAGTCCGCCGCCGCGGCCGCGCCCTGCGTGTCGTTCAGCCACCAGAAGACGCGCGCGGCGTTCTGCGTGGGAATCGGGAACGGCTCGGGCTGCTGGTAGGGCACCCGCTCGAAGCGCGCCGAACGCAGGAAGTCGCGAAACGAATAGTCGCGCTTGATCGGGTAGGACACCGGGCTCTTCAACTCGGCCGCGCTGAAAGTCACGCCCAGCAGGATGGCACAGCGGCGCACGGTGCGGCCATGCCGGGCCGCCAACGCATCGATCCACTCGTTGGCGATGTAGGAGTACGGCGACGAGAAATCAAAGTAGAAGTCGATCGGCGCTTTCATGATTTCCGACGATACGCCGAATACCCGGCTGCCGGCACCGGCTTGACCCCGGTCACGCGGCAATCCGCCACGCGGCATACGATCGCCCGATGTGGGTGGAAGCGATCGTGGTGGCGCTGGCGCTCGGCCTGGCCCTGGCGGCACGGCCCTGGCGCGCCGTGGGCGGCGACGACGGCGGCCTGCCCTGGCCCTGGCTGGCCTGGTGGGCCTGCCTGCCGCTGCTGTGGTGCGCCGACAGCCTGGTGCACATGCCGATCGCGCAGCCCTTGTCGGGCGCCTGCCTGCTGATGCTGATGGCGGGCTGGCCGATGGCCATGCTGGCCCTGGTGCCGGTGGCCCTGATCGCCGCCGGCCTGGGTGGCCTGGGGCTGGCCGAGGCGCTGGCCCGCCTGGCCTGGCTCGGCGTGGTGCCGGCCACGCTGGCCTTCGGCCTGGGCGCGGCGGTGCGGCGCTGGCTGCCACACCATTTGTTCGTCTACATCCTCGGCCGCGGCTTCTTCGCCAGCCTGCTGGCGCTGGCCCTGTCCGGCTGGCTGGCGCTGGCCTGGCGCGGCGCGCCGGAAGGCACCCAGGTGGCCGACCTGTTCATCGGGCGCTGGCTGGCGGCCTGGGGCGACGCCTTCCTCACCGGCATGATGGTGGCCATCTTCGTGGCCCTGCGCCCGCAGTGGCTGGCCACCTATTCGGACCGGTTGTACCTGCCGAGAAACTGAGCGCGACAATCGGCGTCATGCCACTGACCTGCCCGTGGACGATCTCTCGTCACTGATCGACTTCCTGCCCATCGGGGCCTACCGCGCCCGGCCGGACGGGCAGCTCGTGCGCGCCAACCCGGCCCTGGTGCGCCTGAACGGCTGCACCAGCGAGGCCGAGATGCTGGCCCAGGCCAACCGAATCGGCCCGGGCTGGTACGTGCAACCTGGGCGGCGCGACGAGTTCCGCGCCATGCTCGAGCGCGACGGGCGCGTCGCCGGCCTGGTGTCCGAGGTGATCGGCCACCACACCGGCGAGCACCGCTGGATCTGCGAGCACGCGCACGCGGTGCGCCACGCCGATGGCCGCCTGCGCTACTACGAGGGCACGGTCGAGGACATCACCGAGCGCGTGGCCGCCGAGGCCGCCCTGCAGCGCAGCCGCGAGCGCGACGCGCTGTGGAAGCTCGCGCTCGAAGCCACTGGCGACGGCGTGTGGGACTGGCATGTGCAGACCGGCGACGAGATCTACTCGCGCCGCCTGCGCGAGATGTACGGCTGGAGCGGCGACGAGATCAGCGATCGCGCGATCGAGCTCGACCGCCGGACCCACCCCGACGACATCGCCGCCATGCTGCGCGCCCGCGAGGCCCACTTCAGCGGCGCCGCGCCGACCTACGTCAACGAGCACCGCGTGCAGTGCAAGGACGGCAGCTGGAAGTGGGTGCTGTCGCGCGGCATGGTGATCAGCCGCGACGCCGATGGCCGGCCGCTGCGCATGATCGGCACCCACACCGACATCACCGAGCGCAAGGCCGCCGAGGCGCTGCGCCAGGAGCGCGACCACGCCGAGGCCGCCAACCGGGCGCAGACCGAGTTCCTCTCGCGCGTGAGCCACGAGCTGCGCACGCCGCTGAATGCGATCCTCGGCTTCTCGCAGCTGCTGGAGATGGACGCGACGCTGTCGGCCAAGCACCTGGCCTGGGTTCATGCGGTGCTGCGCAGCGGCAACCACCTGTTGTCGCTGGTGGACGACGTGCTGGACCTGTCCAGCGTGCAGTCGGGCCAGCTGCGGGTGGACACGCAGGCGGTGGATGTGGCCGACGTGGTGGACGAGTGCTGGGCGATGCTGGCCGGCCGCGCCGAGCAACTCGGCGTGACGCTCGAGAACCGGCCTCAGCGCGGCGCCGGCGGGGCTGTTCATGCGGACGCCAAGCGGCTGCGCCAGGTGGTGGCCAACCTGCTGTCGAACGCGGTCAAGTACAACCGGCCGGGAGGCCAGGTGAGCGTGACCGCGCTGCGGCTGCCGGGCGACCAGGTGCGTCTGTCGGTGAGCGACACCGGCCGCGGGCTCGACGAAACCCAGCTCGCACGCCTGTTCACGCCGTTCGAGCGCCTGGGCGCGCAGCGCACCACCATCGAGGGCACCGGCCTGGGCTTGGCGCTGAGCCGCCAGTTGGTCGAGGCCATGGGCGGCCGCATCGAGGTGAGCAGCCAGCCCGGCGTGGGCTCGGTGTTCTCGGTGCTGTTGCCAGCGGCGGCGTGAACGGATTCAGACCAACGCGCGGCCGATCAGGATCTTCTGCACTTCCGACGTGCCTTCGTAGATCTGGCAGACGCGCACGTCGCGGTAGATGCGCTCGACCGGGAAGTCGCTGACGTAGCCGTAGCCGCCGTGGACCTGGATCGCCGCGGAGCAGACTTTCTCGGCCATCTCGCTGGCGAAGAGCTTGGCCATCGCCGCCTCCTTCAGGCAGGGCTGACCGGCGTCCTTCAGGCTCGCAGCGTGCCAGATCAGCTGGCGCGCGGCCTCGATCTGGGTGGCCATGTCGGCCAGCTTGTGCTGCACCGCCTGGTGCTCGTAGATCGGCTGGCCGAAGGCCACGCGCTCCTTCGCGTACTTCAGCGCCGCCTCGAACGCCGCGCGCGCCATGCCCACGCTTTGCGAGGCGATGCCGATGCGGCCGCCCTCCAGCCCCGACAGCGCGATCTTCAGGCCCTGGCCTTCCTGCCCCAGCAAGTTGGCCGCGGGAATGCGGCAGCCTTCGAAAAGTATTTGGGCCGTGTCCGAGCTGTGCTGGCCCATCTTGTCCTCGATGCGAGCCACGGTGTAGCCGGGCGTGTCGGTCGGCACGACGAAGGCCGAGATGCCCTTCTTGCCCGCGGCTTTGTCGGTAACCGCCATCACGATCGCCACGTCGCCGTTGCGGCCACTGGTGATGAACTGCTTGACGCCGTTGAGCACGTAGTCGTCGCCATCGCGGACGGCGGTGGTGCGCAGCCCGCCGGCCTCGGAGCCCACGTGCGGCTCGGTCAGGCAGAACGCGCCCAGCATGTCGCCGCGCGCCAGCGGCTTGAGGAAGCGCTCCTTTTGTTCGTCATTGGCGAAGGCCATCAGGATCGAGCAGACCGGGCAGTTGTTGACGCTGACCACGGTGGACGTGCCGCCATCGCCCGCGGCCACCTCTTCGAGGATGATGGCCAGCGCCAGGTAGTCCAGGCCAGCGCCGTCGTACTCGGTGGGCACGGCCACGCCGTAGCAGCCCAGCGCGGCCAGCCCCTTCAGCTCATCGGCCGGGAAATGGTGTTCCTTGTCCCAGCGTGCGGCATGGGGGGCGATCTGGTCCTGCACGTAGGCGCGCACGGCGTCCTGCACGGCGCGGTGGTCGTCGCTCAACAGCATCGGTGTCTCCGTCTTGCTCGTTCTTACCAGGCCAGCGGCTGGCCATCGTGGTTCAGGAAGCGGCCGTTGTCGGCCGGCGTCAGCGCAGCCAGGGTGCGGCGCAGGTCGCGCGCGCTGTCGGCCACGTCCAGGTCGGCACCGGTGCCGCCCATGTCGGTGCGCACCCAGCCGGGGTGCAGGGCCACGCAGATGGCCTGGCCGGCCAGCGCGATGGACGCGTCCTTCAGCACCGAGTTCACCGCCGCCTTGGACGCGCGGTAGAGCCAGCCGCCGGCGCTGGCGCGCAGGCCCATCGAGCCCATGCGCGACGAGATCACGCCCAGCCTCGCGTCAGGCGCCAGCGCGTCGGCCAGCTGCGGGATGACGCGCATGGGGCCCAGCACGTTGGTGTGCATGACTTGGTCGAAGTCGGCCTGCGTCGGCGTCTGCAGCCCGCTGGTGGACGGCCCGTAGACGCCGGCGTTGATGACCACCGTGTCGAAGGCCTCGCCATCGATCTGCCAGGCCAGGCCCGAAGCGCTGGCCGCGTCGGCCACGTCCAGCCGCAGCACGCGGGCACCCAGGCTGCGCAGATGTGCCAGCGCGTCGTCGCTGCGGGCGGTGGCGAACACGCGGGCGCCGTCGGCGAGGTATTGGCGGGTCAGCTCCTGCCCGATGCCGCGCGAGGCACCGACGATGAGAACGGTGGGGGTCATGCTGAAGCTCGCTCAGGCCGCGTGGGCATCGGCCTGGGCCAGCCTGGCGGCCAGGCCCAGGAACAGCAGGCCGCCTGCGCCGTTGAGCCAGCGCGCCAGCCGGGGAGAACCGCCAAGGCGGCGCGCCCAGGCCGTGAGCGCCACCAGGGCGAACAGGAACAGCGTGCCCTGCACCACCATCCAGCCCCCCAGGACCAGGAAAGCCAACGTCTTGTGTTCGGCATCGGGCGCGATGAACTGCGGCAGGAAGGCCAGGAAGAACAGCGCCACCTTGGGGTTGAGCACGTTGGTCAGCAGGCCTTGACGGTAGACCGCGAATGCAGGCGCCGGGGTGGTCGGCGCGGCCGACACGGGCGCCGGGCCGCCACCACGCCAGGCCTCGCGCAGCATTCCCAGCCCAAGCCACACCAGGTAGGCCGCGCCGGCCCACTTGATCAGCGAGAAGGCCCAACTCGACACCGCCAGCAGCGCTGCCAGCCCGAAGGCCGCCAGCAGCGCGTGCACCACGCAGCCGCTGGAGATGCCCAGCGAGGCGGCGATGCCGGTGCGCCAGCCGCCGCTGAGCGTGCGGCCAACGGTGTAGAGCATATCCACGCCGGGGGTGGCGTTGAGCACCAGCACCGTCAACGCGAACAGCGCCAGGTCGTGGATGCCGAGCGAGGCGATCATGTCAGAGCAACTCCACCGCCAGCGCCGTGGCCTCGCCGCCGCCGATGCACAGCGCCGCCATGCCGCGCTTCTTGCCCTGCTTGCGCAGGGCGCCCAGCAGCGTGACCACGATGCGTGCGCCCGAGGCGCCGATGGGGTGGCCCAGGGCGCAGGCCCCACCGTGCACGTTGACGATCTCATGCGGCAGCTTGAACTCGGCCATCGCCGCCATGGTGACCGCGGCGAAGGCCTCGTTGACCTCCCACAAATCCACCTGGCCGGCCGTCCAGCCGGCCTTCTTCAAGGCCTTCTCGATCGCGCCGGCCGGCGCGGTGCTGAACCACTCGGGCGCCTGGGCGTGCACCGCGTGAGACACGATGCGGGCGATCGGCTTGGCACCGAAGCGGGCGGCGGTGGACTCGCGCATCAGCACCAGGGCGGCGGCGCCGTCGGAGATGCTGGACGCGTTCGCCGCGGTGATCGTGCCGTCTTTCTTGAACGCGGGCTTCAGGCCGGCGATCTTGTCGAGCTTGGCCTTGAAGGGTTGCTCGTCGAACTTGACCACGGTGTCGCAGGTCTTGCCGGGCAGCGTGACCGGGGCGATCTCCCAGTCGAAGCTGCCATCCTCGTTGGCCTGCTTGGCGCGCGTGGTGGAGTGAACAGCGAACTGGTCCTGTGCTTCACGCGCGAAACCGTACTTGGCGACGCAGGCTTCGGCGAACACGCCCATGGCCTTGCCACGCTCGTAGGCGTCTTCCAGGCCGTCCATGGCCATGTGGTCGAACATCTGCGCGGCGCCGTACTTCACGCCCTTGCGCGCGAACATCAGGTGCGGCGCGTTGGTCATGCTTTCCATTCCGCCCGCGACCATCACCTCGGCCGTGCCGGCGGCCAGCATGTCGTGGGCGAACATCATGGTGCGCATCGCCGAGCCGCACATCTTGCTCATGGTGACGGCGCCGGTCGAATCTGGCAGGCCGGCGCGGCGCATGGCCTGGCGGGCCGGCGCCTGGCCCTGGCCGGCCATCAGGCAGTTGCCCATCAGGACCTCGTCGACGGCGTCGCCCGGCACGCCGGCGCGCTCGACCGCGGCCTTGATCGCCACGCCGCCCAGTTCCCAGGCGGCGAGCGACGCGAAATCGCCAAGCAGGCCGCCGATGGGCGTGCGGGCGGCGGAAACGATGACGATGGGGTCGGCCATGGGGGGCTCCTTTCAGGAATCGATGGTCAGAAGTGGGCGCTGGGGGCTGCCGGGCCCCGGCGCTGCGCGACGAAGCGCTTGTCGGGGTCGTAGGGGAAGACGTCGAGCACATGGCCGGCGGCAATGCGCTGCTTGTGGCTTTGCCAGAAGTCGGCGTCCAGCAGGTCGGCGTGGTGCTTCATGAAGATGTCGCGCACGGCCTGGTTGCCGAGCAGGAAGGGGCCGAAGGTCTCGGGGAACACGTCGTGCTTGCCCACCGAGTACCAGATCTCGCCGGACATCTCGTCCTCTTCGTTGCGAGGCGGCGGCACGCGGCGGAAGTTGCAGTCGGTGATGTACTCGATCTCGTCGTAGTCGTAGAACACCACCTTGCCGTGGCGGGTGACGCCGAAGTTCTTCCACAGCATGTCGCCGGGGAAGATGTTGGCGGCCACCAGGTCCTTGATCGCGTTGCCGTACTCGACCACCGCGTGCTCCATCTGCTGCGGCGTCGCGTCCTGCAGAAAGATGTTCAGCGGGATCATGCGCCGCTCGATGTAGACGTGGCTGATGATGACCTCGGTCTGGCCGTCGCCGTCGCGGTCGGAGATCTCCAGCACGCTGGGGCAGAACTTCTGCAGTTCCTCGATCAGCTCGCCCTCGAAGCGCGAGCGGGGGAAGGCCACGTTGCTGAATTCGAGCGTGTCCGCCATGCGGCCGACCCGGTCGTGCTGCTTGACCAGCAGGTACTTGCCCATGATCTGCTCGCGCGAGGTGTCCTTCTGCGGTGGATAGTAGTCCTTGATGACCTTGAAGACGAAGGGAAAGCTGGGCAGGTCGAACACCAGCATCACCATGCCCTTGATGCCAGGCGCGATGCGGAACTTGTCCGAGCTGTGGCGCAGGTGGTAGAGAAAGTCCCGGTAGAAGATGTTCTTGCCCTGCTTCTGCAGCCCGATCGCGTTGTAGAGCTCCCAGCGCGGCTTGCGCGGCATCATCGAGCGCAGGAACTGCACGTAGGCCGAGGGCACCTCCATGTCGACCAGGAAGTAGGCCCGCGCGAAGCTGAACAGCAGCAGCAGTTCGTCCTCGCCGAACAGGGCCGCGTCGATCACCAGCTGGCCGCTCGGGGTGTGCAGGATGGGCAGCGCGAAGGGCAGCTCGGAAAAGCCGTTGACGATCTTGCCCACCGCATAGGCCCCCTTGTTGCGGTAGAACAGGCTGGACAGCACCTGGATCTGGAAGTTCGCCCGCGTGCGGAAGTCGCCCAGCGCCTTGGACACCGCCGTCATCACGTGATCGACGTCGCGTCCCAGGTCCTCGAACTCGCGCTCGAGCTGGAAGTTGTTGACCATGCGCAGCAGCGTGTCGCGCAGCGTTTCGCGCGTCGGGTAGTAGCAACGGTAGGTCGGCGCCGCGGCGGGCTCGTCGTTCTCGATGTACTCGGTCGAGACCGCCGGCCGCACGAAGATGAAGTCGTTGTGGAAGTAGCTGCGGTGCAGGATCTTGGTCGTGACCGAATTGAAGAAGGTCTCGGCCAGCTCGGGCTGGTGGTGGTTGGTCAGCAGGCCGATGTAGTGCAGCTTGACCTGCTGCCACACGTCCATCGACAGCGTGCCGGCCTTGAACTCGGTCTGCAGCCGCTCGGCGTTCTCTTCCACGCGGCGGTCGTAGAACTCGATGCGCTCGCGCTGGGCGCGCTGCTGGCCGTGCCAGTCGGCCCGCTCGAAGCGCAGCTTGGCGGTGCGGCTGGCCTCGCGGAACAGGCGGTAGTGCTTGTTGAAGCCGTCGAGCATCGCGCGGGCGATGTCGAAGGCTCGGCTGTCGTTGAGCTGCTGGGGGAACATCAGGTGGGTGTCGTGGCGTAGCGGGCATGGATGCCGGCCAGCGACGCGGCGTAGGCCTCGTCGACATCGGCCGGACCGGCGACGGTCATGCTGAGGTCTTCCAGCAGCCCGTTGTGCAGGCCGTAGACCCAACCATGCACGACCACGGTCTGGCCGCGCGCCCAGGCGTCCTGCACCACGGTGGTGGTGCAGACGTTGCGAGCCTGCTCGAGCACGTTCAGCTCGACCAGGGCATTCGTTTGTTTTTCCGCGTCCACGCGGTCCAGCCAGGCACGGTGCTGGTGACGCACGTCCTGCACGTGGCGCAGCCAGTTGTCGACCAGGCCCAGGCGGGTGTTCAGCAGCGCCGCCTTGACGCCACCGCAGTTGGAGTGGCCGACGACGATGATGTGCTGCACCTTCAGCCCGTCCACCGCGAACTGGATCACCGACAGGGCATTCAGGTCCGAGTGGACGACCACGTTGGCGACGTTGCGGTGCACGAACAGCTCGCCCGGCAGCAGGTTCACCAGTTCGTTGGCCGGCACGCGGCTGTCGGCGCAGCCGATCCACAGGTACTGCGGCGTCTGCTGGGCCAGCAGCTTGGTGAAGAAGCCCGGCGAGCGCGCCTCGGTGGCTTCGGCCCAGACGCGGTTGTTCTCGAACAGTTCGGTCAGCTGGATGGACATGGCGGTGGCGGCGACTGGCGTGGTTCACGCCAGTGTAAGGAGCCTGGCTGAACGGGGCGGGTTAATTGACGTTTACGTAAACGTCAATCATACCGAGGGGCCTCTGGGCAAGGCCTGGGCGGGCCAATCGTCCCAGTCCGCCCCGGGGGATTGGCGGCGGCGGCAGGCCAGCGCGCAGTCGGCCGGCCGGTCGTGCCAGACGGCCACGGCCTGCTCGTCCTCGAAGTCCACCAGCATGCCCTCGCCAGCGCCCCAGGCAGGGCCGGTCTCGGCAGCCAACACGGCGGGGCGCCAGGGCTCGCTGTCCAGGTGGGGGCAGAAGCTGCCCGGCAGCAGGCCCAGACCCTCTCGCACACCGCCGCCCGGCACGCTGTCGGTCACGTAGCGCTCGAACCAGCAGTTGGCCCCGGCGCTGATGCCGGCCAGCACGGTGCCGGCCTGGTAGGCCTCGCGCAGCGCCTGGTCGAAGCCGAACTCGCGCCACACGGCCAGCATGGCCACGGTGTTGCCGCCACCGACGAAGACCAGGTCGGCCTCGCGCACCGCGGCGGCGTAGTCGCGCTTCATGTCGAAGGGGAAGAAGGCCAGGGTGTCCGGCCGGCAATCGAGCTGAGAAAAGGCCCGCAGGAAGCGCAGGTGGTAGAGCTCGCGATCGCCGCTGGCGGTGGCCACGAACAACACCTTGGGCCGCCGGGCACCGGAGCGCACGCGCGACAGCAGGTGGCGCTCCTGTGCGAGGTGGTAGTCCTCGACCGAGAAACCGCCGCCGCCGATGGCCACGATGCGGCGCGGCGGCGTCATGGGCGCCCCTCCATGCTGTGCGACGCGGAATTCACCCTGGGAGCCGCCAGCCGGCTCATGCAATCACCCCGCGCGGCCGGGGCGCCGTAGCCCTGGCCTTGCCGCGCGGCGCCTTGGTGGTGGCAGCGGCGACGGTGCCCCCGATCAGGGCCCGGCAACGCGCCTCGTGCTGCGCGATCTCGGCCAGCGTGACCTGGATGTCTTCCAGCTGCTGCTCCAGCTGGCGCCGGTGGTCGCCCAGCACCACGAGAAACGCTTCGAGCTGGCGCCGCTCGTCGCTGCCCGACTCGTACATGTCCACCAGCTGCTTGACCTCCTGCAGCGACAAGCCCAGGCGCTTGCCGCGCAGCGTCAGCTTCAGCCGCGTGCGGTCGCGGTGGGTGTAGACGCGGTTGCGACCGGCGCGGGCGGGCTCGAGCAGGCCCAGGTCTTCGTAGAAACGGATCGCGCGCGGCGTGATGTCGAACTCCTGCGCCAGCTCGGTGATCGTGAAGGTCGGCGCCGCCCCGGTGTCGGCCGGCTCGGCGGAGGGCGTCTTCGGGCGCGCGGAAGCAACCATGGGTAGACTTGACGTTAACGTAAACGTCAGTCTACGCGAGTCGAGGCTCGCCGCCCATGAGCAACCCGCTGGAAAACGCGCTGCACTACCCCTTCGGCGACCGCCTGCCCGCGCCGGGCGAGGTGATCGAGGTCGCCCCCGGCATCCGCTGGCTGCGCATGGGCCTGCCCTTCGCGCTGGACCACATCAACCTGTGGCTACTGCGCGACAGCGACGACGCCGGCCGCGATGGCTGGGCCATCGTCGACTGCGGCATCGCCACCGACGCCACCCGCCAGGCCTGGGAGCAGGTCTTCGCCACTGGCCTGGACGGCCTGCCGGTGCTGCGCGTGATCGTGACCCATATGCACCCCGACCACATCGGCCTGGCGGACTGGTTGTGCGAGCGATGGGCCTGCCGTTTGTGGGTCAGCGCGACCGACTGGAACGCGGCCCGCATGGCCAGCCAGATGACCACCGGCTTCGGCGGCGAGAGCGCGGCGCGCTTCTTCGCCCGCCATGGCCTGACCGACCCGGCGTCGCTGGGCCAGGTGCGCGCGCGGCGCAACTACTACGCCTCGATGGTGCCCTCGGTGCCGGCGACATTCCGCCGCTTGATGGACGGCCAGCCACTGCGCATCGGTGGCCTGGACTGGCGGGCGATCGCCGGCTACGGCCATGCGCCCGAGCACATCTCCCTGCACGCGCCCGAGGCTGGCGTGCTGATCTCGGGCGACATGGTGCTGCCGCGCATCTCCACCAACGTCAGCGTGATCGACATCGAGCCCGAGGCCAACCCCTTGAGCCTGTACCTGCAATCGATCGAGCGGCTGCGCCAGTTGCCGGCCGACACGCTGGTGCTGCCGTCGCACGGCAAGCCCTTCACCGGCCTGCACGAGCGCATCGGCCAGCTGCAGAACCACCATGTAGATCGTCTGGCCGACGCGCTGGCGGCCTGCGCCGAGCGGCCCTGTAGCGCGGCGGACCTGCTGCCGGTGCTGTTCAAGCGCGCGCTGGACCTGCACCAGACAACCTTCGCGATGGGCGAGTCCATCGCCCACCTGCATGCGCTGCAGGAGCAAGGCCGTGTGCGGGCTTTGCCCGGCGACGACGGCGTGCTGCGTTACGCGGCCGTCACCTGAAAATCCTGAGCACAAAAAAACAGGCCGGTCGACGAAAGTCGACCGGCCGCTCGGGTGCACGGTGTCGCCACTCGATCCTCCCTGGACCGCCCCTATCGCTCACACGGTGATGACAGCGAATGCCAGCACTGTGCCTACGAACCCTCGGCGCAACCATCCCCCTTTGGGGGGAAGACGCTGGAGGGGCCACTCCAATGCGGCCGCCACGCCCGTGGCAGTCCACAGTTTTGAGGATGAGCTCAGGAGAAAACCGGCAACACAGGGTCGCGCAGTTCGGCCTTGCGGTGTTCGAGATCAGGAATGACCGAGCGGACCACGTCCCAGAACGCGGCGCTGTGGTTCATCTCGCGCAGATGCGCGAGTTCATGGGCGACCACGTAGTCGATCACCGGCAGGCCGAAGTGCACCAGGCGCCAGTTCAGGTGGATCGCGCCGTCGGCCGACGCGCTGCCCCAGCGCGTCTGCGCCGAACTCAGCCGCAGGCGCGCCACGCGCACGCCCAAGCGGGGCGCGAAATGGGAGCAACGCTCTTCGAAGATGCGGCGAGCCTGGCGCTGCAGCCAGCTTTGCACCACGTCGCAGATCTGCGCCGGCTGCGCCGTCTGCGGCAAGCCGATGTGCAGGGTCAGCCGGGGCACGCCGGGCAGGGCCTCGGCGTCGGTGTTCAGCACCGCGCCAGCGACCCGCGGGTCCAGCACCAGGATCACCGTCTCGCCCAGGAAGGGCAGGCTGGCGCCATCGCGCCACTCGACCCGCGCCGCCTCGACGCGGCGCTGCCGGTCGCGCTGCTCGGCCAGCTTGCGCAGGATCCAGGCCGACTTCTCCCGCAGCGCCGCCTCGATCTCGCCTTGGCCGACCCAGCGCGGGGCGCTGACCGCCAGGCCTTCCGGGCCGACGATGAAACCGATGGACTTGCGGCGCGCCCGGCGCAGCAGGTAGGCCACCTGGCACTCGCCGAGACGGATCTCGCGGTCGGCACGGGGGTGGCGGTGGCTCATCGGCGCGGGGGCCGGAGCGGCGGGCGGCGCAAGCTCAGCGGCGGGCTCGGGCCGCGTTGAAACCGGGGCACCCGGCGAGGCCTGCGGCGGACGGGCCGGCCGTGGCGCGGCCGCGGTGGCCGGCGGCTCGGCGTCGAACAGCGAGAGCTGTTCGGGCATTTCAGCGGCGGGCCGGCGCGACATGAGCGCGGATTTTAGGGCCCGCCACAGCCGCTTGACGACCGAACTTGCTCGATGGCCGCCGTCGCCATCGGCCCCGTCGAACAGCGGCATGCTCAGCCGGCCGGGTAGGCTTCAGGGTCGAGGCGGCGCATCTCGGTCTCGATCCAACGTTCCACCTCGCGCATCAGTTCGTCCGGCTCGCGGCCGACGCTGGGGATGGCGCGTCCGATCGAGACATCGATCACCCCGGGGCGCAGCAGGAAGCTCTTGCGCGGCCAGCAGCGCGACGAGGTGACGGCAATCGGCACCACCGGCGTGCCGGCGGCGATGGCCAGGCGCGTGGCCCCGGTCTTGTAGGTGCCTTGCTCGCCGCGCGGCGTGCGCGTGCCTTCGGGGAACATGATGACCCAGTTGCCCTGTGCCATGTAGCGCTTGCCCTGATCGGCCACCTTGTTCCAGGCCTCGGTGCGCTTGCTGCGGTCGATGTGGATCATGTCCAGGCTGCCGATGGCCCAGCCGAAGAACGGGATCCACAGCAACTCGCGCTTGAACACGTAGCACAGCGGGTGTGGCATCAGCATCGGGAGCGCGAAGGTCTCCCAGGTCGACTGGTGCTTGGGCGCCAGCAGCACGGCCGCACGCTCGTCGGCGGCGCTGGGCACGTTGTCCATGCCCTGCACCCGCCATGTCACGCCGCAGATGATGCGCGCGCCCCAGATGGCCGTGGACAGCCAGCCGACGCAGACCCAGTACAGCGGCGTGCCCCGCTTGAAGATGGACATGAGCACCACGAAGGTCGCCCATGGCATCACCGTCAC
Source organism: Burkholderiaceae bacterium (assembly GCA_044226465.1). Lineage (GTDB taxonomy): Bacteria > Pseudomonadota > Gammaproteobacteria > Burkholderiales > Burkholderiaceae_C > Ideonella. Next base: position 45,167 of record JBGAGZ010000018.1, on the reverse strand, counting down.
CACGAGGAAAAGGAAGAACAGCGCCGAGCGCAGGATCCAGCCAAGACGTTGCATGGGTGTCGGGGAAAGTGAGAAGGCCGGCGACCGGGCGTCAGACGGCGAACCGCGCAGCCAATTCCTGCTGCAGCAGGTGGCTGACGAAGGCGCCCAGGTCATCGTGGACCAGGGTGCCGGGCACGGCCGCCACCCACTGCGCCATCTCGGCCTCGGACACCAGGCCGGCACGGCCGGTGCGCAGCAGGTGGGGCGGGCAGCCTGCCGCACGGGCGGCCTCCAGGTCGCGCAGCGTGTCGGCCACCATGGGCACCTGGCCCAGGTCGGCGCCGTAACGCTGGGCGATGTCGCGCATCATGCCCGGCTGGGGTTTTCGGCAGTCGCAGTGCTCGTCGCGGGTGTGCGGGCAGAAGAACACCGCGTCGAGCCGGCCACCCTTGGCCGCCAGCATCTTCATCATGTGCAGGTGCACCGCGTTGACCGCCGCCATGTCGATCATGCCGCGGCCAATGCCGGCCTGGTTGGTGGCCACCACCACGTGCCACCCGGCGTGGTTGAGCCGGGCCACCGCCTCCAGCGCGCCGGGGATGGGCTCCCACTCGGCCGGCTCCTTCACGTGGTCCTCGCGGAACCGGTTCAGGATGCCGTCGCGGCCGAGGATGACGAGCTTGGGGGCTTGCATGGGGCGTTGCGGCTCAGCTGGCCAGGCGCGACAGGTCGGCCACGCGGTTCATCGCCGCGTGCAACCGGCCCAGCAAGGCCAGGCGGTTGGCACGCAGCGCTGGGTCGTCGGCATTGACCATCACGCCGTCGAAGAAGGCGTCGACCGGCGCCTTGAGCACCGCCAGCTCGCGCAGCGAGGCGGCGTATTCGCCGTTGTCGAACAGCTTGTCCGACAGCGGCTGAACGTTGGCCAGCGCGCCGGCCAGCGCATGCTCGGCGGCTTCCGCCAGCAGGGCCGGCTTGACCTCGGTCGGCAGCGCACCCTCGACCTTCTTCAGGATGTTGCCGACGCGCTTGTTGGCCGCGGCCAGCGATTCGGCCTCGGGCAGCGCGGCGAAGGCACGCACCGCTTCGAGCCGCTTCTTCACGTCGGCCAGGCGCTGCGGCGCGAGCGCGAGCACGGCGTCCACCTCGCGGGCCGAGTAGCCCTGCTCGCGCAGCTGGCCTCCCAGGCGCTCGCCGAAGAAGGCCTGCAAGGCCTCGCTCGGGTCCTTGATCAGTGCGCCGAAGGCCGGCACGGCGGCGGCGACCAGCGCGTCCAGGCCCAGCGGCAACTCGCGCTCGACCAGCATGCGGATCACGCCCAGCGCGTGGCGGCGCAGCGCGAACGGGTCCTTGTCGCCGGTGGGCAGCTGGCCGATGCCGAACAGGCCGACCAGGGTCTCCAGCTTGTCCGCCAGGGCCACCACGAGGCCGGCGTCGTTGCGCGGCAACTCGTCGCCGGCGAAGCGCGGCTTGTAGTGGTCCTCGACCGCGAAGGCGATGGCCTCGGGCTCGCCGTCGTGCCGGGCGTAGTAGCCGCCCATGATGCCCTGCAGCTCGGGGAACTCGCCGACCATGTCGGTCAGCAGGTCGGCCTTGGCGAGCAGCGCGGCGCGGTCGGCCTGCTGCGCGAGCGCGGCGCCGCCCAGTTGCGTGGCGATAGCCCGGGCGATGGCGCGCACGCGCTCGACGCGCTCGCCCTGGGTGCCCAGTTTGCCGTGGTAGACCACCTTGGCCAGGCCCGGCACACGCGCTTCGAGCGTCTTCTTGCGGTCCTGGTCGAAGAAGAACTTGGCATCGGCCAGGCGCGGGCGCACCACCCGTTCGTTGCCCTGCACCACCGCGCTCGGGTCGGCCGGGCGGATGTTGCTGACGATCAGGAACTGGTGAGTCAGCTTGCCCGCGCTGTCCAGCAGCGGAAAGTACTTCTGGTTCGCCTTCATCGTGAGGATGAGGCATTCCTGCGGCACTCCGAGGAACTCGGGCTCGAAGCGACAGGTCAGCACATTCGGCCGCTCGACCAGGGCCGTCACCTCGTCGAGCAGGGCGTCGTCGTCGATCGGCGCCAGGCCCTGGGCCGCCGCGGCGGCGCCGAGCTGGCGCACGATGTCGGCCCGGCGCTCGGCGAAGCCCGCGATCACCGCGCCCTGCTCGGCCATCACGGCGGCGTAGCTGTCGGCGTCCGGCAGCGTGACCTGGGGCGTGAGGGCCTCGAAACGGTGGCCCTGGGTCGTGCGGCCGGCGTCCAGCCCCAGCACGCGCACGGGCACCACATCGGCACCGTGCAGCGCCACCAGGCCGTGGGCCGGGCGGACGAACTTGACGTCGGTCCAGCCGTCGGCCAGCTGGTAGGTCATGACCTTGGGGATCGGCAGCTTGGCCAGCATCTCTTCCAGCGCCTTCTGCAGGCCTTCGGCCAAGGTGGCGCCGGGCACCACGCTGTCGAGGAACAAGGCCTCGGCCTTGCCGTCCGGCGCGCGCTTCAGCTGCGGCACGACCGAGGCGTCCGCGCCCAGCGCGGCCAGCTTCTTCAGCAGGGCCGGGGTGGGCTGGCCGTCGGCCGTGAGCGCCACCGCCACCGGCATCAGCTTTTGCTGCACGGCGCGGTCGGCGGCTTTGGCAGCCACGCTGCCGACCTGAACGCCCAGGCGGCGCGGCGAGGCATAGGGGGTCACGGCCGCGTCGGCCGGCGCCAGCCCCTGGGCCTGCAGGCCGGCGGCCAGGGTGTCGGCGAATTCCTGGCCCAGCTTCTTCAGCGCCTTGGGCGGCAGCTCTTCGACGAAGAGCTCAACGAGGAGGGTCTGTGCGGTCATGGTCTCAGGCCGCCTTCTTCTGTTCGAGTTGCGCGATCACTTCATCGGCCCAGGCCCGGGGCGCGAGCGGGAAGCCCAGTCGCGCCCGGCTGTCGAGGTAGCTCTGCGCCACGGCGCGCGCCAGGTTGCGGATGCGGCCGATGTAGGCGGCGCGCTCTGTCACGCTGATCGCGCCACGCGCGTCCAGCAGGTTGAAGGTGTGGCCTGCCTTGAGCAGTTGCTCGTAGGCCGGCAGCGCGAGCTGCTGGGTCATCAGGTACTGGCTCTGCTTCTCGTGGGCGCCGAAGGCCTGCAGCAGGAAGTCGACGTCCGAGTGCTCGAAGTTGTAGGTGCTCTGCTCGATCTCGTTTTGCAGGAACACGTCGCCGTACTTGATGCCGGGCGCGTACTGCAGGTCGTAGACGTTCTCCACGCCCTGCAGGTACATCGCCAGCCGCTCCAGGCCGTAGGTGATCTCGCCGGTGGCGGGCTTGCAGTCGATGCCGCCCACCTGCTGGAAGTAGGTGAACTGCGTGACCTCCATGCCGTTGAGCCACACCTCCCAGCCCAGGCCCCAGCAGCCGAGGGTCGGGTTCTCCCAATCGTCCTCGACGAAGCGCACGTCGTTCTTCTTCAGGTCGAAGCCCAGGGCCTCGAGCGAGCCCAGGTAGAGCTCCAGGATGTTGGCCGGTGCGGGCTTGAGCACCACCTGGTACTGGTAGTAGTGCTGCAGGCGGTTCGGGTTCTGGCCATAGCGGCCGTCCTTGGGACGGCGGCTGGGCTGCACGTAGGCCGCCTTCCAGGGCTCGGGCCCGATCGCGCGCAGGAAGGTGGCGGTGTGGCTGGTGCCGGCTCCGACCTCCATGTCATAGGGCTGCAGCAAGGCGCAGCCCTGGGCGTCCCAGTAATCCTGCAGGCGAAGAATCAGTTGCTGAAAGGTGAGCATGGTGGGGGTCGGTCGCGGCACCGGGCGGCACCGGCAGCGGTGTCTGGCCCGCGGCGAGCCGGCGGGAAACGTCGCTCGATTCTACGGTTCAAGCTCTGGCCCGGCGCCCCGGCGTGCCGGCGTTGGCCGCCGCACCACCCCCTGCAGCCCCCTCGTTCGCAGCCCCTCGGCTGCAGGGTGGCGCCGCCCTAAGGGTCAGGATGCCCGGCGCCCGAGGGCCAACCCATCATCGACCCACCCTTCGGCGGCACCAGGAAAGGCTTGGTGGTGGCTTTGAAGGGGCTCTGGCTCACATCCCGTGGAGGAAGCTGTCATGAAACTCGCACACGCCCTGATCCCTGCCCTGCTGCTGTCCGTTGCCGCCACCGGCGTCTCGGCCAAGGTCCTGGTCGGCCTGACCCGGTCGAACAACTTCACCTACACCGTCGACAACACCCCTGTGCCGCTGAACGACACCGGCTCGACGTCGGTGGCCTTCGTGGCCAAGAAGACCGCCGTGCATTCGCTGACGTATTCAGCCGAATGCTCGGCCGACAACGGCGCTGCGACCAACGCCGGCTGGGTGCACCTGGACATCGAGGTCAACGGTGTGGTGGTCGCGCCGACCGTCGGCTCGTCCGACGCCTTCTGCTCGCCGGACAATGTCGCCGGCAGCAGCGGCTGGGTTCGCCCGTCGATCACCATCCCCGTCTCGCTGGTGGCTGGCAACAACACCGTGCGTGTCCTGGGCCGCTTCGCGTCGCCGGTTACCACCGGCTGGCTCGGCGACTCGGCGCTGGTCATCACCGACTGAGGTGGCCGCTCCAGCCTAGCGGCCGGCGCCGCGTCGCCCCAGCGCGACCGGCGCGGCCCAGGCCAGCAGCGCCACCAGCCACAGGGGAGCGAGGCCCCAGGCGGCGAGCCAACGCGCGTACGGCGTGGCACCCCGCCGGCCTTCGACCTCGGCGTCCAGCGTGCCGGTGGTTTCCGGCGGCAGCCGGTCGGTCACATGGCCGTGGTGGTCGACCACCGCAGTCGCGCCGGTATTGGTGGCCCGCACCAGCGGGCGCTGGAACTCCAGCGCCCGCAGCCGCGAGAACTGCAGGTGCTGGTCCTGGATCATCCGCGGACCGAACCAGGCCAGGTTGCTGGCGTTGACCAGCACGGTGGCCGAGTCAGGGCCGACGACACTGGCGGCGAAATCCTCCCCGAACAGATCCTCGTAACAGATCAGTGGCCGCAGACGCTGGCCGGCCACGACGAAGGGCGCCTCGTTGCGGCCATTGGCCTGGTCGCCGAGGGGGATCTGCATCAGGTCGACGAACCAGCGAAAACCGGTGGGAATGAACTCGCCGAAAGGCAGCAGGTGGCGCTTGCCGTAGGTGTAGCCGTCGCCCGCCGCCGAGACGCCGACCAGCGAATTGACATAGCCGTCCCGCTCGTTGCCGAGGAAGGTGCCGATCAGCGCGGCCCGTGGGTGACCGTCCGCCGGTGCTGTGAATGGCGCGGTCAGCTGCTGCCAGAAGGCCGCGTCGAGTTGGTCCTTGGGCACCGGCAGCACCGACTCGGGCGTGACCACCAGGTCGCCGCGTGCGGCAACGAGCTGCTCGCGCAGCGCCGCCATGTTGGCGACGATGCGGTCGGGGTCGAACTTCAGGTCCTGCGGCACGTTGGGCTGCAGCAGGCTCACCCGCAACGCGCCGGCCGGCTCGGTGAACTCGCCAGGCGCCAGCGCGGCCGCTGCGGGCAGCAGCAGCGCCAGGCCCACCAACGTCGGCGACGCGGCGGCAGGCGCAGAGGGGCGCATGAGCCTCAGCAACCATGGCGCCAGTGCGGCGGCCAGCAGCGCCGCCACGGCCCCGATGCCGTAGACACCCACCCAGGGCGCCAGTGCGGACAGCGGCCCGCTGCTGTGGGCGTAGCCCGAAGCGATCCACGGGAAGCCGGTGAACCACTGGGCCCGCGCCAGCTCGGACAGCAGCCAGCAGGCAGCAAAGCCGAGGCCATCGCGCCACGCCGTGCCGTGCCGCCAGCGGGCGAACAAGGCCATGGCTGCGGCCAGGTACAGCGACAGCGTCGCCGCCAGCAAGGCCACGGCGGCAGCGGCCAGGGGCGCCGGCATCGCACCATAGTCGTGCATGCTGATGTAGAGCCACCACAGGCCCGAGGCCAGCCAGCCCAGGCTGAAGGCCCAGCCGCGCCAGGCCGCCTGCCCGGGCGTGGCCGTGCGCACGCCCGCGGCCAGCACCGCCACGGCGGCGATCTGCAGCCACCACCATTCCAGCGGCGCGAAGGCCGCCGTGTGCAGCGCGCCGGCCAGCAGCAGCGCGAACGGCCAGGCCAGGCGCCTCACGCCGGCTCGTCGTCCGCCGCGACGCCGGGCTTGGGCATGCGCTGGACCTTGAACCAGCGCACCGCGCCGCCCCGCGTGAGCATGACCGAGAAGCGCAGGCCTTCGACCTCGACCGATTCGCCGCGCCTGGGCACGCGCCCCAGCTCGTGGGCGATCAGGCCACCGATGGTGTCGAACTCGACATCGCGCAAATGCACCGCGAAGGCTTCGTTGACGGCGCCGATGGCCGCGTCGCCGGCCACGCGGTGGCTGCCGTCTGCCAGCGTGTAGACGGCACTTTCGGCGTCCGCATCGTCGAACTCGTCCTCGATCTCGCCGACGATCTCTTCCAGCACGTCCTCGATCGTCAGCAGCCCGGCGGTGTTGCCGAACTCGTCGATCACCACGGCGAGGTGGTTGCGGTTGGTGCGGAAGTCGCGCAACAGCTCGTTCAGGCCCTTGCTCTCGGGCACGAACACCGCCGGCCGCAACAGCGTGCGCAGGTTCAGCTCGGGTGCCCGCTGCAGCTTGAGCAGGTCCTTGGCCATCAGGATGCCGATGATGTTGTCGCGCCCGCCCTCGGTGACCGGGAAGCGCGAATGGCCGGTGTTGATCACCACAGCCAGCAACTGGTCGTAGGGCGCATCGATGTCGAGCACGTCCATGCGGGGCTCGGCGACCATCACATCGCCTGCCACCATGTCGGCCATGCGGATCACGCCTTCGAGCATGGCCCGCGACTGGGGCTCGATCAGCTCTCGCTGCTCGGCGTCGGCCAGGGTTTCGATCAGTTCGTCGGTCGAGTCCGGCCCGGGCGAGATGAACTCGACCAGGCGTTCGAACAGGCTGCGCTTGTCGGCGCGCTCGGGGCCGTCGCTGGCGTGCCCGCGGTGGGCATGGCCCCCTTTGCGGGACGGCGCGGCGGCGCGGGAAGACTGAGGATCGGACACGAGGGTGCCGGCAATGCTGGGGCGCCAAGGATACCCGAACCACCCGTGGTGGCCGAGCCGCGGCACGCCAGCTTGAAATGCATGCCGGCGCCCCCAGATAGCGCCATGCCCGCGCATGCCCCCATGGCTTGACAGGGCATCGCCACTGCCCCAGAGTCCAGGCCCCGCCTGCCGGCCAGCCCCGGCCGCCGCGGCCCCACAGCCGCCCTCCACCGCCCCACCATGTCCCTGATCCCCGCCACCATCCTCACCGGCTTCCTCGGCTCCGGCAAGACCACCCTGCTCAAGCGGGTGCTCACCGAAGCCCACGGCCAGAAGATCGCCGTCATCGAGAACGAGTTCGGCGAAGAAAACATCGACACCGACATCCTGGTCACCGAGAGCAAGGAACAGGTGATCCAGATGAGCAACGGCTGCGTCTGCTGCACCATCCGCGAAGACCTGCGCAGCACCCTGGCCGACCTGGCCGCCCGCAAGCGCAAGGGCGAGCTCGACTTCGAGCGCGTGGTGATCGAGACCACCGGCCTGGCCGATCCCGGCCCCGTGGCCCAGACCTTCTTCATGGACGACGAGGTGGCCGAGAGCTACCTGCTCGATTCCATCTTGACGCTCGTCGACGCCAAGCACGCCAACGACCAGCTCGACAGCCGACAGGAAGCGCGCCGCCAGGTGGGCTTTGCCGACCAGATCTTCATCAGCAAGACCGACCTGGTCGACGAGGTGGCGGTGGACGACCTGGTGCACCGCCTGAAGCACATGAACCCGCGCGCGCCGCAGCGCCGGGTGAACTTCGGCGACGTGCCGCTGGCCAGCGTGTTCGACCTGAAAGGCTTCAACCTGAACGCCAAGCTCGACATCGACCCCGAGTTCCTCGACGCCGACAGCCACGGGCACGATCACGACCACCACGATCATGACCACGCGCACGGCGAGCACTGCGACCACCCGCACCACCATGCCCACGACGACGATGTCAAGTCCTTCGTCTTTCGCTCGGACCGCGCCCTGAACCCGGCCAAGCTGGAGGACTTCCTCGGCGCCATCGTCCAGGTCTATGGCCCGAAGATGCTGCGCTACAAGGGCGTGCTCTACCTCAAGGGCAGCGACCGCAAGGTCATCTTCCAGGGCGTGCACCAGCTGATGGGCAGCGACCTCGGCCCCAAGTGGGCCCCCGGCGAAAAGAAGACCAGCAAGATGGTCTTCATCGGCATCGACCTGCCCAAGGACATCCTGCTCCAGGGCCTGGAAGGCTGCCTGGTCTGAGACTTGCTGCCGGCGCCGGGGTCACATGGCTACAATCCGCGCGCCCGAAACGTGGTGGCTGCACCACAGCCGCCCTCGTTCAAGGGGTATAACCGCCATATCCCACGCCATGTGGTCAGGAGACGGATCGTGAGCAAGACCCCGGCGAAAAGCGCCGCCCCCGAGAAGGAGAGCGCGAAAAAGCCCGCTGCCCCGAAAACCTCGGGGACCGCGGCTGCGAAAGCGGCGGCGCCTGCCAAGGCCGCCGGCGTGAAACCCGTCGCCGAGGTGCCCAGCAAACCATCCACATCCAAGACCGCGCCGGCCAAGACCCCGGCAGCGGCCGCCGCACCCGCCCGGGCGGGGCACGCCCCCGCCCCGTCCACCGCCAGCTTCACCGACCGCTTCGCCCCGCCGAAGCCGTCCACCAAGACCTACCCTGAACCGATGAATGCCGTGAAAACCGCCGCCAAGGCGGACCCGAAGCTCGCCAGCGCCTGGAAGACCAAGGCTGGCCGCGACCTGACCGAGGCCGAACTGCTGGCGATGCCCGAGTCCGAGTACATGAACGACAAGCAGCTGGAGTTCTTCCGCAGCCGGCTGCAGGAACAGAAGGACGCGCTGCTGTCCAACGCTGGCGAGACCACCGAGCACCTGCGCGAGGACACCTCCATCGTGCCCGACCCGGCCGACCGCGCCACCATCGAGGAAGAGCACGCGCTCGAGCTGCGCACCCGCGACCGCGAGCGCAAGCTGCTGAAGAAGATCTCGCAGTCGCTGGGTCGCATCGAGGCTGGCGACTATGGCTACTGCGACGAGACGGGCGAGCCGATCGGCCTGGGTCGCCTGCTGGCCCGCCCGACGGCCACGCTGTCGCTCGAAGCGCAGCAACGCCGCGAGATGAAGCAGAAGATGTTCGGCGACTGAGCTCTCGGCAGCCTCGCCCCCCGCCCGGCCCATGTCCAACGGCAACAGCAGCAGCGACGAGAAGAAAGGCATCTTCGGGCGCGTCGTGCGCTCGATCGCCGGGCCGGCGCGCGAGTTGATCAACAAGGTCGAAGAAAGCCGCCTCAGCCAGTTCGCCGACTCCGACCGCGCCGAGCTGAAGGCGATGATCGAGCGCAAGCGGCGCAACGATTTCGTGCGCAAGCGCGAGCTGGACATGCTGCGCCGCATCCGCCGCGAGGGGCTGACGCCCGAGCAGGCGGCGGCGCTGGCCAATTCCAACCTCGACGAGGTCGATGCTCGGGTCAGCCGGCCCTCGGGCCTGCCCGACCAGGGCGTCAAGGCCAAGATCGACGCGATCGAGAAGCAGATGGTCGGCGTGGCGCCCCTGTCCAGCCGCCGCACGCCGCTGACCGGCGCGCCGGTCACGGTGACCCCGCCGCACCTGAAGGTGCCGCCACCGGTGCTCACCCACCCGGTCGACCCCGAGGCGACCGTGCCGCTGGACATGGCGCCCGACGGCAGCGGCCCGCTCAACGAGCCCCCGGTGGCCGGCGTGGTGCAGGAGCTCTCGATCGAGCCACACCCGGCGCCACCACCGCCCGTGGCCCGCGAGCTGCCGCCGCTGGATTTCGACTTCGGCCCCGCGCCGGCTGTGGCCAAGCTTGTGCCGCCCGCCCCGGCACCGGAGCCGGCGGCGCCCGCACCCGCGGCGCGGCGCCCGCTGGCAGCTGCCGAGTTGCCCGAGGTCGAGGTGCGTGAGCTGCCGCACGACCCCGAGCTGGACGAAGCGGTGATCGCGTTCGCCAACGCCGATTTCGACCACAGCGAACGGGTGCTGGTGCAACTGACCAGCCCCAACGGCCCGCGAGCGCAGCACGAGGACACCTGGCTGGTGCTGTTCGACCTGTACCGCGCCACCGGCCAGCATCAGCGCTTCGACGCGCTGTCGCTGAGCTTTGCCGAGCGCTGCGGCCGGTCCCCGCCGCAGTGGTACTCGCTGCCCAAGCTGCTGGCCGACGTCACCACCGCCCAGCGCGCAGCCGCCGGCACGCCCCACGACACCAGCCAGGTCGGCTGGGTCTGCGACCCCTTGCTGACCAACGACGGCCTGGCGCTACTCGCATCGCACCTGCTGCAGATGCAGCAGCCCTGGGTGCTGGACTGGACGCAGCTCAAGCGCATCGAGCCGGCGGCGGCGGCGCAGATGCGCCATCTGTTCCAGCAATGGGCGAGCCAGCCGCTGCAGATGCGCTGGCTGGCCGCCGACCGCCTGTTCACCGTGCTGCAAGAGGCCGCCCCGGTGGGCGTGCGCGACGCCGACCCCGCCTTCTGGCTGGCCCGCCTGGACGCCCTGCGCCTGGTCAATCGGCCCGACCAGTTCGACGACGTGGCGATCGACTACTGCGTCACCTACGAAGTCTCGCCGCCCAGCTGGGAACCCACGCGCTGCACGGTGCGTGTGGCCGGCCCCTCGGCCAACACCCGCTCGCAGGTGCTGTCGTCGGTGGGGGACGTGGTCACCTCGCTGATGGACGCCCCGGACGGCCAAGGCGAGATCGAGGTCACCTCGCTCGAGATCTCTGGCCAGCTGGCCGGCGACCAGGGGGCCCTGCTGCGCCACCTGGACCTGCGCCTGGGCGATGCCAAGGTGGTGCGCATCTCTTGCGCGCTGCTGATCCGGGTCGACTTCGTCGCCGCGGGCGACCTGCTGAACTGGGTCATCGGCAAGCGCGCCGAGGGCCGCCAGATCACCTTCACCGACGTGAACCGGCTGGTGGCGCTGATGTACGGCGCCATGGGCATCAACGAGCACGTCTCGACCCAGCTCCGCCAGAGCTGAACGCGCCATCGTGGCGCGCGGCAAGGTCTTGTGCCAGCCGCCATTACCACCATCTGCACCCCATGGATTCCTACCACGGCACCACCATCCTCAGCGTGCGCCGCAAGCTGGCCGACGGCCGCTGGCAGGTCGCGCTCGGCGGCGACGGCCAAGTCACGCTGGGCAACACCGTCGTCAAGTCCAGCGCCCGCAAGGTGCGCCGCCTGCACCACGACAAGGTGTTGGCCGGCTTCGCCGGTGCCACGGCCGACGCCTTCACGCTGTTCGAGCGCTTCGAGGCCAAGCTCGACAAGCACCAGGGCCATCTGGTGCGCGCGGCGATCGAACTGACCCGCGACTGGCGCACCGACAAGGTCCTGCGCAACCTCGAGGCCATGCTCGCTGTGGCCGACCGCGAGGCTTCGCTGGTCATCACCGGCAACGGTGACGTGCTGGAGCCCGAGCACGGCCTCGTGGCCATCGGCTCGGGCGGGCCCTACGCGCAGGCCGCGGCGCGCGCCCTGCTGGCCCACACCGAGATGGGTGCGGCCGACATCGTCAAGCGCAGCCTGGAGATCGCCGGCGATATCTGCATCTACACCAACCAGAACCACACGATCGAGACCCTGGACTAGCCCCATGAGCATGACGCCCCGAGAAATCGTCTCCGAGCTGGATCGCCACATCGTCGGCCAAGACGGCGCCAAGCGGGCGGTGGCCATCGCGCTGCGCAACCGCTGGCGCCGGCAGCAGGTGGAGCCCGGGCTGCGCGCCGAGATCACGCCCAAGAACATCCTGATGATCGGGCCCACCGGCGTGGGCAAGACCGAGATCGCACGCCGCCTGGCCAAGCTCGCCGATGCGCCCTTCGTCAAGGTCGAGGCCACCAAGTTCACCGAGGTCGGCTACGTCGGCAAGGACGTGGACACCATCGTGCGCGACCTGGTCGAGGTGTCGATCAAGCAGGAGCGCGCCGTGGCCCTGGCCCAGGCCCGCGCCCGAGCCGAGGACGCCGCCGAAGACCGCGTGCTCGACGTGCTGGTACCGCCACCGCGGCACGTCGGCTTCGGCAGCGGCGACGAGGCCGCCACCGACAACACCGCGCGCCAGGTGATGCGCAAGCGCCTGCGCGAGGGTGCGCTCGGCGACAAGGAAATCGAGATCGAGCTGGCCGAGGCCAAGCCGGGCATGGAGATCATGACCCCGCCCGGCATGGAGGAAATGGCCGAGCAGTTGCAGGGCCTGTTCGCCCAGATGGGCCAGGCGCGCAAGAGCAAGCGCAAGCTGCGCATCGCCGACGCGCTGAAGCAGCTGGCCGACGAGGAAGCCGCCAAGCTGGTCAACGACGAAGAGCTGAAGGCCCGCGCCCTGGCCAACGCCGAGGCCAACGGCATCGTCTTCATCGACGAGATCGACAAGGTCGCCGCACGCACCAACGCCCAGGGCGCCGACGTGTCGCGCCAGGGCGTGCAGCGCGACCTGCTGCCCCTGGTCGAGGGCACCACCGTGAACACCAAGCACGGCATGGTCAAGACCGACCACATCCTGTTCATCGCCTCCGGCGCCTTCCACCTGGCCAAGCCGAGCGACCTGATCCCCGAGCTGCAAGGGCGTTTCCCGATCCGGGTCGAGCTGCAGCCGCTGTCGGTGGCCGATTTCGAGGCCATCCTGGGCAGCACCCAGGCCAACCTGATCCGCCAGTACCAGGCGCTGCTCGCCACCGAGGGTGTCACCCTGACCATCGCGCCCGACGCCGTGCACCGCCTGGCCGAGATCGCCTACGAGGTCAACGAGCGCACCGAGAACATCGGGGCCCGCCGCCTTGCCACGGTGCTTGAGCGCTTGCTCGACGAGCTGAGCTTCGACGCACCGCAGCGCGGAGGCGAGGCGGTGACGATCGACGCCGCCATGGTGTCGGCCAAGCTGGGCGAGCTGGCCGGCAACGAAGACTTGTCGCGCTACATCCTGTAGAGGCGAAGCGCCGGCCCGCGCGCCGCTACCGCGGCCACTGGGGCGCTTGACCCGGGTCAAGCCCGATCGGGCATTCCGGTTTAGGCTCGACCCATGTCCTGGCGCCGCCTTTCGCTCGACACCCACACCTTCGCGCGCCGCGCCACGCCGTGGGGCCTGACCAGCGTCCCGCGGGACCAGCAGCGCGCCACGCGCATCGAGCGCCGCTGGCGCTGGCCCGTGCTGCTGGCGCTGCTCGCGACCATCCCGGCGTTCTACATCGACCTGCTGCCGCACGCGCCATCGGCGCTGGCGATTGCGATCTACCTGCTGGCCGCCCTGCTGCTGGGCTTGTCGCTGGCCCACCTGGCCTGGCGAAGCGTCGACCCGATCGGCCACCTGCGCACCAACCCGACCGACCTGCTGCTGGTCGCGGGCCTGTTGCTGGCCGCGTTGCTGCCCACCAGCGAGCACTCGACGGCGGCCTTGGCAACGCGCCTGGGCGTGGCCTTCCTGACGCTGCTGCGCATGGTCTGGACGGTGCAGCATCTGATCACCCGCGGCGGCCTGAGCTACCTGCTGTTGACCTCGCTGGGTGTGCTGGGCGCCTGCGGCGTGGGTTTCTGGTGGCTCGAACCCAGCACGCCGGACCTGCCCAGCGGCCTGTGGCTGGCCTTCACCACCGCCGCCACGGTGGGCTATGGCGACATGGTGCCGACGACGCCGGCCTCGAAGATATTTGCCGTCTTCGTCGTCCTGCTGGGCTACGGCGTGCTGACCCTGGTCACCGCCGCCATTGCCACGCGCTGGGTCGAGACCGAAGAACGCCGCATCGAGCGCGAGATCCTGCGCGACATGCGGCGCGAGATGGCCACGCTGCGCCAGGAGCTCATCGCGCTGCGCGAGGCCCTGCCGCCACGATCAGAGCGCTAGTCGATGCGACTGGATGTGCAGCAGGCCGTCGAAGATCAGTGACTCGATCAGCTCGTGCGGCAAGTCGATGTGCGGCGCCACCTTCCAGCCGGCGCCGCCGGTGACCAGCACCACGGGCTTCTCGCCGCAATGCTCGCCGAGGTGGCGGTGCATGCGCTCGATCGCGCCGGTGATGGCATAGGTGCCGCCGCTGGTCAGCGCGTCCGAGGTGTTGGCGGGAAAACGCATCACCTCACCGGTGGGCACGCGCAGGCCGGCGGTGCCGCTCTCCAGCGCGCGCAGCATGATGCCGTGGCCGGGCAGGATGAGCCCGCCGAGGAACTTGCCGTGGGCATCGACGGCGTCCACCGTCACCGCCGTGCCGATCATCACCACCAGCACCGGCCTCGCCGGGCCTCGCGCCAGCACGTGGCCGCGCGCGCCGATCATCGCCACCCAGCGGTCGGCGCCGAGGCGGGCGGGGTGGTCGTATCCGTTGCTCATGCCCGCCTCGTGCGGCGAGGACACGACCCAGCGCGGGCTCAGGTCCCACAGCTCGAGCTGTTCCTCGACCCGTCGGCGCACCGCCTCACCCGCCACCACGCAGCCCAGCATGCTGTGCGGCGGCGCCAGCGTCTTCCATTCCTTCTCGGCCAGCTCGTCGATGGTCTCGAGGAAGACCGCGCCATGCGACAGCAGCGCGGCGCCCGGTTGAGGCGAGGCATAAAGCGCCCACTTCAGCCGCGTGTTGCCGATGTCGATGGCCAGAAAACTCATGAGCGCGCAGCGTAACAGCGCCAACCCCGCCACGGCTTGACCCAACGGGGAAAACCCCGATCCGCCGGCATGGCGGGCTGGCAGACTGTGCCGACCGTCGAACCCTGGCTTCATGCACAATTGACGTTTACGTAAACGTCAACCAGACGCCCGCCACTGCCCACCCCAGCCGAGCCCTGCCATGACCGACCTGTCTGCCGAATACAAAGCCCTGGCCGCCTACCGCCCGACGAACAAGGTGCGCTTCGTCACCGCCGCCAGCCTGTTCGACGGCCACGACGCCGCCATCAACATCATGCGGCGCATCCTGCAGGGCATGGGGGCCGAGGTGATCCACCTGGGCCACAACCGCTCGGTCGACGAGGTGGTCACCGCCGCTCTGCAGGAAGATGCTCAAGGCATCGCCGTGTCCAGCTACCAGGGCGGGCACAACGAGTACTTCGGCTACATGGTCGAGCTGCTGCGCGCGCGCGGCGGCGCGCATATCCAGGTCTTCGGCGGCGGCGGCGGCGTGATCGTGCCGGCCGAGATCCGCGCACTGGCCGACCAGGGCGTGCGCATCTACAGCCCGGAAGACGGCCAGCGCATGGGGCTGCAGGGCATGATCGGCGAGATGGTGATGCGCGCTGATGCCGACCTCACCGTGCACGCGCCGAAGGCACTGGCGGCGATCCAGGGCCACACCGAAGCCGCCTGGCGTGCCCTGGCCCAGCTGATCACCGCGCTGGAAAACGGTCGGGGCGATGCCGCGCTGGTGGCCGCCATGCACGAGGCCGCCAAGGCCCACCCGGCCCCGGTGCTAGGCATCACCGGCACCGGTGGTGCCGGCAAGTCCAGCCTGACCGACGAGCTGATCCGTCGCTTCCGCCTCGACCAGGACGACGCGCTGCGCATCGCCGTGGTCTCGATCGACCCCTCGCGCCGCAAGAGTGGCGGCGCGCTGCTGGGCGACCGCATCCGCATGAACGCGATCGGCCCGTGGTCCAAGGGCCAGCGTGTCTACGTGCGCTCGCTGGCGACGCGCGACACCGGCAGCGAGGTCAGCGCTGCACTGCCCGACGTGATCGCCGCGGCGCGCGCCGCAGGCTTCGACCTCGTCATCGTTGAGACCTCCGGCATCGGCCAGGGCGACGCGGCGATCGTGCCGCTGGTGGACGTGCCGATGTACGTGATGACGCCCGAGTTCGGCGCCGCGAGCCAGCTCGAGAAAATCGACATGCTCGATTTCGCCGAGCTGGTCGCGATCAACAAGTTCGACCGCAAGGGCGCGGCGGACGCACTGCGCGACGTCTCGAAGCAGGTGCAGCGCAACCGCGAAGCCTTCACCGTGCCGGCCGACCAGATGCCGGTCTTCGGCACCATGGCCAGCCGCTTCAACGACGACGGCGTGACGGCGCTGTACCAGGCCCTGCGCGCCCGGCTGGGCAGCCTGGGCCTGCCGCTGCAGGACGGCCGCCTGCCGCCGGTGGCCACGCGCCACAGCACGCACCAGGTGCCCATCGTGCCCGGGGCCCGCGTGCGCTACCTGGCCGAGATCTCGGACACGGTGCGCGGCTACAAGGCCCGCGCCCGCGCCCAGTCCCGCCTGGCGCGCGAGGTGCAGCAACTGCGCGCGACCGCGCACATGCTGCATCTGGACAACCCGGACAAGACCAATGCCCGCACCGCCGTGCTGGCGCTGGCCGAGCAGCGGGACGCCAAGCTGGGCGCCGATGCGAAACACCTGCTCGCCCAATGGCCCGACATGGTCAAGGCCTACGCCGGCGACGACTACGTGGTGAAGATCCGCGACAAGGAGATCCGCACCCGGCTCGTGCACACCACGCTGTCGGGCTCGAAGATCCGCAAGGTCGTGCTCCCCTCTTTCGAGGACCACGGCGAAATCCTCAAGTGGCTGATGCTGGACAACGTGCCCGGCAGCTTCCCCTACACCGCCGGCGTGTTCGCGTTCAAGCGCGAGGGGGAAGACCCGACCCGCATGTTCGCCGGCGAGGGCGACGCCTTCCGCACCAACCGGCGCTTCAAGCTCGTCAGCGAAGGCATGCCGGCCAAGCGCCTGTCGACCGCCTTCGATTCGGTGACGCTGTATGGCGCCGACCCGGCGCCGCGGCCGGACATCTACGGCAAGGTCGGCAACTCGGGCGTGTCGATCGCCACGCTGGACGACATGAAGGTGCTGTACTCGGGCTTCGACCTGTGCAGCCCGACGACCTCGGTGTCGATGACGATCAACGGCCCGGCACCGACGATCCTGGCGATGTTCATGAACACCGCGATCGACCAGCAGCTCGACAAGTTCCGCGCCGACAACGCCCGCGAGCCCACCGACACCGAAGCGGCCAAGATCCGCGAATGGGTGCTGGCCAACGTGCGCGGCACGGTGCAGGCCGACATCCTGAAGGAGGACCAGGGCCAGAACACTTGCATCTTCTCGACCGAGTTCTCGCTCAAGGTCATGGGCGACATCGCCGAATACTTCGTGCACCACGATGTGCGCAACTTCTACTCGGTGTCGATCTCGGGCTACCACATCGCCGAGGCCGGGGCGAACCCGATCAGCCAGCTGGCCTTCACGCTGAGCAACGGCTTCACCTTCGTGGAGGCCTATCTCGCGCGCGGCATGCACATCGACGACTTCGCGCCGAACCTCAGCTTCTTCTTCAGCAACGGCATGGACCCGGAGTACACCGTGCTCGGCCGTGTCGCGCGCCGCATCTGGGCGGTGGCGATGCGCGACAAGTACGGTGCGAACGAGCGCAGCCAGAAGCTGAAGTACCACATCCAGACCTCGGGCCGCAGCCTGCATGCGCAGGAGATCGCCTTCAACGACATCCGCACCACGCTGCAGGCGCTGATCGCGATCTACGACAACTGCAACTCGCTGCACACCAACGCCTACGACGAGGCGATCACCACACCCACCGAAGAGAGCGTGCGCCGCGCGATGGCGATCCAGCTCATCATCAACCGCGAGTGGGGCCTGGCGAAGAACGAGAACCCGAACCAGGGCGCCTTCGTGATCGAGGAGCTGACCGAGCTGGTCGAAGAGGCCGTGCTGGCTGAGTTCGAGAAGATCGCCGAGCGCGGCGGCGTGCTGGGGGCCATGGAAACGGGCTACCAGCGCTCGAAGATCCAGGAAGAGTCGATGCACTACGAGATGCAGAAGCACACCGGCGAGTACCCCATCATCGGCGTCAACACCTTCCGCAACCCGCACGGCGACCCGGTGCCCGACCACATCGAGCTGGCCCGCTCGACCGAGGAAGAAAAGCAGAGCCAGCTGACCCGCCTGGCCGACTTCCACGCCCGCCATGCGGCCGATGCGCCGGCCCTGTTGCAGCGCCTGCAGGCGGCGGTCATTGACAACACCAATGTCTTCGAGGTGCTGATGGAGGCGGTGCGCTGCTGCTCGCTGGGCCAGATCACCGGCGCCTTGTTCGAGGTGGGCGGGCAGTACCGGCGCAGCATGTAGCCCACGGCCTGGGGGGTGGACGCCCCGCATTTCGGGGGATCACGCCGCGAGGAGCGTCGTCAGAATTGACGCGTTGGGTGGCGGGCCGACGGCCTGCGCCTGCCCGTGACCATGACGATCGACTTCCTCGCCCCTGCGGACCGAGCCCCGACGCCCGCGCTGAGCCGCGAAGGCGTGATGCTGCGCGCGCTGCTGCTGGTGGGCTGCTTGGCCATCGGCCTGGTCTGGGTCATCGAGGCCCGGCGTGGCGAGCTGTCACCCTGGGACCGCTGGGCCTACCCCGCCCTGATGGTGACCTTGGCCGGCTGCGCAGCGCTGCTGACCTGGTGGCCCAAGCGCAGCGACTGGGCCCGGTACGGCGCCGTGGCCGCCTTCAACGCCTACCTGCTGATCGCGATGCACGCGACGCTGTTCGGCAGCGACGGCGCGGTCGACCAGTACCAGCTGCTGACCAACCTCTACTGGCTGCCGATGGGCTACGGCACAGCCTTCATCTTCCTGGCCATGCGACCGGCCTTGATGCTGTCGGCCGCGGTCTACCTGGCCACATTCGGCGTCGTTCTGTGGCACCTGCAGGCCGGCGACATGCCGCACTGGCCGGCCTACCTGTCGCCGATGATGAGCAACCTGGCGGTCGCCCAGGTGATCTACGTGGTGGTGCTGCTGGCGGTGTCGCGCCTGCGCTCGGACTACCACCGCAGCCAGGCCACGATGGCGACGATGCGCGAGGTGGCCTCCACCGACCCGCTGACCGGCCTGCTCAACCGGCGGGCGCTGGCCGACCACCTGGCCGCCTCTCACGCGCTGGTGCGGCGCGGCTCGCAGCCGATGTCGGTGATCCTGATGGACGTCGACCATTTCAAGTCGATCAACGACCAGAAGGGCCATGCGGCCGGCGACCAGGTGCTGGTCGCGCTGTCGGCCCTGCTGGCCGCGCAACTGCGCGGCTCCGACCGTGTCGGCCGCTGGGGTGGCGAAGAGTTCCTGGTGCTGGCCCCGGCCACACGCCTGGCCGCGGCCCACGACCTGGCCGAGCGCATCCGCCGCGCGGTGGAAGCCGCCGAATGGCCCGGCGGCTGGCGCGTGACCGCCAGCCTCGGCGTAGCCGAATGCCACCCCGAAGACAGCCCCGACGGCCTGGTCCAGCGCGCCGACCAGGCGCTCTACGCGGCCAAGGCGGCGGGGCGCAACTGCGTGCGCGAAGCCAGCGGTCTCAGCCCCAGCGCGTCGTCGGCGTGACCTCGATGTAGTCCTCGTCGTCGCCAACCGCGGCCTTGCTGCGGCGCTGGGTCAGCACCTGCTCCACCATTTCGTCCCAGGCGCCTTGAGGGCTGCGGTGCAGTTCCTCCTCGCGCTGGCGCATCAGGGCGGCGAACTCGTCCGAGGTCTTGTCGGGGTAGCGGTCGGTGGCACGCGCCGGCGCGTTGCCGAAGTGGATGGCCACCCGCCGCACCACCGAGTGGTAGATCTGCGAGACGCGCGAGGGCGTGACCTTGAGCGACTTGGCCACCTCCAGCGGCGTCAGGCCGATGCCGAGGTAGGCGTCGATCACCATGCGCTCGCGTTCGGGCAGCTCGGCGAAGAAGCTTTCGAGCCGGCGCATCACGATGCCGGTGTCCACCCGTGCCTCGACCTCTTCCTGTGGTGTGGCCGGGTGGAAGCGGTGGCTGTGGTCGCCATCCTCACCGTCCTCGCCGTCGAGGTTGACCTGGTGGCGGCCGAGCTGGTCGGCCTGCAGCAGGGCATTGATCTCGTCGGCCGGGATGCCGGTGGCTGCGGCCAGCGCCGACTGGCTGGGCTCGCTGCCGTGCTGCTGACGATGCCGCTCGCGCGCGATCTGGATGACCTTGATCTTGCGGCGTTCGCCGCGGCTCAGGTAGTCCATCTGCCGCAACTCGTCGAGCATGGCGCCCTTGACGCGCATGCGGGCGTAGCGCACGAAGGCCTCTTGGGCCTCGGCACTGTCGCGGTCGCCCTCCCACTCGAAGCTCACCGCGGCCTGCGCGACGGCGATCAGGCCAACCTGGATCAGGTCCGCCCGCTCGACATTGGCCGGCAGGTGCCGCACGAGAGCCTGCGCCTGCTTGCGAACCCAGGACTGGTTCTTCGCAATCAGGACCGACGGGACTCCCTGCATCGAGATCATGTCGGCATGATAGGCGGGCCCCGTCACAGCTGGACACACCAAAATGGGGAGAAAGCCGCCAATTGACACGCTGACAGCCCTTGAATTGATGCCGCGCAGGCCGAAGAGGCCTCGGTGAAGCCCCGGTCGCGTCAACTTGGCGGCTGGCAACAGACCCTGTCGCGCCCCGCCGCCTTGGCGCGGTAGAGCTGGCGGTCGGCTTCGGCGACCAGTTCGGCGTCCATCGGGTCGTGCACCGCTGCCGCCAGGCCGATGCTGACGGTCACGAATTTCAGGTCCGGGTGCAGGTCATCCAGGGGCAGCGCGGCCACGCGCTGGCGCAGCTTCTCGCACACCGCCAGCGCCTGCTCGCGTGGCGTCTCGACCCAGACCACCATGAACTCCTCGCCACCGTAGCGGCCGACGATGTCGCCGCGTCGGCTGGTGTCGCGCAGCAGCTTGGCCACCCGGCGCAGCACCTCGTCGCCGACGCGGTGCGAGAAGCGGTCGTTGATCGACTTGAAGTGGTCGATGTCGACCATCGCCACCGCGATCGCGTGGTGATAGCGCCTGGCCCGCTCGCACTCGTGGGCCCATTGCGCGTCGAGCCAGCGCCGGTTGGCCAAGCCGGTCAGGCCGTCCTCTCGGGCCAGCTGGCGCAGCATCTCGGACTGGTGCGCCAGCCGCGCCAGCAGGGCCTCGCGCTCGCGCTCGGACTCGCGCGCCGCATCCAGCGCGCTGGCGAGCTCGTCGCCGCGCTGGCGCTGGTGCTCGGCGTCGCGGTGGGCACGCTCCAGTTCGGCGCGGCCCAGCAGGGCGCGGATGCGGCGCTGGTTGTCCTGCCCGCTGATGCGGTTCTCGCAGGCATGAAAGGCCTGGAACTCGCGCAGCGCCGCCTCGAACTGGCCAGCCTGCTCGTGCACCTGCGACAGCAACTGGTGCAGGCGCCCGGCGACATGGTCGGCGCGCAGTTCCTGGGCCATGGCCAGCGCGTGGCTGAGCAGCTCGATGGCGGGCTCGGCGTGGCCTTGCAGCCAGCGGTTGCGGCCCAAAGCCAGCAAGACCTCGGCCTCGGCCAGCCGGTGGCCGGCACGGCGTGCCAACCCCAGCGCTTCCAGCAGCAGGCGGTCCGCGCGGGCGAAGTCGCCCCGCGCCTGGTGCGCCTGGCCCAGGCCCAGCAAGGCATCGCCGCTGTCGCCCAGGTGGCCCACGCGCTGGGCCAGCAGCAAGGCCTGTTCCAGGTGGACCAGCGCTTCGGCATGGTGGCCTGTCTGCGACAGCAATCGGCCCAGGCTGCACAGGGTCGAGCCCTCGTGTGCCCGGTCGCCCGTCTGGCGGATCAGGGCCAGCCCGCGCAGGTGGTACTGCAGCGCGTGGCTCGTGTCGCCCAGCTCGGCCAGCACACCGCCGACGTTGGTCAGTGCGTACGCCACCGTGCGCGCGTCATCGGCGGCCTCGGCCACCTCCAGCCCCATCAGCAGGTGCTTGAGCGACTCGGGGAACTGGGCCATCTGCCGATAGACCAGGCCCATGTTGATCAGCGAGCCCGCCTCACCCACGCGGTCGCCACGCTCGCGGCGCAGGCCCAGGCTGCGCTGGTACAGGTCGAGCGCCGGCGCGTGCTCGGCGCGGGCTGCATGAATGTTGGCCAGCAGGTTGACGGCCTCACCCTCGCCGACCGCATCGCCCAGGGCCTCGAACAGGCCGACGCTCTCGTTGAGCCCGGTCAGGCACTGTGCCGGTTCGACGGCAAGGATGTGCTGGCACATTGCCAGCCGCAGCAGGCCGTAGGCCAGGCCGTGCTGGTAGTCGAGGCGCAGGGCCGCCGCTACGGCTTGTTGGGCCAGGGCCAGCGCCGCCCGGGTGTCTTCGTGGCGCAGCCGGTGCGCCCGCTCGTTCAGCGCGTCGATGCGCGCGGGCGTGTCCGGCGGTTCTGGCGAGATTGCGGCGCTGGCGTCCATCGTCCGTCGTGTCGGGCGGTGGCGCCGGGGCGCCGGGGCGCCCGTCCTACTTGCCCTTGAAGGCCTGGTATTCCTCGGGGGTGACGCGGCCGTCGTGGTCCGCGTCGGCGGCATCGAAACGCTTGGCCATCTTCGGGTTGGCGGCGATCTCGTCGCGGGTCACCACGCCATCGTGGTTGGCATCCATCTGGTCGAAGCCGCCCGCCTTGCCGGTCTTGGCGCCCTTGTCCCCCTTGCGGTGGGTCTTGGCATAGGCCTTCAGCTCGGCCGGCGTGATGCGGCCGTCGCGGTCGGCGTCGACCTCGTCGAACTGGGTGGACAGCTTGGGCGCCGCGGCCGCCTCGTCGCGGGTGATGGCGCCGTCCTTGTTGGTGTCGATGTTGGCGAACTTGTCGGCCGCCATGCGTTGCGGCTTGACGCCGGGCGTGGCCATCGGCAGCGACGGCGGCGGGGTGGTCGGTGTCGGCGGCGGCTGCACCGGCGCCGGAGGGGAGGTCTGCGCCTGCAACGCCAGCGGCACCAGCAGGACGGCGGTCAGGGCGACGGTCAGGGCACGCGGGCCCCAGGGGTTGGGTTTCAAGGCGATCTCCTCAGGCGGGGTGCATGGACAGGGGCGGCGGCAACGAGACCGCCACACACAGGCAACGCACCATCCTGCCCGACGGTGGCGCAGGGGCCGCTTGTTTTACGTGAATTTACCCGCTCGGCACCCCGGGCGCGAGAATGCTTTCATGACAGAAGCCCCATTCACCCCCCGCCAGACCTTCGACGACCCCGAGGCCGCCCTGGCCCAGGTGATGGCGCTGTACCAGAGCCAGGTCAACCACCTGCGCCACCACCTGCATGCTTTCGTCGCCGGCCAGGAGCCGGCCAGCCGGGTGCGGGCCTGGTACCCCAGCGTGCGGGTGCAGACCGACACGGTGGCCCGTGCCGACACCCGGCTGAGCTTCGGCTTCGTCGCCGGCCCGGGCGTCTACGAGACCACGCTGACCCGGCCCGAGCTGTTCCAGGACTACTACCTGGAGCAGTTCCGCCTGTTGCTGCGCAACCACGGCGTGGCGCTGGACATCGGCCTGGGGCAGCAGCCGATCCCGGTGCATTTCTCGCTGGCCGAGGCCGACCACCTGGAAGGCACGATGACGCCCGAGGCCCGGCTGCGGCTGCGCGACCTCTTCGATCTGCCCGACCTGGCCGCCATGGACGACGGCATCGCCAACGGCACCCACGAGCCGGCCCCGCGCGAGCCCCACCCGCTGGCGCTGTTCACCGCGCCGCGGGTGGACTACTCGCTGCACCGCATGCGCCACTACACCGGCACCGGGCCCGAGCACTTCCAGAACTTCGTGTTGTTCACGAACTACCAGTTCTACATCGACGAGTTCATCCGCCTGGGCCACCTGTGGATGGCCGACGAGAAAAGCGAGTACACCGCCTTCGTCGAGCCCGGCAACGTGGTGACGCCGCGCGCCGGGCTGCCGGCGGTGGCCGGCGGCCATGCCCCGCCGCGGCCGCCGCAGATGCCGGCCTACCACCTGGTGCGCGAGGGCCACGGCGGCATCACCATGGTCAACATCGGCGTCGGCCCGGCCAACGCCAAGAACATCACCGACCACATCGCCGTGCTGCGCCCGCACGCCTGGATCATGCTGGGCCACTGCGCCGGCCTGCGCAACACCCAGCAACTGGGCGACTATGTGCTGGCCCACGGCTACGTGCGTGAGGACCATGTGCTCGACGAGGAGCTGCCGCTGTGGGTGCCGATCCCGCCGCTGGCCGAGGTGCAGCTGGCACTGGAGCACGCCGTGGCCGAGGTGACCCAGCTCTCGGGCTACGAGCTGAAGAAGATCATGCGCACCGGCACGGTCGCCTCGACCGACAACCGCAACTGGGAGCTGCTGCCGCACCCAGGCCCCGAGCGCCGCTTCAGCCAGAGCCGGGCGATCGCGCTGGACATGGAGTCGGCCACGATCGCGGCCAATGGCTTCCGATTCCGCGTGCCCTACGGCACCTTGCTGTGCGTGAGCGACAAGCCGCTGCACGGCGAGATCAAGCTGCCCGGCATGGCCAACACCTTCTACCGCGAGCGGGTGGACCAGCACCTGCGCATCGGCGTGCGCGCACTCGAGCTGCTGCGCGAGTCCAGCGTCGGCCAGCTGCACAGCCGCAAGCTGCGCGGCTTCGCCGAGGTGGCCTTCCAGTAGCGCAGGGGTGATGGCCGACGGCACGCCACCCCTGCCCGGCCTGACCGCAGCCGAGGCGGCGCGCCGGCTGGCGGTCGACGGTCCCAACGAACTGCCGACCGCCGAAGCCCGCGGTTGGTGGCGGCTGGCGGCCGAGCTGTTGCGCGAGCCCATGCTGGCCCTGCTGGTCGGCTGCGCGGGCCTGTACCTGGCCCTCGGCGAGCGGCAGGACGCCTTGATGCTGGGGGTGGCCGTCGCGGTGGTGATCGGCATCACCCTGGTGCAGGAACACCGCACCGAGCGTGCGCTCGCCGCGCTGCGGCGCTTGGCCGGCCCGCAGGCCCTGGTCTGGCGCGACGGCCAACGTTTGCGCATACCGGCGCGCGAGGTGGTGGCCGGCGACCTGGCGCTGGTCGGCGAAGGCGAGCGCGTGCCAGCCGACGGCGAGCTGGTCGACGCGCGCCTGCTGGAAGTCGACGAGTCTTTGCTCAGCGGCGAGTCGGTCCCCGTCACCAAGGCCGCCGGCAGCCAGGGCGATGCGCGCCTGTACGCCGGCACTCTGGTGACCCGTGGCGGTGGCACGCTGCGCGTGGACGCCACCGGCGTGCGCAGCCAGATGGGCCGCATCGGCGAGGCGCTGGGCACCATCACCGCCTCGGCCACGCCGCTGCAGCGCGAAGTGGCGCAGCTGGTGCGGCGCATGGGCCTGCTGGCGCTGGTGGTCTGTGCGGTCGTCGTCCTAGCCTACGGCATGGGCCGCGGCGACTGGCTGGGTGCGCTGTTGGCCGGCATGGCGCTGGCGATGGGCATGCTGCCCGAAGAGTTTCCGGTGGTGCTGGCCGTCTTCATGGCGCTGGGTGCCTGGCGCATGAGCCGGCGCCAGGTGCTGGTGCGGCGCCTGGCCAGCCTGGAAACGCTGGGCGCCGCCACGGTGCTGTGCGTCGACAAGACCGGCACGCTGACCGAGAACCGCATGCGGGTGCAGGCCCTGGTGCCGGCCCCCGCTGCCGGCGGCCGCTGGCAGCCGCGCCAAGCCTCGCTGCCTGACACCACCGAGGCCGGCGACGACATGGCCGCGCTGATCGACACCGCGCTGGCCGCCACGCCGGAGGATTCGTCCGACCCGATGGAGCGGGCGATCCTCGCGCTGCGGCCCGCGGCGCCGACACCAGGCACCGCCGTGCTGCGGCGCGAATACCCGCTGGCGCCGCAGTTGCTGGCCATGTCACGCGTCTGGCAGACGGGCGCCGGCGGCGCCTGCACCATCGCCTCCAAGGGCGCGCCCGAAGCCGTGGTGGCCCTGTGCCACCTCGACGACGACGCCCATGCGGCGCTGGCCGAGGCGGTGGCGGCCTTGGCCGCCGACGGGCTGCGCGTGCTGGCCGTCGCCGTGGCCGACACCCGGCACGACGCGCAGCCCGTGTCGTCCGACACGGCGGCGGCCGACGGCCAGCACGCCTACGCCTTCCGCCTGCTGGGCCTGCTGGCCTTGGCCGACCCGCTGCGCGCCGGCGTGCCGGCCGCGCTGAACGAATGCCGGGGCGCCGGCCTGCGCGTGCTGATGATCACCGGCGACCACCCGGCCACAGCGCAGGCCATCGCCCGGCAGGCCGGCTTCGGCACCGGCGCGGCGCTGCTGACCGGGGCCGAAGTCGACGATCTGGACGACGCCGCGCTCGCGACACGCCTGCGCGGTGGCGGCGTGGTGGCGCGCGCCGTGCCCGCGCACAAGCTGCGCATCGTGCGCGCGCTGCAGGCCGCGGGCGAGGTGGTCGCGATGACTGGCGACGGCGTCAACGACGCGCCGGCGCTGAAGGCCGCCGACATCGGCGTGGCCATGGGCGGCCGCGGCACCGACGTGGCGCGCGAGGCGGCCGCCATCGTGATCGCGGACGACGACTTCGGCTCGCTGGTGCGCGCCGTGCGCATGGGCCGGCGGCTGGACGACAACCTGCGCCGGGCGCTGGGTTTCGTGGTCGCGGTGCACGTGCCGGTGGCCGGGTTGGGGCTGCTGGCGGTGCTGGCCGGCTGGCCGCTGCTGCTGTTGCCCGCGCACATCGCCCTGCTGGAGCTGCTGATCGACCCGACCTGCTCGGTGGTCTTCGAGCTGGAGCCCGAGGACGACCGGCTGATGCAACGGCCGCCCCGACCGGCACGCGCGCCGTTGCTGGGGCGGCAGCGCCTGCTGGGCAGCCTGGCGCTGGGCGGCCTGGTCTTCGCCACGGTGGCCGGTGCCGCCTGGGCCCGCCAGGCGGGCTGGGACGAGCCCGCCATGCGCGGCCTGGCTCTCGGCCTGCTGTTGGCGGGCAACCTCGCCCTGATCGCCGCGACCCTGCGTCCAGGCGCCTCGCTGGACAGCCTGCTGGGCGGGTCGAACCGCGCCTGGCAGATCGCGGTGGTGGCGGTGTTGCTGTTGCTGGCGCTGCTGCTGGGCGTGCCGCCGGTGGCGGGCCTGTTCCACCTGGCGCCGGCCACCCTCGCCCAGGCCGGCGTCATGGCCTTGGTGACCGCGGCCCTGTGGCTGGCCCTGCGCATGGCGGCGCGGCGCATAGACCCGGGTTGATGTCCGGGCTTGCAGCCGGCCGGGGGCAGGCGTAGGCTGACCTTCATTGGACGGCCCGCCCCACCTGCGGCGCCTTCGTGCCGCGACGGGCCGATGAGGAGAGCCACCATGTCAAGCCCAGATCTTCCGGCGGCCGGGGCCTCGGCCGCCGGTAACCCGGCCATCGCCGGCATCCGCACCTTGGCGCTGGTCGGGCCGGCCGCCGCCGGCAAGACCTCTCTCGCCGAGGCCATGCTCGTCAAGACCGGCATGATCGGTGCCCCGGGCAGCCTGGAGCGCGGCACGACGGTCAGCGACCACGACCCGCTCGAGCGCCGGATGCAGCATTCGCTGAACTCGTCGGTGATGCACCTGAAGCACGCCGACGCCCGCATCCACTTCATCGACACCCCGGGATCGGCCGATTTCGTCGGCCAGTCGCTGCCGGCGCTGGAAGCCGTCGAAACCGCGGCCATCGTGATCAACGCGGCGGCCGGCATCGAGCCGATGGCGTTGCGCATGATGCAGCACGCCGCCGAGCGCCACCTCGACCGCATCGTCATCGTCAACAAGATCGACGCCCCCGGCATCGACCTGCGGATTGCTGGCGCAGATCCCGACGCCGCGTTCGGCGAGGAATGCTTCTTCGCCGGGAATCTGCCCGCAGCCGGGCCTGTGCGCCTGGTGGCTGATCACCTGCTTCAGCCGCGCGGGCTCGCAGACTTCTCCTCGGTCGAGAGTTGCACCGCGTTGGTCGAGCAGGTGGTCGAAGTCGATGCCGACTTCGTCGAGCGCCACCTCAACGATGGCGACGTCGACGCTGAAGCGAACTACCGCGCGCCGCTCGGGAACAGGCGCGCCAGGCCACCTGATCCCGGTAAGCTTCGCCCCCGCCCGCACGGTGCCGGCGAAGGAAACTGGGCCAGCTCGACGTCACCGCGCCTGCTGCCCAACCCCACCGAGGGCAACCCGCCGGACTTCCTGCGCGGCGAGGGCGCCGAGGCCCAGCCCATGTAGACGCTTCGATGCCCGACCCCGGCCTTGCACGTAAGCGGGCCGCCCAGGTGTTCAAGGTCACGGTCGACCCCTATGTCGGCAAGATGGGGGTGTTCCGCGTTCACCAGGGCACGGTGACGCCGAACAGCCTGCTCTACGTGGGCGACGGCCGCGAGCCCTTCAAGGTCGGCCATGTGTTCATGCTGCAGGGCAAGGACCATGTCGAGGTGCAGAAGGCGCTGCCGGGCGACATCTGCGCCGTGGCCAAGGTCGACGCGCTGCACTTCGACGCGGTGCTGCACGACGCGGCCGAGGACGACCACATCCACCTCGCGCCGCTGAATTTCCCGGTGCCGGTGCACGGCCTGGCGATCGAGCCTGCTGCGCCACGGTGACGAGCAGCGCATGTGGGAGATCCTGCAGAAGCTGGTCGACGAGGACCCATGCCTCAAGGTCGAGCACGTGGCGGCCACCAACGAGACCATCGTCAACGGCCTGGGCGACCTGCACCTGCGCATCCTGCTGGAACGCCTGCGCGACGTGCACAAGTTCGGGAATTGGCTGCGCGGCCGCCGCGCGCGGCCTACCGCCGAGACCATCACCGGCAAGGCCGAGGCCACCATCGCCACGAAGCAGACCGGCGGCGCCGACCAGTTCGGCGAGTGTTCCTGCGGGTCGAGCCGCTGCCGCGCAGTGGCTTCCAGTTCACCGACGAGGTCGGGGGCGGGGCGATCCCGAACACCTTCATCCCGGCAGTGGAAAAGGGTGTGCGCGAGGCGCTGGCCGCCGGCGTGATCGCCGGCTACTCGGTGGTCGACATCAAGGTCACCGTGCATGACGGCAAGAGCCACAGCGTGGACAGCAAGGAAATCGCCTTCGTCACCGCCGGCCGCAAGGCGGTGGTCGCCGCCATCCTGGAAGCGCGCCCGATCGTGCTGGAGCCCATCGTCAACGTCGAGATCACGGCGCCCGAGGCCGCCACCGGCGACATCACCGGCGACCTGTCGTCGCGCCGGGCCCAGGTGGCCGGCACCGATGCCCAGATGGCCGGCCAGATGCTGGTGCGTGCGCAGGCGCCGCTGGCCGAGCTGATGAGCTACCAGAGCCGGCTCAACGCGTTGACCGCGGGCCAGGGCCGCTACACGCTGAGCCTGTCGCACTACGAGGCCGTGCCGCCGAACGTGCAGCAGCAGCTGATGGGTCAGCACAAGGTCGCGCCCACCGACGACTGACGCTCGCGGCGCCCGATCAGGACGGCCGCCGCCGGCCTTCGTCGAGCCATTCCACCGCTGGGGGCAACGCGGCTTTATCATCGGGGCCGCAGGTTCCTGGCGACGTGGCGGCGTTCGTCTCGACAACGCCTTGCTGTTGTTCGACGAATTCGTCCGCGCCACCATCGAGCGCCCGGACGCGCCCCCTGCGCGGCCTCGAACGGCGATTCGCCGAGCGCTTGCAAATTCAACCCAGCTACTGGAGCCAGATCAAAGGCCGCTCGCGCCAGATCGGCGAGCGCCTGGCCCGCCAGTTCGAGCAGTGCTGTCACAAGCCCTATGGCTGGATGGACCAGCCGCAAGGCGGGGGGCGCGCCGCCCTGGGCGCCACTGCGCCCGAGGCACCCAGCGACGCCCCCTTGCCCCAGGACGATGACGAGCGCTTCATCGTCGGCCTGGTGCTGACCTACTACCGCCGCCACCCGCAACGTGCCCGCACCCGGCTGCTGGACCTGCTGGGCGAGGTGCTGATGCCCGCCGCGGCAGCGGCCGCCCACGTGCCAGCGCCGCCGGCCCGACCGGCGGCACCGGCCAAGCCGGCGTCGCCCGCAGCGGCTGCTCCCGATGAGGTGCGCGCGCTGTGGCTGCAAAGCCAGAGCGGCGTCGCCCCGTTGAAGAAGAAGCGCTGAGGCGCGTCACGCTTCGCCCAGGGCCGCGTTGCCACGGCCCGGCGTCGTCACGTCCGTCGCTTTGAGGATACTCAACTGATAAAAAGTGCTTGCGCAAGATAATCGATCGTTTATCATTGCGCCCAGCTCAGGGAAACACGGCAACACCTCCACCGAGGCAAGCCCCACAACTTCCCCAGGCCCGTCGCCCCGGTCGCCCGCTGTTCTTGCCGACCGGCCCTGCCACCCCACCAGGAATGCTGATGCTGCTGAACCCGACGTCGATCTTCGCCGCCCGAGCCGCCCTTCCGGCAGTCCGAGTGGCAGGGGTCGCATCCACACCCACCCACCGTCGTCACCGCAAACGCTGAAGGCCCGCCGCCCTCGGCGGCACGCAGCGACACACGGCCCGGGTTGGTTCACCACCCGGGCCGTTTGCATTGCTGGCCTGCATTTCACCTGCCCAAGGAATCGCCATGAAGTTCGTCATC
The DNA here is from genome assembly GCA_044226465.1 of Burkholderiaceae bacterium. Classification (GTDB taxonomy): domain Bacteria; phylum Pseudomonadota; class Gammaproteobacteria; order Burkholderiales; family Burkholderiaceae_C; genus Ideonella. Next base: position 14,895 of record JBGAGZ010000018.1, on the reverse strand, counting down.
GCCAACACCAAGCCGCGCAACCCGCTGGTGGCCTTGTCCCGCCTGCGCCGTGCCGGCAGCCACCGCCCGCATGCCAAGGCCCAGCGACAGCTCGGCCAGCAAGCCCTGCGCCGCGAGCTCAGCCACACCGGAGCCAAGCACCACGGCCCCTGAATCGCCCCACCCGGCACCGCCCTCCTGAACCGGGCGGCGCCTGAATCGGAGAACCCGACCATGTCCCGCTCGTTCTACGCCCCCCAAGTTGCCCATGGCCCCGTGCCCTGGTACCCCGCGGAAGCCACCCACCCGGTGCGCCGCCTGGCCGCCCGCCAGCTGCGCCGGGCGGGCGCCTGGCTCGCCTGGGCGGCCCGCCGCCTGGCCGCCCAAGGCGCCCGCGCAGACCGCCCCTGGCAAGCGCCCGAGGTGGAGTTCCACGCCGACGCCGGCGCGCCGGAAGGCGCGCTGTTCGTCAACGGCGAGTACGTCGGCCGCCTCGACGTGACCCGCCTGTGATCGGCCCGTTCCCGGCGCCCGCGGGGGCATCGCCCCTGGGGCGCCGGGCCTCTGGCCTCAAGTCGGGCCTGCGCCCGCCGAAATAGCCGATGACCGGGCACAACCCGGCCATCGGCCCATGAACGCACCCGACCCATTCCCGCCGCCCCCTCGCCGCACGCCCATGGACGTGGCCGGCTGGGTGCGCTACTTCCAGCTTGCCGAGATCCCGGTGCTGGCCAGCACGTCGGCCGCGATCGAGGACCTGCGCGAGAACGAGGACGCGGTCGACGCCCGCATGCTGGCCGACGTGATCTCGGCCGACCCGCTGATGACGCTGAAGCTGCTGGCCTACACGGCCCAGTTGCAGCGAAGCCGCCGCCAGACCGACATCGAGACCGTGACGGGCGCCTTCGTGCTGATCGGCATCACGCCCTTCTTTCGCGACTTCGGCCTGCAGCCCACGATCGAGCAGCACCTGGACGGCCAGCCCGAGGCCCTGCAAGGCCTGCACGACGTGGTCCAGCGCGCGCACCGCGCCGCCAAGTTCGCGCTGAGCTTCGCGGTGCACCGCTTCGACCGCGACGCCTCGGTGATCCATGAAGCCGCGCTGCTCCACGACTTCGCCGAGATGCTGCTGTGGCTGCACGCGCCGCACCTGGCGCTGGACATCAGCCACCGGCAGAAGGCCGATCCGACGCTGCGCAGCGCTTCCGCCCAGCGCGCCTTGCTGGGCGTGCCGCTGACCGACATCCAGCACGCGCTGATGCTGGCCTGGCGGCTACCCGAGCTGCTGGTCCGGATCACGGATGACCGGCAGGAGAGCTCGGTCCAGGTTCGCAACGTGATGCTGGCCATCCGCGTGGCCCGCCACACGGCCCACGGCTGGGACAACGCCGCCGTACCCGACGATGTTCGCGATATCGCGCAACTTCTGAACCTCGGCGCGGCACCCACCGAGAAGTTGCTGCGCGAAATCGACGGCTGAGCCACAAGCCGCCGCGCGCTCATCCCCCATCGGGGTGATGGGCGCCCCGTCGCCCCGACACGACACTGATGGTCGTCGTTCGTGGGATTGTTCACACACAACAGAAAACGCCGCCATGACTGCCGACATGAGCCGCCGCTGCGCGATCGCGCTGTTCCTCGCCCTGGCCGTTGCCGCGGGCGCCGGCCTGCTGGCCTGGCCGGCCTTCGACCCCCTGGCGCCCTGGCGCACCGTGCTGGGCCTCGTGCCCAGCGGAGCCTTGCTGGCGCTGGCGGCGGCCCTGGGTGGGCGCCTGGCCCTGCGCCAGCTCGGCCGGCACGTTCACCGCGCCTGGGCCGCCCGCCCTGCCCAGGCCGCGCTCTGGCTCGCCTGGGCCTTGGGCCTGGCCAGCTGGACCTTGGGCGCCTTGCCGGGCCAGCCCGCACCGGCGGATGCACGGCTGCTTTGCTGGCTGGCGCTGCTGCCGGTGTGGACCGCCGCTGCGGGCCTGTGGGGCGGCCGTGGCGCCGGTGGCGCACGGCGCACGTCGTCAGGCCGCGCGCGAGGCCCGTTGCAACTCGGCCCGGACCGCAGCGATGACCTCGGGCCGGTCGATCAGGTCGACATGGGCGCTGCCGGCGACGTGCTGGTGCCGGGCACCGGGGAGCAGCGCGTTCGACGCCGGGAAGACGATGTTGTCGCAGTGGCTGTAGACACAGAGGAACAGCTCGCGGCGTGACGCCGGCTCGGCCGCGGCCAGCCGCTGCAGCCAATCGCCCCCCGGCCGCATCTGGAAGCCGTTGAGCGCGAAGTTCGACAGCGTCGCCAGCCAGGTGCCCTGGTGCGGGCTGCCCAGCGTGACCACGCCCTGCACCCGGTTGTCGGCACCATGGGCCGCCAGCCAGGCGCGGATCGCCAAGCCGCCCATGCTGTGGCCCACGAGCAGCGGCTTTTGGCCAGTCGCCGCCTCCAGCCGTCGCATGGCCGCCTCGATGATCGGCGGGTAGTCGTCGATCGAGCCGAACACCGGCTCCAGGTTCACCGCCACGAAGGGCACCCCTTCCACGCGCCAGCGCGCCATCCACGGCGTCCACAGGCCGCGGTTGCAGACGAAGCCGTGCACCAGCAGCACGCCGCGCCGGCCCTTCGCCTCGGGTGGCAGGAAGTCCGGCTCGGCGTTCGACGCGAACGGCTGGCGCCAGCCGAACACGCGCGGCGCCACGCGCACCTCGGCCCACCAAGCCGACCACCATTGCGCCCGGCTGGCTGGCGGCGCCGGGTCTTCCCGGTTGCGCCAGCGCATCAGGCTGAAGGTCAGCAGCAACCACAACCCATGGCTGGCAAGCACGCCCAGCCCCGCCAGAATGGCCCCGCCAGGGTGGCCGGCGCGCCAGGGCAGCACCAGGGCCGACGCCAGCGCCGCCAGCCAGGCCAGCACGACGAGTTGTTCGAGACGGGCCAGCATGACCCGCCTTTCAGGCAGCCACCACCGCGATGGCCGGCGGTGCCAGCGGCACCGGCCGGCCGCCGAGCCGCTGCACCAGGCCGGTGGCCAGCCGCGCGCCCAGGCCGTAGACCGAGAGCTGCGGGTTGGCGCCGATGCTGGTGGGGAACAGCGAACCGTCGTGGATCGACAGGTTTTGCCACTGCCAGTGCGTGCCGTCGGGCCGGGCCACGCCCAGGCGCGGGTCGGCGGCCATGCCGCAGCCGCCCATCACGTGTGCGCTGACGATGCGGGTCAGCAGCGGCTGCATCGGCAACGCGTCGATCATCGCCGCGGCCTCGGCCCAGCGGGTGGCCGGGCGCGCCATCTCGTGCACCGGCAGCACCTCGCGCGCGCCGACCGCGAACTGCAGCTCGGCCATCGAGCGCAGCGCGCGGCGCGCGCCGTCCATCACGAAAGGAGTCAGCGGGTAGTCGAGTTCGGGCGTGCCGTCGCCCCGCAGCCGCACCCGGCCGCCGGGCGACTGCTCGTGGAAGCCGTCGCGCAGCAGGGCCAGCAGGGCCTGGCTGTGGGCGAACTGGCCCAGCAACCGCGCCTGCTCGCGGCCGAAGCCGGCGAGCGTGGACGAGAAGATCACCGGGTGGATGGGCGGCGCCTCCAGCTTGTAGCCGATGGGGCCGTCGATCGCTTCTGTGTGCAGAAAGTGGTCACTGTAGATCGACTGTGGCGCGCCGCGCCAGCCTTCGACGCGCTGTTCGAACAACGCTGCCGAGATCACCACCGGGTGCAGGAAGGTGCGCGCGCCCAGGCGGCCATGCGGGTCCGGCGCGTTCGAGCGCAGCAGCAGCGCAGGCGAGTTGATCGCGCCACCGGCGACCACCACGTGGCGGGCCGTGATGCGGGTGGTCCGCGCCGGGTCGGGCAGGCCGTCCGCGCCGATGGCCACCGCTTCCAGGCCTTGCACGCGGTCGCCGTCGACCAGCAGCCGCTGCACGCGCGTCTGCACGAGCAACCGCGCCCCTGCGTCCAGCGCCGTGGGCAAGGTGGTGACCAGCATCGACTGCTTGGCGTTGGTCGGGCAGCCCATGCCGCAGGATCCCAGGTTCCAGCAGCCCTTGACGTTGCGCGAGATCACCGCCGCCGAAATGCCCAGACGCTCGCTGGCCTGCTTGAGCAAGGCGTTGTTCTCGTTCGGCTCGGTCAGCCATGGCCGAATGGACAGGCGCTGCTCGACCTGCGCGAACCACGGCGCCATCTCGGCCTCGCTGAACCCGTCCAGGCCGAAATGCTGGCGCCAGTAGGCCAGGGTGCCTGGCGGCGTGCGGAACGAGCTGGTCCAGTTGACCGTGGTGGAGCCGCCGACGCAGCGCCCTTGCAGGATGGTGATGGCCTTGTCGGCCGTCTGGCGCGAGGCGCTCTCCTGGTACAGCGCCGGGTAGGCCTCGGCCTCGATCTGGCGGAAGTCGGTGCTGGAGCGCAGCGGCCCCTCTTCGACGACGACCACGTCGAGGCCGGCCCGCGCCAGCAGTTCGGCCGTGATGCCGGCGCCGGCCCCGCTGCCGACGATGGCGACGTCGCAGGTCCACCGCGCCGGCGCCACCGCGTGCGGGCCGCCGCGCACCTTCCAGCCTCGCGCCAAGCCGGCGCGGATGGGGTCGGTGATCATGGTCGTGGTGGTGGGGGCCGTCACAGTGTTCTCGGGCCCGGGTAGCCGAGCGCCGCCCAGGTGGTCGGGTCCGCGAAGTAGGCCGCAGTGCTCAGGTCGCGCAGCGCGTGGTAGACCTGCCGCCGCGTCTGGCTGGGCGAGACGCGCAGGCTTTGCAGCATGGTCTGCAGTTCCTCGGTGGACGCATCGGCCCAGTCGCGCGCCAGGCCGGTCAGGGCCCAGCGGCCGGGCGCGCCCGCGAGCACGGCCAGCAACTGCGACAGCTCGGCGCGTGTGGCCGGCGCGAGCCCGGCGATGCTGCGTTCGACGCGGTCCAGGTGCTGCGCCACCGCCTGCGCACGCTCGGCGGCCTGCGTCGGCCAGAAGCCGTCCAGCACGGCGCGGCCCACGGCGACGAAGATGGCCCGGCCGGCCTCGGTGAGGCGGCCGTCGCGCCAGCCCGGCCGCCAGCCCTGCCAGGCCGCGCCAGCCACCGTCACCGCCAAGCTGGCACCCAGGCCGAGCTTCAGCAGCGTTCTGCGTTGCATCAACATGTGTTCAGTGTTGCACCGAAGGGGCACGCCACCGTAGAGCGGCGCCACTAGCGCCGCCTCTGAAAACCCCGGGGGCTGGGGTAGGCTTGCTGCTGTATGAGCGACGCGCTGGCTTCCAGCATCCTTGGCCATTTGCAGCAGGTGCAGGCCGAGCGCCAAGCCCGTGCAGGGGCACCGGCCTGGGCCGCTGCCGTCACCGCGCTCAAGACCTACCAGCAGCGCCGCTTCGCGCGCAGCCATGCCGACCTGCTGGCCCACCCACGCTATGCGGCGGCAGCGCGCTTCTTCCTCGACGACCTGTACGGCCCGCAGGACTTTGCCGAGCGCGACACCCAGTTCGCGCGCATCGTTCCCGCGCTGGTGCGGCTGTTCCCCACCGACATCGTGGCCACGGTCGAGGCCCTGGCGCGGCTGCATGCGCTGTCGGAATCGCTGGACAGCACCATGGCGCAACACTTGGCGAGCCCGACGGTCGACGCCCCGGCGTACCTGCGGGCGTGGCAGGCCACCGGCCGGCGCGACGACCGCGTGCGCCAGATCGACCTGGTGCTGGGCCTGGGCCGTCAACTGGACCACTACACCCGCAACCGCCTGTTGCGGCACAGCCTGCGCCTGATGCGCGGTCCGGCGCGCGCCGCCGGCCTGGGTGCCCTGCAGGCCTTTCTGGAGCGCGGCTTCGACACCTTCGGCGGCATGGGCGGCGCGGACGAGTTCCTCGGCCTGGTCGATTCGCGCGAGCGTGCGCTGATGGGCGCGTTGTTCGACACCCCGTGGCAGGCCGACCGTGACGCATGGCCCGCCGCGCTAGGACAACTACCGTAGCCGCCGCTGCCGCCGCCCCGCAGCATCGATCACCGTTTCGTCCCTTCTTGCAAGATCACCCCACCGTGACCACCGCCGCCCTCGACTCGCCGCCTGCCCGTTCGCCGTCGCCCGCCATGGCCCGCCCCTGGCTGGCGAACTATCCGCCGGGCGTGCCGGCCCAGGTCGACACCGCGCGTTACCCGTCCCTGGTGGCGCTGCTCGAAGACTGCTGGCGGCGCCACGCCGCGCGCGACGCGGCCTGCTGCATGGGCAGCCGCCTGCGCTTTCGCGAGGTCGACGAGTTGTCGCATGCGCTGGCGGCCTGGTTGCAGGCCAAGGGCATCGGCAAGGGCGACCGCGTGGCGGTGATGATGCCCAACCTGCCCCAGTACCTGGTGGCCATCGGCGCCATCTTGCGTGCCGGCGCGGTGGTGGTGAATGTCAACCCGCTGTACACCGCACGCGAGCTGGCGCACCAGTTGAAAGACAGCGGCGCCACGGCCATCGTCGTGCTGGAGAACTTCGCCCACACGCTGGAAGAGGCCATCGCCGGCACCGAGGTGCGCCACGTGGTGCTGGCCAGCATGGGCGACCTGCTCGGCTTCTGGAAGGGCCAGTTCATCAACTTCGCGGTGCGGCACCTGAAGAAGATGGTGCCCGAATTCAGCCTGCCGCTGGGCGAGGAGCGCAGCGTCACGCGCTTCAACATGGCCGTGGCCGAAGGCACGCGGCTGCCCTTCAAGCCTGTGGCGCTCGGGCCGCAGGACCTGGCCTTCCTGCAGTACACCGGCGGTACCACCGGTGTCTCCAAGGGCGCCACGTTGACCCACGGCAACGTGGTGGCCAACATCATCCAGTCCGAGGCCTGGTTCGCGCCGATGCTGGGCAAGCTCGGCGACAAGCCACTGACCATTGTCTGCGCGCTGCCGCTGTACCACATCTTCGCGCTGACCATCTGCTGCATGCTGGGCGCACGCCTGGGCATGATGAACCTGCTGATCCCGAACCCGCGCGACATCCCGGGCCTGATCCGCACACTCGGCGAGCACAAGGTCCACATGTTCCCGGCCGTCAACACACTCTTCAACGCGCTGGCCAACGAGCCCGACTTCGCTCGGCTTGACTTCTCCGAGCTGGTGGTCAGCAACGGCGGCGGCATGGCGGTGCAGCAGGCCACGGCCGAGAAGTGGCTGAAGATCACCGGCTGCCCGGTGGTCGAAGGGTATGGCCTGTCGGAGACCTCACCAGTGGCAACCAGCAACCGGCTGGACATCACCGAGTTCAGCGGCACGATCGGCATGCCGGTGCCGTCGACCGACATCGCGATCCGCGACGACGAAGGCCGCGACCTGCCGTTTGGCACGCCTGGCGAGATCTGCATCCGCGGCCCGCAGGTGATGGCCGGCTACTGGCGCCGCCCCGACGAGACCGCCAAAGTCATGACCGACGACGGCTTCTTCAAGAGCGGCGACGTGGGCATCATGGACGAGCGCGGCTACGTGCGCATCGTCGACCGCAAGAAGGACATGATCCTGGTCTCGGGCTTCAACGTCTACCCGACCGAGATCGAGCAGGTCGTCAGCATGCACCCCGGCGTGCTCGAGTGCGCCGCGGTGGGCATTGCCGACGCGCGCTCGGGCGAGGCGGTCAAGCTCTACGTGGTGCGCAAGGACGCATCGCTGGAGGAAGAAGACATCGCCGCCTGGTGCCGCGACAACTTCACGGCCTACAAGCGGCCCAAGGTGATCGAGTTCCGCGACGAGTTGCCCAAATCGCCCGTGGGCAAGGTGCTGCGGCGCGAGCTGCGCTCCGCCGCCGGATGAGCGGGCTGGACGCGACGCTGGCCGCGCTCGGCGCGCAGCTGCTGCAGCGCGACTGGCTGTCTGCCAACCAGATCGTGTTTGCCGGCGACGGCAGCGCCGTCTCGCCGCCCACCGTGGTCGACACCGGCTACGCGGCACACGCCGAGATGACCGCGGCGCTGCTGGATCGGGCGCTGGCCGGCCGCGCGTTGGACCGCATCGTCAACACCCACCTGCACTCGGACCATTGCGGCGGCAACCGCGCGCTGCAGGCCCGCCATCCGGCCGAGACCTGGGTGCCCGCCCCCTCGCTGGCCACGGTGCAGGCCTGGGACGAGTCGCGCCTGACCTACCTGGACACCGGCCAGCGCTGCGAGCGCTTTCGCGTGGACGGCGCGCTGGTCCCTGGCCAGGCGCTGCGCTTGGGGCCGGCCGAGTGGCAGGTGCATGCCGCGCCGGGGCATGACCCGGACGCGGTGCTGCTCTTCGAGCCGCAGACCCGCACGCTGATCTCGGGCGACGCTTTGTGGGAAGACCGGCTCGCGATCATCTTCCCGGAACTGCAAGGCGAGGACGGCTTCGGCCCGACCCGGCGCACGCTGGACCTGATCGAGGCCCTGGCGCCGCGCTGGGTGTTGCCCGGCCACGGTGCGGCCTTCGGCGACGTGGGCGCCGCCTTGGCTGCCAGCCGGCGCCGACTGGGCGCCTTCGAGAGGGACCCGTTGCGCCATGCGCAGCATGCGGCACGCGCGCTGGTGATGTTCCACATGCTCGAGCGGCAGCAACGCGACCGCGGGGCACTCGAAGCCTGGCTGCTCGACACGCCGATCTTCGTGCGCAGCGCCGCGCTGGTCGCCCGGCTAAGCAAGGCGCCGAACGACCCGGCCCGTTGGGCCCGCGAGCTGGTCGAGCGCTTGCTGGGTGACGGCCTTCTGGTGGCCGAGGGCGACGTGCTGCGGCTGGCCGCGGCCGGCTGAAGCGGCGGACGACAATCTGCCCATGCCCGCCGCAGCGCCCGAAGACGAACCCCAGCCCCTGCACCGGCGCGTGTTCTTCATCGCCGGCTTTGACCCCAAAAGCCCGCGCTACTACCACCGCCTGTGGCGCGAGCTGGCGGCGCGGCGGCCGTCGGGCGCCGAAGACGAGGCGCTCGGCCCCGTGCACGTTGGCGCACGCCAACGGTCCAGCGAATGGACCGACGACTGGGAGTTGCATTGGCCCGCGCACGATGGAGGCGGCCCCGGGCCACACACCCGACTTACCCTGCTGCGCTGGGACGACATCGTGCGTGCCCATTGGGATCGACCGCTCGGCACCGTGCTGCGCGACCATTGGCATTTCTACGTCGGTGGTTGGCGCCAGGGCCTGCTGGGGCGCGCTTGGCGGCTGTCGCGACTGAACTGGGTTTTCCTGATGTTCCCGCTGGGCGTGGCCATCGCGGTACTGGGAGCGTGGCTGGTGTTCGCCGCCGTGCTCGCGTGGTCGTGGCCCACCGGCCTTCATGGAACCATCGGCCCCCTGGCGCCGGCGACGTTGGGCTTGGTGGGTGCCGGCTGGGCCTGGCGCCGGCTCTCGCACCGCGTGGGCAGCGACTGGCTGATGCGCCTGTACGGCTTCTCGCACGACCAGGCGGCAGGCCGCGTGGCGGCGCTCGAAGCGCGTGTCGACCAGATGGCGCAGGCGATCCGCCAAGCGGTGGCCGATGCCCCGAGCGCGCGCGAGCTGCTGATCGTCGGCCACAGCACCGGGGCCACGCTGGCCGCCAGCGCGCTGGCGCGGGCGCTGCGTGACGATCCTTCGCTGGGCCGGCAAGGGCCGAGCCTTGGGCTGCTGACACTGGGGCACTGCATTCCGCTGGTCTACGGCTTCGATACGGCCCAGGCCTTGCGTGACGAGCTGGACTGGCTGGCCGACCATCCGCCATTGACTTGGGTCGACTACACCGCGCCGGCCGATTGGGCGGGCTGCGGCCGCATTCCCCCCTGGCATCGGGCTGGCCGCGCCCTGCTGCACCGCCTGTCGCCGCGCTTTCCAAAGCTGCTCGAGCCCGGGCATTACGAAGCACTCCGACGCAACCGCCTGGCAATGCACATGCAGTACCTGAAGCCGGCCGACCGCGCCGGCCGCTACGATCTGCTGGCCTTCGCCGCCGCCGGGCCGACACTGCGCGAGCGCCACCCGCCCGCCGCGCCAGAAGGCGCACCCGAACCGACATGACCGCTCCCCCACATTTCTGCCCCCACTACCCGACGCCGGCCGCCGAGCGTCCCTCGGTCTGGCGCATGTTCTTCAGCAAGCGCCGCTCGTGGCTGGACAGCCTGTACGCCCGCAGCTACCACATGAAGATGGGCGAGGTGCACCTGCCGGGTGTCGACCTGTTCATGGTCAACGAGCCCGCGCTGGTGCGGCGCGTGATGGTGGACGAGGCGGCCGCCTTCCCAAAGCACGAGATGCTGGGCGATGCGCTGCGCCCCTTGCTGGGCGACAGCATCTTCACGACCAACGGCGAGGTCTGGCAGCGCCAGCGCGCGTTGATGGACCCATCGTTCGGGGCCGCGCGCATCCGCCATGTCTACGGCCGCATGCGCGAGGCGGCGGCGGCGATGGACATGCGGCTGCGGCAGGTACCCGACGGTGCCGAGCACGACGTCGAGATCGAGATGACGCACGTGGCGGCGGACATCATCCTGCGCACCATCCTGTCTCAGCCGCTGGGTGGCGCCGCCGCGCACCAGATCTTCGAGGCCTTCGCCCGCTACCAGGCATTGGCGCCACGCCTGATGATGCCGGCCTTCTTCGGCCTGCGCTGGCTGCGGCCGTGGTGGCAGATCCGCCGCAGCCGACGTGCGGCTGCCGAAATCCGCAGTCTGCTGGCGGCATTGATCCTGCCGCGTCATGAAGCGGCCCGCAGCGGCCAGTCCAACGGCGAGGAAGGCGACATCCTCGCCAGCCTGCTGCAGGTGCGTGACGAACGGACGGGCGAGGGCTTTGGCTTTGACGAACTGGTCGACCAGGTGGCGATGCTGTTCCTGGCCGGGCACGAGACATCGGCCAGTGCGCTGTCCTGGGCGCTGCACCTGCTGGCCAACGCACCAGACGTGCAGCAGCGCCTGCATGAGGAGGCGCTGGCCCACTTCGACCCAGCCAACGACGACCCCGGCGCGATGAAGGACCTCCCTCTGGCGCGCAATGTGTTCCGCGAAGCCTTGCGGCTGTTCCCGCCGGTCGGCTTCCTGGCACGGCAGTCGGCCCAGGCCTGCAGCATGCGCGACAAGCGCGTGCCGGCGCATGCCTCGGTGGTGATCTCGCCGTGGCTGATTCAGCGCCACCGCGCCTTGTGGGCCCGCCCGGACGAGTTCGACCCGGACCGCTATGACGACAACGCCCCCGCTGCGCCAGAGGCTGAAGAGGCGGCCGACGACGACGCGCCGACAGCGCGGGAATCGCTTCGCCGTGCCTACCTGCCCTTCGGCATGGGGCCACGGGTGTGCATCGGGGCGGCTTTTGCGCAGCAGGAGGCGGCGCTGATCCTGGCCACGCTGGCGCGGGGGTTTCGCTTCGAGCCGGTGCAGGGCCACGTGCCCGAGCCTGTGGGGCGGCTGACCATTCGCGCCGAGAATGGCATCCGTTTGCGCGTGTTCCAACGCCGGGGCGGTGAAGCGTGATGAAAGAGCGGATGGCGGGTTTCCTGGTGATGACGGCCATCGTGCCGATGGCGATCGCCGGCTACCTGCTGTTGGTGGTCATCGGCTTGGGCGGCCCCACCGCACGGGGGCGAGCCGGCGTGCGCGCGCTGGACCATTTTGTCAACGCCACGCTGTTCAATGGCTACGCCTGGGAATCGGTGTCTTCGCACGCGTGGCGCGCACGCGAGCAGCGCTGGGCCCGCGGCGTGATCTGGCTGACCGACCGCTTCCAGCCCGGCCACTGCCAGCGCGCGAACAAGCGCGAGCAACCCATCGTCGATCTGATGCTGGCCAAAGGCCTGCACAAGCAGACCATCTTCTGATGGGGATGGCTGCACCAAACTTCGCTGCACCGCCGCCCTCGCCACCAGAGCGCCGGGTGCGACGCCGGCATGTGCTGTACCTGAGCGGCTTCGACCCGCAGGGGCCGGCGCACTACCACGCGCTGTATCGCGACCAGGCCGTGCTGCAGGCCCGGGCGAGCGGCGACCGTATCACGGTCGGCCGGCGCCAACGCACAGGCGCCAACGCGGCGTGGGACGTGCAATGGGAAGCCGCCGCCGGCGGCGAGGTGGTCGAGACGCGCTATGAATTCCTGCGTTGGGACGACATCGTCCGTGCGCACTGGCCGCGCGGTCAGGTCAAGTTGTTGGGCGTCACACTGGCCACCGCCTGGCGCATGGTGTCGAACGGCTCGCTGTGGCGCATCTGGCAGACGAGTTGGCCTGCCTTCCTGGCCCTCTCACTGCCGGCGGCTCTGGTCGTGGCCGTGGCGTTGGCCGGCGTGGGTCTGGCCGCCGCGAGTTGGTGGCTGGCGGTTGCTGCGGGCCATCGCTCGGCGGTCGGTGTGGCTGCGCTGGCCATCGGCGGAGCCTTGTTGGCGTGGGGAGCCGCGCGCGCGCAGCGTCAGGTGCAGATGGCTTGGTTGATGCGCAGCGCCAGCGCCATCCTGCAGCAGGCGCGCGGCGAACTGCCCGAACTCGAACAACGCCTGGATGCCTTCGTGGCGCGGCTGTGCGACGTTGCTCGGCAGCCGCACCTCGACGAACTGCTGGTGGTGGGGCACAGCTCTGGTGCGATGCTGGCCGCCAGCGTCGTGGCGCGCGCGTTGGCCCGCAATCCGACATTGACCGAGCCCGGCAGCCCCTTGTCGCTGCTGACGCTTGGCGAGTGCATCCCGGTCCTCAGCTACCAGCCGGAAGCCAAAGCGTTCCGCCTGGAGCTGGCACGGCTGCGAGCGGCCACGGGCCTGGCCTGGGTGGACGTGACCGCGCCGCCAGACGGCTGCTGTTTTGCCCTCGTCGACCCGACGGCGGTCTGCGAGGACGGCCTGCCAGAGGCCGACCGCGCCGGTTCCGGCCCCAAACGGGTGTCACCACGCTTTGCGCAGCGGTTTTCGCCGCAGCGTTGGCGGGCCATTCGGCGGGACAAGTACCGGTGTCATTTCCAGTACCTGATGGCGGTCGAATTGCCGGGGGGCTACGACTATTTCGCCATCTCGGCCGGTGGTCAGCGCCTGGCCCAATGCTTTGCAGAGCAAGCCAGTGTGACGACCTTTGCGGACTTTCAATGCTGGGGCGGTCCTCGGCGATGAGATTCGCAGTCGTCACCCTGGGCAGCGCAGGCGACCTGCATCCGTTTCTGGCGGTCGCCCGAGAGCTGGCCCAGCGCGGCCACGAGGTCCACCTGCTCAGCCAGGCGCCCTACCAAGACCAGGTGGAAAGCGAGGGTGTGCGATTTCGCGCCATCGTGAGTGCGGTCGATCATGAACGCACGCTGACGCACCCGCTGCTGTGGCATCCCATCGACGGCTTCGGCGTCCTTTGGCGTCACCTGTGCGTGCCGGCGATCGAGGCCACGTGCGCGGCGCTGGGTGAACTGGTCCAAAGTGATCCTGAGCCCTTGACGGTCTTCGCGTCTCCTTTGGCGGCTGGCGCACGATTTGCCCGTGATCGCTGGCCCGACAGTATCCGTCTGCTGACGGGCTACACCGCGCCGATGGGCCTCCGCGACACCGACGACCCGATGTTTATCGGCGGCTGGCAGGTCCCTGGCTGGCTGCCCCCGCCGGTCCGTCGCGGCCTGTGGCATGCACTCGATCGCTGGAAGTTGGAGCCGATGGCGCGGCCCATATTGGATCGATGGCAGCGCACCTGGCACACCCCCGCGATTTCGGGCTCGGTTTTCGGCGACTGGCTGCATTCACCCGACGGCGGCCTGGCCCTGTTTCCGGATTGGTTTGCAGCTGTCCCGCAAGCCTGGCAGGCCCGAGGCGTCGCCCAGAGCGGTTTTCCGGTCTTCGAGCCCCGAAGCGTCAACCCACTACCTCGCGACTTGCTGACCTTTCTGGAAACTCGCGACAAGCCCGTTGTCGTCTACCCTGGTTCGGCGGCAGGAGCCTCACAGCGCTTCCTGAACCTGGTGGGGGGTGCCTGTCGCCAGATAGGCCTGCCAGTCGTCGTCCTCGCCCCTCACCTGCACGCCGACCTCCCCCGAGCCGACGCGGTGCGGGAGCACATGATCGCCGTGCGACAGGCGACACTGAGCCTGCTCTTGCCTCGATGCTCCGTTTTCGTGCACCACGGTGGGATCGGCAGCGTGGCGCAAGGGCTGGCCCACCACACGCCCCAGCTCGTTCTGGCGTCAGCCTATGACCAGTTCGAGAACGGCGCCCGCCTCGCCAGGCTATCGAGCGGTCAATCGCTCGCACTGCGCACGGTCAGACCGAACCAAATCCCACGAGCCTTGCATGCCCTCCTGACTGAGCAGAGCCCTAGCAGTCCAGTGCCCCAGAAAGTCAGCGGAGCGGCCACACTCGCCAAAACTTGCGATTGGCTCGAGAGAAAACCGTAGAACCAGAAAGGAAAAGGCCCGACTGCAACGCAATCGGGCCTTTGGATATTAGCCTGACGATGTCCTACTTTCACACGGGAATCCGCACTATCATCGGCGCAGAGGCGTTTCACTGTCCTGTTCGGGATGGGAAGGAGTGGGACCACCTCGCTATGGTCATCAGGCTTAACTTGTTGCCTGGAAGCAGATTTAGGCTGCTTGCCAAGCCAATTCAATAGAGTCGAATCAATATGATTGCGTTCACCGTTTAACGGCAGAACTTAAATTCTCACCCAGTCTTTGGACGTGTAGTTTACGTCAAAGTTATAGGGTCAAGCCTCACGAGCAATTAGTACTGGTTAGCTTAACGCATTACTGCGCTTCCACACCCAGCCTATCAACGTCCTGGTCTCGAACGACTCTTCAGGGGGCTCAAGGCCCCGGCAAGACTCATCTTGAGACGAGTTTCCCGCTTAGATGCTTTCAGCGGTTATCTCTTCCGCACTTAGCTACTCGGCAATGCCATTGGCATGACAACCGATACACCAGCGGTGCGTCCACTCCGGTCCTCTCGTACTAGGAGCAGGCTCTCTCAATCTTGCAGCGCCCACGGAAGATAGGGACCAAACTGTCTCACGACGTTTTAAACCCAGCTCACGTACCTCTTTAAATGGCGAACAGCCATACCCT
>JBGAGZ010000017.1:0-77086 GCA_044226465.1 Burkholderiaceae bacterium | reverse complement strand
AAATGGTGATGCCTGGCGACAACGTGAGCATCACGGTCAAGCTGATCGCCCCGATCGCGATGGAAGAAGGCCTGCGCTTCGCCATCCGTGAAGGCGGCCGCACCGTCGGCTCCGGCGTCGTCGCCAAGATCATCGAGTAAGGCGGGCCACCATGCAAAAGCAAAAGATCCGCATCCGCCTGAAAGCCTTCGACTATAAGTTGATCGACCAGTCGGCCCTGGAAATCGTCGACACGGCCAAGCGCACCGGCGCGATCGTCAAGGGCCCCGTGCCCCTGCCGACCCGCATGCAGCGTTTCGATATCCTGCGCTCGCCGCACGTCAACAAGACCTCCCGCGACCAGTTCGAGATCCGCACGCACCAGCGGCTGATGGACATCGTCGACCCGACCGACAAGACCGTCGACGCGCTGATGAAGCTGGACCTGCCGGCCGGCGTCGACGTGGAAATCAAGCTGCAATAAGCGGTTCCGGCGAGGCAGGCAGTTGCGGGTTTGCCCGCAACTGCTATACTTGCCAGCTTTTCCGGAAAGTGGGTGGCTTCGGTCACCCGTTTTCAATTCGTCAGCCCGGCCAATCGATGTCGGGTCGTGTAACCAGCCCTTCACCAGAGGGGCGGAGTAAAACCATGAGTCTTAGCAATCGCCTCGGATTGCTGGGCCGCAAGGTGGGCATGATGCGCGTGTTCACGGACGACGGCGACGCCGTTCCCGTGACCGTGCTAGATGTGTCCAACAACCGCGTGGCTCAGGTCAAGACCGTTGAGACCGACGGCTACAGCGCCATCCAGGTGGCGTTCGGCACCCGCAAAGCTTCGCGCGTGTCCAAGCCGGAAGCCGGCCACCTCGCCAAGGCGGGTGTGGAAGCCGGTGAAGTCCTGAAGGAATTCCGCGTCGCCGCTGAAGTGGCCGCCGAATACAAGGCGGGCGCCACCGTGCCGGTCACCCTGTTCGCTGCCGGCCAAAAGGTCGACGTGCAGGGCACCTCGATCGGCAAGGGCTTCACGGGCACCATCAAGCGCCACAACTTCAGCTCGCAGCGCGCTTCGCACGGTAATAGCCGTTCGCATAACGTGCCGGGCTCGATCTCGATGGCGCAGGACCCGGGCCGCGTGTTCCCAGGCAAGAAGATGTCCGGCCACCTGGGCGACGTGACCGTCACGACCCAGAACCTCGACGTGATCCGCATCGACGAAGCCCGCCAACTGCTGCTGGTGCGTGGCGCGGTGCCGGGGTCCAAGAACGGCCATGTGGTCGTGCGGCCCGCCGTCAAGGTCAAGGTCAAGAAGGGAGCCAACTGATGCAACTCGAGCTCCTGAACGAACAAGGCCAGGCCACCTCGAAGGTGGACGCGCCCGACACCGTGTTCGCGCGCGACTACAACGAAGCGCTGGTGCACCAGATCGTCGTGGCCTACCAGGCCAACGCGCGTCAAGGCACCCGCAAGCAGCTGACCCGCGCCGAAGTCCACCACTCGACCAAGAAGCCTTTCCGCCAGAAGGGCACCGGCCGCGCTCGCGCCGGCATGACATCTTCGCCGCTGTGGCGCGGAGGCGGTCGCATCTTCCCGAACAGCCCGGACGAGAACTTCTCGCACAAGGTCAACAAGAAGATGTATCGCGCCGGCATGGCCGCGATCCTGTCGCAGCTGGCCCGTGACGGCCGCCTGGCGGTGGTCGATTCGCTGACCGTCGAGGCGCCCAAGACCAAGCTGCTGGCTGCCAAGTTCAAGGCCATGGGCCTGGACTCGGTGATGGTGATCGCCGACCAGGTCGACGACAACCTGATCCTGGCCTCGCGCAACCTGGCCAATGTGCTGGTCGTCGAGCCGCGCTACGCCGATCCCCTGTCGCTGGTGTTCTACAAGAAGGTGCTGGTGACCAAGGCCGCGATCGAGCAGCTCAAGGAGATGTTCGCATGAGCACTCGCATCAATCCTGGCCCGGTGAAGGCCAACGAAAGCCGCCTGGCCCAGGTGCTGGTCGCCCCGATCGTGTCCGAGAAGGCCACGCAGGTCGCCGAGAAGCACAACCAGGTGCTGTTCAAGGTGCTGCGCGACGCCACCAAGCCCGAGATCAAGGCCGCCGTCGAGCTGCTGTTCAAGGTCGAAGTCGAGGCCGTGTCGGTCGTCAATGTCAAGGGCAAGGTCAAGCGCTTCGGCCGCTCGATCGGCCGCCGCGACCACGTCAAGAAGGCCTATGTCTCGCTGAAGGCGGGCCAGGAGCTCAACTTCTCCGGGGAGGCTGCGTAAGTCATGCCAGTCGTCAAAGTCAAACCGACCTCCGCCGGCCGCCGTGCCGTCGTGAAGGTGGTGCACCCGCACCTGCACAAGGGCGCCCCGGAAGCTTCGCTGCTTGAGCCCCAGAAACAGAACTCGGGCCGCAACAACAACGGTCACATCACGATTCGCCACAAGGGCGGTGGTCACAAGCACCACTACCGCGTGGTCGATTTCAAGCGCAACAAGGACGGCATCCCGGCCAAGGTCGAGCGCATCGAGTACGACCCGAACCGCACGGCCCACATCGCGCTGGTGTGCTACGCCGACGGCGAGCGCCGCTACATCATCGCCCCGCGAGGCCTGGAAGTCGGCTCGACCATCCTGAGCGGTGCCGAGGCGCCGATCAAGGCGGGCAACGCGCTGCCGATCCGCAACATCCCCGTGGGCTCGACCATCCACTGCGTCGAGATGCTGCCGGGCAAGGGCGCCCAGATCGCCCGTTCGGCCGGCACCTCGGTGACGCTGATGGCCCGTGAAGGCACCTACTCGCAGGTCCGCCTGCGTTCGGGCGAAGTGCGCAAGATCCACATCGACTGCCGTGCCACGATCGGCGAGGTGTCGAACGAAGAGCACAACCTGCGCCAGTACGGCAAGGCCGGTGCGATCCGCTGGAAGGGCATCCGCCCGACCGTCCGCGGTGTCGCGATGAACCCGGTGGACCACCCGCACGGCGGCGGCGAAGGCCGCACCGGCGAGGGCCAGGCCCCGGTGTCACCGTGGAACACGCTGACCAAGGGTTACCGCACGCGCAACAACAAGCGCACGCAGACGTTCATCGTCTCGCGTCGCAAGAAGTGAGGCCGTAGAACATGGCACGTTCACTCAAGAAGGGTCCCTTCGTGGATCACCACCTCCTGGCCAAGGCCGACAAGGCCGTGACCACGAAGGACAAGAAGCCCATCAAGACCTGGTCGCGTCGCTCGACCATCCTGCCGGACTTCATCGGCCTGACGATTGCCGTGCACAACGGCAAGCAGCATGTGCCGGTGTACGTGACCGACCAGATGGTCGGCCACAAGCTCGGCGAGTTCGCCCTGACCCGCACCTTCAAGGGTCACCCGGCGGACAAGAAGGCCAAGAAGTAAAGGAACACGACGATGGAAACCAAAGCAATCGTTCGTGGTGTTCGCCTGTCGGCCGACAAGGGCCGGCTGGTGGCCGACCTGGTGCGCGGCAAGCGCGTCGACCAGGCGCTGAACATCCTGAGCTTCACCCAGAAGAAGGCTGCCGGCATCGTCAAGAAGGCGCTCGAGTCCGCGATCGCGAATGCCGAGCACAACGACGGCGCCGACATCGACGAACTGAAGGTCACCTCGATCTACGTGGAGCAAGGCGCCACGCTGAAGCGTTTCTCGGCCCGCGCCAAGGGCCGTGGCAACCGCATCAGCAAGGGCACCTGCCACATCTACGTGACCGTCGGGAACTGAGGAAGACCATGGGACAGAAAATCCATCCGACCGGCTTCCGCCTGCCCGTCACCCGTGCCTGGGCGTCGCGCTGGTACGCGAACAGCCGCAACTTCGCCACGATGCTGGCCGAAGACCTGGCGGTGCGCGACTACCTCAAGACGCGCCTGAAGAACGCCGCGGTCTCGCGCATCCTGATCGAACGCCCCGCCAAGAACGCCCGCATCACGATCTACTCGGCTCGTCCGGGCGTCGTGATCGGCAAGAAGGGCGAGGACATCGAGAACCTGAAGGCCGAACTGACCCGCCGCCTGGGCGTGCCGGTGGCGGTGAACATCGAGGAAGTGCGCAAGCCCGAAATCGATGCTCAGCTGATCGCCGACTCGATCACCCAGCAGCTGGAAAAGCGCATCATGTTCCGCCGCGCCATGAAGCGCGCGATGCAGAACGCGATGCGCCTGGGCGCCCAGGGCATCAAGATCATGTCCGCCGGCCGACTGAACGGCATCGAAATCGCGCGCACCGAGTGGTACCGCGAAGGTCGCGTGCCTCTGCACACCCTGAAGGCCGACATCGACTACGGCTTCTCTGAAGCCAAGACCACTTACGGCGTCATCGGCGTCAAGGTCTGGGTCTACCGTGGTGACCGCCTGGGCGCCGGCGAGACCCCGGTGGCCAAGCCCGAGGGCCAGGAAGAAGAGCGTCGCCCGCGTCGTCCGGCCCGTCCAGGCGCCCCGACCGGTCGTGGCCGTCCGGGCTCTGACCGTGGCGCGCCGCGCCTGGGTGCCGACAAGCCTGCCGAAGGTGGCGCGCCCGCCGCCGCCCCGGCTGCTCCGGGCGTCAAGCGCGTGCGCAAGGTCGCCGCGCCGGCTGCCGGCGGCGAAGGCAAAGGAGAATAAGCATGCTGCAACCAGCACGTCGCAAATTCCGCAAGGAACAGAAGGGCCGCAACACCGGCGTCGCCACCCGTGGCGCCAACGTGTCGTTCGGCGATTTCGGCCTCAAGGCCACCGAGCGTGGCCGCCTCACGGCGCGTCAGATCGAAGCCGCCCGTCGTGCCATCTCGCGCCACATCAAGCGCGGTGGCCGTATCTTCATCCGGATCTTCCCGGACAAGCCGATTTCGCAGAAGCCGGCCGAAGTGCGCATGGGTAACGGCAAGGGCAACCCGGAGTACTACGTCGCCGAGATCCAGCCGGGCAAGGTGCTGTACGAGATCAACGGCGTGCCCGAAGAGCTGGCCCGCGAAGCCTTCACGCTGGCGGCTGCCAAGCTGCCGCTGCGTTGCACCTTCGTGGCCCGCCAGATCGGCGCCTGAACGAGGAAAAGCACATGAAAGCATCTGAACTGCGCACCAAGGACGTCGCAGCGCTCGAGAAGGAGGTCACTGACCTTCTGAAGGCGCACTTCGGCCTGCGCATGCAAAAGGGCACCCAGCAACTCGGCAACACCGCCACGCTGGGCCAGACCCGGCGCGACATCGCGCGCGCCAAGACCATCCTGGCCGAGAAGAAGAAGGGGGCCGCGAAATGACGCAGCAAGCTCAAGAATCGACCACGAATACCCGCACCCTGGTCGGCAAGGTCGTCAGCGACAAGCGTGCCAAGACCGTGACCGTGCTGGTCGAGCGCCGCACCGCGCACGAGCTCTACGGCAAGATCGTGGCCCGTTCGCGCAAGTACCACGCCCATGATGAAAAGGGCGAGTACCACATGGGTGACATGGTCGAGATCGCCGAGACCCGCCCGCTGTCCAAGACCAAGAACTGGGTCGTGACCCGCCTGGTTGAGAAGGCCCGTCTGGTCTGAGATCGACGAGCCCGCGCCGCCAAGGGGTCTTGTGCCCTGCCGCGGCGACGAACGGCCGGAACGCTGGAATACTGGCGCCCGGCCGTTTTGCTTTTTGGCCCGCCAACCACTGAATACCGAGGAGACCCACATGATCAAGGTCGGAGACAAGCTGCCTGCAGGCACCCTGAAGGAATTCATCGAAGTCGAAGGCGACGGTTGCTCGTTGGGCCCGAACAGCTTCGACATCGACAAGGCCACCGCGGGCAAGACCATCGCGCTGTTTGCGCTACCGGGGGCCTACACCCCGACCTGCTCGGCCAAGCATGTGCCAGGCTACGTGGAGCAGGCCGGCGCGCTCAAGGCCGCCGGCGTCGACGAGATCTGGTGCGTGTCCGTCAACGACGCCTTCGTGATGGGCGCCTGGGGCCGCGACCAGAAGACAGCCGGCAAGGTGCGCATGATGGCCGACGGCAGCGCCGAGTTCACCAAGGCCACCGGCTTGACGCTCGACCTGACGGCGGGCGGCATGGGCCTGCGCTCGCAGCGCTATTCGATGCTTGTGGTCGATGGTGTGGTCAAGACCTTGAACATCGAGGCACCCGGCAAGTTCGAGGTCAGTGATGCCGCGACCATGCTGAGCCAGGCTCAATCGGCTCGCTGAGCGTCGGCGCTGAAAACAACCCGGTCGACGCTTGACATGCGCTCGGGTTGTCCCTCATAATCCACAGCTTCGCCGGAATTCGGCTCGTGCATTCGTGCGGGCTGCCTTTCCGGATCCGCCCAAACAGCGGCTGCCCACACGGCTGCTGACGGGCCCAAGACTGACCGACCTGCCGGGCCCTCGTTGTTGCGAGGAAGCGGCGTGACGGGACAAGTTGGGGACACAAATGATCCAAATGCAATCGCGACTCGACGTCGCTGACAACACGGGCGCGAAGTCCGTCATGTGCATCAAGGTGCTCGGTGGTTCCAAGCGCCGGTATGCAGGCATTGGCGACATCATCAAGGTGTCGATCAAGGAAGCCGCCCCGCGTGGCCGCGTCAAGAAGGGCGAGGTCTACAGCGCTGTGGTCGTGCGCACCGCCAAGGGTGTGCGCCGCCAGGACGGTTCGCTGATCAAGTTCGACGGCAATGCCGCCGTGCTGCTGAACGCCAAGCTGGAGCCCATCGGCACCCGCATCTTCGGGCCCGTGACGCGCGAGCTGCGCTCTGAGCGCTTCATGAAGATCGTGTCGCTGGCGCCGGAAGTGCTCTGAAGCACTTGCCACGAGTAAAGGAAACGCGATGAACAAGATTCGCAAGGGCGACCAGGTCGTTGTGCTGACCGGCCGCGACAAGGGCAAGCGCGGCACCGTGACCGAGCGCGTCGATGCTGACCACGTGATGGTCGAAGGCATCAACATGGTCAAGAAGCACGTCAAGCCGAACCCGCTCAAGGGCACGACTGGTGGCGTGATCGACAAGACCATGCCGATTCACCAGTCCAACGTGGCCATCTGGAATGCCGCCGCCGGCAAGGGTGATCGTGTGGGCATCAAGCTGCTGGCCGATGGCAAGAAGGTTCGCGTCTTCAAGTCCAGCGGCGAAGAGATCAAGGCCTGAGGAGCGCGAGCATGAGTGAGAAGCAACAAGCTGCCGCTGCCGCCAATGTGGTGGCGCGTCTGCAGGCCTACTACCAAGAGAAGGTGGTGCCCGACATGATGGCCAAGTTTGGCTACCAGTCGGTGATGGAAGTGCCGCGCCTAACCAAGATCACGCTGAACATGGGTGTCAGCGAGGCCGTGGCCGACAAGAAGGTCATGGACCATGCCGTCGGCGACCTGACCAAGATCGCCGGCCAGAAGCCCGTGGTCACCAAGTCGAAGAAGGCGATCGCAGGCTTCAAGATCCGTGATGGCGTGCCCATCGGCTGCATGGTCACGCTGCGTGGCGCCCGGATGTTCGAATTCCTGGACCGCTTTGTGACGGTGGCGCTGCCCCGCGTGCGCGACTTCCGCGGCATCTCGGGCCGTTCGTTCGATGGCCGCGGCAACTACAACATCGGCGTCAAGGAACAGATCATCTTCCCGGAAATCGAGTACGACAAGATCGACGCGATCCGTGGCATGAACATCTCCTTCACGACCACCGCGAAGACCGACGACGAGTGCAAGGCGCTGCTGGCGGCCTTCCGCTTCCCGTTCAAGAACTGAGGCGACCGAACATGGCAAAAACCTCTCTCAAGCAGCGCGAAGACAAGCGGGAAAAGCTGGTCGCCAAGTACGCGAAGAAGCGCGCCGAGCTGAAGGCCGTCATCGACGACGCCAAGAAGTCCGACGACGAGCGTTACGCGGCCCGCCTCGAGTTGCAGAAGCTCCCGCGCAACGCCAACCCCACCCGTCTGCGCAACCGCTGCGAGTTGACCGGCCGTCCCCGCGGCACGTTCCGCAAGTTTGGCCTGGCCCGCAACAAGATCCGCGAGCTCGCCTTCAAGGGCGACATTCCTGGCGTGATCAAGGCCAGCTGGTAATCGAGGCGACAAGGAGAAAACACCATGAGCATGAGTGATCCTATCGCCGACATGCTGACCCGCATCCGCAACGCGCAAGCCGTTGAGAAGACCTCGGTGACCATGCCGGCGTCCAAACTCAAGGTCGCGATCGCGCAGGTGCTGAAGGACGAGGGCTACATCGACGCCTTCGCCATCAAGGGTGACAGCGGCAAGAACGAACTCGAGATCGGCCTGAAGTACTACGCCGGCCGTCCCGTCATCGAGCGCATCGAGCGTGTGAGCCGCCCCGGTCTGCGCATCTACCGCGGCCGCGACGCGATCCCGCAGGTCATGAACGGCCTGGGCGTCGCCATCGTCACCACGCCCAAGGGCGTGATGACCGACCGCAAGGCGCGCGCCGCCGGTGTCGGTGGCGAAGTGCTGTGCTACGTGGCCTAAGGGAAGGAGTCGAGCAATGTCCCGCGTTGGAAAAATGCCGATCACCGTCCCGCAAGGCGTGGACGTGAAGATCGCCGCCGACCAGATCACCGTGAAGGGCGCCAATGGCACCCTGGTTCACTCCGTGAACGCGCTGGTGACGGTCAAGAACGAAGCCGGTTCGCTGCAGTTCGCGCCGGCCAATGATTCCGCCGAAGCCAACGCCATGAGCGGCACGATGCGTGCGCTGGTGGCGAACATGGTCAGCGGCGTCAGCAAGGGCTTCGAGAAGAAGCTGACCCTGGTCGGCGTGGGTTTCCGCGCCCAAGCCCAGGGCCAGAAACTGAACCTGCAGATCGGTTTCTCGCACCCGGTCGTCAAGGACATGCCCGCCGGCATCACCGTGACGACGGCCACGCCGACCGAAATCGTGATCAAGGGCGCCGACCGCCAGGTCGTCGGCCAGATCGCCGCCGAAGTCCGCGCCATCCGGCCGCCTGAGCCCTACAAGGGCAAGGGCATCCGCTACGCCGATGAGCGCGTGGTCCTCAAAGAGACCAAGAAGAAGTAAGGAGCGACACCATGCTGAACAAGAAAGAACAGCGTCTGCGTCGCTCGCGTCAAACGCGCGAGCGCATTGCCAAGCAAGGCGTCGCTCGTCTGACGGTCTTCCGCTCGAACCTGCACATCTACGCCAACGTCATCTCCGAAGACGGCACCCGCGTCGTCGCCTCGGCCTCGACCGCCGAGAAGGACCTGCGTTCGCAACTGGCCGGCAACGGCGGCAATGCTGCTGCCGCGGCCCTGGTGGGCAAGCGCATCGCCGAGAAGGCCAAGGCCGCCGGCGTCGACAAGGTCGCGTTCGACCGTGCTGGTTTCGCGTACCACGGCCGCGTGAAGGCGCTGGCCGAGGCGGCGCGCGAAGCCGGTCTCCAGTTCTGACCCGCAGCGGCGAAGGAATAGCAACATGGCAAAGTTTCAACCCCGCGCGCAGACCGAAGGCAACGACGACGGTCTGAAGGAAAAGATGATCGCGGTCAACCGCGTCACCAAGGTTGTCAAGGGAGGCCGCACGCTGAGCTTCGCGGCGCTGACCGTGGTCGGCGATGGCGATGGCCGCATCGGCATGGGCAAGGGCAAGGCCAAGGAAGTGCCGGTGTCGGTGCAGAAGGCCATGGAATCGGCTCGCCGCAACATGGTCAAGGTCAGCCTGAGGAACGGCACCATCCACCACGTGGTGGAAGGCGAGCACGGGGCAGCCAAGGTGCTGATGGCGCCTGCACCCGCAGGTACCGGCATCATCGCTGGCGGCCCGATGCGCGCGGTGTTCGAGGTGATGGGCGTGACCGACATCGTGGCCAAGAGCCATGGGTCGACCAACCCGTACAACATGGTGCGCGCCACGCTGGACGCACTGAAGCGCTCGACCACGCCGGCCGAGGTCGCTGCCAAGCGCGGCAAGTCGGTTGAAGAGATCTTCAACTGACCCGTCGCCCAGGAGAACGTCGATGACCACCGATGCCAAGAAGACCGTCAAGGTCAAGCTGGTGCGCAGCCCGATCGGCTGCAAGCAGTCCCACCGCGACACCGTGCGCGGCCTGGGCTTGCGCAAGCTCAACAGCGAAAGCGTGCTGGAAGACACCCCCTCGGTGCGCGGCATGATCAACAAGATTTCCTATCTGGTGCAGGTGCTGTAAAGCGCTGCGCTGCAAGAGGAAGAGCAACATGCAACTGAACACGATCAAGCCGGCTTCCGGCGCCAAGCATGCCAAGCGCCGCGTTGGCCGTGGCATCGGCTCGGGCCTGGGCAAGACCGCGGGCCGCGGCCACAAGGGCCAGAAGTCGCGTGCCGGCGGGTTCCACAAGGTCGGTTTCGAAGGCGGCCAGATGCCGCTGCAGCGCCGCCTGCCCAAGCGCGGTTTCAAGTCGGCTTTGCTGAAGTTCAACGCCGAGATCACCCTGTCAGAACTGCAGAGCCTGGGTGCCGACGAAGTCGATCTGCTGACCCTGAAGCAGGCGGGTCTGGTGGCAGACCTGGTCAAGAACGTCAAGGTCATCAAGTCTGGCGAGCTGAGCAAGAAGGTCACGCTCAAAGGCATCGGCGCGACCGTCGGCGCCAAGGCGGCGATCGAAGCCGCCGGCGGCTCGCTGGCCTGAACGCGGCCCTCGGACTGATAACCGACTCTTAGGACACCCACCCTCGTGGCAACTTCCCCGAATCAGCTGGCCAAGACAGGCAAGTTCGGCGACCTGCGTCGCCGGCTGGTCTTCTTGCTGCTGGCGCTCGTGGTCTATCGCCTCGGTGCGCACATCCCTGTGCCCGGCATCAACCCGCAGCAACTGCAGGCCCTGTTCCAGGGTCAGCAGGGCGGCATCCTGAACCTGTTCAACATGTTCTCGGGTGGCGCGCTGTCTCGGTTCACGGTGTTTGCGCTGGGGATCATGCCGTACATCTCGGCCTCGATCATCATGCAGCTCATGAGCTACGTGGTGCCGTCGCTGGAGGCGCTGAAGAAGGAAGGCGAGTCGGGTCGCCGCAAGATCACGCAGTACACGCGCTACGGCACCTTGCTGCTGGCGCTGTTCCAGTCTCTGGGCATTGCGCTGGCGCTGGAAGGGTCTGCCGGTTTGGTGATCGCGCCGGGGATGGGCTTCCGCCTCACGGCTGTTGTCAGCCTGGTTGCCGGAACGATGTTCCTGATGTGGCTGGGTGAGCAGATCACCGAGCGCGGCCTGGGCAACGGGATCTCGATCCTGATCTTTGGCGGCATCGCGGCCGGCTTGCCCAATGCCATCGGTGGCCTGTTCGAACTGGTGCGCACCGGCGCGATGAGCATCATCGCCTGCTTGTTCGTCATCGCGATCGTCGTCGCCGTGACCTTTGCCGTCGTGTTCGTCGAACGCGGCCAGCGCAAGATCCTGGTGAACTACGCCAAGCGTCAGGTGGGCAATAAGGTCTATGGCGGGCAGTCGTCGCACCTGCCCTTGAAGCTGAACATGTCCGGCGTGATCCCGCCAATCTTCGCGTCGTCGATCATCCTGTTGCCGGCGACCATCGTCGGCTGGTTCGCCACGGGTGAAGGCCTGCGCTGGCTGAAGGACATCTCTTCGGCGCTGTCGCCGGGGCAGCCGATCTACGTGCTGCTGTACGCGGCCATGATCGTGTTTTTCTGCTTCTTCTACACGGCCCTGGTGTTCAACAGCCGGGAGACCGCGGACAACCTGAAGAAGAGCGGTGCGTTCATTCCGGGCATCCGCCCGGGTGATCAGACCGCCAGGCACATCGACAAGATCCTTTCGCGGTTGACGCTCGCTGGCGCGATCTACATCACGCTGGTGTGTCTGCTGCCCGAATTCCTGGTGCTGAAGTACAACGTCCCGTTCTACTTCGGTGGCACCTCGCTGCTGATCATCGTGGTCGTCACGATGGACTTTTGGGCGCAGGTGCAGTCGTATGTGATGAGTCAGCAGTACGAGTCTCTGCTGAAGAAGGCGAATTTCAAGGCCAGCTGAACCGACTCGAACAGCTGCCAGTAGAAGAAACAATGGCGAAAGACGACGTCATCCAGATGCAGGGCGAGATCCTCGAGAACCTCCCCAATGCCACTTTCCGCGTGAAGCTGGAAAACGGGCATGTGGTTCTCGGACACATCTCCGGCAAGATGCGCATGCACTACATCCGCATCCTCCCTGGCGACCGGGTGACTGTCGAATTGACCCCGTACGATTTGAGTCGCGCTCGGATCGTTTTCCGCGCAAAGTGATCAACGTTCCGTAAGCGTTTGGACCCCTCCAGGAGAAGACCATGAAAGTCTCGGCCTCGGTCAAGAAGATGTGCCGCAATTGCAAGATCATCCGCCGCAATGGCGTGGTTCGCGTGATCTGCACCGACCCCCGCCACAAGCAGCGCCAGGGTTGAGCCACGACGGCTGACAGCGAATCGAAGGAAGCACAATGGCACGTATTGCTGGTATCAACATTCCGCCGCACAAGCACGCGGAAATCGGCCTGACGCACATCTACGGCGTCGGCCGCACGACGGCGCAGAAGATCTGCGACTCGGTGGGCATCGCCTACTCGAAGAAGATCAAGGACCTGACCGACGGCGATCTGGAAAAGATCCGCGAAGAGGTGGGCAAGCTGACGATCGAGGGCGACCTGCGCCGCGAGATCTCGATCAACATCAAGCGCCTGATGGACCTGGGCTGCTACCGCGGATTCCGCCATCGCCGTGGCCTGCCGATGCGCGGCCAGCGCACCCGCACCAACGCCCGTACCCGCAAGGGCCCGCGCAAGGGTGCAGCCGCGCTGAAGAAGTAAGCGTCGCCTACGGTATTAGGAAAGAGAACACAACATGGCCAAAGCACCTGCCAACACCGCCGCGCGGCGTGTGAGCAAGAAGATCCGCAAGAACATCGCGGACGGCATTGCCCACGTGCATGCATCGTTCAACAACACGATCATCACGATCACCGACCGCCAGGGCGGCGCGTTGTCGTGGGCGTCCTCGGGCGGCCAAGGCTTCAAGGGCTCGCGCAAGTCGACCCCGTTTGCCGCGCAGGTCGCTGCCGAAGTGGCTGGCCGTGCCGCGCAAGAGCAAGGCATCAAGAACCTGGACGTGCGGATCAAGGGCCCAGGCCCTGGCCGCGAGTCGTCGGTGCGTGCCCTGGCCTCGCTGGGCATCCGCATCAACTCGATTTCGGACATCACGCCGATCCCGCACAACGGCTGCCGCCCGCAAAAGCGCCGCCGCATCTGAGTGCTGCAGGGTCACCGCGACCTTGCTACAATCGAGAGTTTCCCGAATGCCGGCCGTGGAGCGATCCCCGGTCGGCCTTCTTTCTCCGAAGCCCACTGTCTGAGCGCATTCCACAACACCCGCCAGACTCGCGCGCCGGCCCTCGTGTGTGACAGCACCGCGACAGGCCACTGGGCGCGTCAGCAACAACCTTAAGGAAGCAACGTGGCACGTTACCTTGGACCCAAGGCCAAGCTGGCCCGCCGTGAAGGCACCGACCTGTTCCTGAAAAGCGCGCGCCGCGCCATCAGTGACAAGGCCAAGTTCGATTCGAAGCCCGGCCAGCATGGCCGCACCTCGGGCTCGCGCACCTCCGACTTCGGTCTGCAACTGCGCGAGAAGCAGAAGGTCAAGCGCATGTACGGCGTGCTGGAACGCCAGTTCCGCCGCTACTTCGCCGAGGCCGACCGCCGCAAGGGCAACACCGGCGCGAACCTGCTGTTCCTGCTGGAAACCCGCCTGGACAACGTCGTCTACCGCATGGGCTTCGGTTCGACCCGTGCCGAAGCGCGTCAGCTGGTGTCGCACAAGGCCCTGACGGTCAACGGTGACGTGGTGAACATCCCGTCGTACCAGGTCAAGCCGGGCGACGTGATCGCCATTCGCGAGAAGTCCAAGAAGCAGCTGCGCGTTGCCGACGCGCTCAAGCTGGCCGAGTCCATCGGCCTGCCGGCCTGGGTGCAGGTCGACGCGTCCAAGATGGAAGGCACCTTCAAGAAGGTGCCGGACCGCGACGAGTTCGGCGCCGAAATCAACGAATCGCTGATCGTCGAGTTGTACTCACGTTGATGCCATCTTCGGCGCGTGCACGCCTTTGCGCGCACGTGGCCAGCCCCGCCGCGGCAAGCCGGTCCCGCGGTGGGCCCTTCGCGCTCCGGTGTGGTCCGTCAGCCTTATCGGTGTAACGAGCCGAGGGTATTGAGAGGAACAGGACTTACATGCAAACCAATCTGCTGAAACCCAAAGCCATCGTTGCGGAGCCGCTGGGCGGCCACCGCGCCAAAGTGACGCTCGAGCCGTTCGAGCGGGGCTATGGTCACACGCTCGGCAACGCGCTGCGTCGCGTGCTGCTGTCGTCGATGGTGGGTTACGCGCCGACCGAGGTCACGATCGCCGGCGTGCTGCATGAGTACTCGACCGTCGACGGCGTGGCCGAAGATGTCGTGCACATCATGCTGAACCTGAAAGGCGTGGTCTTCCGCCTGCACAACCGCGATGAGGTCACGCTGGTGCTGCGCAAGGAAGGCGAGGGCCCGGTGACTGCGGCCGACATCCAGACGCCGCACGACGTGGAAATCGTCAACCCCGAGCACGTCATCGCCAACCTGGCGCAAGGCGGCAAGCTCGACATGCAGATCAAGGTCGAGAAGGGCCGCGGCTATGTGCCGGGCAACCTGCGCCGCTACGGCGACGAGCCGACCAAGTCGATCGGCCGCATTGTGCTGGACGCATCCTTCTCGCCGGTCAAGCGCGTCAGCTACGCCGTCGAGAACGCCCGCGTCGAGCAGCGCACCGACCTTGACAAGCTGGTAATGGAGATCGAGACCAACGGCGCGATTTCGCCCGAGGAAGCGATCCGTGCGTCGGCCAAGATCCTGGTCGAGCAGTTGGCCGTCTTCGCCCAGTTGGACGTTGGCGACATCGCCACTTTCGATCAGCCCGCCAAGAGCTCGGCCGTGTTCGACCCGATCCTGCTGCGCCCGGTCGACGAGCTGGAGCTGACGGTGCGCTCGGCCAACTGTCTGAAGGCCGAGAACATCTACTACATCGGCGACCTGATCCAGCGCACCGAGACCGAGCTGCTGAAGACGCCGAACCTGGGCCGCAAGTCGCTCAACGAAATCAAGGAAGTGCTGGCCTCGCGTGGTCTCACGCTGGGCGCACGCCTCGAGAACTGGCCGCCTCAAGGCCTGGACAAGCGCTGAGCCCCTCAGTGCGATGTGCAACCCCCGGTACCTGACACGGCCGGGGTTCAATAAGGAAAGGTAAGCACACCATGCGTCACCGCAACGGACTTCGCAAACTCAACCGCACCAGCGAGCACCGCGCCGCCATGCTGCGCAACATGTGCGTTTCGCTGCTGCAGCACGAAGCGATCAAGACCACGGTCCCCAAGGCCAAGGAACTGCGCCGCGTCGTCGAGCCGCTGATCACGCTGGGCAAGGAAGCCACCGTGGCCAACCGCCGCCTGGCCTTTGCCCGGCTGCGCGACCGCGACGTCGTGACCAAGCTGTTCAACGAACTGGGCCCGCGCTACCAGGCGCGCCCGGGCGGCTACACCCGGATCCTGAAGATGGGCTTCCGCGTCGGCGACAATGCGCCGATGGCCTTCGTCGAACTGGTCGACCGCCCTGAAGTGTCGACCGAGTCGGCTGACGCGGCGGCGGAGTAAGTCGGGCGCCGGCGCCGACCACGCGTCGAGTGCTGCGCAAGCAACCAGAACAGGGGCCAGCGATGCTGGCCCTTTTCTTTTGCATGGCCACCGGCCCACGAGGCAGGCATGGCCACGGCGCGGAACCTGCGTCACAACCGGCTCTCTGAGAACGACATGAATCGAACACTGCCCTGGACCCGCCCGACGCGCCGCACAGGCATGCTGGCCTGGCCCTTCCTGATGATGCTGTGGGTGCTGGCTGGCGCGTGGCTCGCGGCTGGCGACGCCCGAGCGGCCGACAACTTCCTCGAGCCCGAAGTGGCCTTCCCGCTGCAGGCGCGGGCCTCGGGCCCGAAGGAGGTGACGCTGAGCTTCCAGGTCGTGCCCGGCTACTACCTGTATCGCGAGCGCTTCCATTTCAATGCACCCGCGGGGGTCACGCTCGGCGAGCCTGTGCTGCCGCCGGGGCAGGTGAAGTACGACGAGAACTTCCAGAAGAACGTCGAGACCTACCACGGCACGCTGGAAGTCAAGCTGCCCGTTACCCAAGCGCCCGCGGGCGGCTTCGTGCTCGACGTGGTTTCTCAAGGCTGCGCCGATGCGGGCCTGTGCTACCCGCCGCTGACGCGCCAGGTGCAGGTGTCCCTGGCCGGATTTGGCGGCGATGGGAGCATCATCCCGGAGAGCGCCGCGGATGCGCCGGGCACGTCGACCGCCGGCGGCAATGGCGGCATCCTGGCCGCTGCGACCGGGCGCGCTGAGACCGCACCTGCATCGCCGACTGTGGCGGCCGCCCCGCCCATGCCTGCCGAAGAAGGCGATGACCGCGTGCAGCGCCTGCTGCGCGGGGGCTCCCTCTGGGCCACGTTGGGCGGTTTCTGGCTGATGGGCCTGTTGCTGGCCTTCACGCCCTGCGTGCTGCCGATGCTGCCCATCCTGTCGTCCATCCTCACCGGAGGGGCCGAGGTGTCGCGCCGCCGCGGCTTCCTGCTGGCGCTGGCCTACTCGTTGGGCATGGCGATCCTCTACACGGCGCTCGGCGTGGCCGCTGGCCTCGCCGGCGAGGGCCTGGCTGCCGCGCTGCAGAAGCCCGCCGTGCTCGTGGCTTTCGCGCTGCTGCTAGGCCTGTTTTCGCTGTCGATGTTCGACGTCTACGAACTGCGCCTGCCTTCGGCGCTGGCCACGCGCCTAGATGGGGCTTCTCGTCGCTTGCCGGGCGGGCAACTGCTCGGTGTGTTCCTGATGGGCGGGCTTTCAGCCCTGATCGTCAGCCCTTGCGTCACGGCGCCGCTTGCCGGCGCGCTGCTGTTCCTCAGCCAGACGCGGGACGTGGTGCTTTCCGCCAGCGCGCTCTTCGCGCTGGCCATTGGCATGAGCACGCCACTGCTGCTGCTGGGCGCCTCGGCCGGGGCCTGGCTGCCGCGTTCCGGCGCCTGGATGCATGCCGTGAAACGCTTCTTCGGCTTGGTGCTGCTGGGCGTGGCGCTCTGGGTGGTGCAGCCGGTGTTGCCCGCGGCGGTGGCCCTGGGCCTGTGGGGAGCCCTGGCGCTGGTCGCGGGCTTCATGCTGCGCCCCTTCGACGCCAACCCGCACAGCGGGGCCCCGCGCGTGTGGCTGCAGCGGGCCGCGGGCGTGGCCGCCCTGGCCTGGGGCGTGATGCTGCTGGGTGGCGCCGCATCCGGCGGGCGCGACCCGCTGCAACCGCTGGCGCACTTGGCCAACGCCGCATCCATCGGGTCGTCGGCTTCAGTCGAGCCGCTGCCCTTTGTGCGCGTGACGAGCGTGGCCGAACTTGATGCTCGCTTGCAAAGCGCCGGCCGGCCGGTGATGCTGGACTTCTACGCCGACTGGTGCGTGTCCTGCAAGGAGATGGAGCGCTTCACCTTCAGCGACCCGGCCATCCGGGTCCGCCTGGAGAAGGCCGTGCTTCTGAAGGCCGATGTCACCGCCAACAGCGACGACGACAAGGCGCTGCTCAAGCGCTTCCAACTCTTCGGCCCGCCGGGCACGATCTTCTTCGACGGCGCCGGGCAGGAGCGTCGTGACGTGCGCGTGATCGGCTTCCAGGATGCCGCGCGCTTTGGAAAAAGCCTGGGGGCTGTTGGCCTCTGAGCCGATTCCATGCTATACTCCGTCTTTCTGTCGCGGGGTGGAGCAGTCTGGTAGCTCGTTGGGCTCATAACCCAAAGGTCGCAGGTTCAAATCCTGCCCCCGCAACCAGTTTCCCGAACCAACCATGGCGGCCATGGCTTCGCCGAAGCGCCTCACGGTTCACCCAAGCCCTCCCTACCTGCGCGTAGCGAGGGCTTGCTTGTTTCTGGAGCCGGCGGAACCGAAGGCCAGCGGGTTTGTCCCAAGCTTCGAGGCTCGCCCAGCCGCTTGATTCGGCCCGGTGGGGCCACAACTACAATGCCGCGCCGCCGCCCGGCGCGCATGACACTCACAAGGAAATCCCGTGTTCATCTCCAACGCCTACGCCCAGAGCACCTCTGCCACCGGGGGTGCCGCCGGCAGCCTGATGCAGTTCCTGCCGCTGGTGCTGATGTTCGTGGTGCTGTACTTCATCATGATCCGGCCGCAGATGAAGCGCCAGAAGGAGCACCGGGCCATGATCGACGCCCTGGCCAAGGGTGACGAGGTGGTGATCGGCGGCGGCCTGATCGGCCGCGTGGCCAAGATGGGCGACAGCGTCCTGCACGTCGAAGTGGCCAAGGACGTGGAGATCCAGGTCCAGCGCTCGTCGGTGGTGCAGGTGCTGCCCAAGGGCACCTACAAATAAGTCCGCGACGACTTCCCGGCGCGCCGCGCGCGCCCGGCTGACCACGGCTAGCGCTGCGGCGGCGAACGGCACGAGAGCCAGACATGAACCGATACCCCCTGTGGAAGTACCTGCTGCTGGCTTTTGCGCTGGCGGTGGGCCTGGTCTATACGCTGCCCAACTTCTTCGGCGAGGCGCCGGCGGTGCAGGTGTCGAGCGGCAAGGCCACCTTGCGCATCGACGCGACCCTGGTCGACCGCGTCGGCCAGGTCCTGCAGGACGCGGGCATCAAGCCCGACTTCGTGCAGTTCGAGGGCAACTCGGTCAAGGCGCGCCTGGCCGACACCGACACGCAGATCAAGGCCAAGGACGCCCTGTCCCGGGCGCTCAACACCGACCCGGCGGACCCCTCGTACATCGTCGCGCTGAACTTGGTCTCGCGCTCGCCGCAGTGGCTGGCCAAGCTGCACGCGCTGCCGATGTACCTGGGCCTGGACCTGCGCGGCGGCGTGCACTTCCTGATGCAGGTCGACATGAAGGCTGCGCTGACCAAGAAGGCCGAGGCGCTCACCGGCGACATGCGCAGCAGCCTTCGCGACAAAGGCATTCGCCATGCGGGCATCGCCCGCGAAGGCAACAGCGTCGAGGTGCGTTTCCGTGATGCGGAGACGCGCAATGCTGCCCGGGCATTGCTGACCGACACGCAGCCCGACGTGGTCTGGACCGAGGGGACTGCTGCGAATGGCGACCTCACCCTGGCCGGTGCCCTCAAGCCCCAGGCCATGGTCAAGGTGCAGGAAGCGGCGTTGAAGCAGAACATCACCACGCTGCACAACCGGGTCAACGAACTCGGTGTGGCCGAGCCGGTGATCCAGCAGCAAGGCCTGGACCGCGTGGTGGTGCAGTTGCCGGGCGTGCAGGACACCGCCAAGGCCAAGGACATCATCGGCCGCACCGCCACGCTGGAACTGCGCATGGTCGACGACTCGGCCGAGGCCGCTGCGGCCGCGACCGGCGGCGCTCCCGTGCCCTTCGGCACCGAGCGCTACGTCGAGCGCGGTGGTGGCCCGCTGATGGTCAAGCGCCAGGTCGTCCTGACCGGCGACAGCCTGAGCGACGCCCAGCCCGGCTTCGACGACCACCAGCAGCCGGCCGTGCACCTGACGGTGGACGCCAAGGGCGCGCGCATCATGCGCGACATCTCGCGCGAGAACATCGGCAAGCGCATGGCCATCCTGCTGTTCGAGAAGGGCAAGGGCGAGGTCGTGACGGCACCTGTGATCCGCGGCGAGCTGGGTGCGCGTTTCCAGATCTCCGGCCGCATGACCACGCAAGAGGCCAACGACACGGCCCTGCTGCTGCGCGCCGGCTCGCTGGCCGCGCCGATGGAGATCATCGAAGAGCGCACCATCGGCCCCAGCTTGGGCGCCGACAACATCGCCAAGGGCTTCGCCAGCGTGACCTACGGTTTCGCGGCGATCGCTGTGTTCATGTGCGCGTACTACCTGCTGTTCGGCGTGTTCTCGACGCTGGCACTGGCGTTCAACCTGCTGATGCTCATCGCGGTGCTGTCGATGATGCAGGCCACGCTGTCGCTGCCGGGCATCGCGGCCATCGCGCTGGCGCTGGGCATGGCCATCGACTCGAACGTGCTGATCAACGAACGCGTGCGCGAGGAACTGCGCGGCGGTGCCTCGCCCCAGGCGGCCATCAGCGCTGGCTACGAGCGGGCCTGGGCCACCATCCTGGACTCGAACATCACCACGCTGATCGCGGGCCTGGCCCTGCTGGCCTTCGGCTCGGGCCCGGTGCGTGGCTTCGCTGTCGTGCACTGCCTGGGCATCCTGACCTCGATGTTCTCGGCCGTGATGTTCTCGCGCGGCCTGGTCAACCTCTGGTACGGCCGGCAGAAGAAGCTGAAGTCGGTGTCGATCGGCCAGGTCTGGCGCCCCGACGGTGCCGGCCTGCCCGCCGCCCCCGATGCCGCCGACAAGGCCTGACGCGCACGCCGCACTGAAAAGGATCTGACATGGAATTCTTTCGCATTCGGCGCGACATCCCGTTCATGCGGCATGCGCTGGTGTTCAACATCGTCTCGGCGGTCACCTTCCTCGCGGCGGTGTTCTTCCTCGCCACGCGGGGCCTGCACTTCTCGATCGAGTTCACGGGCGGTACCGTTTCCGAGATCCACTACGCCCAGACCGCCAACCTGGCCCATGTGCGCGAGGCGGTCGACAAGCTCGGCTTTGGCGAGGTGCAGGTTCAAAACTTCGGCACCTCGCAGGACGTGATGATCCGGGTGCCGGTGCGCACTGACGTAAAGCAGGCCGAAGTGGCGCAGCGCGTGTTCGACGCGCTGTGTGCGGCCGACCAGGGCACCGTGGGCACCAAGACCGTCACCACGCCCAAGGGCGAGGTGGTCACCAGGCCGTCGTGCACCCAGGCGGGGGGCACCGAGCCCTTCGAGCTGGCGCGAACCGAGTTCGTTGGCCCGTCGGTGGGGGCGGAGCTCGCGCAGGACGGCGCCAAGGCACTGGCGTTCGTGGTCGTCGGCATCATGATCTACTTGGCGATCCGCTTCGAGTGGAAGTTCTCGGTCGCCGCGATCATCGCCAACCTGCACGACGTGGTGATCATCCTGGGCTTCTTCGCCTTCTTCCAGTGGGAGTTCTCGCTTTCGGTGCTGGCGGCGGTGCTGGCGGTGCTGGGCTATTCCGTCAACGAATCCGTGGTCATCTTCGACCGGATCCGCGAGGCCTTCCGCAAGTACCGCAAGATGAACACCCACGAGGTGATCGACCATGCGATCACCTCGACGATGAGCCGGACCATCATCACGCACGGCTGCACGCAGATGATGGTGTTGTCGATGCTGCTGCTGGGGGGGCCGACGTTGCACTACTTCGCGGTGGCGCTGACCATCGGCATCCTGTTCGGCATCTACTCGTCAGTCTTCGTGGCTGCCGCGATCGCGATGTGGCTGGGCGTCAAGCGCGAGGACCTGGTCAAGGTGTCCGCGGCCAAGGACGGCGGCGACCCGAACGACCCGAACGCCGGGGCGGTGGTGTAGAGTCCAAGGGCTGTCCTCGGCCCTACGGAAGACCCACGCCCACATGCCATCGCCCTCGGCCCAGACGAGTCTGCTCGACCAGGCGCGCCTCTTTTTCGCAGAGCGCCTGGCCAAGGAGTTCCAGCCCTGGCTGGACGCTGCACTGGCTGGGGCGCAGGCGCTGAACGAAAAGCCCGCCGAGCGGGTCCTGGCACAGCAACGGCGGGACATGCTGCAGGACCTGATGCGCCACGGCAGCCAGTGGCCGCTGCGCCTGTCGGAGAAGGTGCGCCAGCGCACCACCCCTGCCGCCAAGCTGCCAGCCGGCGCGCCCGCGAACCCGCTGGCCGCAGCTTTCGGCAACGACCTGGACCTGAAGCTGGTCGACGACGACGAGATCCAGCAGGAGATCCTCGTGTCGCGTCTCGCGCAGGCCTTGCTTGACAAGGGCCTGTGGGACTTCAACGACATGAAGGCCCGCCTGACCGCGCTGGCCCGCCAGCCCGAGCTCGACGAGGACGATCTGTTCCGCCCGCCGGCGCTGGCCGAATGCGTGATCGATTCCTGGACCGATGCGGGCCTGGCGCTGGAAACCTGGCGCGGCCTGGAGGACGTTCTGGTCAAGGCCTGCGCCAAGCCCTTCGACAGCATCTGGAAAGAGGTCAACAAATGGCTGGTCGACCACGGCGTAATGCCAGAGGTGGACCGCCGCAACATGATCCGTCGCGCCGACGGTACGCCCACCGGCCCCGGCCGGCTGAGCACGCCACCGGCCGAGCCCGAGTCCACCCGCTCGGGCGGCACGAGCCGCTTCGGTGAAACCGCCTCGCCCGCCCCCAGTGGTGGTGGCGGTGTTGGTGGTGGCCCGCGCTCGACGGGCTACGGCAGCGGCTACGCCTCGCCGACCCAGATGGGCGGCAGCGGCCCGGCCACCGGCTACGGTGGCGGTGGTGGCGCCGGCCAGGCCAGCACCGGCTACGGCGGCCCATATGGCGCGGCGGGCGCGGGGGCATCCGCTGGAGGCCACGTCGGGGGCGGCGCCAGCCAGGGGGGTGGTTCTCCAGGGCAGGCCACCGGGGGCTACGCCGGTTCACCGGGCGGTGGCGTCAGCTCGGGCACCGCTGCGCCCCAGGAAATGTTCAACGCCGGGTCGCGCCCGCCGCAGAGCATCCTGCATGGTCACTCGACCGAGGACGAGACGCGCATGATGACGCGGCCCGTGCCGGGCGGCGGCTCGGCCCGGGCGGATTTCGTGCTCGGGCACTTCGCGGAAGTGATGGAGCGCCACCTGCCCGGCTTTCGCGACACGGCCCATGCCCGGCCGGCGTCGGCGAAGTTGTCCGAGGCCATGGCGCAGGCCCAGCAACGGCTGGTCCAGCAGGCGGGTGGCCCGGCCGGTGACGGTGCGGTCGCCGGTGGCGGCGGCGGCGGCGTCGGGCCGACGCCGTCCGTGTTGTTGCACGAGCTGCGCGAACGCCAGGTGGCGCTCAAGCAGGCAGCCAGCACGCCGGCCGAGCGCGCCACCGTGGAACTGGTGGCGCTGCTGTTCCAGTCGATCCTGACTGAAGAGCGCATCCCCGCCCAGTTGCGGGTGTGGTTCGCCCGGCTGCAGATGCCGACGCTGCGTGTGGCCATCGCCGAGCCTGATTTCTTTCACACCGCAGACCACCCGGCGCGCCGCCTGATCGACCGCATGGGCGCCTGCGTGATGGGTTTCGAGGGCGGTGGCAGCGAAGTCGTCGGCACGCCGCTGGAGGCCGAGATCAAGCGCGTGGTGCAGGTGGTCGAGGCCTTTCCGGACACCGGCCGCCGTGTGTTCCAGACCGTGCTCAACGAGTTCGAGAAGTTCCTCGAAGGCTATTTTCGCGAGCAGAACGAGAAGAGCCGCGCCGGCGTGTCCCTGGCGCAGCAGGTGGAGCAGCGCGAGACGCTGGCCATCCAGTACACGATCGAGTTGCGCAAACTGCTGGGCGACGTGCCGGTGCACGAAGGCATCCGCGACTTCATGTTCCATATCTGGGCCGACGTCATCGCCACTGCGGCGGTGCGCCACGGGCCGCAGAGCGCTGAGGTCAAGACCGTGCGCGCTGCTGCCAGCGAGCTGCTGTGGACGGCCAGCGCCAAGACCACCCGCGAAGACCGCGCCGAGGTCATCCGCCGCCTGCCCCCGCTGCTGACCACGCTGCGCCAGGGCATGGCCTCGGTCGGTCTGGGGGCGGACAGGCAGGAGGCTGCTATCCAGGGCTTGAACATGGCGCTGACGGCGGCCTTCAGCGCCCGCGCCAGCGCCATCAGCCCGCAGCAACTCGACGAGCTGAAGCAGCGCCTCGAGATGATCGAGGAGTTGCTGCCCGACGAGGACGTGGAGATCGACGAGAGCTGGGTGCTTGACAGCAGCAACCACCAGCACGAAGGCCTGGACATCGTCGCCGACGGCGGCTCGATGCCAGGGCCGGCGATGCTGCAATGGGCGGCCGAGCTGCAACTGGGTGCGGCCTTCATGCTTGAGTTCCGCAACCGTCACCAATCGGTGCGCCTGGTCTGGCAGGGCATGAACCGCCAGCTGTCGCTGTTCTCGGCGGCCGATGGGCGCTGCGTGCTGTTCCAGAAGACCCGCCTCGCCGCTTTCCTTCAGGCCGGGCTGCTGGTGCCGCTGCAGGACGAGTCGCTGACCGTGGCCGCCACGCGCAGCGCGATCGAGAAGATCAAGGCCGACCCGGCCCGCCTGCTCGCCTGAACAAGCGCCCTGGCTAGTGGATCAGGCGGTCCTCGGGGGCGACGAAGAGCTCGTCGAGGATCAGCGCGTCGGGTTCTTCGCCCAGGCTCCAGAACACCATCAGCACGATGATCTTCAGATCGTCCAGATCCAGCGGCCCAGTGCCCACCGCAGTGGCCCGGTCGACAACCACCTCGCGCAGGGCCGGCGGCAGCACCCCGGCGGATTCCAGGAAGCTGATGAAACCGATGGATTCTTGTCCCAGCAGTTCCAGCTCTTCGGGCAGGTAGACCCGCAGGCTGTCGCCGGATTGAGGGAGGTTCGCCGCCGCCGTGTCGGCAGGTGCATCGGCGCCGAGCCCGTCCGTGCGCAACGCCAGCCCGTCCAGCCAGTGCAGGGCTTCTTTGATCTCGTCCGATTCGAAGCCAACCGCCGACAGCTTGCGGGTCAGCTGCTCATGGTCGGGGCAGGCATCGGGCCGCCAGTAGTTCTCGTACAGGTAGACCAGAACATCGAACATGAAACGATGATACCCGAGCCCGCTCGGCCGGCGGCGCGCCATTTGACCGGGTTGACCCCGCCTCTTCCGGCCCCGGCCCGACCCCACTTGGGGCAGGGAAGGTGGCATCGGTCGCCGTCAGCCGGCCCCGCGGCGCTGGTACAAGCCCCCGGGCAAGCGCGCCACGTGGCCGTCCAGTTCGAGCGTCAGCAACCGGGCCTGCAGTTCGGCGGCGGGCCAGCCGGTTCGGGCGAGCAACTCGTCCAGGGACATCGGGTCATGGCCCAGGGCAGCGAGCAGCGGGTCGGCGCCAGGCGCAGTGCCGGGGGCCGAGGGTGGCGATGCGTCAGCCCCGCTGGCCGGCTGCCAGCGCAGTTCCTGCAGGATGTCGGCCGCCTCTTCGACCAGCTTGGCGCCGTCCTTGATCAGGCGGTGGCAGCCACGCGACTGTGGGCTGTGGATCGAGCCCGGTATGGCGAACACTTCGCGCCCGCACTCCGCTGCCAGCCGGGCGGTGATCAGCGAGCCCGACTGCACGGCCGCCTCGACCACCAGGGTGCCCAGCGCCAGGCCGGCAATGACGCGGTTGCGGCGCGGGAAATGCAGCGGCAGCGGCGGCGTGCCGATGGCGAACTCGCTGACGATCAGCCCGGCGCCCTCGCACATGCGGTGCGCCAGCGCATGGTGGCGGCGCGGGTAGACGCGGTCCAGCCCGGTGCCCACCACGGCGATGGTGCCGCCGGCGCCGCCGGGCGCAGCGCCCTCCAGCGCGCCCTCGTGTGCCGCACCATCGATGCCCAGGGCCAGGCCGGAAACGATGACCAGCCCGGCGCCGCTCAGGTGCCTGGCAAAGGCGCGGGCGTTGTCGCGGCCGCCCGGCGTGGCGTGGCGGCTGCCCACGATGGCCAACGACGGCTGGGCGAGCAGGCTGGTGCGGCCTTGCAGGTACAGCAGCAGCGGCGGATCGGCGGTTTCGAGCAGGAGTTGCGGATAGTCGGTGTCACCGAGCGTGACGATGCGCCGAGTCGGGCCAGACTCGGCCAGCCACGCTGCAGTGGCTTCGTACAGCGCCTGCGGGTCGAGCTGCGGCTGCTGCAAGGCCTGAGCGGCCTCGACGCCACCCACCTCGCGCCACCCCCCGGCCCCGACGGCCACGGCGTGCTCTGGCGAGCCGAAGGCGGCCAGCAACCGGCGCGCCGCACCCAGGCTCAAGCCCGGCGAATGGGCCAGTCGCAACCAGGCGCGCAGCTCGCCTTCAGGCAGGGAAGCGGTCGGCGCGTTCAGGGCTGGGTGAACAGGTCACCGGACTTCACCGGGTCCTTCACCTGCAGCAGCAGGGCGTAGGACACCCGCTCGAAGACGCGGAAGACGAACATCAGGCCGTGCTTCTCGTCCGGCAGGCGGATGACCGGGCGCGCCGGGTCGGTGCTGTCCACCCGGGTCGTACCGGCGCGCCACAGGGCCAGCACATGGCCGCGCTCCACGCCGTCGCGGGCGCCCTTGTTGAGCGCCACGATCTGGTTCTGGCCGGCGTTCAAGCCGTCGCCGTAGACCGAGACGATGCGGCCGGACAGTGCGCCGCCCGGTGCATGTGGAGCGAATGCCTCGATGTCGCGCGCCGGTGCCGGCATCAGGCGGTCGCCGATGTTGGCCTCCTCGCGCAGTGCGGTGATGGCGATCGTGGCGGGCACGATCTCGGACTTGCCGTCGGCCCCGGTGCGCACCTCGCCTTCACGCACATAGTCGGCCGTGCCGACATAGCGCGCCTCGAAGCCCAGCAGCTCCTTGGTGATCGGGTCGACCAGCGGCTGGGGCTCGCGGAAGAGCTGCCATTTGCGCGCGGCGGTCATGTCGCCCAGCACGTAGGCGTTCTCCCCGCGCGAGACGAGGACGCGGCCTTCCTGCGTGGCGACCACGCGTGGCGCCGTCTCGAGCGTGTTCGTGTCCAGCACGATCGCCTCGTTAAGGAACGGGCCGATCAAGTGCATGGGCACCGAGGCGATCGCATCGCTGGGCAGCAGGTCGGCGCGCACGCGCGGCTCCATCTTGCCGTCCTCGTTGGTGCCCACCGGCTTGGCCAGCCGCAGGCGGGCGCGACCGCCGGTCTTGTCCAGGTAGAGGATCTGGCCCGGATAGATCAGGTGCGGGTTGCGGATCTGGTCCAGGTTCATGCCCCACAGCTCGGGCCAGCGCCAGGGGCTCTTCAGGAAAAGCTTGGAGATGTCCCAGAGCGTGTCGCCCTTCTTGATCGTGTAGCTGTCGGGCGCGTTGGCGGCCAGCTCGGACAGCGGCACGCCGGCCTGGGCCACCTGCTGCGCGGTGGAACGCTGGCCCGGCGTGACCGGCCATTCGGTGGCCATCGCGGAGATCGAGCCCAAGCCCAACGACACGGCCACGAACCAGGTGGAAGATGGCTGAAACGGCAGGCGAGGTGATCGGCTCATGTATGGACACTCCCGGGCGATGAGCCGGAAATCTTTGGCGGTGCAACAATTCCGGGGGCGCACCGCAGTTGCCGTGGTCGGGACCACCGGCTTCGGCCATGCCGCCCACCCGAAGGCAAAGCTGAGAAAGCTCCGCAAATTCTGCCCCTAAAGCATTGATATCGCAAACAAACTGTCCGCCCTGGTGAAACCCTTTGTCACCGCGGACAACCCGAATCGTTGCGTGCCGTCAACAGCCCCGCGGCGTATTTGACGACTCGCGCCAAAACACCATGGCCCTGCTTCCCATCCTGCGTTACCCCGACCCCCGTTTGCACACCGTCGCCGTCCCGGTCGACCAAGTGGACGACAGCGTCCGGCAACTTGTCGACGACATGCTGGCGACGATGTACGAGGCCGAGGGCGTCGGTCTGGCGGCCACGCAGGTCGATGTGCACCGTCGCATCATCGTGATGGACACGTCCGAGCAGCGGGACGAACCCCGGGTGCTGATCAACCCCGAACTGGTCCGCACCAGCGAGGAAATGATGGTCGGCGAGGAGGGCTGCCTGTCCGTGCCCACCATCTACGACTCGGTGCCGCGCCACGCTCGGGTGACGGTGCGCGCCCTGGGCCGCGACGGCCAGCCCTACGAGTTCGATGCCGAGGGCCTGACGGCGGTCTGCGTGCAGCACGAGATGGACCACCTGCTGGGCAAGGTCTTCGTCGAGTACCTGAGCCCGCTCAAGCGCGAGCGCATCAAGACCAAGATGCTGAAGAAGACGCGCGACGAGCAGAAGCGCCGATGACGACAGCGACGGGCCTGCGGGTCGCCTTTGCCGGCACGCCGGAGTTCGCCGCCGCGGCGCTGGCCGCCATCCATGCGGCCGGCCACCGGGTGCCGCTGGTGCTGACCCAGCCCGACCGCCCGGCCGGGCGGGGCATGAAACTCACGCCCTCGGCCGTCAAGCAGTTCGCCGTGGCCCATGGGCTGCCGGTCGCGCAACCGCAAGGCCTGAAACTGGACGGCAAGTTCGCCGCCGACGCCGCCGCTGCCCGCGCCGCCCTCGAGGTGGCCGCGCCAGACGTGATGGTGGTGGCTGCCTATGGCCTGATCTTGCCGCAGTGGGTGCTCACCTTGCCTCGTCTCGGCTGCCTGAACATCCACGGCTCGCTGCTGCCGCGCTGGCGCGGCGCCGCGCCCATCCACCGCGCCATCGAGGCAGGAGACGCCGAGACGGGCATCACGATCATGCAGATGGACGCCGGCCTGGACACCGGTGACATGCTGGCGGTCGGCCGCGAGTCCATCCGCCCAGACGACACCACCGGTTCGCTGCACGACCGCCTGGCCACCTTGGGGGCGACGATGATCGTCCAGGCACTGGCCGACGCGGCCGCAGGCCGGCTGCGTCCCGTGCCCCAGCCAGACGAAGGCGTCACCTACGCCCACAAGATCGACAAGGCCGAGGCGGCCATCGACTGGGCGCTGCCGGCCGTGGCGATCGAACGCCGGGTGCGCGCCTTCGACCCGTTCCCCGGAGCCCACTTCGACCTGGCCGGCGAGACGGTCAAGCTCTGGCAGGCGGCACTGCGGCCGGACGTGCAAGGCCCGCACGGCCGCATCGTCCAGGCCGACAGCGGCCGCCTCACGGTGGCCTGCGGCGAGGGCGGGCTGGACCTGCTGCAGTTGCAGCGTTCGGGCGGCAAGCGCTTGCCCGTCGCGGCGCTGCTGCAGGCCCGGCCGGGCCTGGCGGGCATTGAACTCGCGCAGCCTGGCCGCATCTGACGAACTGTCATCACTGACGCGCGCCGCCCCGAGCCCGGCGCCGAGGAAACCACTGCCATGTTCAATCTGCTGAAGACCGCCGTGCTGATGGCGGCCATCACCGCGCTGTTCATGACCATCGGCCGCCTGCTGGGCGGGCAGGCGGGCATGTACCTGGCCCTGTTGGTTGCGCTGGGCATGAACTTCTTCAGCTACTGGTTTTCGGACAAGCTGGTGCTGCGCATGTACAACGCGCAGGAGGTCGACGCCCAGACCGCGCCGCAGTTCTACCGCCTGGTGCAGGAGCTGGCCGCCAATGCCCAACTGCCGATGCCGCGCGTCTACCTGATCAACGAAGACGCGCCCAACGCCTTCGCCACCGGCCGCAACCCCCAGCACGCCGCCGTGGCGGCGACCACCGGCATCCTGCGGGTGCTGAGCGAGCGCGAGTTGCGCGGCGTGATGGCGCACGAGCTGGCCCACGTCCGGCACCGCGACATCCTGATCTCGACCATCAGCGCCACCATGGCTGGCGCGATCTCGATGCTGGCCAACTTCGCGATGATCTTCGGCGGCCGCGACGACGAAGGCCGGCCGGTCAACCCCATCGTGTCCATCCTGGT
This sequence comes from Burkholderiaceae bacterium, assembly GCA_044226465.1. Classification (GTDB taxonomy): domain Bacteria; phylum Pseudomonadota; class Gammaproteobacteria; order Burkholderiales; family Burkholderiaceae_C; genus Ideonella. The sequence goes on along the minus strand of JBGAGZ010000017.1, from coordinate 47,696 downwards.
CATGCTGCTGGCGCCGATCGCGGCCAGCCTGATCCAGATGGCGATCAGCCGCGCCCGCGAGTTCGAGGCCGACCGCGGCGGCGCCGAGATCTCCGGCGACCCCCAGGCCTTGGCCTCGGCGCTGCAGAAGATCCACCGCGTCGCCCAGGGCCTGCCACTGGAAACGGCCGAACGCCACCCCGAGACGGCGCAAATGATGATCATGAACCCGCTGTCGGGCGGTGGCATCGCCGGCCTGTTCGCCACCCACCCCAGCACCGAGGAGCGGGTCGAGCGCTTGCTGGCGATGGCGCGCACCGGCATGGCACGGGGCTGATCCGGCGGCCCTCAAGTTCCCGCCGGTTCCGGCCGATAAACCGGGCAGTCCTGCGTCCTCTCTGCCGGGACTGCCCGAACTGCCTGAAAAACCCATGCGCCGCGCCGCCCTTGCCCTTGCCGCCCTGTCCAGCCTCGTGTTGCTGGGCGGCTGCGACCTGCTGGGCATCGAAGGCGCCACCGTGGTGGCCGAGCGCAAGGCCGCCGAAGGCAAGGCCGTCGGCGCCGCCTGCCGCCATGCCGGCCGGGCGATCGAGGACTGCTACACCCTGAACAAGAAAGCCGAAAAGGCCGCCATCTACGCCGGCTGGCGCGAGATGGACGACTACATGCGCGAGAACAAGCTCGAGCCGGTGGCGCCGCAACTGACGGCCGATGCCAAGGGCAAGGGTGGCAGCGCCGAGGCCGACAGCGCCGACGAAGGCGACAAAGGCAAGAGCGACACCAAGACCGCTTCGAAATCCGACGCCAAGTCGGACAGCAAGGCAGACGGCAAGGCCGACGCGAAGGAACACGCCTCGGCCAAGAAGGGCAGCAGCAACGCGCATTGACGTTGCGACGCCACGGCGCTTGCGCTGTGCGTTCACGCAAAGCCCTGTCGCAAGCCTGCAGCCGGGGGCGTAAGACAATCCCGGCATGCCCGAGCATGCCGCGCCGACCAGTTCCCTTCTTCCCCTTTGGCAGCACCCTGATTTTCGCCGCGGCGCCAGCGAGATGACCGGCATTGCGCTGGGTCTGGCTGCCTGGGGCCTGGTGACGGGCGTGGCCATGGTCAAGAGTGGCCTGCCGTTGCCGCTGGCCTTGTTGATGTCCTTCGTGGTCTTCGCCGGCAGCGCCCAACTGGCTTCGCTGCCGTTGATCGCCAGCGATGCGCCGATCTGGGTCGTCTGGGCGACCGCCGCCTGCGTGAACCTGCGCTTCGTCATCTTCAGCGCCGGCTGGCGACCCTATTTCGGCCACTTGCCGCTGCGCGAGCGCCTGCTGCACAGCTACTTCACCGCCGACCTGAACTACGTGATGTTCATGCGGCGCTTTCCGGAACCCCGGCCCTCGCCTGAGCAGCGGCCTTATTTCTGGGGTGGCGTGGCGATCAACTGGGTCACCTGGCAGGGGATGTCGGTGCTGGGCATCGTGCTGGCCGACCGCATTCCCACCGAATGGGGGCTGGGTTTCGCCGGTACGCTGGCCCTGCTGGGGCTGACCGGCTCGCTGCTGTCGGACCGGGCCACCTGGGCCGCGGCGGCGGTGGCCGCCTGTGCCGCTGTCGCGGCCTATGCCTTGCCGTTCAAGCTCAACATCGTGGTGGCCATCGCCGCGGCGGTGGCGCTGGGCGTCGTGCTCGACCACTTCTCGCCCGCGACGCCGCCGGCACCGAAGGCCGAGGAGCCGACATGAGCGCCATCGAGGCGACGTTGGCCATCCTCGGGCTGGGCGTGATCACGGTCGTCACGCGCTCGTTCTTCCTGCTGCCTGACCGTGAATGGCCGATTCCCGTCTGGCTGCGCGAGGCCTTGCGCCACGCGCCGCTGGCCGCACTGGTGGCGGTCATCGCGCCCGAGGTGATCATGAGCAACGGCCACCTGATCCAGACGTGGCAGGATGCGCGGCTGTACGCCGCCGCTGCGGGGGCGCTGTGGTACTGGTGGCGCCGTGGCATCCTCGGCACCATCGTCTGCGGCACCGCGGTGCTGCTGGCGCTGCGCTTCGGCCTGGGCTGGTGAGCCAGGGGTTGCGCGCGGCGCGGCCCGTTTTCGTCCACTCCCGGGATCTCCCACCATGCTGAAAGTGCTCCGCTTTTCCGACCTCGTCGCCCAGGGCCAAGTGCAGGGCAAGCGCGTGTTCATCCGCGCCGACCTGAACGTGCCGCAGGACGACGCCGGCCGCATCACCGAAGACACCCGCATCCGCGCCTCGGTGCCCTGCATCCAGCAGGCGCTGGCCGCCGGCGCCGCGGTCATGGTCACCAGCCACCTGGGTCGCCCGACCGAGGGCGAGTTCAAGCCCGAGGACTCGCTGGCCCCGGTGGCCGCGCGCCTGGGCGAATTGCTGGGCCGCGAAGTCAAGCTGGTGTCGAACTGGGTCGACGGCGTCGACGTGGCACCCGGCCAGGTCGTGCTGCTCGAGAACTGCCGCCTGAACAAAGGCGAGAAGAAGAACAACGAAGAGCTGGCGAAGAAGATGGCCAAACTCTGCGACATCTTCGTCCACGACGCCTTCGGCACGGCCCACCGGGCCGAGGCCTCGACCTACGGCATCGCCCAGTTCGCACCGGTGGCCTGCGCCGGCCCGTTGCTGGCGGCCGAGATCGACGCCATCGGCAAGGCCCTGGCCAACCCGAAGCGGCCGCTGGTGGCCATCGTCGCGGGCAGCAAGGTCTCGACCAAGCTGACCATCCTGCAATCGCTGGCGAAGAACGTCGACGGCCTGATCGTCGGCGGCGGCATCGCCAACACCTTCATGCTGGCCGCCGGCCTGAAGATCGGCAAGAGCTTGGCCGAGCCCGACCTGCTGGGCGACGCCACCGCGGTGATCGCGGCAATGAAGGCGCGCGGCGCCGAGGTGCCCATCCCCGACGACGTGGTGACCGCCAAGGCCTTCGCCGCCGACGCGCCGGCCACCGTCAAGGCCGCCAGCGAGGTGGCCGACGACGACCTGATCCTCGACATCGGGCCCAAGACCGCCGCGCGGCTCGCCGCGCAGCTGAAAGCCGCCGGCACCATCGTCTGGAACGGCCCGGTCGGCGTGTTCGAGTTCGACGCCTTCTCGAAGGGCACCGAGGCCATCGCCCGAGCCATTGCCGACAGCGACGCCTTCAGCATCGCCGGCGGCGGCGACACGCTGGCGGCCATCGCCAAGTACGGCATCGAGAAGGACGTGGGCTACATCTCCACCGGCGGTGGTGCCTTCCTCGAGGTGCTGGAGGGCAAGACCCTGCCGGCCTTCGAGATCCTGGCCAAGCGCGCCGGTTGACGAGGACCCCACCGTGGCACGCCGTTGGCACGGGTGGTTCGCAGGCGGGTGGCTGGCCGCCGGCCTGCTCGCCACGCTGGCGTGGCCGGCCACGGTTGCCGCCGCGGCAGACGCGCCACCCGCAGGCTTGCTGGCCGTGCAGGCTGGCGGGGGCAGGCCCCAGTTGCTGCGCGACTGCAAGCCATGGGTGCCACACGGCCTGTCCTTCTTCGGCCGCCTCGTGCCCCGAAGCCGTGATGTGGACGGGAGCACGGCGGCGGCGCGCGAGCGCTTCGACGCCGAAGCGCTGCCGCTGGCCCGCGCCATCGGCGCCGACCTGGTGCGCCTGCAGATCGGCCAGCCTTTTCTGGACCCCCAGTCGCCACAGCACGACCCCGCCTACCTGGGCCAGGTGAAAGATGCCGTGGCGGCGGCCCGGCGCGGCGGCTTCAGCGTGATCCTGTCGCTGCAGTGGGAGGGTCGTACCGGCGTCAAGCCGGTGGAGATGCTGCCCAAGGCCTCGGCCCTGCGCGCCTGGGCCGCGGTGGCCCCGGCCTTCGCCAGCGACCTGGGCGTGGCCTTCGAGCTGTTCAACGAGCCGGCCAGCCCGCCCGACCCCGGCCCCGGCGTGTGGGAGGCCTGGCGCGCCGGCCACCAGGCGCTGATCGACCAGCTGCGCCGCGCCGGCGTGCGCAACCTGCTGATCGTCGACGGGCTGCGCGGTGCGCAGCGGCTGGACGGTGCGCCGCCGCTGACCGACCCGCTCGGCCAGCTGGCCTTTGCCGTGCACCCGTATTTCGGCCAGGAGCCCAACAACCCCGAGGGCTGGGACCAGCGCTTCGGCCGTTTCGCCGCGAGCCACCCGGTGATCGCCACCGAGTGGGGCCATGCCGCGCGGCAATGCGAGCGCGGCGGGCCCGAGGTGGTCGACGGCCTGCTCGCCTACCTGGCCGAGCGGCGCATCGGCCTGGTGGTCTATGGTGCCGACGAGCGCCACAGCCGCCTGGCGCAGGCCCAAGCGGGCGGGGCGGGGGCCAGTGGCCCGGCCTGGTCCAGCTACCGCGGGCGGCCGTGCACTGGCGCAGCGGCCGGCCCCGGCGAAGTGATCCACGCCTGGTTCGAGCGCCAGGCCCGCGAGGCCGAAAAGGCCGCGCCAGTGCCTGCGGCGGCCTGCGAGCGCCCAAGCTTGCGCTGAGTCACGCCGCAGCGCACCGCTGGGGCTTGCCCCAGGCATGGCGCCATGCCGATGGTGCATGCTGTGGACTCCACGGACGCGCCGGCCGGCTTGGGCCGCTACCCTGCGCGTCCCCCTGGAGGAGACACACCATGAGCCAGCCGACCCTGACCCCGGCCGAACAGGCCCTGCGCGACGCCGCGCTCGACTACCACCGCAGCCCCACCCGCGGCAAGATCGCCGTCACGCCGACCAAGCCGCTGTCGAACCAGCGCGACCTGTCGCTGGCCTACTCGCCCGGCGTGGCCTATGCCTGTCTGGCGATCGAGCAAGACCCGACGCTGGCGGCCGACTACACCTCGCGTGCCAACCTGGTCGGTGTGGTCACCAACGGCACCGCGGTGCTCGGCCTCGGCAACATCGGCCCACTGGCCGGCAAGCCGGTGATGGAGGGCAAGGGCTGTTTGTTCAAGAAGTTCGCCGGCATCGACGTGTTCGACATCGAGCTGGCCGAGCACGACCCGGACAAACTGGTCGAGATCATCGCTGCGCTCGAGCCCACGCTGGGCGGCATCAACCTCGAGGACATCAAAGCGCCCGAGTGCTTCTACGTCGAGAAGAAGCTGCGCGAGCGGCTGAACATCCCTGTCTTCCACGACGACCAGCACGGCACGGCCATCATCTCCAGCGCCGCGCTGATCAACGGGCTCGAGTTGGTCGGCAAGAAGATCGGCGAGGTCAAGCTGGCGGTCTCGGGCGCGGGCGCGGCGGCCATCGCCTGCCTGGACCTGATGGTCAGCCTGGGCGTGAAGCGGCAGAACATCTTCGTTGTCGACTCGAAGGGCGTGGTGCGCGAGGGCCGTGGCGACCGGTTGGACGAGTCCAAGCAGCGCTACTGCCAGAACACCCGTGCCACCACGCTGGCGGACGTGGTGGCCGGCGCCGACGTGTTCCTGGGCTGCTCGGCGGCCGGCGTGCTGACGGCCGAAATGGTCAAGACCATGGCCGACCGGCCCATCATCCTGGCGCTGGCCAACCCGGAGCCCGAGATCCGGCCCGAGCTGGCCAAGGCCGCGCGGCCGGACTGCATCATCGCCACCGGCCGCTCGGACTACCCGAACCAGGTCAACAACGTCCTGTGCTTCCCGTACATCTTCCGCGGCGCGCTGGACTGCGGCGCCACGCGCATCACCGAGGCGATGAAGCTGGCCTGCGTGCACGAGATCGCCGCCCTGGCCAAGGCCGAGACCAGCGACGAGGTGGCCGCGGCTTACGCCGGCAAGGAGCTGAAGTTCGGCCCGGACTACCTGATCCCCACGCCGTTCGATGCCCGGCTCATCCTGCGCATCGCGCCGGCCGTGGCGCTGGCGGCGGCCGAGTCCGGCGTGGCCACGCGGCCGATCACCGACGCCGCGGCCTACCGCGAGCAGCTCGGCAAGTACGTCTACCAGACCGGCATGTTCATGCGGCCGGTGTTCCTGGCGGCCAAGGCCAGGCCGGCGCGCGTGGTCTATGCCGAGGGCGAGGACGAGCGCGTGCTGCGGGCGGTGCAGGTGGTCAAGGACGAGGGCTTGGCGATGCCCATCCTGATCGGCCGGCCCGGCGTGGTGGCGATGCGCATCGAGCGCGCCGGCCTGCGGTTGAAGCCGGGCGTCGACTTCGAGCTGGTCGACCCCGAAGACGACCCGCGCTACCGCGCCTGTTGGGAGGACTACCACCGCCTGATGGGCCGCGATGGCATCTCGCCGGACGCCGCCAAGGCCGCGCTGCGCCGCTCGAACACGCTGATCGGCGCGATGCTGGTGCGCCGCGGTGACGCCGACGCCTTGCTGTGCGGCTTGGTCGGCCGCTTCGACAACCACTTCGACCACGTCAAGCAAGTGATCGGGCCGCGCCCGGGCTCCGGCACGATGGCGACGATGAACGCGCTGATGCTGGAACAGCACACCTTGTTCATCGCCGACACCTTCGTCAACGAAGAGCCCAATGCCGAGCAGTTGGCCGAGATCGCCCGCATGGCGGCCGACGAGGTGCAGCGCTTCGGCATGCCGGCCAAGGTGGCCTTCCTGTCGCACTCGATGTACGGCTCATCCACGCGGGCGTCGGCACGCCGCATGCGGGCCGCGCGCGACCTGTTCGTGCGCCAGTGCCCGGGCATCGAGTGCGACGGCGAAATGCAGGGCGATGCGGCGCTGTCGGAGACCATCCGCCGCGCGGTGCTGCCCGAGACGACGATGAGCGGCGCCGCCAACCTGCTGGTGCTGCCCAACATCGACGCCGCCAACATCCTGTTCAACGTGCTGAAGGTGACGGGTGGCCACGGCGTCACGGTCGGCCCCATCCTGCTCGGGGCGGCGGCACCGGCGCACATCCTGACGCCTTCGGCAACCATGCGCCGGGTCGTCAACATGACGGCGCTGGCGGTGACCGATGTGTCCGCCGCCAGGGGCGGATGAGGCTGTGTAATCGCCAGGTAACCGCTCGAGCCGGCACCTGTCGATAATCGGTGCTGAAACAAAAGTACACCGCACCGGAGATCTGCCCATGACCCGCGCCACCAAGATCGTCGCCACCCTCGGCCCCGCGTCCAGCGAGCCCGAGGTGCTGGAGCGGCTGCTGCGGGCCGGGGTGGACGTGGTGCGGCTGAACTTCAGCCACGGCAAGGCGCAAGACCACATCGACCGGGCGAACCTGGTGCGCGAGTGCGCGGCCCGCGTTGGCAAGCCGGTGGCGCTGATGGCCGACCTGCAAGGCCCGAAGATCCGCGTCGGCAAGTTCGCCGAAGGCAAGGTGCTGCTGGAAAACGGCAAGCCCTTCGTGCTGGACGCGGCGCGCACCGAGCCCGGCGACATCGACGGCGTCGGCCTGGACTACAAGGAGCTGCCGCGCGACGTGAAGCCCGGCGACACCCTGCTGCTCAACGACGGCCTGATCGTGCTGACGGTGGACCGGGTGCTGGGCGAGCGCGTGCACACCCTGGTCAAGATCGGCGGCGAGCTCTCGAACAACAAGGGCATCAACAAGCAGGGTGGCGGCCTGACCGCGCCGGCGTTGACCGCCAAGGACATGGAAGACATCAAGACCGCGATGAGCTTCCAGTGCGACTACATGGCGGTGAGCTTCCCGAAGAACGCCACCGACATGGAAATGGCGCGCCAGCTGGCCAACGTGGCAGGTGAGCCCTGGCGCCACAAGCCGGCGATGATCGCCAAGATCGAGCGCAGCGAGGCCATCCCCCACCTCGAAGCCATCCTGCGTGCCAGCGACGGCATCATGGTCGCGCGCGGCGACCTGGCGGTGGAAGTCGGCAACGCCGCGGTGCCGGCGCTGCAGAAGAAGATGATCCGCATGGCGCGCGAGCTGGACAAGATCGCGATCACCGCCACGCAGATGATGGAGTCGATGATCCTGGCGCCGGTACCCACCCGCGCTGAGGTCTCGGACGTGGCGAACGCCGTGCTCGACGGCACCGACGCCGTGATGCTGAGCGCCGAGACGGCGGCCGGCAAGTACCCGGTCGAGACGGTGGAACACATGGCGCTGATCGCGCTGGAGGCCGAGCGGGCCGAGGACGTGCGCCTGGACGCCGATTTCACCAACCGGCACTTCGGCCGCATCGACCAGTCGATCGCGATGGGGGCGCTGTTCACGGCCCACCATCTGGGCTGCAAGGCGATCATCGCCTTGACGGAATCGGGCTCGACCGCGCTGTGGATGAGCCGGCACAACATCCATGTGCCGATCTACGGCCTGACCAGCCAGGCCCGCTCGCAGTCGCGCATGGCGCTGTACCGCAACGTGCGGCCGATCCTGATGCCCAACTTCACTGACCGCGATTTGGCGCTGGCTGAAGCCGAGAAGCTGTTGGTCGCCCGTGGCGTGCTGAAGCCCGGCGACACCTACGCCATCACCTGCGGCGAGCCCATGGGCTACCCGGGCGGCACCAACATGCTCAAGGTCTGCAGAGTGGCTTGATCAGGCGGCTCGCGCGAGGTCGATCATGGCGGTGACCCGCGGGGCGGCGTTCTTGACCACCAGCTGAACGGCCGTCTGGTTGCGTCCGAAGACACGGAAGAGTTCGTCGGCAAAGCCTTGGCCGATGTGGTCGATGCCGGTGAAGTCCAACTCGGCCTGCTTGAACTCGGTCAGGCGCGACGCCACGCGGCGGGCCTGGGCGCGCGATTCCAGCCCCACGTCGTCGTTGACGATCAGCCGCAGCGGCAGCGTGGTGCGTTCGATCGAGTAGTTCTGGGCGTCCAGGCTGGCCGAGCGCATCACCTCGTCCAGCGTGCGGGTCGTGTCGAGCGCGATGGCCAGGTAGATGGCGCTGCCCTGCTGCTGGCGCACGGCGCGGGCCTGTTTCCAGCTGCGCGGGTCCCATTCGCGGTGCTGGAAGGCGACCGTGTTGGCATGCAGGTCGAAGATGTCGGCCAGGCGCGAGGTGAAGTACAGGCCGCGGCCGGTGTGGCGCGCGGGCTCGCTGGTGAGCTTGCCCTTGCTGAGTTCGAGCATGGCCATCGCCGGGTCTTCGATCTCGAAGCCCTCGCGGATCTTGTCGAACAGGCCCCGCCCGTCGTCCGACACCAGCAGTTGCAGGTGGGCCGGGGTCTGGCGCATCGAGATGGTGACGAACTGGCCTTCGCTGTGGTCGATGGCGTTGTTCAGCAACTCGGTGAAGGCGTGCTGCATCAGCTGGCGCACGTTCTTCGGCATGTCGAAATGGGCGGCGAAGTCGCGCGACCAGGGCAGGTCCTCGTTCAGGCCGGCCAGCGGGTAGCGCTGCACGATCTGGCGCAGCCGCCCGGGGGTGTAGCGGGTCTTGCGGCCCGTGCCCGTGGCTTGCAGCCAGCCCAGGTCGACCAGTTGCCTGACCAGGCTGCGTGCCTTGGCCGCGCCGCAGCCGGCGCGCTCGGCCAGCGCCTTGGCGAGGTCGGCGGGGTGCTCTTCGGCCAGGCGGGTGATCCAGGTGGTGACTTGGGCGAGTTCGATGCGGGCCATGGTGGGCTTTCCGGGATTTCCGTGGCTGCCAGTGTTGTCTGATCAGGCGCAAACTGGAGCCGGAAAAGCGACGGCTTTTGCCGCCAATTCCTGCCGCTTTCGATCGAGCGTACGCTTGGCACACCCCCTGCTTGACACCTGGGGTGCGCAGGGCCGCTCGGTAGAATCGCGGCAGTTACGGCGCGGTTACGGACCGCCCGTTCAATGCATTCCAACTGACCTTTTGCGAGGAACACCATGCCTCTCGTCTCGATGCGCCAACTGCTGGACCACGCCGCCGAAAACGGCTACGGCCTGCCGGCTTTCAACGTCAACAACCTCGAGCAGGTGCAGGCCGTGATGACGGCCGCCGCCGAAGTCGGCGCCCCGGTCATCCTGCAGGCCAGCGCGGGTGCCCGCAAGTACGCCGGCGAGTCCTTCATCAAGCACCTGATCCAGGCGGCGGTCGAGGCCTACCCGCAGGTGCCGCTGGTGATGCACCAGGACCATGGCCAGACCCCGGCCATCTGCCAGGGCGCGATCGACCTGGGCTTCGGCTCGGTGATGATGGACGGCTCGCTGCGCGAGGACGGCAAGACCCCCGCGTCCTTCGACTACAACGTGGACGTGACGCGCAAGGTGGTCGAGATGGCCCACCGCGTGGGCGTCACGGTTGAAGGTGAGCTGGGCTGCCTGGGCTCGCTGGAAACCGGCGAGGCCGGCGAGGAAGACGGCATCGGCGCGGTCGGCAAGCTCGACCACTCGGCCCTGCTGACCGACCCGGAAGAGGCCGCCCAATTCGTCAAGTCGACCCAGCTCGACGCGCTGGCCATCGCCATTGGCACCAGCCACGGCGCCTACAAGTTCAGCCGCAAGCCCACGGGCGACATCCTGGCCATCGGCCGCGTCAAGGAGATCCACGCCCGCATTCCCAACACCCACCTGGTGATGCACGGCTCATCGAGCGTGCCGCAGGACCTGCTGGCCATCATCAACCAGTATGGCGGCAAGATGAAGGAAACCTACGGCGTGCCGGTGGAAGAGATCCAGGAGGCCATCAAGTTCGGCGTGCGCAAGATCAACATCGACACCGACATCCGGCTGGCGATGACCGGCGCCGTGCGCAAGTTCCTGGCTGAGAACCCGGACAAGTTCGACGCCCGCGAATGGCTGAAGCCGGCGCGCGAGGCCGCCTACAAAGTCTGCAAGCAGCGCTACCTCGAGTTCGGCTGCGAAGGCCAGGCCGGCAAGATCAAGCCGGTGACCATGGTCGACATGGCCGCGCGCTACGGCCGCGGCGAGTTGGCACAGACGGTGGTCTGACGCCGCAGCGTGACGGAATTGGGGCCCCGTGCCACCCGGCCAGCGCCGGTGCGGCCCGGGGCCCCGCCTACAATCGGCAGTTGATTTCCGGGCCCGCGCCATGACCTCTTCGCTGCTGCAAAGCTCGCTCCATTCCCTTCCCCTCCTGGCGCGCGGCAAGGTCCGCGACAACTACGCGGTCGGTGACGACCGCATCCTGATGGTCGCGAGCGACCGCCTCTCGGCCTTCGACGTGGTGATGGGCGAGCCCATCCCGGGCAAGGGCGAGTTACTGACCCAGATGGCGCTGTTCTGGTTCGAGCGCCTGAAGCATGTGGTGCCCAACCACCTGACCGGCGACGCGCCCGAGTCGGTCGTTGCGGCCGACGAAGTGGCCCAGGTGCGCGGCCGCTCCATGCTGGTCAAGCGGCTGAAGCCGATCCCGATCGAAGCCGTGGTGCGCGGCTACCTGGCCGGCTCGGGCTGGGCCGAGTACCGGCAATCGCAGTCAGTGTGCGGCGTCGCGTTGCCGGCGGGCCTGACCAACGCCGCCAAGCTGCCCGAGCCCATCTTCACCCCGGCCACCAAGGCCGAGATGGGCGAGCACGACGAGAACATCAGCTTCGACCAGGCTGCCGCCCAGATCGGCCGGCCACTGGCCGAAGCCGTGCGCACGGTGGCGATCCGCCTGTATCAGGAAGCGGCTGCGTTCGCGCTGACCAAGGGCATCATCATTGCGGACACCAAGTTCGAATTCGGGCTGGACGCCGACGGCACGTTGACCCTGATGGACGAGGTGCTGACGCCGGATTCGTCGCGCTACTGGCCGATGGACGGTTGGGCCGAAGCGGTGAAGACCGGCGCCAACCCGCCCAGCTATGACAAGCAGTTCGTGCGCGACTGGCTGGAGCAGGCCCAGGTGAACGGCCAGCCCTGGCCCAAGAAGGCCCCGGCGCCGGCCCTGCCGGCCGAGGTGGTCGAGCGCACCGCGGCCAAGTACCGCGAAGCATTCGACCGGCTGCGCGCGGCCTGACATGGCGTCCCGGCTGATCGAGCGCCTGGATGGCGCCATCGCGCAGGCCACCGAGCCGCTGCAACGCGAATACCTCAAGGCCGAGCGCGCGGGCGCCATGGCGCGGCTGGGCCTGCTGCCGGACGCGCGCTTCGCGCTCACCGGCCTGCGCACGCAGAACCAGCGCCACAAGGACCCCCTGCTGGCCGCCTGGATCCACCTGGTCGACGGGCAGATCGACCACTTCGAGGCCATCGCGCCGCGTGCGGTCGAGAAGTTCGCGCGCGCGCTGGAGCAGGCCGAATCCATCGGCCACGCGCCGATGCAGGCCCTGGCCTCTGCCTGGCTGGCGAACTGTGCCTTCAATGCGTCCGACCTGCCCGCGCTGACCCGCCATGTGACCCATGCCCTGAGCCTGGCCGAGCCCGACCAGCACGCCGCACTGGCGCGTGTCGGCCTCGTGCTGGCGGACGCCTACCGTTGCAGCGGCGACGACGCCCGCTCGCAGACCTGGTACCTGCGTGCCCGGGCCCACGCCAGCGCCGACGGCGACAGCTCGATGATCAGCGTGATGCTGCACAACATCTCGGCCATGCGCTCAGGCCAGATTGCGCTGGACGACGCCTTCGGCCGGGCCGACGCCGAGCTGGCCCGCAAGGCCTTGCTCGAAGCCGAGTCAACCGCCAACTACGACTGGGGCACCGGCGTGGCCTCGCTGAGCGCCATGGTGCCGGTCATCCGCGCCCAGCTGTTGGTGGCGCTGGGCCGCTACGACGACGCAGCCCGGTTGTTCGAAGACCACCTCGACCGCGCCCGACTGGAAGGCATGGGCCACCGCGGCCCGCGGCTGCTGGCCGACCGGGCCTGGTGCCATGTCCGACTCGGCCACGTGGCGCAGGCGCTGGCCGACGCCAAGGCGGCCGAAACCGGCGCTGCCGACCAGCCCGACGCCGACGACCGGGCGGCGACGCTGGCGCGCTTGGCGCGCATCCACCGCCATGGTGGCCGCGACGGCGTGGCCGACGCGCTGCAAGTGCGTGCCGAAGCGGCACTGGCCGAACACCTGGCCGACCAGGCCCGCATGCGCGACGCCCTGGACCGCACCCTGGCGGCGCTGGAGAAATAGCCCTTAAAACAGCGCCATGCTGAGCTTGCGCCGGTACTGGTCCAGCACCGGGTCGGCGGCCGGCGCGGCGGCGGCCTTGCCGGTCAGCTCCAGCGTGCCCTTGGCGGCGCCGGCCGGGTCGGCCTTGGGCGTGGGCTTGGCCATCAGCTCGAGGATGGCGACATAGGTCTTGCGCGCCAGTTCCTGGTTCCAGGCCTTGTCGCGCATGATGATTTCGAGCAGTTCGTCCATCGCCGCAGTGTCGTCGCGCACGGCAAACAAGCGCTGGGCGCGCTCGAAGCGCGCGTCGAAGTCGCGCTTGCTGGTAGCGATCGCCGCGTCCAGCGTGGCCAGCGGCCGCGCGGCGGGCAGGGCCTCGCAAGCCTTGAGCCAATGCTCGACCGCCGCATAGCGGGGGTCCGACAGCACCTTGGCCGCCACCGGGTCGAAGGCCTGACGGGCCTGCGCCACGCGGGGCGGCTCGCTGGCCGCACGGCCAAGCAGCAATTTCAGGTAATCCAGGCGCGCGGCGTCGTTGGCGGGGTCGATGGCCACCGCTTCCTGCAGCTTGGCCAGAGCGGCGTCAATGTCGCCTCCGTCGGCCAGCAAGGCCTCGGCCTCGGCCACCTCGGCGTCGGCTTCCAGTTCATCGACGCTGGGCACGTGCTTGTCCAAGAAGGCGCGGATCTCGCTTTCCGGCAGTGCGCCGACGAAGCCGTCCACCGGCTGGCCCTGGTTGAACATCACGCAGAAAGGGATGGAGCGCACGCCGAACGCCTGGCTCAGCTGGCCGGCGATCTCGGGCTGCTCGTCGCTGTTGCACTTGGCCAGCAGGAAACGGCCGCCGTACGCCGCCTCGAGTTTTTCGAGCACCGGGCCCAGTGTTTTGCATGGGCCGCACCAGGGGGCCCAGATGTCCAGCAACACCGGCTGGCGCAGAGAGGCCTCGATCAACTCGGCTTCGAAATTCTGAATGGTGATGTCGATCATGTCGGAACGTGAACTGGGGGCAAATCGGCGAGAAACAAGCGCCGACTTAAAATCGCGCCTTTGCCGTGAACCGGAGCTGCAAGCCTTGAACGCTGCCTCGCCCGTGGTCGGTATCGTGATGGGGTCGTCCAGCGACTGGGACACCATGCAAGCCGCCGCGCAGATTCTCGCCGAGTTCGGCGTCGCCCACGAGGCCCGCGTTGTGTCGGCCCACCGCATGCCGGACGACATGTTCGCCTACGCCGAGGCCGCCGCGGGCCGCGGGCTGAAGGCCATCATCGCCGGCGCCGGCGGCGCCGCCCACCTGCCGGGCATGCTGGCCGCCAAGACGGTGGTGCCCGTGCTGGGCGTGCCCGTGGCCAGCCGTCACTTGCAGGGGGTGGATTCGCTGCACTCCATCGTGCAGATGCCCAAGGGGATCCCGGTGGCCACCTTCGCCATCGGCCAGGCCGGGGCTGCCAATGCCGCGCTGTTTGCGGTGGCGATGCTGGCCAACGAGCAACCCGCCCTGCGCGACCAGCTCGTCGCCTACCGCGCCCGCCAGACCGAGGCCGCCCGGGCCATGACCCAAGACCTGACCCGCCAGGACCCGAAGTGAGCGATTCCCCGGTTCTGCTCCCCGGCGCCACGCTGGGCGTGATGGGTGGTGGCCAGCTCGGCCGCATGTTCGTCCATGCCGCGCAGGCCATGGGCTATGCCACCGCGGTGCTGGACGCCGATGCCGCGAGCCCGGCCGGCTTGGTATCGCACCACCATGTGCAGGGCGGCTACACCGACCCGGCGGCCCTGGCCGAACTGGCCCGGCTGGCCGATGCGGTGACCACCGAGTTCGAGAACGTGCCGGCGCCGGCCTTGCGCACGCTGGCGCAGACGCGGCCCGTGGCGCCTGGCGCCGACGCGGTGGCGGTCTGCCAGGACCGGGCGGCCGAGAAGGCCCACTTCGGCCGCGCCGGCGTGCCCTGCGCGCCGCATGCGCTGATCGAGTCTGACCTGGGCCTGGCGACGGTGAACGACAACCTGCTGCCGGGCATCCTGAAGACCGCGACGCTGGGCTACGACGGCAAGGGCCAGGCGCGCGTGGCCGATCGCGCCGAGCTGGCCGAAGCCTGGCAACAGCTCGGCCGCGCCCGCTGCGTGCTGGAGAAACTGCTGCCGCTTCAGCACGAGCTGTCGGTCATCGTGGCCCGCGGCGCCGATGGTGACACTGTCACCTTCCCCGTGCAGCAGAACCTGCACCGCGACGGCATCCTCGCAGTCACCCAGGTGCCGGCGCCCGACGTGCCCGCGGCCCTGGCCGACGAGGCGGCGCGCTGCGCCAAGGCGATCGCCGACTCCTTCGCCTACGTGGGCGTGCTGTGTGTCGAGTTCTTTGTCGTGGCCGGCGAGGGCGGTGCACCGCAACTGGTGGCCAACGAGATGGCACCGCGCCCCCACAACTCGGGCCACTACACGATCGACGCCTGCGACCTGTCGCAGTTCGACCTGCAGGTGCGCTGCATGGCCGGCCTGCCGCTGCCGGCGCCGCGCCTGCATTCGCCAGCGGTGATGCTGAACCTGCTGGGCGACCTGTGGTTTGCCGGTGGGGCGGTCGAAGCCTCCACGCCGCCCTGGGCCCAGGTGCTGGCGCTTCCGGGTGCGCACCTGCACCTCTACGGCAAGGCCGAAGCCCGGCCGGGGCGCAAGATGGGCCACCTGACCTTCACCGCAGCCACTGCCGGCGAGGCCCGGGTGGCCGCGTTGCAGGCCTGCCGGTTGCTGGGCTTGCCGGCGTTCTGACATGCCCATCGTCGACGGTGCCGATGCCGCCGCGCTGCGCGAAGCCGCGCGGCACCTGGCCGCCGGCGAACTGGTGGCTTTCCCGACAGAAACGGTCTACGGCCTTGGGGCGCGGGCCGACGACGACGCGGCGGTGGCGCGCATCTTCGCCGCCAAGGGCCGCCCCGCGGACCACCCCTTGATCGTCCACGTCGCCGACGCCGCCTCTGCGCGCACTTTCGCCGCCGACTGGCCCGAGCGCGCCCAGCGCCTGGTCGACGCCTTCTGGCCTGGGCCGCTGACCGTGATCGTGCCGCGCGCAGCCGGCATGGCGCACGCAGCGGCGGGCGGGCAGGGCAGCATCGGCCTGCGCTGCCCGGCCCACCCGGTGGCCCACGCGCTGCTGACCCAGGCCGCGGCCCTGGGCGTGCCCGGCGTGGCTGGGCCGAGCGCCAACCGCTTCGGGCGCATCAGCCCGACCCGCGCCGAGCATGTGGCCAGCGAGTTCGAGCCCGGTCTCTGGGTGGTGGACGGCGGGGCCTGCGACGTGGGCATCGAATCGGCCATCGTCGACTGCAGCCGCGACCGCGCCGTTCTGCTGCGGCCCGGCACGCTGACCCGTGAGCGCATCGAGGCGGCGCTGGGCGGCGAGCGCCTGGCCGAGCGGGATGCCGCCGCCCCGCGAGCATCGGGCACGCTGGAGGCGCACTACGCCCCACGCGCCAAGGTGCGCCTGATGGACACCCAGGCGCTGCTCGCTGCGCTGTCGGTGCTTGGCCCGGCCGCGGGCCGGGGGCCGGCACCGGTGGCGGTATATTCACGCACCGTGGGGCCGCTGCCGGCGGGTGTGCCGGGCCGGGCGATGCCGGCCGAGGCCGAAGCCGCTGCCCGCGCCCTGTTCGCTGCCCTGCGCGACCTCGACGCCTGCGGCACCCCCCTGATCTGGATCGAGTCTCCACCCGCCGAGCCCGCCTGGGACGGCGTGCGGGACCGCCTGCAACGCGCCGCCGCGGCCGGTTGAACCCCGAGCGCGCCACCGAATCACAGCACTGGAATGAGCATGACCCCGACCCCGCCGGCCCGCCGCGCCACCCTGGCCTCGCGCCTGACCTTGACCGCCCTGCTCTGCGGCGGCCTGCTGGCCGGCTGCGGCGGCGGCACCAGCCAGGTCGAACGATTCGTGCCCGAGCGCATCCTGGTCTTCGGCGACGATCTCAGCGTGCTCACGGCCGATGGCAAGAAGTATTCGACCAACTTCGCCGACGACAACAACGTCATCGCCTGCGGGTCGAGCCCCATTTGGGTGCAGACGCTCGCCTCGCAGTACGGCATGGTGTTCGCCGAATGCAACCCCAATGCCCAGGCCAACCCCAAGGCGCGCATGCTGGCGGTCGTCGGGGGCACGTCGGACACCCTGGCCACCGAGGTGCAGGGGTTCCTGGCTGGCGACGGCATCCGCAGCACCGACATGGCGACCGTGCTGGTCGGCATGAACGACATCCTGCAGGCCTATGCCAGCTATCCGATCGAGACCGAGGCGGACCTGACCATCCGCATGGAAGCGGCTGGCGCCCGCGTGGCAGAACAAGTCAATGCGCTGGCCGCTGGTGGCGCGCGGGTGATCGTCAGCACTGCGCCGGACATGGGCCTGACGCCCTTCGCCCTGCAAGAAAACATCGACCACGGCGACACCCGGTCCCGACTGCTGACCCGGCTGACCAATGCGTTCAACAAGAGCATGCGGCTGAACCTGACCAACGACGGCAGCCGCATTGGCCTGATCCTGATGGACGATCTGGTGCGGGCCATGGTGCGGGTCCCGGCTGCGTACGGGATTGCCAACACGACCAAGGCCGTCTGCTCGCTCACTGCGCCGCTGCCGGACTGCACCAGCAACACGCTGTTGCCGGCCGACACTGTGCCCACGCCGACGATCACCAGCTACCTTTGGGCCGATGCCACCCGCCCGGCATCGACCGCGCAAGGGCAACTCGGCGTTCAGGCAGCGCGTCGGGCCGCCGCCAACCCGTTCTGAATTCGCGGGGCCGCTGTCAGCGGCCCGCCACACAGAGGGTTTGCCCCGGCGCCCGTGCCACAGCCGCCTCGTATAGTTTTCTCACTAAATCGAACGGTCGTTCGATTTTTTGACGAACGAGGTAGGCATGAAGAGATTTCATCCGTCATGGGCGGCCATCGCGATGGCCGCTTCGCTGGTGGCGTGCAGTGGCGGCGGCGAGGGCGACCAGGCCCCGCGCGTCCACTACGGAAAGATGGTCACCTTCGGTGACAGCCTGAGCGACATCGGCAGCTACGACGTCGGCATCGTCGCGGCCTTCACCGGCGGCGCCGGTGGTC
This sequence comes from Burkholderiaceae bacterium, assembly GCA_044226465.1. Taxonomy (GTDB): domain Bacteria; phylum Pseudomonadota; class Gammaproteobacteria; order Burkholderiales; family Burkholderiaceae_C; genus Ideonella. Next base: position 29,762 of record JBGAGZ010000017.1, on the reverse strand, counting down.
ACTACACGATCAACGGCACCGCCGAGTCGCTGAACTGGACCGAGCGCCTGGCCGCCACCTTGGGCCTGGCCGATCTGTGCCCGGCGCAGACTGGCCTGAACACCAGCAAGGAAGCCACCGGCTTCGACCCGGTGCCTGAGGTCAACCACGATGGTTGCTACAGCTATGCCCAGGGCGGCGCGCGGGTCACCAACCCGGTCGGCCCGGGCAACATCAACCTGCTGCTGTTCTTTGGCGACCCCTCTGGCGCGCTCGGCCAGCTGACCAAACCGATCGTCGAGCAGGTCAGTCGCCACCTCACGGCCGCTGGCGGCACCTTCGCCGCGGACGACCTGGTGACCGTGATGGCGGGCGGCAACGACCTGTTCATGAACGTGGCCGCTTTTTCGGCCCTGGTCGAAGGCGGCATGTCCGTCCAGCAGGCCACGGACACCGTCGTGGCCGCCATGCAGACGGCCGGCACCGAGCTGTCCGGCTACGTGAAGGACCAGATGGTCGCCAAAGGCGCCCAGCGCGTCGTGGTGGTCAACCTGCCCGATGTCAGCACGACGCCGGCTTTCCTGGTCGAAACCGCCGACACCCGGGCCCTGGTGCTGGGCATGGTCCAAGCCTTCAACGGCGCGCTGGCGGCCGGGCTGGCCGGGACCGACCAGCATGTGCTTCAGGTCGATGCCTTCACCGTGGGCCAGGACCAGACCACCCATCCCGCTCAATACGGCCTGACCAACGTCACCACGCCAGCCTGTGATCTGGCCGGTGCGCTGGCCGCGCTGCCCACCTCGCTGGTCTGCACCGACAGCACGCTGGTCGTCACCGCCGAGCAGGCGGCCACCTACCAGTACGCCGACGGCGTGCACCCGACGCCCTATGGCTACAAGCTGCTGTCGCAGCTCGTGACCCAGGAGATGGCCAAGAAGGGTTGGCTGTGAGCCAGCCGGTCAAGCGCAGCAACAAGGACATGGCGATGATGAAGAAAACCGCAATTCAGGCGCTGACCGTGGTGGCCCTGGGGGCTGCTGCCGTGGTGGCCCCGACGGCCGCGCTGGCGCAGGACGCCGGCACCATGATGGTCAAGATCGGCTTCAACCAGATCGTGCCCCAGGTCAGCAGCGGCGACCTGTCGGCGCCCAGCATTCCCGGCAGCAAGATCGACGTCAAGGAGGCCGGCGCGGCGATCCTGACCCTGACCTACATGGCCACCGAGGACGTCTCGTTCGAGCTCTACGCCGGCCTGCCCTACCAGCACGACATCGAGGGCGACGGCTCGATCAAGGGCGTGGGCAAGATCGCCAGCGTCAAGCAGGTGTCGCCGACGCTGTTCGCGCAATACCGTTTCCTCGACAAGAACTCGACGATCCGGCCCTACGTCGGCCTGGGCCTGACCTATGCCTACTTCTACGGCGAGGAAGGCAGCGGCACCCTGACCGCGCTGACCAACCCGGGCAGCGGCCAGGCCACCTTGCTGGAGATCGACGATGCCTGGGGCCTGTCGCCGCAGCTGGGCGCCAGCGTGAAGATCGACCGCAACTGGTTCGTCGATTTCTCGGTCATCAAGTCCTTCATCAAGACCAAGTCGCACCTGTCGACCGGCCAGTCGATCGAGGCCAAGCTCGACCCGATGGCCTACAACCTGTCGGTCGGCTACCGCTTCTGATTCATCCGTGCGCCTGGCGCTCGCGATGCGGGCGCCGGGCTCGCACGCCGTCCGGCAGCTTCAACGCGGTGGCGCGTCGCGGATGGTCCATTGCACCAGCGCGTCCAGGGCCGGCCGAGCAGCCGCTGCCTGCGCGTGGTTGACGATGGCCACCAGCACATAGCGCCGGCCGGTGTTCGACAGCACATAGCCCGCCACGCCCGCCACGTCGCGCAGCGAGCCGGTCTTCAGGTGCGCGCGGCCTGCCGTGGCGGTCGAGCGCTTGAGCGTGCCGTCGGTGCCGCTCACCGGCAGCGAGCTCATCAGCTCCGACATCACCGGCCCGCTCCAGGCTTGCTGCAGCAGGCGGGCCAGCAACTGGGCGCTGAGTCGCGCGTCACGTGACAAGCCCGAGCCGTTGTCGACCACCGCCGACGCGGCGTCGGCCTCCCCGAAGCGGCCGACCAGCCAGCGCCGGACCACGGCCCGGGCGTCGTCGGGCCGCACGGCGGTGGCCGGCCGTGGCCCGTCGATCACCGATGCCGCCGATGCAGCAACGGCGGAAGCCGGCGTGATGGCGCCCGCGCCGCCGGCCGCATGCCCGGTTGCGTTCCCGTTGGCCAACGCCAGGCTGAGAAAGAGCTGCTCGGCCATCAGGTTGTTGCTGTACTTGTTGATATCGCGCACCACCTCAGCGAGCGCCGGCGACGCCTGCTCGAACAGCAGGCGGGCGCCGGCCGGCACCGGCCCCTCGCGGACGCTGCCGCCCAGCCGCCCGCCGGATTCGCGCCACAGCTGCTCGACCAGCCGTGCGCCGTAGCCGGCGGCATCGGTAGCGGCCAGTGGCCAACTCCGCTCGCCGCAGTTGGCCGGGTAGGCGCCGGCGAAGCGCACCCGCGCCGGGTCCGCAAGCTGCGCCTTCAAGCCGGCACGCCAGTCGTCGCACGGCCCGGTGGCCAGCGGCACCGTCGCGTCCACCTGCACCCCTGCCAACGCCGGCTCGACGCCGATGCGGGCCAGGCCGGCCGCGGCGTCCGGCACGAAGCTGTAGACCACCGACTTGTAGTTCATCAGCAGCGCGTCGGGCTGCACGTTCTGCGGCTTGTTGGGTTCGCCGTCGAAGTCGCCCGGCGCCCTGTCGGTGGGGGCGAAGGCCGAGCGGTCGAGCAGGATGTCGCCCCGGATCTCGCGCACCCCCTGCTGCTGCAGACGGCGCAGCAGCAACCAGACCTGCTCGACCACCAGCTTGGGGTCGCCCTGGCCGCGAATGGCGACCGAGCCGTCCAGCACGCCGTCGCGCAGCGTGCCGCTGGCATAGACCGGCGTGCGCCACTGCCAGGCCGGGCCCAGCAGGTCCAGCGCGGCATAGGTGGTCACCAGCTTGAACAGCGAGGCCGGGTTGACGGGCGTCTGCTCGTTCCACTCCAGCACGTGCTGGCCGGTGTTGGCGTCCTGCACCTCGACCACCAGGGCCGACACCGGCAGCTTGGCCTTGCGCAGCGCCGCCTCCACCTCGATGGGCAGCGGGGTGACCGGTGGCGGGGGCTCGGCGGCCCGGCTCGGCGCACCCAGTGCCCCCAACAAGGCCAGCCCGGCCAGCGCCGCGGCCCGCCCGACCATCCCTCGCCGTGCGCGCGCCTGAGGCCCGGCCATCCCTGCAGTCTCCATGGGGCGCGATGTTCGCACGGCTACACTCGGCCAATGCTCGTGTTGCCGCACTCCGCCACGCCCGCCCGGGCCTGCGGGCGGCGCTTCGCCCCGAGGCGGCGGGCATGAGGCTGCTGGCCCTGGACACCGCCACCGAGACCATGGCGGTGGGCTTGGCCGACGGCGACACGACCCTGGCGGTCGACGCCGAGGGCGGCGCCCTGGCTTCGGACCATCTGCTGCCGCTGGCGCTGGACTTGCTGGCCCGGCGCGGCCTGCGCCCGGCCGACCTCGACGCCATCGCCTTCGGCCAGGGGCCGGGCGCCTTCACCGGCCTGCGCAGCGCCGTGTCCGTGGCCCAGGGCTTGGCCTTCGGCATCGGCTGCCCGGTGCTGCCCATCGACAGCCTGCTGATCGCCGCCGAGGACGCACGCGCCCGCGCGGCGCCGTCCACCGGGCCGTTCGACATTTGGGTCGCCATGGACGCCCGGCTCGACGAGGTCTATGCCGCCGCCTACCGCCACGATGGCCAGGCCTGGCAGGTGCTGACCGCGCCGGCCCTGTACGACCTGCCGACGCTGGCCGCGCAGTGGCGGGCCCAGGGCATGCCCCAGGCGCTGGCGGGCAACGCCAGCACGGCCTTCGCCGGCCGGCTGGATTGGGGCCCGGCCCGGCTGTGGCCCCAGGTGGCCGACCGCGCCGCGGCCCTGGTGTCGCTGGCCCGCGCGGCCTGGGCTGCAGGGCGGGCCTGCCCGGCCGCGTCGGCCCTGCCGGTGTACCTGCGCGACAAGGTGGCTTTGACCACGGCCGAACGCGAGGCCGCGCGCTCGGCCGCGGCGCAGGGGCAGCCATGAACGCCGTGACCATGCCGGCGACGCCGCGTTTCACCCAGCGGCCGATGGTCGTGGGCGACCTGGACCGCGTGATGGCGATCGAGGCGCAGGCCTACAGCTTTCCCTGGTCGCGCGGACACTTCACCGATTCGCTGGCCGCCGGCTACCTGGCCCAGCTGCGCCTGGCCGAATGGCCTGGGCCGCGACGGGCCGACGCCGAGAGCCAGCCGATCGGCTACTACGTGGCCATGCCGGGCGTTGACGAACTGCACTTGCTGAACCTCACGGTGGCGCCGGCGCAGCAGCGCCGGGGTCATGCCCGGGCCCTGCTGGCGCACCTGGTCGAGGCCGGCCGCGCCCTGCACGCCAGCCAGCTCTGGCTGGAAGTGCGCGAGAGCAACCAGCGCGCCCGCCACCTGTACGAGCGCTGGGGCTTCGAGGCCGTGGGCCTGCGCAAGGGCTACTACCCGGCACCCCAGGGTCAGCGCGAGCACGCGGTGGTCATGCGCCTGGGCCTGAACGAGGGCGATCATGGGCTGGACTGAGCGCCAGCGCAGCATGCTGCGGGCCATGGGCCTGGCGGTCTGGGTCCCGCCGGCCGACACGCCTGTCGATGCCGCTGGCTCACCCGAGCCCACGCCCTACCTGGCCCCAGCCCAGAGGCCGGACGAGGCTCCGGCGCAAACGCCGGCCTTGGCCCCCGCGCCGAGGGCCGCTGCCCCGGCCTCGCGGCCCGTGGCCGCACCAGCGCCCTCACCAGCTGCGGGCAGCGTCGTCGCCCATGAGCCGGCGCCCGAGGGCCACGACGCGGTAGCGGCGATGGACTGGCCCGCGCTGCGCGCCGCGGTGAGCGCCTGCCGCGCCTGCGCCTTGTGCGAGAGCCGCACGCAGACCGTGTTCGGCGTCGGCCACGAGCAGGCGCACTGGATGATCGTCGGCGAGGCGCCAGGCGAGCAAGAGGACTTGAAGGGCGAGCCCTTCGTCGGCGCCGCCGGCCAGCTGCTGGACAACATGCTGCGCGCCCTCGGCCTGACCCGCGGCGAGGCCGGGCCCGAGCAGCAGGTGTTCATCGCCAACACGCTCAAGTGCCGGCCACCGCGCAACCGCAACCCCGAGCCGGCCGAGTTGCAGCGCTGCGAGCCTTTCCTGAAGCGCCAGATCGCGCTGGTGCAACCCCGGGTCATCCTGGCCATGGGCCGCTTCGCGGTGCAGTCGCTGCTGCGTTCGGACGATGCCATCGGCCGCCTGCGCGGGCGTGTCCACCGCTACCAAGGCGTGCCGCTGGTCGTCACCTACCACCCGGCCTACCTGCTGCGCCAGCCGGCCGACAAGGCCAAGGCCTGGGAAGACCTCTGCCTGGCCGCCGGCCAGCTCGAAGGCCGCTAAAACCGCGTCGTCCCGTCCAGCTCGGCCTTCAGGTAGTGAGCGCCGGGAATAGGGTTGAAGTAGTAGGGCGGGATCTCTTCGAAGCCCAGCGAGGCGTAGAGCTCGCGCGCGGCTTCCATGTCGTCCAGCGTGTCGAGCAGCATGGCCGAATAGCCCGCCTGGGTGGCGGCGTCCATCAGGGCCTGGGCCAGCAGCCGGCCGAGGCCGAAGCGGCGAAAGGCGCGCCGCACGTACAGCCGCTTCATCTCGCAGGCGTTGGCATAGTCCACGTCGGCCAGCGCGCGGAAGGCGCCGCAGCCGGCCAGTTCGCCGTCGACCCAGGCCAGCAGCAAGGCACCGGCAGGCTCGGCGTAGTCGCCGGGCAGCGCCGCCAGCTCGTCCTCGAAGCCCTGGAAGCACAGGTCGATGCCCAGCGTCTGGGCGTATTCGCGCATGATGCTGCGCGCCGCGTCCAGCGCCTCGGGCGAGTCCGCTGGCAGCAGCTGTATCTCGGGGGTGGACATGCCGATCAGGGCAGGCAGAGCTCGGGAGGGGGCAGTCTAACCAAACCGGCCGACCCAGACCGCCAGGGCCGCGCAGCCGGCGGCCAGCGCCGCGGCGAGCAGGCGCTGCCCCGGCCCGTCGGCGCTCGCTGGTGTGCCAGGCGGGAGGGCCTTGTCGCCGTCGACCATCGGCCGGACCAGATTCAGCCGCTGGCGCCGCCAGTACCAGCCAATCGCGCCCAGGTGCAGCAGCACCAGGGCGATCAGCAGCCACTGGCCGACCTCGGTGTGCCAGCCGGTGGCCAGGCCGGCGGTGGCGTTGCTGACGAAGCGGTTCAGCGGCCCGGTGGTGGCGATCTCGTCGTCGGCCACCAGGCCCGTGGCCACCTGCAGCACCAGCAGGCCCAGCAGGGCAAAGACCGACAGGCTGCCCAGCGGGTTGTGGCCGACCTCGAAGCGCTCGCCCGCCCGGGGCTGGCCGCGCAGGTAGCGCAGCACCGCGGCGGGCGGGTACAGGAAACTGGAAAAGCGCGACCAGCGCCCGCCGACCACGCCCCAAAGCAGCCGGAACACCAGCAGCGCACCCACGGTGAGGCCCAACCGCAGATGCCAGACGAGGGCGTTGCCGCCCAGGTGGCCGGTGACGAGCAGGCCCACGATGCAGGCTGCGAGCAGCCAGTGAAACAGGCGGGTGGGCAGGTCCCAGACTCGCACCGGGGCGGTGGGGGCCGGCGCGGGCGCATCGGCGGTCATGGCATGAAGCTCGGCACGGGGCCTCGGTGCGGCAGGGCCCGCCACCATACCCGGGTGACCGTGGCGAATCCAGCCCCTGAGGTCAAGCGGCAGCCACACCTGGGGTTTGCCCGAGCCGCGGAATAGCGGACGCGCCCACCTCGTACACGGCCAGGATCGAGTCGCTGGGTGTACCCGATGAACCAAGCCAGCGGGCGATGCCCTTCGAACGACCCCACCCGTGTCCCATGGGCCCCGAACCGAGGGCCCGACCCTGCAGGAGGATCCGCATGAAACGTCTTGCCCTGGCCGTCCCGGCCGCCGCGCTGGTGGCTGGCTTGGCCACCGCCTTGCCCGCCGCCGCCCAGTTCCAGAAGCCCGAAGACGCGATCAAGTACCGCAAGGCCGCCATGACCGTGATGGCCACCCACTTCGGCCGCGTGGCTGCCATGGCCAACGGCCGGGTGCCCTTCGACGCGGCGGCAGCCCAGGCTAACGCCGACATCGTGCTGACCTTGTCCAAGCTGCCCTTCGCTGGCTTCGTCGAGGGCACCGCCACGGGCGACACCAAGGCCAAGCCAGAGATCTGGAGCGAGCCCGACAAGTTCAAGGCCGGTGCAACCAAGATGCAGGACGAGGTGGCCAAGCTGAATGTCGCCGCCAAGACCGGCAACCTGGACCAGATCAAGGCCGCGGTCGGCGAGGTGGGCAAGACCTGCAAGTCCTGCCACGACAACTACCGCAAGGAATAAGGCTCAGCAGCCGCCTTCGCCGGCCGGCAGCGCGATCTGCCGCGCCGCCAGCGGCCGGGTGCCGCTGGCATCGGTCAGCACGAACACCGCCTGCGAGGCGTGCCCGGCCTCGCCGGCCGGGGGCGTCCAGCGCGCCTGGTGCGCACTGCCCGCGGCCCAGGGCTCGACTGGCTGGTAGCGCCGCACGACATGCTCGTGCACCAGCGCGCGGCCGCTGTTTTCGCCGGCAGCCACCTGGCTGCGGTGGCCGTCCTCGACCAGGGCCCAGTAGCCGGCCAGCCGGCCGGCGGCGGGCGCCGCGCCCACCTCGGCCAGCACCTCGGCGCCCTCGCGGCGCAGTTGCACGCCCGGTGCATCGGCTGGCAAGGCAGGCACCGCAGCGGCGGGCAACGCGCTGGCGCGCAGGTGCTGCCAGCCGGGGAAGTCGCGGCCATCCACCACCACCTGCGGCGTGTAGACGAAGCGCGCGCCACTGGGCGACTGGATGGCGCGCTGCCGTGCGCTGTGGGCCGCCGAGCCGAAGCGGTCCTTCCAGCCCAGGTCGTCCCAGTAGTCGACATGGAAGGCCAGGGCCAGCACCGAGCCGTCGCGTGGCAGGGCCGCGAGCCACTGGTCGGCCGGCGGGCAGGAACTGCAACCCTCGGACGTGTAAAGCTCGACGATCGCGCGCGGTGCGGCGGCCGTCGGCGATGGGCAGGCCGGCGAGGCCACGCCGAGATCGCACGACACCGCGGCGGCCAGGACGGACAGCAAACTGGCAAGACGGGATGAGGCCATGCGCATGGGTCGCGCCAGCGCGGCCGCCGCTTACACCACTGGCGAAGCGACCGGCTTCAGCCAGTGCAGCGAGAACCAGCGCCGGCCGTCCACCCACACCGCCTCGGGCTGGAAGCCGGCGCGTTCGGCCAGGCGCTGGAAGCCGGCCACGGTGTACTTGTACGAGTTCTCGGTGTGCAGGCTCTCGCCCTCGGCCACCGGCTGAGACAGGCCGCACAGCTGCACCACCTGGTCGCAGCGGCTGATCAGGTGCATCTCGATGCGCTGCAGCGCCGGGTGGTAGAAGGCGCCGTGGGCCCAGCGTGCCAGATCGAAGTTGGCCCCCAGCTCGGCGTTGGCGCGGGCCAGCAGGTTGCGGTTGAAGCGTGCGGTCACGCCCTGGGCGTCGTTGTAGGCGGCGTGCAGCAGGTCCGGGTCCTTGACCAGGTCGACGCCGATCAGCAGGCCACCGTCCAGCCAGCCTGACCAGCGGCGCAGCAGCGCCAGGGCTTCGTCGGGCTCGAAATTGCCGATCGAGCTGCCGGGAAAGAAGCCCACCCGCGGGCCGCCGGCCGGCGGCAATGCCAGGTCGGCACGGGTGAAGTCGGCGGCCATGGGCGTGACCGCCAGGCCGGGCCGGTCGCGCCGCAGCTGCGCGCTGCTGGCCCACAGGTGATCAGCCGAGATGTCGATCGGCAGCAGGCCGACCGGGCGCTCCAGCGCATCCAGCAGCAGGCGCACCTTGCGCAGGCTGCCGGCGCCGAACTCGACGATCTCGGCACCCGGCCCGATGCGGCGGGCGATGTCCGGACCGTACCGGTCCAGCAAGGCCAGCTCGGTGCGTGTGGGGTAGTACTCGGGGAGCTCGCAGATCGCGTCGAACAGCCGCGAGCCCTCGGCGTCGTAGAACCACTTGGGCGAGATGCGGTGCGGGGTCTCGGTCAACGCCGTCTGCAGGGCGTGGGCGAATTCACCGGCGCAGGTGTCGGGAGACGGCTTCATTTGTGCTCCCTACGGCCTGCGGCCGGTCCCTCCAAGAGGGAATGAGCCCCTTCGGGCGGTCGAGCGTGGCTCATCAGTCGAGGTCCTTTGCCAGGCGCACACCGCTGAACTGCCAGCGCGCTGCGGGTGGGAAGAAATTGCGGTAACTGATGCGGGCATGGCCCGGCGGCGTGGCGCAGCTGCTGCCGCGCAGCACCAGCTGGCCGACCATGAACTTGCCGTTGTACTCGGCGGCAGTACCGGCAAAGGGCCTGAAGCGGGGGTAGGGGTCGTAGGCCGACCGCGTCCATTGCCAGACGGCGCCGAAGCACTGCAGGTCGGCGGCGCTGCGGCGCGGCGCGGGGCACAGGCCGTTCGATGCAGGTGTGGGCACGCCCCACGCACGCGCGGCCGCCTCCCACTCGAACTCGGTGGGCAGGCGCGCGCCAGCCCAGGCCGCCACTGCGGCGGCTTCGTAGAAGCTGAGGTGGCAGGCCGGTGCCTGCGGGTCGATCGGCTGCTCGCCGTGCAGCGTGAAGGCATGCCGCGCATCGTCGTGCCAGTACAGCGGCGCCTGCCAGCCCTGGGCCTGCACCGTGGCCCAGCCGTCCGAGAGCCAGAGCTCGGACCGGCGGTAGCCGCCATCGGCGATGAAGGCCTGCACCTCGGCGTTGGTGAGCAGCCGCCGCGACAGTGCGAAGGGCGCCAGAAGCACGGTGTGGCGTGGGCCCTCGTTGTCGAAGCCGAAACCTTCGCGGAGGTCGTGGCCGATCTCGGCTTCGCCGCCTGCGCAGGCCCACCAGTCGTCGCCTGCCGCGTCGGCAGGGCGCATGGCTGGTGGCGAGCCAGGCAGGGCGGCATACGCCGGCGCCAACGGGTTCAGCGACAGCAGGTGCAGGATGTCGGTGAGGATCAGCTCCTGGTGCTGTTGCTCGTGCTGCAGGCCGAGTTCCAGCAACGGCGCGACCTGGGCCCAGGTGTCGCCATCGGCGTTCGCGACCAGGGCTTGAAGGCGCTCGTCGATGCGGGCACGGTAGGCCAGCACCTCGGCCAGCGCCGGCCGGGTCAGCAGCCCGCGCTGGGGCCGCGGGTGGCGTGCGCCCAGGCTCTCGTAGTAGGAATTGAACAGTTTCGCGTAGCGTGCATCCACTGGCTGGTAGCCCGGCGACCAGGGCTGCAGCACCACGGCTTCGAAGAACCAGCTGGTGTGCGCCAGGTGCCACTTGGTGGGGCTGGCATCGGGCATGGACTGCGCGCCCTGGTCCTCGGCCGACAGCGGTGCGGCCAGCGCGAGGCTGTGCGCCCGCACCGCCTGCAGCCGGTCGGCCAGCGCTGCGCGTGAGACGGGGCGGCGGTCATCGGTCGGCAACGGGTGCATGGCACGGCGTGTGGCGGCGGAACGCGCAATGTACGGCGCCCGGGCCGTGGCGTCGACCACCCGCCGCGTCGCCTGCTGACAACGCCTTGTCAGCAGGCGTTACCCAGCGGGCTGCGGCTGGCTGGCCTCCGCTCAAGCGAAGCCCAGGACGACCCTGCGGGTCATCGCGCTTTTCTTCTCGATCTTCGTGACGATGACGGGGCCGATGTCAGCGGTGTTGTTGACGTGGGTGCCGCCGCAAGGCTGCAGGTCCACGCCCTGGACCTCGACCAGGCGCACGCGGCCGGAGCCGCGGGGTGGCTGGACGCTCATGCTGCGCACCAGCTGCGGGTTGGCGTCGAGATCGGCGTCGCTGATCCAGCGCGTGGTCACCGGGTGAGCAGCGGCCACGTAGCGGGCGAGGCCGGCCGTCAGCGCTTCCTTGTCCAGCGGCTCGCTCATGTGGAAATCCAGCCGCGCATAGCCCGCGGTGATCGAGCAACCGTCCACCGGGTGCGGCACCAGCGCGCACAGCAGGTGCGTCGCGGTGTGAAAGCGCCGGTGGGCTTGGCGGCGCGGCGTGTCGATGCGCGCCGTGACCGCCTGGCCTACGGCGAGCGCCGCCGCGTCCCCGGCATCGGCCAGCAGGTGCAGGACCTGGCCGGGCTCGGCGCCCTTGCGCGTGTCGGCCACCGCGAGCGTGCGGCCATCCGCCAGCAGCAGCGTGCCAGCGTCGCCTGCCTGGCCACCACCCTGGGGGTAGAAGACCGTGCGGTCCAGTTGCACCGCGCCGCCCTCGATGGCGGTGACGACCGCGTCGCACTCGGCGAGGTCGGCATCGTCGCGGAAGAGTTCGGCGGTGGTGGGCGTGGTCATCGTGGGTGGGTGCCGTTCAGGCGTCGAGGTGGTTCGCGAAATGGTGCTCGGCGGCGGCCAGCGCGGCGCTGTCCTGTTGCACCGCGTCGGGCGGGCCGCCCTTGCCCCACAGCGGGGGCATCGCACGCATGTCCATGAACTGGGCGCACAGGGCCAGGCTGTCGAACATGGGCTGTGACTTGTCGCGGTTGCCACTGGTGCTCACCACCCACAGCCGACGGCCCGCCATGCGCGCCTTGAAGTCCAGACCGGGCACGCGCAGGAAGGCGCTCCAGTGGTCGAGGTAGGTCTTCAGCGGCGAGGGGATGCTGTACCAGTAGACCGGCGCCACGGCGACCAGGTCGGTCGCGGCCAGCGTGGCGTCCAGCACGCGCCGCAGGTCGCCCTCGGGCATCGGGTAGTGGCCCACGGTGTGGCGCAGGTCGGTGAACGGCGGCAGCGACAGCTGCGACAAGTGCAGCCATTCCTGCCCGGCGCCGGGCGGCAGCCCGGCTGCGGCGCGCCGCGCCAGCCACTCGGTGTTGCCGAGGTGGCCAGGCTCGCGCGTGTTGCTGACCAGGAAGAGGAAGTGACGGCCCGGCATCGAGAAAGGAGGGAGATGTCAATATCCGGCGATGACGCCGCAGCCGATGCGGGCGCCGGAGTTGCCGGTCGGCTGGGTGGTGAAGTCGTCGGGGTTGGCGTGGACGATGACCGCGCGGCCCACCAAGCTGGCGGTGCCGGCCGAGACGGTCGGGCCCATCAGCATGAATTTCATGTCGGCCACGCCGTTGGCGTCGGCCTTCAGCGGTGGCATGTCGCCGGCGTGGTGGGGCGCGCTTTGCGGGCCGTGCGGCTTGCCATCGGGGTTGAAGTGGCCACCGGCGCTGGTGCCGTCGACGCTGGCGCAGTCGCCCTTCTCGTGGATGTGCATCCCGTGCTCGGCGCCGGGCTTCAGGCCGCTGACCTGCACGTGCACCATCAGGTGGTCGCCCATCTCGTGGAAGACGAGAAGGCCGCGCACGTTGTTGCCCTGGGTCGGCGTCAGGCTGGCGACCGCCACGTGGCCCTTCATGCCGGCCATGTGCTGTTCCATCATCCCCATCTTGTTGCCACCGTCGGCCGGCCCGTGGTCGTGGCCGCCACCGGGTGAGGCGCAGCCGGCCAGGGTCAGGGCCAGGGCGAGCGGGGCGAGAGTCAGGGAAGTGCGGGGCATGTCGGGTCTCCGTTGCGTTGGGATGGCGCGACTGTAGGCGGTTGGCACGGCGCCGTGAAGGCACCGCATGGTCGCTGTGGTTACAGGCTGAGCGTGCCCGCCACACAGGCGACCACGTCGCCGCCGATCCACAGCCCGCCGTCTTCCTCCGCCACATGGACGCGTCCTGCGCGGCCCATCGCGGCCCCCTGGGCGGCGACATAGGTGGTGGGTGCGAGGCCTTCGCCGATCAGCCATTGCGCCAAGCTGGCGTTGAGGCTGCCGGTCACAGGGTCTTCCTCCACCCCGATGGGCGCCGCAAAGGCGCGCACCTCGTACTGGGTGTCCGGGCCGCCCTCGGCGTCCTGCGCGGCCACCAGGCCCACCTTTGCCAGGCCCTTGAGCCGGCCATGGTCCGGTCGCAGCGCGCGGATGCGACTGGCGCTCGTCACGCGCAGGCCCAGCCACTTCGGGCCGTTGTCCAGCCAGCAGGCGGCCAGCAGGTCGGCAGCAGGCAGGCCCAGCGCGTCGACCACCTGGGCCAGCAGCGCGTCGTCGACCGGCTCGCGCTTCATGGGCGGGGCGGCGAAGGCCAGGCGAGTGCCGCTGCGCCGCACCGTGACGAGGCCCACGCCGCATTGCTGAACCACCTGCCGCGCATCACGGGGCTGGCCGCCGGCCGCAAGCCAGGCGTGGCAGCTGCCCAGCGTCGGGTGGCCAGCAAAGGGCAGCTCGCCGCCGGGGGTGAAGATGCGCACGCGGTAGTCGGCGCGCGCATCGGTGGGCGGGAGCAGGAAGGTGGTCTCGCTCAGGTTCGTCCAGCGGGCGAAGGCCTGCATCTGGTCGTCGGACAGGCCTTCGGCGTCGTGCACCACGGCCAGCGGGTTGCCCCGCAACGGCACGGCGGTGAAGACATCGAGTTGCGAGAACTTCCTGCTCATCTTCGTCATGTCAGGGCGTGGCCTCTTCCAGTTCCTCGTTCAAGTGGCGCTTGAGCACACGGCCCAGTGCCGCGACGGCGGTGCGGATGTCGTCCGGCGACAGCGTCACGAAGCTCAGGCGCATGGTGCGCACGTCCGGCGCGTGGGCGTAGAAGGCCTCGCCCGGCACATAGGCCACGCCGGCCGCGACGGCTTGCTCGAGCAGGGCCATGGCGTGGCAGCCTTCGGGCAGGCGGACCCAGAAGAACATGCCGCCCTGCGGCGCCGACCACTCGCTGCCCTGCGGCAGGTGCTCGGTCAGCGCGGCGGCCATGGCGTCGCGCTGGGCCTTGTAGCGGGCGCGGATGGTCGGCACGTGCTGGTCGAGGAAGCCGTTCTTGATCACCTCGTGCACCACACGCTGGTTGAAGCCCGGCGTGTGCAGGTCGGCGGCCTGCTTGGCCTGCAACAGCTTGGGGCACAGCTCGGCCGGGGCCACCACATAGCCCAGGCGCAGCCCCGGCGCCAGCACCTTCGAGAACGAGCCGAGGTAGACCGTGCCCTCGGGCCAGCGCGAGGCCAGCGCGGGTGGCGGCGCCTCGTCGAACCACAGGTCGCCGTAGGGGTTGTCTTCGACCAGCGGCACGCGCGCCGCCTGCGCGGCCCGCACGATGGCCTGCCGGCGCCCCTCGGGGATCACGCGGCCGGTGGGGTTCTGGAAGTTGGGCAACACGTAGGCGAAGCGGGTGCCCGGTGCGTCATGCGGCAGGCGCTCGATGGCCTCGGGCAGCGGGCCCTGGCCGTCACTGGCCAGGCTCTTGAAGATCGGCTCGTAGGGCGAGAAGGCCTGCAGCGCGCCGAGGTAGGTGGGCGTCTCGACGGCCACCGGCGCGCCAGCGTCGATCAGCACCTTGGCGACCAGGTCCAGGCCCTGCTGCGAGCCGGTGGTGATCAGCACCTGGGCCGGCGTGACCTGCAGGCCCTGGCGACCCAGCTGCTGCGCCACCCATTCGCGCAGCGGGCCGAAGCCCTCGCTGGCGGCGTACTGCAGCGCCTCTTTCGGCGTGTCGGCCAGCACCTTGGCGGTGGCCTCGCGCATCGCCTGCACCGGGAAGGTCTCCGGCGACGGCAGACCGCCGGCCAGCGACAGCACGCCCGGCTGCTCGGTGACCTTGAGGATCTCGCGGATGATGGACGGGTTCATGCGGGCGGCGCGCTGCGCCAGATGCCATGCACTCATGACTGCCCCTCGCTCGACGAGTACGTCGACCGATCCCCCGAGGGGATTCGGGCCGGCTTGGGAGCGGCCCGGCGCTCGGCCCGCTGCGGTGAACACTGCTTGTGGCGTGTCATGGGGTGGTCTCCTTTGTGGGGATGGGGGAAGGGAACGAAGGACGATTGTGCGCGCCGGCCTGGGCCCGCAGCGGCATGTGGCGGCCGATCAGCACGGTGGCCAGCACGGCGAGCGCGAACAGCACCGTGGAGGGCTTCAGCGTCTCGCCCAGCAAGGGCACCGAGAACAGCAGCGCCAGGAAGGGCTGCAGCAGCTGCACCTGGCTGACCCGCAGCGTGCCCCCCAGCGCCAGGCCGCGGTACCAGGCGAAGAAGCCCAGCCACATCGAGAACACGGTGACGTAGGCGAAGCCGCCCCAGGCGGCGGGGCTCGCCGATCCGGCGGGCCACCAGACCAGAGTCAACGGCAGCGTGAGCGGCAGGCTCAGGGCCAGTACCCAGGAGATCACCTGCTCGGCCGGGCGTTCGGCCGTGAGGCGCGCGCCGGTGACATAGCCGACGGCCGCGCTGAGCACGGCGAACAGCAGCCAGCCGTCCGCGGCGGACAGGCTGCCACCCCCCTCGTGCACCGCGAAGGCCAGCACCAAGCCGCAACCCACCAGCGCGCAGGCCCAGAAGCCGGCCGACGCGCGCTGGCGAAGCGACAGCGCCGCCAGCGCGGCCGTCGTCAGAGGCAGCACCCCGACGACCACCGCGGCGTGCATGGCGGGCACCTCGCGCAGGGCCAGCGCAGCCCCGAGCGGGAAGCCCACCACCGTGCCCAGCGCGCTCAGCAGCAGCGTGGGCAGCTGGCGGCGCAGCGGCCACGGGGCGCGCACCCAGGCCAGGTACAGCAGGCCCAGCAAACCGGCACCCGCTGCCCGTCCTGCGGTGACGAACAGCGGGGGCAACTGCGGCGATTCGGCCGGCCCCACCGCCAGCCGGGTCATCGGAAAAGTCAGCGCGAAGATCACCACGCCGAGCGCGCCCAGCAGCAGGCCGCGTCGGGCGTCATGGGCGGCCTGGCCGTGGGTGCTTGTCATCTGGACAGTCTAGGGGCATGACCAGTACAGTGCCAGTACAGCCAGGAGGCGCAGATGACGGATCTGTACTGCCCGCGGCGCCGACACAGAGCCCGCCATGAACGCCCCCGACGCCTTTGCCCTGACCCGCGCTGCCGGCGCGACCCTGACCGAGCAGCTCGCCGCGCAGTTCGCCGAGCGCATCCGCCAGCGCCTGCTGGCGCCCGGGGCGCGCCTGCCTTCGGTGCGCGAATGCGCGCGCCGCCACCGCGTCAGCCCGCACACCGTGGTGGCCGCCTACGACCAGCTGCTGGCCCAGGGCCTGGTCGAGGCGCGACGCCAGCGGGGGTTCTTTGTCCGCGAGGCCGCGCGCAGCCCGGGCGCCGCGGGCGCAACGGGCGTTTCAGGCGGGGCCGCCGCCAAGCCCGCCGTGCCGGCATCGAGGGTGGCGCCGGTGGACGCCACGGCGTTGATCCGCGGCATGTTCCACAGCGTGAACCAGCTGCCAGCGCCGGGCCTGGGCACGCTGCCGCCGGACTGGCTGGACCTGCCGCTGCTGGCCAGCGCCCTGCGCCGCGTGCTGGCCCATGGCGACGCCGCGCTGGCCCTGCAATACGGGCAGCCCGCCGGCGACAGCCGGCTGCGCGAAGCGCTGGCCACCAAGCTGACCGATTTCGGCGTGCGCGCCCAGGCGGGGCAGATCGTCACCGCCACCGGCGCCACCCATGCGCTGGACATCGTCTCGCGCGCCCTGCTCGCGCCCGGCGACGCGGTGCTGGTCGACGAGCCCGGCTGGGCGGTCGAGTACGCGCGCCTGACCCAGCTGGGCATGCGCCTGCTGCCGGTGCCGCGCGGCGCCGACGGGCCCGACTTGGGCGTGATGGCCACGCTGGCGCGCGAGCACCGGCCGCGCCTGTACGTGACCGTGTCGGTGCTGCACAACCCGACCGGCCACTCGCTGAGCCTGGGCCAGGCCCACCAGGTACTCAAGCTGGCCGAGGCGCACGACTTTCGCATCGTCGAAGACGACACCTATGCCCACCTCGCGCCGGCGCACCTGCCGCGGCTGGCGGCGCTGGACGGGCTGCAGCGCACGCTCTACGTGTCGGGCTTCTCGAAGATCCTCACGCCGAGCTGGCGTGTGGGCTACGTGGCCGCGCCGCACGAGCTGGTCGAGCGGCTGATCGACGTGAAGCTGCTGTCCACGCTGACCACGCCGGCGGTGCTGGAGCAGGCGGTCGCCCACTGCCTGGAACAAGGCAGCCTGCGCCGGCACGCCGAGCGTGTGGTGGCGCGGCTCGACGCGGCGCGGCACCGCGTGGTGCAGTTGGCCCAAGCCCACGGCTGCCGCTTCGTTGCACCCCCGCAAGGCCTGTTCGGCTGGGTAGACACGGGGGTTGACACCGAGCCGCTGGCCCAGGCCCTGCTCGACCAGGGCTGGCTGTTGGCCCCGGGTCATTTGTTCCACGCCACCCGTCGGCCCAGCACGCTGATGCGCATCAATTTCGCGACCTCGCAGGACGCCCGTTTCTGGCGCCAGTTGGCCGCCGCGCGGCAGGGCGCTTGACGCGCGTCAGGGCTGCCCGGCCGCCCCCCCAACTTGAAGCTGGTAAAGGCGGCAATCCGCCTCGCCGTCGCCTGGCATGTTGCCTTTAGCATCTCTGGTCACGATTTGAAAGGTCGGCCGCAAGGCCTGGAGGCGACCCATGAGCAACGACAAATCTCGCTGGCTTCCGCGCTCGCGCACCCGCCGCGCGGCGGTGCTGGCCCTGGCCACCACCGCGGTCGCGGGGGTTGGGGCTGCCGCGCTGGACTTCGCGCTGTCCGGCACCGAAGAAGACCAACCCTTGTTCTACAAGGCGCCGGTCGACCGCGGCCAGCCGCAGGCCAAGCGCGCCAAGGGGCGGCTGGCAGCGCCCCAGGGCGGCAGCGACGCGCACATCAAGGGCACCTTCGGCACCGCATTCGAGTGGCCGATCATCCCGATCCACACCGTCCTGCTGCCTGACGGGCGTGTGCTGAGTTACGGCACCGACACCGCGGGCACGCAGTCCGGCCTGCTGTACTACGCGCTCTGGGACCCATCCCTGGGCGTGGGGGCCGACGCGATGCAGGTGCTCGACAACGTGTCGGGCACCGACACCTTCTGCGTTGGCCAGGCCCTGCTGCCCAATGGCAATGTGCTGCTGGTCGGCGGCGACCGCACGGTCAACGACCAGCGCAACTTCGGCCTGAACGACGTCAACATCTTCACGCCGGCCGATAACGTGCTGAACCGCCAGTCGCAGTCGATGGTCTACCAGCGCTGGTACCCGACCGTGATCACCACTGGCGACGGCGAAGAGGTGGTGATCGGCGGGCGCATCGACAAGAGCATGCCCAAGTGGGTGCCGCCGCTGCCGGCCACGTTCGCGTCCACCCCCGAGGTCTACAACCCCAGCACCGGCTGGCGCACGCTGACCAAC
The DNA here is from genome assembly GCA_044226465.1 of Burkholderiaceae bacterium. GTDB lineage: Bacteria > Pseudomonadota > Gammaproteobacteria > Burkholderiales > Burkholderiaceae_C > Ideonella. The sequence continues at coordinate 11,474 of JBGAGZ010000017.1, read as the reverse complement.
GCGACCAGCGAGCCGGCCTACGGCAAGAGCTCGACCGACAACTGGAGCTACCCGCACGCCTGGCTGGCCCCCAGCGGCAAGATCACCGTGCTGACCAACAGCGGCGACATCTACGAGCTCGACAAGAAGGGCGCCGGCAAGGTCAAGAAGGTGGTGGCGGGCGGGCTGTCAATCAGCAAGCAGTTCAACAGCGCCGTCATGTACGCGCCCGGCAAGGTTCTGTCCATCCGCACCGGCGGGTTGGCCTCGCTGGTCGACCTGAACAACTCGCCGCCCACCATCACCCAGACGGCAGCGATGTCGCAGGGCCGCTTCTACGGCAACGCCACCGTGCTGCCCAACGGCCTGGTCTGGGCCAACGGCGGCTCGTCCAAGGGCAACAAGCTGGCGGGTGCGGCCTACCACTCCGAAATGTGGGACCCGGCGACCGGCAACTGGACGATCAGTGCCACCGCCGCCAAGCCGCGGCTCTACCACTCGATTTCGATGCTGATGCCCGACGGGACCGTGCTGACCGCGGGCGGTGGTGCGCCAGGCCCGGTGATGAACCTGAACGCCGAGATCTACTACCCGCCTTACCTGTACAAGACCGATGGGTCGGGCCAGCTGGCCGACAGGCCGACCATCGCCACGGCACCTGCCAGCGGCACCTGGGGCCAGAACATCGGCATGTCGATGGCGACCGGCGACACCGTGTCGCGCGTGACCGCGGTTCGCTTTGGTGGCGTGACGCACGCCTTTAGCACCGAGCAGCGCTTCCAGGACCTGGTGTTCAGCCAGGCCGGGGCCGACCTGAACGTGTCGCTGCCGGCCACCCCGAACACCGCCCCCCCCGGTTACTACATGCTGTTCGCGTTCAACGCTGCCGGCGTTCCATCGGTGGCGAAGGTCATCCGCATCGGCTGAGCCGTGGCAGCCGCCCGGCGGCCGGCCATCAGGCCGCTGCCGGGCCGGCCTGCAGCAGCTTGTCGGCCAGCTTTCGCAGGGCCTTGATCGCCTTGGGGCCGTTCAGACCGATGTCTGGCTCGTCGTTGTCGCTGGGCATCGGGTCGGCGATCGCAAGGCCGTACTGCAGGCCGCGGTACATGGCAATGTCGGCAAAGCTGCGGCAGCGCCGGACGAAGCTCGGTACGTTGACCTCGATCACCGCCGTGCCCGGGCGGCAATAGATCGTGTTGGTCAGCCCCGCGCCGTGCGGAGCGACGATCAAGCGGGCGTCCGCCATCATCGCCATCTGCTCGCGAACCCCCAGCCCGGTGAACTGCGCGCGCTCCAGCCCCAGGTCGGCGAAGCTCTCCAGCAGCAGGTCCTCGCCGATCAGCCGGCGCGTCGGTGCGTCGGCGCGCGAGATCAGCCAGGCGCGGCCCGGCGAGGCGGCGGGCCGCGATGCGAGGTGCTGGTCGATGGCCTCCGACAGCAGGCCGGTGCAGACCTTCAGGCGCGAGGTGTGGGCCAGGTGGTTCTCGTAGGGTGCGTCGGGCGTCGCGTCGACGAAAAAGCAGCAGCGCTCCAGCCGGGTCAGGTTGTCGCGCACCACCTCGACCAGCGGCGCCAGGTCCGGCAGCAGCGCGTGGATCGAGTCCATCACGAAGCCGTGCGGCTCGTCGTAGAACAGCAGCACCCGGTCCGGCTGCACGTGCCCCTCGCGCATGGCCTCGCGCAGCGCGAACAGCCGGGGCATGATCTCGATCGTCCAGTGGTAGTAGTTGCGCGAGCCGGCCGAGTGCACGATGGCGCTGGTGCCGGCGAAGAACGGGTACTTGTCACCGCGCTTGTTCAGCTTGTCGACCCACTTGTCGATGCGCTTGGGCTCCTTGGTCTGCTTTGGCGGCAAGGTGCCCTCGATGGCCTGGCCCCGGTGCCAGACGAGGCCGCGCATGACCTCGACATCGTCGGCCAACAACAGGCTGAAGTCGCGCAGCAGCAGATCGTTGCGGTACAGGTCGGACAGCCAGGTGACGTCCTGGTCGAGCAGGCGCTGCGTTTCTTCGGTGCCGGCCAGTTGTCGCAGGTCCCTGATCGGGAACTTGCGGCGGCCGACGCTGGCGCGCGTGGGCCGCCGGTCGATCGGGATCAAATGGATGCCGTCTCGCCCGAAGGCGCTGGCGGTGGTGGGCGTGGACAAGGCGGTCTCCCCAGGCGCCTCGGGTGGGGTGTGCACCCCATCCCTGCAAGCAGGTTAATTTGGCAACCATACGTGAGTGGTGAGCGTGCCGCAAGGCGGCCCCGTTCAATGGCCGCTACAGTGGAGAACCCATGTCAATCGATGAGGCTCGTATGAAGCACCTCGGCGGTTCGCTTGCCAGGCTGATGGCCGGTGCCACCACGGCTTGTGCGATGGCGTTGCTGCTGGCCGCATGCGGCGGCGGTGGCGGCGACAACGGGCAGGACGGCAGCGGCCTGGTGCCCACGCCACCCGCGCTGGGCGCCACGCTGTACACCGACGCCACGGCCGTGCGGCCGCTGGTGGCCGGTGCCAGCTGGCAGTACGCTGGCACTGCACCGGGCAACGTGGGCTATGTCAGCACCGTTACCCATGCGAGCGCGGCGCCCGGCGTGCTGGAGTCTGCGACCAACACCTTCAACCAGGGCGCGGGCAGCGTGCATGTGGCCGCCGTCAACGGCAACATCGTGCAGCCCGACGCAATCGACGCCGACGGCGACGGCATCAACGACATCGCGAACCTGATCGAGCTGCAGTCGCCGCTTCGCGTGAACGAGCAGATCGTCGCCTTCGACGAGCGCATTGCCAACGCCGTGGCCGACGTGGATGGCGACGGACGTGGCGAATACTTCGACCTGGCGATCTACTCCCGCGTGGTCGGTGCTGAGGACGTGGCCCTGACCGGCCTGCCGACCCAGCACGCCGTTCGGGTCGACCGCATCGTGGCTGGTCGCGTCACCTTCTCGAAGTCCGGCCAGTCGGGACCCACGGTGACCTCGACGCTGTCGACCTGGTACGCGCCGGGCGTCGGCATTGTTCGCCGCCGCCTCGACGCACCGTCGGACGATGGTCTGAGCCGCGACATCAGCGACGAGCGCCTGACAGGCTGGTCCGGCCTGCCCTGAAAACGCGCGGGGCTGAAGCCTGCTCCGCGGGTCCTTGAACGAGGGGCTGCTGCCCTGGGGGGCGATACCCGGAACCTGCAGGATGTCGGCGGCGTGCCGGCGAACCCAGACTGCAAACGCGACACACCGTCGTTGTTTGCAGATCAACCGCAAGGAGGTTCGCCATGGATACCAATCTTTCGCGCCAGGCCATCTGCTGGGCCCGAGCCATCGTCGTCGCCCCGCTGCTGGCCCTGGCCGGCGTAGCGGCGCACGCCCAGAGCGACACGCTGTGCGGAGCCGAAGTCACCGAGGACGTGGCCAAGCAGCTCGCGCTCAGTTTGAAGCTGCCCGAGGCCGAGCAGCTGGCCCTGCAGGCCAAGCTCTACGATCAGTACAAGTACTGCGCCCAGGACGGGCTGAAGATCCCGCCCGAAGACCCGTTCTTCACCGCGGCGCGCCAGTGTGGCGCCAAGGTCAGCTACGTGGGCAGCCTGTACTACGAGGAAATGCCCTGCTGCGGCTATGACCCGCAGCGCCGCGGCTTCATGTGCCCGGTGAAGATCAAGCAGAACTTCGGCTTCGGCACCGCGCCCAACCCGGGCAGCCGCGAATATGTGCTGCACTGCGTGGATGGCGGCAACGGCTTCATGCCGGTCGGGCAGGACCATGTGCACTTGGCCAACTCAACCACCGCGCCACCTTGGCAGTTCGCCGTGCTGGCCAACGCGGTCGACAACGTGCAGACCGTGGAGCCGATGAACGCCGCGACGCGCAACGCGCGCTCCATCCTGTCGTGGAACTTCAAGCCCACCAGCTGCGACTACAAGCCGATCTGGGGCGACGTGATCGAGTACAGGATCCGCCTGAACCAGTAGCCGTTCAACGAACCGGCAGCGCAGCGCGCTCGGCCTCGCTGAGCACGCGCAGGTGCATCTCGCCATCGACCAGCGCGAGCCCGTGCAGGTCGATGGATTTCTGCGTCTGCAGCAGCCGCACCAGGTAGGCCACGATGTTGGCCTCGATCACCTGGCCCGGCACCAGCACGGGGATGCCCGGCGGGTAGGGCACGATCTGGTCGCAGCAGACGCGGCCGGTCAGCGCGGCATTGGGTTGGCCCTGGTCGTCCAGCAAGGCCAGGCGCTCGCCGGCCTCGTAGAAGGCGTCGCGCGGCAGGCAGGCCAGGCTGGTGAAGCGCGGCGCCTCGGGCACGCGGGCGTAAGCGCGGGGGCTGCGCTTTTCCTTGGCCAGGCGCAGCATCGCGTCGAACAACCGGCTCACCTTGCTGCGGGTGGTGCCGATGGTCAGCAAGAGTGTGAGCGTGTTGTGGGTGTTCTTCTCGACCTGGATGTTGTAGCGGCCGATCAGCTCGTCGCGCAGCTCGTCGGCCGAGTAGCCGCTTTGCGAGATGTCGATCGTCAGCTTGGTCGGGTCCAGGCGGATGCCATCACCCTTGACCTCGTCGGGCAGCAGGTCCTCGAGCTCCAGCACGCGGAAGGCGCCGGTGGCGTTGATCTTCTCGCGCAGCTCGTGGGCGAATTTCAGCGAGCGGTCGAGCAGGCGGTAGCCCTCCATCACGGCCTGCTTGCGCGCCACGTCCAGGCTGGCGATCAGGTTGTACTGCGGGCTGGTCGACGCGTGCATGTTGAAGTTCTCGCGGAACAGGTGCTCGTCGAAGCCGGGGTCGTTGACGTGGACCATGCTGGCCTGCGAGAAGGCCGACAGGATCTTGTGCGTGCTCTGCGTCGCGTAGTCGGCGCCGCACTCCAGCGCGGTGGGCCGCAGCTCGGGGTGGAAGCGGGCATGGCCGAACCAGGCCTCGTCGATGATGACCTTGATGCCGGCCGCATGGGCCATCGCGATGACGGGCCTGAGGTCGTAGCGAAGCCCGTCGTAGGTGCAGCTGGTGAGGATCAGCACCTTGGCGTCCGGGTGCGCCTCGATCGCGGCTTGCACCGTGGCCTTGGGCACCGGGCCGAAGATGCCGTAGTGGCGGTTCACCGACGAGTCCAGGTACACCGGCATCGCGCCCGACAGGATCACGCCGTGGTGGACCGACTTGTGGCAGTTGCGGTCCAGCAGCAGCTTGTCGCCCGGGGCCAGCAAGGTCTGGAAGATGACCTTGTTGGCGGTCGAGGTGCCGTTGGTGGCGAAGTAGGTCTTCTTGGCGCCGAAGGCCTTGGCGGCGCGCTTCTGGGCCTGGGCGATCACGCCCATCGGGTGCAACAGCGAATCGAGTTCGGGCACGCTGACCGACAGGTCGGCCCGCAGCATCTGCTCGCCGACGAAGTCGTAGAAGTCACCCACCCAGGGGCTGCCCTTGAACGAGTCGCCGCCGCCATGGCCCGGTGTGTGCCAGCTGTCCTTGGCCTGGGCCACATAGGCCTTCAGCGCGTCGTAGAACGGCGTCTCGGCCTTCTCGGCCACCTCGGCCGCGACGATGCGGAACCAGCCGTTGTAGTCGTGCTCGCCGCGGAAGAAGTAGCCGTCGACAGCGTCGCTGGCCAGCTGCTCGACGAGCAGCTTGTCGGCGTCGTCTTCCAGCACCATGTACAGCGACAGCTCGGGTCGTGCCTCGATGATGCGCTGGGCGGCGATCACGGCAGCTGGCCCGCTGTCGGAGGCACCTCGCGGGCCATGGTCGATCAGCACCACCTGCAGGTCGGCCTGGGTGGGGCCGGTGGCCAGCACGGCCTCCAGCGCGCTGCCGTCGCAGGGGCAGGCCACGGCCATCAGGCCCAAGGGGTTGGGCAGGCGCGCGGCGGCGGTGTTCAGGCCCTGCACCACCTGCGCGCGCCATTCTTCGTCGGCGCTGACGACGAGCACGTGGGTGGCTGGGTTCATGGCGGGTCCTCCGGAGCGGTCTGCTGGCGCGCCAGGCGCGCGAAACCGCCCAGTGTAGGCAAGGCCCGGCCGAGGAATCGGCGGTTCGGGCGGCCGCCGCCAGTGAATCCCGCGGGGCTAGGTTCTCGCTGCGCCGCCCAGCAGCCGCGCCGGCAGGTACAACAGCGCCTTCAGCAGCGCGAACACCGCGCCGACCGTGATGCCCAGCAGCCGCAGCGGCAGCGACAGCAGCCAGACCAGCGGAAACAGCAACAGCGCCAGCACCGCCAGCGGCCAGGCCAGCACGAACAGGATGCACCAGCCCACGAAGAGGACCAGGGCTTGCATGGCGATCACCTCTTTGCAAAAGCGCCAGGATCGGCGAGGTTCGCACCTTGCGCCTGGCGGCCCGGTCGCGCCAGCGGCATGCGACGAACCGCAGGAATCAGCGCCTGGGCTGAAAGGCCAGCGCCACGCTGCCCGCCACCACGCCCCAGAAGGCCGAGCCGACGCCGGCCACCGTCAGCCCCGACAGCGTGACGACGAAGGTCAGCAGCGCCGCGTCGCGGTGGTGCTCGTCCTTCAGCGCCGTGGCCAGGCCGCCGGCGATCGTACCCAGCAGCGCCAGCCCGGCCACCGCCGCCACCAACTCGGGCGGGAAGGCCGCCAGCAGCCCCGCCACCGCGCCGCCGGCCAGGCCGAGGGCGATGTAGAACACGCCGGCCATGGCAGACGCGGTGTAGCGCCGCGCCGGGTCTTCGTGCGCCTCGCGGCCCATGCAGATGGCGGCGGTGATGGCGGCCAGGTTCAGCGCGTAGCCGCCGAAGGGCGCCAACACCAGGCTGGCCAGGCCGGTGGCGCCCACCACCGGCGAGACGGGCGTGTCGTAGCCCGAGGCGCGCTGCGCCGCCACGCCGGGCAGGTTCTGCGAGGCCATGGTCACCACGAACAGCGGCAGTGCGATGCCCACCAGCGCCTGCAGGCTGAAAGCCGGCATCACGAACACCGGCGGCGCCCAGGCGAGCATCACGCCGCCGAGATGGATGCGGCCCTGGGCCGCCGCCACCACGATGCCGGCCAGCAGCACGCCCGGCACCGCGTAGCGCGGCCACCAACGCCGGCCCGCCAGGAAGGCCAGCGCCATCGCGATCACCAGCAGCGGGGCGGCCTGGGTGGCCGTCACCGCGTTGAGCGCGAAACGCGCCAGCACGCCGGCCAGCAGCGCCGCGGCGATCGCCATCGGGATGCGTCCCATCACCTTCTCGAACCAGCCGGTGTAGCCAGCCAGCGTGATCAGCACCGCGCAGACCACGAAGGCGCCGGTGGCCTCGGGCAGGCCGATGCCGTGGGTGGCGGCGATCAGCGCCGCACCGGGGGTGGACCAGGCCGTCAGCACCGGCAACCGGTAGCGCAGCGACAGCACCAGGCTGGTCAGGCCCATGCCCAGGCCCAGCGCCCACATCCACGAAGCGGTCTCGGCGGCGTTGGCGCCGACGGCCTGGGCTGCGGCGAAGACGATGGCCACCGAACTGGTGAAGCCGACGAGCACGGCGACGAAACCGGCCACGACGGCCGACAGCGAGAGGTCTCGAACAAAGCGTTGCATGGGGCGCGAGGATAGCGGCCGCCGCCGCGGGCTTAAGCTGTCGGGATACTCATGACGACCACCCCCGATTCCGACACCACCCTCGCCACGCTCGCCAACGGCGTGCGCGTGCTGGCGATTCGCCTGCCGCACGTCGACAGCGCCAGCGTCAGCATCTTCGTGCGCACCGGCAGCCGCAACGAGAGCCCGCGCCTGAACGGCATCAGCCACATGGCCGAGCACATGGCCTTCAAGGGCACGCAGGCACGCAACTGCCAGCAGATCAACCTCGACGCCGAGCGCCTGGGCGCCGAGGTCAATGCCCACACCGACAAGGACCACACCGCTTACCACATGCGCGGCCTGGCCGGGCACGCGCCGCTGTTCGTGCGCATGCTGGGCGAGATCGTGCGCGACTCCAGCTTCCCGGCCGAAGAACTGGAGCGCGAGCGCCAGGTCATCCTGCAGGAATACGCCGAGACCGAGGACGATGCCTTCGATGCCGCCTTCCAGTGCTTCGACAAGGCCTGCTACGGCGCGCATCCACTGGCGCAGCCGGTGATCGGGCGCCGCCGCAACATCGAGCGCTTCGACCGCGACGAGCTGCTGGGCTATGTCCGGCAGCAGTACACCGGCGCCAACATCGTGGTGGCCGCCGCGGGCCGCGTCGACCCGGCCGCCATCGTGCGCGCTGCCGAAGACAGCCTGACCGCGCTGCCACAGGGCACACGCCACCAGGTCGAAGCGCCCCGCTTCGTCGGTGGGCTCGGCCTGAAGCGCGTGGCCGGCAACAGCCAGACCCACGTGGTGCTGGGTTTTCCGGCGCCACCGCTGACCGCGCCGGCGCACGCGGCGAGCGTGCTGGCCGCGGCGGTGCTGGGCGAGGGCATGAGCTCACCGTTGATGGACACGCTGCGCGAACGCCTGGGCCTGGTCTACTACGCCGCTTGCTCGGCCGACCTGGACGACCTGGCCGGCCAGCTGGTGATCGAGGCCTCGATGTCGCCCGAGCACGTGGGCGCCTTCGCCGACGAGGTGCAGCGCCTGGTCGCCGAGCAAGCCCGCGGCACGGACCCGCTGCAGTTGGAGCGGGCGCGCAACCAGCTGGCGGTGCGGCGGCTGCGCACGCTGGAGCGGCCCTCGCGCCGGCTCGAAGACGCGGTGCTGGACCTGTACGCCCACGGTCGTGTGCGCCCCCGTGCCGAGCGCCTGGCCGAGGCCGAGGCCCCCGGCGCGAACGAGGTGCGCGCGGTGTTCGAGCAGGCCATGGCGGGCCCGAAGGCCCTGGGTGCGGCCGGGCGCCTGGCCACGTCGGCGCGCGAGCGGCTGGGCGTGCTGGCGGCCTGAACCGTGGTCGCAGCGCTCAGCCGAGCGCCGGGCCGCCCCAAGCCGGCTGAGACCCGCTTGGCGGGTGGCTGCGGTACGCCGCAGCCGGGTGCCCTATCTCAGGCAGCCAGCACCGGCCTCAGTGCGGCAGCCGCCGCGTCGGCAAAGGCGCGCAGCCGGGCCGGCACCAGGCGGGCTTGGGGCATCACCCACTGCACGGTCTGCGAGACGGTGCCGAAGTCGGGCAGCACGGCTTTCAGCCGCCCGGTCTGCAGGGCTTCGCGCACCTGGTACGACAGGAACCAGCCGATGCCCGCGCCGGCCTCGCAGGCCCGCAGCGCGGCGCCAGGGTGGTTGAAGCCCAGGCGGCCGCGCACCGGCACGCGCAGGCGGCGCCCGTCCTGCAGGAAGACCCAGTCGCTCTCGCGCTCGCCGCTGAAGCTGATGCCCTCGGCCTCGCGCAACTGCTCCGGCCGCGTCGGTGTGCCGTGGCGGGCCAGCCAGGCCGGGCTGGCGACGACCAGCGGCCGCACCTCGCCCAGGCGTGTCGCGACCAGGGACGAGTCGGGCAGCTCGCCGATGCGGATGCCGGCGTCCACGCCTTCCTCGACCAGGTTCACGTAGCGGTCCAGCAGCAGCAGGTCCATGCTGACCAGCGGGTGCCGCTGGACGAAGTCGGCGACCACCGGCGCCACGTGCTGCTCGCCGAACAGAACGGGTGCTGTGATGCGCAGGTGGCCGCGCACATCGCGGCTGTCGCTGCGCAGGGCCGCGTCGGCATCGGCCAGCAGGGCCAGCACGTCGCGGCAGCGAGCCAGGTAGGCGCGGCCCTCGGCCGTCAGCGCTACCCGGCGCGTGGTGCGTTGGAACAGGCGCGTGCCCAGGTGCTGCTCCAGCGCCGCCAGTTGGCGCACCACCGAGGGCACCGAGGTGTCCTGCGCGGCCGCGGCGGCGGTCAGGCTGCCCAGCTCAGCGATGCGCACGAAGGTTTGCAGGCTTTTGAGCTTGTCCATAAGGAAGATGGGCAACCGCTTGAGATTGCTGCGAAATATGAAGCAAAGAACTGCATTCTGTCGCATTGATGCGGGCACCCGCCGCGGCCAACATGCGCTTCTCGCCACCGCCCAGGGCCCACGACGATGCCCCCCCCGCCAACCCCGTTGCAGATCGCCCTGGTGGGCGACTTCGACCCGACGATCCTCGCCCACCGCGCCATCCCGCGCGCCCTGCTGGGTGCCGCCGAGGCCCTCGGGCTGGGCGCCGGCTTCATCTGGGTGGCGAGCGACAGCCTCGGCCGCAGCGTCGATGACGCGGCACGCCGCCTGGCCCGCTTCGACGGCCTGTGGTGCCTGCCTGGCAGCCCCTACTGCAGCATGGACGGCGTGCTCGCCGCCATCGGCTTCGCCCGGCGCGCGCAGCGGCCGTTCATGGGCACCTGCGGCGGCTTCCAGCATGCGGTGCTGGAACATGCCCGCAGCGACCTCGGCTGGGCCGATGCGGCCCATGCCGAGACCGAGCCAGATGCCGCCGACCCGGTGATCGCCCTGCTCGAATGCGGCTTGGTTGAGGCCACGCGCAGCATCCGCTTCGCACCGGGCTCGAAGATCGCGCAGGCCTATGGCGCCGAGCGCGCGACCGAAGGCTACCGTTGCCGCTACGGCGTGGTGCCGGCCCGGCGCGCGGCCCTGTTCGGCGGGGCGATGCGAGCGGTGGGCTTCGAAGAGGATGCGGACGGCCCGTTAGGGCAGGGCATGGTCCACGCCCTGGAGCGCACGGACCACCCGTTCTTCGTGGCCACGCTCTTCCAGCCCGAGCGTGCGGCCCTGCGCGGCGCGCGCGTGCCGCTGGCCGAGTCCTTTTTGCAAGCCTGTGCGCGCCAGCAGGGGGCAGCCATGGCGGGCAACGCGCGCGAAGAGGTATCGGCATGAGTCAACACGCCCACGGCGCCCACATCCACTGGCAGCGCGGCAGCCAGCGTTTCATTGACCAGCGCTACAGCCGCCGCCACACCTGGCGCTTCGACGGGGGTGCCTTGGTCACGGCGTCCTCGTCGCCCTCGGTGGTGCCGCTGCCGTATTCCGACCCGGCGGGCATCGACCCGGAAGAGGCCTTCGTCGCAGCACTGTCGAGCTGCCACATGCTGTGGTTCCTGTCGCTGGCCGCGGCCGGTGGCTGGGTGGTCGACGACTACGACGACCCGGCCGAAGGCCTGATGGGCCCGGACGCGCAGGGCCGCACCGTGATGCAGGCCGTGACGCTGCGGCCGCGCACCCGCTTCGCCGGCGAACGCCAGCCGACACAGGCCGAACTGGAAGCGCTGCACCACCGCGCACACGACGTCTGCTTCCTGGCCCAGTCGGTGCGCTGCGACGTGCGCTGCGTGCCGGTGCTGTGCCTACCCTAGGTGGAGTGCGGCTTGTTTCGGCGTCGCGTTTCGGCCAGTTGTTGCCGTTCGTTGGGTGACGGTTGGCATGGGTTTGAGCATTGCGGCGGGCGGTACCCGGCGGGGGCTCATGGTTCCGCGGTCGGCACGGCGTGCCGACTCCGCTGCGATGCTCGGGCTGCGGTCGCGCGCAGAACTCGCTTCGATCGCTGCGCTCACTTCGCTCAGACAAGCTGCGCGAGTCAGTTCACGAAGCGCGCTGCGCGCGCCGACCGCAACCCTGCGCTTCTCGCCGCTGCACAAATCGCC
>JBGAGZ010000016.1:0-78661 GCA_044226465.1 Burkholderiaceae bacterium | reverse complement strand
TTCGTGGCCGCCACCGGCGCCACGGCGCGGCTGCTGCCGGCCGGCCCGGAGACACGCTTCCAGCTCGACGCAGCCGGCGTGGCCGCGCACTGGACGCCAGCCACCCGCGGCGTGCTGCTGGCCTCGCCGTCCAACCCGACCGGCACCTCGATCGCTGCCGACGAGATGCGCCGCATCGCTGCCACCGTGCGCGAGCGCGGCGGGGTCAGCATCGTCGACGAGATCTACCTCGGTCTCAGCTACGACGCCGACTTCAGCCACAGCGCCCTGGCCCTGGGCGACGACGTCATCTCGGTCAACAGCTTTTCCAAGTACTTCTCGATGACCGGCTGGCGCCTGGGCTGGCTGGTGGTGCCAGAGTCGCTGGTCGCGCCGATCGAGAAGCTGGCGCAGAACCTGTACATCTGCCCCTCGACGCTGGCCCAGCACGCTGCCCTGGCCTGTTTCGAGCCCGAATCGCTGGTCGAGTACGAGCGGCGGCGGCAGGCCTTCCGCGAGCGGCGCGACTTCATCGTGCCGGCCCTGAACGCACTGGGCCTGACGGTTCCGGTGGTGCCCGACGGTGCCTTCTACGCCTGGGCCGATTGCAGCGCACATGCCCGCAGCAGTTGGGCCCTGTGCGAGCACCTGATGCAGAAGGCCCATGTGGCCCTCACGCCGGGTCGGGATTTCGGGCCCGCGGCCGCCGAGTCCTACCTGCGCCTGTCCTTCGCCACTGGCCTGCCACTGTTGCGAGAAGCCGTCGATCGCCTGTCTGCCGCCTTGAATCGGTGACAAGCCGTTAACCATCGCGGTCGGACCCAACTTTTTTCGCGGTTGCCGCCCCCTGCCCTTGGCTATGCTTGCGCCCATGCGTTGGAACCCCTTCCGGCGGCAGCCGGTCGCGGACTCGACCGACTCCGCCTTCGAGGCCACGGTGGCCGAAGACCTGGCCTCGGTGGCCGGCCTGCCCGAGGCCACGGCGACCCGGCCTGCCGGGCCGGTGGTCGAGACCGTCGGCGAAAAAACCTTGCCGGTCAAGCGCAAGGTGATCGGCCATGTCGGGCGTTATGCCCTCAAGGCCGTGCTGGGCGAAGGGGGGCTGGGCACCGTCTACGCCGCCTGGGACCCGCTGTTGTCGCGCGCCGTGGCGGTCAAGACCCTACACCTGCACGCCGCCGAGAGCCAGGCCGTCGGCGCGCTGGACGACATGATCCTCAACGAGGCCCGTGCCGCCGCGCGCCTGTCGCACCCGCATATCGTCACGGTCTTCGATGCCGGCCCGTCGGACCAGGGCATCTACATCGCGATGGAGCCGCTGCGCGGCCGCGACCTGCGCCACATGCTGCAAGAGGGCTGGCGGCCCAACCCGGTCGAGGCCACCCAGATCGTCCGCCGCGTGGCCGACGCGCTGGCCTACGCCCACAGCAAGGGCGTCGTGCACTGCGACATCAAGCCGGCCAACATCTTCATGGTCGGCCGCAAGAGCCCCAAGGTGCTGGATTTCGGCATCGCCCGCATCGCCCACCGCGAGGCGCCGGCGGCAGACGGCCAAGTGGCCGGCTCCCCTTACTACCTCGCGCCCGAGCAGTTGCGCGGCGAGACCGTCGACCGCCGATGCGACGTGTACTCGCTGGGCGTGGTGCTGTTCGAGTTGCTGACCATCCAGCGGCCTTTCACCGGCAGCACGCTGGAAGAGATCAACCGGGCGGTGCTCAACAGCCCGACGCCGCAGGTGCGCCAGGTCAATGCCCGCGTGCCGGCCTCGCTGTCGGCCATCGTGGCCCGGGCCATGGCCCGCGAGCCGGGTGACCGCTACCCCTCGGCGCGCCACCTGTCGATGGAACTGCGTCACTGGATGGAGTTGCCGGAAGCGCGGGCCCTGGCGGAAAGCCCCGAATCGGCCCGGCGGCGCCGCCTGACCATCGTGGGCATGGGCATCGGGGTGGCCGCGCTGGCGGCCGCGGTGCAAACCGCCTGGCGCCCGTTCACCGCGACCATCGAGCCGGCTGCGGGGCCCGCCTCCGCCGTGTTGGCCAGCGCCAACAGCGCCGCGAGTGCGGTTGCGCCACCGGCTGCTCCGCCCAGCACCCCCAGCCCCGAGCTGGCGGCCAGCGCCCCTGTCCCGCCCGACTCCGGCGCTTCGGCCGGCCTGGCCGAAGCCGAGCCCCCGGCGCCCGACGTGGCCAAGCCCAAGCCGACGACGGCGCGCGACAAGAAGCCCAAACCCACCGTCGCCGCGCCGGCCGTGGTGCCCGAGCCCGCCCCGGCGGCACCACCGCCGCAGGGCACGCTGCAACTGGCGGTCAGCCCCTGGGGCCAGGTCGAGGTCGACGGGCAGTTGATCGGCATCACCCCGCCGGTGAACCGGCTGAGTTTGTCGGCCGGCACGCACACGATCACAATTCGTAACGGTGAACTGCCCCCGCTGGTTCGAACGGTCGAGATCTCGGCCGAAAAGCCGGTGGTGATCAAGCACCGTTTCGACGAATGAACTCCACCCCCCGTCTGGCTGCGCTGGGTCGGCCGCTGGCTGCGGCGCTGTGCGCTGGCGTCGTGCTGCTGGCCACCGGCTGCGCCGTGCCGGCCGCGGCGCCCAGCGTCAGTGACGCCTTCGACCGCCCCGCCGAACGCAACCTGCTGCTGGGCCTGCGCGCCTACGACGAAGCCCAGTACCCCGAGGCCGAGCGCGCCCTGGGCGAGTCGCTGCGCCTGCAGCTGACCACGCCGCGCGACCGCGCGACGGCCCACAAGACCCTGGCCTTCATCTACTGCACCAGCGGCCGCATGGCCGAGTGCGAGGCCGCCTTCCGCGCCGCGCGGGTGGCGGACCCGGGCTTCGCGCTGAACAAGGCCGAGGCCGGCCACCCCGTCTGGGGCCCGGTCTACGAGCGGTCTCGCCACTGAGTGGGCACCCGGCTGCGGCGTACCGCAGCCACGCGCCGAGCGGGTGATCAGCCGGCTTGGGGCGGCCCGGCGCTCGGCTGATCCAGCCTCGATAGCGGCCGGTGCCTCGCGTATCATGGCGGGCTTGCCATGAGCCCGCCGCATGACGACCAATTCGCCCTCACCCTGCGCGTCTACTGGGAAGACACCGACGCCGGCGGCGTGGTCTTCTACGCCAACTACCTGAAGTTCTTCGAGCGTGCGCGCACCGAGTGGCTGCGCCACCTGGGCCACCACCAGCAGGCCATGGCGGAAGCGACCGGCACCATCTTCATCGTCACCGACAGCAGGGTGCGCTACCTGCGCCCGGCCCGGCTGGACGACGAACTGGCCGTGACCGTGCAGCCCACCGAGGTCGGCCGCGCGCGCATGGTCGTCGCCCAGCAGGCCTGGCGCGGCGACACCCTGCTGTGCGACGGCAAGATCACCATCGCTTGCGTGGACCGAGGAACCTTCCGCCCCTGCCGCATTCCGACCGACATCCTCGACAGCATCTCCCCATGAACCAGGACCTTTCCATCGTCTCGCTCGTGCTGCAGGCCAGCTTCGTGGTGCAGCTCGTCATCGCCGGGCTGCTGCTGATCTCGCTGGCGAGCTGGACGGTGATCTTCGCCAAGCTCGTCGGCCTGTCTCGGGTGCGCAGCCGCAACGACCAGTTCGAGCAGGAGTTCTGGTCGGGCAAGAACCTCAACGACCTGTACCAGAGCGCCAGCAACCGCGCCGACACCGCCCCGATGGAGCGCCTGTTCGCCAGCGGCATGCGCGAGTTCCTCAAGCTGCGCGAGCGGCGGCTGGACACCGGCGCCCAGCTCGACGGCGCTCGCCGCGCGATGCGCGCCAGCCTGCAGCGCGAGCTCGACGCGATCGAGGGCAACCTGGGCTTTCTCGGCACGGTCGGCTCGGTCAGCCCCTATGTGGGTCTGTTCGGCACGGTGTGGGGGATCATGCACGCCTTCGTCGGCCTGTCGAACCTGCAGCAGGTGACGCTGGCCACGGTGGCGCCGGGCATCGCCGAGTCGCTGGTGGCCACGGCCATCGGCCTGTTCGCGGCCATCCCGGCGGTCGTCGGCTACAACCGCTTCGCGCGCGACATCGACCGCATCGCGATCCAGCTCGAGAGCTTCACCGAAGAGTTCTCGAACATCCTGCAGCGCAACGTCGCGACGCCGGCCACGGCGCCGACGGCCGCGCGCTGAGCGCGAAAGGGCCCGACGAGATGCCCGGCGTGATCGCCCGCGGCGGCCCCACGCGCCGCCGCCGCACCATGAACGAGATCAACATGGTCCCGTTCATCGACGTGATGCTGGTGCTGCTGATCATCTTCATGGTCAGCGCCCCGCTCATCACCACCGGCGTGGTCGACCTGCCCAGTGTCGGCCGCGCCAAGCAGCGCCCGCAAAGCGTGATCGAGATCGTGGTCGGCCTGGACGAGAAGCTCAAGATCAAGGTCGACAAGGGCGACCCGGCCGCCGTCGCCCTGCCGCAGCTCGTGGCCCGGGTGCGCGAGGCCCAGCGTGGCCACGACGATGTGCCAGTCGTCATCTCGGCCGACCGCCAGGTGAAGTACGAGAGCGTGGTCAAGGTGATGGACACGCTGCAGCGTGCCGGCGTGCAGCGCGTGGGCCTGTCGGTCAAGCAAGGCGGCTGAGCCCACCCGTGAGCGCGACCTCGTCGTTCGACCCCCGCCACCCGCTGAAGTCGCTGGTGATCCCGCGCGACGCGCTGCGCCCGCCCAGCAGCGACAACCCGCACCTCGGCGCGGCGCTGTCGTTGCTGGCGCATGGCGGGCTGATCGCGGCGCTGGCGCTGGGCGTGCAGTGGCACACGCAAGAGCCGGAGGGCGTGACCGCCGAGCTGTGGGCCGCGGTGCCCGAGATCGCCGCGCCGCCGCGGGTCGAGCCTCAGCCGCAGCCCGAGGTGGCTGCCCCGCCGCCACCGCCGCCCACCGAATCGCCGCGACCCACGGCCGCCGAGCGCGACGCCGAGATCGCCATCGAGCAGGCGAAGCAGCAGAAGCTGGAGAAGGAGCGCCGCGAAGCCCAGGACCAGAAGGCCCGCGAGAAACGCCAACGCGAAGAGAAGGAGCGCAAGGAACTGGCGCAGAAGCAGGCCGACAAGGAGCGTCTGGAGCGCGAGCAGGCCGAGGCCAAGCAGCGCGAGAAGGACAAGCAGGCCCAGCTGAAGCAGGACCAGGCGGCCGAGGCGGCGCGTGCGAAAGCCCGGCAGGATCAGCTCAAACGAATGAGCGAGCAGCTCGGTGGCAATGGCTCGCCCAGCAGTATCGGCAACGCCGCGCGCGACGCGGGGCCATCAGACAGCTATGCCGGTCGGATCGTGGCCCGCATTCGGCCCAGGGTGAAGTATCCATTCCCGCTTCCCGGCAACCCCCGAGCTGAGGTCGAGTTGAAGCTTTCTTCTGACGGAACCATCATCGGCCGAAGAATCATTCGGTCGAGCGGCTCGAATGAATGGGACGACGCAGTTCTTCAGGGCATCGACGCAACTGGAACGCTGCCACGTCGAGAGGACGGCACTATCCCGTCGTCAATGACCATTGGCATCAGTCAGAACTAGCTGAGCCCAAGAACTTAGGCGCCACGAACCGGTCCACCGACCAGCGCCCCGGCCCCCACAGCACCAGCGCGGCCAGCAGGCTGCCCCAGAAGACATGCTGCTGCAGCGCGGCGTCGGCGATGTCCTCCAGGCTGATCACGGCGACGATGTTCATCACGAACAATCCCATGGCGCCGAAGCGCCCGGCCAGCCCCAGGGCCAGCAGCACCGGCAGCACCAGCTCGCCGGTGGTCCCGGCCACGGCCGCCACCTCGGGCGGCAGCAGTGGCACGTGGTACTCGTCGGCAAACAGCGCGAGGGTCGTGTCCCAGTCTCGGATCTTCGTCAGGCCCGAGAGGAAGAAGGCCCGCGCCACATAGACGCGCGCGGCCAGCTGGGCCAGCGGTTGCAGGGTTTCGAGGGCAGAAATCGCGCGCAGCCAAGCACGCGCCAGCACGGGGGGCGCCGTCAACATGGGAGTCTCCTTCAGGGTGTGTCGGTCGGGGTCAGCCCGGCGAGCCAGCCTTCGCGCAGCGCGCGCATCAGCCAGGGCTCGAAGCTGAACAAGGGGTCACGGCCGAGGGCGGCCGCCAGGGTGGGGCCGAGCGTCTCGCCGGCCAGCAGGTGCGCGTGAAATGCCGCTTCGCCCGGGGTCAGAAGCGCGAGCTCGATACGGTGGCCGCGTCGCCAGACCCAGGCGGCCTCACCGCGACTTTCGCCCAGCGCGGCCCGCACCGGCGCCAGCGTGGGCTCGGTGTCGTCAGGCACCTGGTGGGCCTGCCACAGCGTGACGACCGGCCAGGCCGAGTCGACCAGCGCACTGCCTGGTACGAAGCGCACCTGCAAGGCCTCGGCGCCCTCGCCGGCCAGCGCCTGCAGGTCGGGCGGGGTGTCGGCCGGGTCGGCGGCCGTGTGGGCGCGATGCACGGCCCATTCCAGCCGCGCCAGATCGGCCAGGTAGGGCATGTCGGCCCACTCGGGCACGCGCGGCAGCCAGGCCACCAGCTCGGCGCCGAAACAGGCCAGGTCGCCCCGGGTGGGCGGGTGCGCGCGCCAGAGATCGCGCGCCAGGGCGGCCATGGCCTCGGCGCCGAGCCAGCGCGCCAGCACCGGGTAGGCCGCGGCCAGGGCCCGCTCGGCCAGGGCCTGTGCGTTGGCACGGTAGGCCCGCAGGCCGGCCTGCTCGTCGGCGTCGGCACGCCGCCCCGGCAGCGCCAGCGCGCCGGCCGGCAAGCCGGGCGTGGCCGAGGCCCTCAGGGCCTGCACCAAGGCCCGCTGGCGGTCGGCTTCGGCGCGTGGGCTCATCTCGCCACCTCTTCGGCCGAGCGCTCGACCTGGTGCCACGCGGCTTCGGCCAAGCTGGCCTGGCCCAGCAGTACCTCGAACGCCGGGATGTCGGTGTCCCACTCGATCAGCGTGGGCACGGGCCCCAGCCGCCGCAGCGCGTGGCGATACACCTGCCACACCGGCTCGTGCACCGGCGAGCCGTGGTCGTCGATGACCAGGGTGCCGCCGTCGTGGTAGCCGGCGAGGTGGATCTCGCCGACGATGCCGGGCTCGACAGCGTCGACCCAGGCACAGGCGTCGGCCACCGGGTCGGCCGCACCCCGGTTCAAGCTGTTGACGACCAGGTTGTTCACGTCCAGCAGCAGGCCGCAGCCACTGCGCCGGGCCAGCGCGTTGAAGAATTCGGGCTCGGCCAGGTGGTCGTCGGCCCAGCGCAGGTAGGCCGAGATGTTCTCGACCAGCAACGGGCGCTGCAGCCGTTCCTGCACCTGCTGCACATGCTGCACCATCAGGCTCAGCGAGGCGTCGGTGAAGGCAATGGGCAGCAGGTCGCTGCCATGCAGCACCTCGGCACCACCCGGCGCGGCCACGCGGGCGAAGCTGGCGTGGTCGGACACCCGCAGCGGCTGCGTGCGCTCGACCAGGCCAGCCAGCTGGTCCAGATGCCAGGCGTCCAGCCCGGCGGCCGAGCCCAGCGCCAAACCCACGCCGTGCAGGCTGAGCGGGTAGTGCTGGCGTGCCTCGGTCAGCAGGGCCAGCGCAGGGCCACCGTCGCCGAAGAAGTTCTCTGAATGGACCTCGATGAAGCCCAGCGCCGGCCGCTGTGACAGCAACGCGCGGTAGTGCGGCTGGCGCCAGCCGATGCCCACGGGCAGCGGCGTGGTCGCGGCGGTCGGCAGGTCGCGGTGCATGGCAGGAGGGCGTCGAGGCGGTGGACGTCGAGGTGGCGGCCGGCGGCGTGGTGTCGGCTTACTTCTTGGCCTTGGTCTTGGCTTCTTCGGCGGTCATGCCCTTCAGGTCCTTGCAGGTGCCCTTGGCCACGTACTTCCATTCGTTGGCGTCCATGTCGGTCTTGGACTGGCCTGCGCAGGAGTGGCTGCCGTTCAGGTTCGCGCAATCGTTCTGGCCGGCCTTGACGATGCCGTAGCACTTTTCCTTGCTCTTGTCTTCGGCGTGGGCGCTCGCACTGCCGAGGCCCAGGGCCAGCACGGTGGCGAGGGCGGAAGCGAAGACTTGGCGTTGCTGGGTCATGGTGTGAATCTCCGATGAGGGTTGGTTGAACGGGACAGGCATGGGTCGGTGCACGGCCAAGTTTCTTACACTGCCGGCCAACGTGTGTTTTCAGGAACCCCTTGCATGGCCGATTTTGCGCAACAGGTGGAAGCTCTGCGGCCGCAGTTGTTGCGGTATGCACGCAGCCAGCTGCGAAACGACGCCTGGGCGGAGGACGCCGTGTCCGACACCCTGCTCGCCGCGCTGGAAAAACCCCAAGGCTTCGGCGGCGCCTCGGCGCTCAAGACCTGGCTGGTCGGCATCCTGAAGCACAAGCTGATCGACCAGCTGCGCCGCCACGCCCGCGAGGCCACGGTGCTCGACCGCGACGACGGTGAAGACCTGGACGCCCTGCTGTTCGACGAGACCGGCCACTGGCGCGACACGCCGGCGGACTGGACCGACCAGCCCGAGGCGCTTTGCCGCCAGGGCCAGTTCCTGGCCGTGCTGGACGCCTGCGTCGAGAAGCTGCCCACCACCCAGGGGCGGGTGTTCATGATGCGCGAGTGGCTGGAGCTCGACACCGACGAGATCTGCAAGGAATTGGCGATCACCACGACCAACCTGTGGGTGCTGCTGCATCGAGCCAGGCTGCGGCTGCGGGAATGCCTGCAGATGACCTGGTTCACCCCCGCAGCCATGGGCAGCACCGGAGGCCAGGCATGACGTGGATGATCAATTGCAAGCAGGCGACGCATCTGGTGCTCCAGGGTGAAGACCAGACATTGGGCTGGGCCGACCGGCTGCGGCTGCGCATGCACCTGCTGATCTGCCGGGCCTGCCCTCGCTTCGTGCGCCAGGTGGCTTTCATGCGCGTGGCGATGGGCCGCTGGCGCGCCTACCGCGACGACAGTGGTGAGCCGCCGGCGGTTTGAGACACCGAGGTCGCCATGGAGAAGGGGCCCTTGCGGGGCCCTTTGGTTTTCCTCGCCCCGCGTTCAGCGCGGCAGCTTCGGCTTGTCGCCCAGGTAGACCATGCCTTGCCGGGTGGCTTGCGCCGCCGGCGGCACGGCCTTGCCGGTGTCGAGGTAGTAGTTGACGCGCGGCTTGATCAGCGTCGTCGCGCCCGTGTCGTCGACCTGGACTTCGCTTTCCATCACCCAATGGGTCTTGCTGCCTTCGTTGCGCAGGGGCACCCAGGTGCGGTTGCGCTGGATCGTGCCGCCGCCCAGCAGCCGCTGCTGCCACAGGTTGCCGCCGTCCAGCCCCCAGGACGTGATCGGCGTGCGCGACTCGGTGCCCAGGTCCAGGTCCTTCTGCACCCGTTCGCCGGTGCCGGTCTTGTAGAGGTAGAAGAAGAAGGGCTTGCGGGTCGCGATGAAGATGCCCGAGTCCCACATGCGTGCGGCCTGCATCATGGTGCCGAAGCCAGCGCCGCCCGCAGGCTTGATGAACATCGCCGACTCGACCCGCGTCGGTGCGCCCGCCATCCAGTCGGCCTTGAGCCAGGTCTCTCCGCCGGTCCTGCTGTCGACCTCGACGCGGGTGTAGGCGCGCTGGAAGCCGGACAGCGAGAACACCAGCCACTGGTCGGGGCTGAACGCCGCCGCGAAACCGTGGCCGGTGGCCTGGAACGTGGCGGTGCCGGCACCGAGGGTGACCACGTCCTGGGCCACGGCGATGTCGCCGGGCGCCCAGGCCTCTTCGCTCGGGCCGGCGATCTGCGTGCCCGGCACCAGGTCGGCCACCGAAGGCCGTGCGCTCATCGACAGGCGCTTCTTGCTGGCGCCTACGTCATCCGGCGAGCCGAAGGGCGTGACCAGGCCGTCCTCGCAGCCGCCGAGGTTCGTGATGGTGCCGATCTCGACGATCTGCGAAATGCCACCCGGCAGGTCGCGCACCACGACTTGCGCGGTGTCTTGCCGTTGCAGGATGTCTTCGCCGCAACTGTCGATGTTGGCGAAGGTGTTCGACAACGGGGCATCCAGCGTGACCAGCTTCTGGGTACCGTTGTCGGCCACCGAGCCGGGTTGCACGCCCTGCCCGGCCACCACGCGGGCACGCGACCGGGGCTGCCAGTCGATCAGGTAGGCGGTGCTGGTGCCGTCGCCAGGCATGTAGTACGCGATCGACTTGGTGCCGGCGGCAATGGCTGCGCCAGGCAGGCCGGCGGCCAGCAGCGCAGCGGTGGCGCCCAGGGCCAAGGTGCGGCGGGAAAATGTCATGGAAAGGTCTCCAACACAGGGTGGGGCGCAGTGTTGGCGCATCCCGGACGGAGCGCAAGCGGGTCGGGCCGGGGAAGCCCTCAAGCTTCCTCAATTTGTTCAGGCGCCCGACGGCATCAGGCGATCTGCCCGCCGCCCTGAGCCAGGTCGACGCCTTCGTGCGCCACGGCCACCCGCAACGCCTGGCGCACCCCCTCCACCATCATCGTCAGGGGCATGCAGGGCTGGCCCGGATGCCTCGCGGCCTGGGCGGGCAGCAGCGGCAGGTGCATGAAGCCGGCGCGCACC
The DNA here is from genome assembly GCA_044226465.1 of Burkholderiaceae bacterium. Lineage (GTDB taxonomy): Bacteria > Pseudomonadota > Gammaproteobacteria > Burkholderiales > Burkholderiaceae_C > Ideonella. The sequence continues at coordinate 68,171 of JBGAGZ010000016.1, read as the reverse complement.
GTGGGGCGCTGGCGCAGCCCGTGCATCAAGGCATAGAAGACATGGTTGCAGACGAAGGTGCCGGCGCTGTGCGACACCGACGCCGGCAAGCCAGCGGCGCGCAGGCCGGACACCATGGCCTTGATCGGCAGCGTGGCGAAGTAGGCCACCGGGCCACCGGGCACCACCGGCTCGTCGATCGGCTGGGCACCGGCGTTGTCGGCGATGCGCGCGTCGTCGACATTGATCGCCAAGCGCTCGATGGAAAAGTCCGCCCGGCCGCTGGCCTGGCCCAGCGCCAGCGCGCAGCTCGGCCGCCATTCGTCCAGCAGCGCGACGATGGCCTCGCGCGCCGCACCGAAGCGGCAGGGCAGCTGGCGCGCCACCACGGTGGCGCCACCGATGGGCGCACCGTCCAGCGCACGGGCCACTTCCCAGCTCGGGTTGACGGCCTCACCGTCGAAAGGCTCGAAGCCGGTCAGCAGGATGCGGGGTTCATCGCTCATCGGGCCTCACCATAACCGCCCCCGCCCGGCGTGTCGATGACGAACACGTCGCCTGGCGCCATCTCGACCGCGGCGATGTGCGACAGCGGCTCGACCCGCCCGTCGGCCCGCTCGACGCGGTTGGCGCCTGGCGCCCCCGGCGATCCGCCGGCCATGCCGAAGGCCGGGTGCACGCGGCCGTTGCTGAGGATGGACGCCGTCATCGGCGCCAGGAAGCGCACCCGCCGCGTGCCACCGTCGCCGCCGCGGCACTGGCCTGCACCGCCCGAGCCGGGGCGGATGGCGTAGCTGTCCAGCCGCACAGGGAAGCGGAACTCCAGCACCTCGGGGTCGGTGAGGCGCGAGTTGGTCATGTGGGTCTGCACGACGGCCGTGCCGTCAAAACCCGGCCCTGCGCCCGAGCCGCCCGAGATCGTCTCGTAGTACTGGTGCTTCGCGTCGCCGAAGGTGAAGTTGTTCATCGTGCACGGCCCCGAGGCCATCACCCCCAGCGCGCCATAGAGGGCGTTGGTCACACACTGCGAGGTCTCGACGTTGCCCGCCACCACGGCCGCCGGCACGCGCGGGTTCAGCAAACAGCCTTCGGGCACGATCACCTTCAGCGGCTTCAGGCAGCCGGCGTTGAGCGGGATGTCGTCGTCCACCAGGGTGCGGAAGACATAGAGCACCGCCGCCATGGTGACCGACTTGGGGGCGTTGAAGTTGTTGCCGGTCTGCGCGCTGGTGCCGCTGAAGTCGATGGTCGCGGCGCGGGCCGCGCTGTCCACCGTCACCTTGACCTGGATCTGCGCGCCGTTGTCCAGCGGCAGTGTGAAGTCGCCATTCTTCAAGGCAGTGATGACGCGGCGCACCGACTCTTCGGCGTTGGCCTGCACATGGCCCATGTAGGCCGCCACCGTCTCCCGACCGAACTGGGCCACCATGGCGCGCAACTCCTGCACGCCCTTCTCGTTGGCGGCGATCTGCGCCCGCAGGTCGGCCAGCGTCTGCTCGGGGTTGCGTGCCGGGTAGGGGCCGCTGCGCAGCAGTTGCAGGAACTCGGCCTCGCGCAAGCGGCCGTCGCGCACCAGCAGGAAGTTGTCGATCAGCACGCCCTCTTCGTCGATGGTGCGCGAGTTCGGCGGCATCGAGCCCGGCGTCAGGCCGCCGATGTCGGCGTGGTGGCCACGCGCCGCGACGTAGAACGAGGGCTTGTCGTCGTTGCCGTCCAAATAGACCGGCGTCACCACGGTCACGTCCGGCAGGTGCGTGCCACCGTGGTAGGGGTCGTTCAGCACGTAGACATCGCCCGGCCGCATCGCCGGGTTGCGTGCGATCACGGTCTGGATCGACTCGCTCATCGAGCCCAGGTGCACCGGCATGTGCGGCGCATTGGCGATCAGCTGGCCCGCCGCGTCGAACAGCGCGCAGGAGAAATCCAGCCGCTCCTTGATGTTGACCGACACGGCGGTGTTCTGCAGCCGCAGGCCCATCTGCTCGGCGATGTTCATGAACAGGTTGTTGAACACCTCCAGCATCACCGGGTCGACCTGGGTGCCCACCGCGTGGCGCGTGGCCCGCGCCTTCACGCGCTGCAGCTCGATCGGCCCGCCGGCCATCAGCTGCGCCTGCCAACCAGGCTCGACCACGGTGGTGGCGTTGGCTTCGGCGATCACCGCGGGCCCGTCGATGGTGGCACCGGGCTGCAGGTTCTCGCGCAGGTACAGGCCCGCCTCATGCCAGGCCTCGCGGCCATCGGCGCCCTCGGCGTGCATGCGCACCTGCTCCACCGGCTGCGGCCGGTAGCTGGGCACGGCGCCGGACGCACCGCCAGCCGCCTGCTCGCCGCTGGCACCGGTGGCCTCGACCGACACCGCCTCGACCACGAGCGCACGGTCGTCCATCAGGAAGGCGAACCGCTGGCGGTAGGCGGCCTCGAAGTCGCGCCGCGCAGCGGCGATGTCGGCCTCGGCGTGGCCGGTGGCGGGCAGGTCCACGCGCAACGCGGTGTCGGTGCCCTGGTAGCGCAGCAGCAGGCCCCGGCGCACGGCGACCCGGTCCAGCGGCAGGCCCTGGTTCAGCAGCTCGGTGCTGGCGCTCTCGGCCAGGCCGTCCAGGCGGGCGCGCGCGGCGGCCAGGCCGGCGGCGTCCAGCGCCTGCTCGATGGAGGCCTCGCGCATCGCGATCTGGTCCGCCAGGCCCATGCCGTAGGCCGAGAGCACGCCGGCCAGCGGGTGCACCAGCACGCGGGTCATCGCCAGCGCGTCGGCCACCAGGCAGGCGTGCTGCCCACCCGCGCCGCCGAAGCACTGCAAGGTGTAGCGCGTCACGTCGTAGCCACGCGCCACCGAGATGCGCTTGATCGCGTTGGCCATGCTGGCCACGGCGATGCGCAGTGCACCGCTGGCGGCCTGCTCGGCCGTCACCTCGCGGCCCGAGGACTGGCTCATCTGCGCCGCCAGCGCAGCGAAGCGCTGAACCACCACCGCCCGGTCCAACGGCTGGTCGGCGCCGGGGCCGAAGACCTTGGGGAACCAGGCCGGCTGGATCTTGCCGAGCATGACGTTGGCATCGGTCGTCGCCAGCGGGCCGCCGCGCCGGTAGCTGGCCGGGCCGGGGTTGGCGCCGGCCGATTCCGGGCCGACGCGCAGCCGCGCACCGTCGAAGCGGATCACCGAGCCGCCGCCAGCGGCCACGGTGTGGATGCTCATCATCGGCGCCCGCACCCGCACGCCGGCCACCTGGGTGTCGAAGGCGCGCTCGAACTCGCCGGCGTAGTGCGACACGTCGGTGGACGTGCCGCCCATGTCGAAGCCGATGACCTTGTCGTGGCCCGCGGCGAGCGCGGTGCGCACCATGCCGACGATGCCGCCCGCCGGGCCGGAGAGGATTGCGTCCTTGCCCTGGAAGCGGTGGGCCTCGGTCAGGCCGCCCGAGCTCTGCATGAAGTACAGCGGCACGCCAGGCATCTGGCTGGCCACCTGCTCGACGTAGCGGCGCAGGATGGGCGAGAGGTAGGCGTCGACCACCGTCGTGTCGCCGCGCGCCACCAGCTTCATCAGCGGGCTGACCTCATGCGACACGCTGACCTGGGTGAAGCCCAGTTCCCGCGCGATGCGGCCGGCGGCCTGCTCGTGCGCCGGGTAGCGGTAGCCGTGCATGAAGACGACGGCGCAGGCGCGGATGCCGCTGGCAAAGGCTTCGGCCATCGCGGCGCGCAAGGCGGCCTCGTCCAGCGCCTGCACCACCTCGCCGTCGGCGCCGACGCGCTCGTCGGCCTCCACCACCTGCTCGTACAGCAGCTCCGGCAGCAGGATGCGGCGGTCGAACAGCCGCGGCCGGGCCTGGTAGGCGATGCGCAGCGCGTCGCGAAAGCCCCGCGTGGTGACCAGCAGCGTGCGGTCGCCCTTGCGCTCGAGCAGCGCGTTGGTGGCCACCGTCGTGCCCATCTTCACGCACTCGACCTGGTCCGGCGTGATCGACTCGCCGGCCTTCAGCCCGAGCAGGCGGCGGATGCCTTCGATGGCGGCGTCACGGTAGTGCTCGGGGTTCTCGCTCAGCAGCTTGACGGTGGCCAGGGTGCCATCGGGCCGGCGGGCCACGATGTCGGTGAAGGTGCCACCGCGGTCGATCCAGAACTGCCAGCGGTCTGTCGTGCAGGGTTGGTTCATGGCAAATCCATTTCAGTGTAGTCAGCGGCCACCATGCCGTGCGCATGGACCAGCCAGCCAGAGAAGTCATCGCCTGTCGCGCACGCGGCCACCCGCCGATGCCGGCGCGGGCCCGACCTGTGGCGACGATGGGCGGCGCCGGGGGGCGCGGGCACCCGTGGCCCTACATCACGCTGGGGCCGAAGGTCACGATGGCCGGGAACTGGTAGATCAGCCAGACCGCCAGCATCAGCAACATGAAAAAGGGCAAGGCCATTCGCGCCAGTTCGGGCAACTCGCGTTTCGTCAAGCCCTGGAGCACAAAGAGGTTGAAGCCCACCGGCGGCGTGATCTGCGCCATCTCGACCACCAGCACGATGAAGATGCCGAACCAGATCAGGTCGATGCCGGCCGCCTGGACGGTCGGCAGCAGCACCGCCATCGTCAACACCACCATCGAGATGCCGTCCAGAAAACACCCCAGCAGGATGAAGAAGACCATCAACAGCAGGATCAACCAGCCCGAGGACAGGTGCAGGCTGCCGATGAACTGCGCCACTTCGCGCGGCAGGCCGATGAACCCCATCGCCAGGGTGAGGAACGATGCTCCCGCCAGGATCAAGCCGATCATGCAGTAGACGCGGCAGGCGGCCAACAGGCCGTCGATGAAGCTGGCCCAGGTGAGCGAGCCGTCCAGCCGGCTCAGCAGCAAGGCCCCGGCCACGCCCAGCGCGGCCGACTCGGTCGCGGTGGCCAGCCCGCCGTAGATCGCCCCGATGACCAGCACGATCAACGCGCCGATCGGGATCAGGTGCCGCCCGGCACGCAGCTTGTCGACCAGGCTCATGCCCGCGTCCGCGGCGGGCACCTGGTCGGGGTGGCGCCAGGCCCAGATCATCAGGTAGGCCGAGAAGATGGCCATCAGCATCACGCCGGGCAGCACACCGGCCACGAACAGCTTGGCGATCGACACATCAGCGGCCACCGCGTACACGATCATGATGATGGACGGCGGGATCAGCAGCCCGAATGTGCCGGCGCCCGCCAGCGAGCCCATGGCGATCGCGTCCGGGTAGCCGCGGCGCTTCAGCTCGGGCAGCGTGATCTTCCCGATGGTCGCGCAGGTGGCTGCGCTGGACCCCGACACGGCGGCAAAGATGCCGCAGCCGAGCACGTTGGTGTGCAGCAGCCGGCCGGGGACCCGGTTGAGCCACGGGGCGAGGCCCTTGAACATGTCCTCGGTCAGCCGGGAGCGGAACAGGATCTCGCCCATCCACAGGAACAGCGGCAGCGCCGTCAGGGTCCAGCTCGAGGCCGAGCCCCAGATGGTCAGCACCATGCTGTCGCCGGCCGGGCGCGGCGAAAAGGCTTCCATCGCGAACAAGGCGACACCCAGCAGGGTGAGCCCGATCCACAGGCCCGAGGCGAGGATGGCAATGAGCAGCGCGATCAGCAGCGCAGCGGTGAGGATGTCCATGGTGGGCTCTTTGTATCGTGCCTATTCGACGTGCGCCGCTTCGCCGGCCGCCGCGGGAAAGAACGGCCGCCCGCGCCAGCGCGAAGCCAGGCCGTGCGCAAAGCCGGCGGCGAGGCCGATGCACCCCAGGGCCATGGCGATCTGGGGCAGCCACAGCGGCGTCGCGTCGGCGCCCTGCGACACATCGTGCGTGTCCCATGAGATCCAGACCAGGCGCACCGCGAACCAGGCCAGGAACAGCGACAGGCCGAACGCGGCCAGCAGCGACCACCATTCCAGCGCCCCGCGCAGCGTGGCCGGGGCCCGTTGCAGCACCAGCGTGACGCGGATATGGTCGCCGCGCCGGAGTGTCTCGGGCAAGGCGAGGAACAGGGCCGCCGCGATGCAGTAGCCGGCATAGGCGTCCAGCCCGCGCAGGTTGAGGTTGAACTGCCGGTCGGCGATGCCCAGCAGCACCGCCAGCAGCGCACCCACCATGGCCAGGGCGGCCAGGGCACACAGGGCCCGGTAGAAGCGGTCGAGAACGCGGTCCATGCCGGCCACCCCGTCAGTGGCCGACCGCGGCGCGGTAGGCGTCGATGATGGCCTTGCCGTCGTCGCCGGACGTCTTCAACCACTCGACGGTCATGCGGCCACCGATCACCTTCAGCTCGCGCTTCAGGGACTCGCTGCCCCGATCCACCTGCATCCCCTTGGCCGCCAGCTCCTTCAGGTACTCGTCGTCCTTCTCGTCGCTGACCTTCCACCCCCGCTCGCCGGCGGCCTGCGCCACTTTCAGCACCGCGGCCTGGGTGGGCTTGTCCAGCGCGTCGAACGCCTTCTGGTTGACGACCACCGCATTGCGAGGCAGCCATGCGTTGACGTCATAGAAGTACTTGACGTGCTCGTAGAGCTTGCTGTCGACACCGCTGGCGCTGGAGGTCAGGAAGTTGTCGACGCTGCCCGTTGCCAACGCCTGCGGCAGCTCGGCGAGCTGAATCGTGACTGGCTGCGCCCCGATGTATTCGGCGATGCGGGTGGTGGCCGGGTTGTACGCCCGCATCTTGGTGCCCTTCAGGTCCTGCATCGACGCCAGCGGCTTCTTCGAATACAGCGACTGGCCCGGCCAGGGCACCGTGTAGAGCAGCTTCAGGCCCTGGCCGGACAGCAGCTTCTCCAGGTACGGGTTCGAGATGTCGTTGAGCTTCTTCGACTCGGCGTAGGTGGTGGCCAGAAACGGGATGGAATCGATGCCGAACAGCGGGTTCTCGTTGGCGGCGCCCGACAGGATGAACTCGCCGGCCGGCGTCTGCCCGGTCTGGACCGCGCGCTTGATCTCGTTGGCCTTGTAGAGCGACGCGCCGGGATGCAGCGTGATCTTGAGCTTGCCGGCGCTGGCCTTGTCGACCTCGTCGGCGAACCATTGCAGGTTCTGCACCTGGAACGTGTTGGCGCCGTAGCCCGAAGGCAGGTCCCACTTGGTCTGGGCCGCCGACGGGGTGGTCCAGGCGGCCACGGCAACCGCCATCGGGGCAACGATCCAGGTCTTCATCGAGCGTTCTCCTTGTGTGAAAGCAAAGTCAGGCGTCGGCCAATTCGTGGTTCAACCAGTCGGTGATCAGCATGGCGCCCGGGGCGTGGGTGATGCAGAACTCGGGGCGGGCGGCCGCCAGCGCGGCCTGCGGTGTCACGCCGCAGGCCCAGAACACCGGCACTTCACCGGGCAGCACCTCCACCGCGTCGCCGTAGTCGGGCCGGGCCAAGTCGGCAATGCCGAGCGCGGCCGGGTCGCCGACGTGCACCGGTGCGCCGTGCACCCGCGGGTAGCGGGCGGTGATGGTGGCGGCGCGCTCGGCGTCGGCCGGCGACAGCGGCCGCATCGAGACGACCATCGGCCCGGCGAAGCGGCCCGCCGGCACCGTGGCCCGGTTGCTGCGGTACATGGCCACGTTGCGGCCCTGGGCCACGTGGCGCAGCGGCACACCGGCGTCCAGCAGGGCCTGCTCGAACGAGAACGAACAACCGATGACGAAGCTCACCAGGTCGTCACGCCACAGCGCCCCGATGTCGGCCGGCTCGTCCACCAGCACGCCGTCGCGCCAGACGCGGTAGCGCGGCACGTCGTGGCGGATGTCGATGCCGTCACCCAGCGTCGGCAGCATCGGGTCGCCCGGCACGGACACGGCCAGCAGGGGGCAGGCCCGCGGGTTGGCCTCGCAGTACGCCTGAAACTCGCCCGCCCAACTCACCGGCAGGATCACCACGTTGCCCTGCACGTGCCGGCCGGCCAGGCCGCTGGTGTGGCCGTCGATGCGGCCGGCCCGGATGGCCGCACGGGCCAGCGCCGCCTCGGCCGGCAGCCCGCCCTCACCGTGAAAACCCGTAGCTTCGACCTGCTTCATCGTGGCCCTCGCCGCTGTACTCGGCACCTGGAATGGGGCGCATTGTGAAAGCCGACGCCGCCCGGCCGCCAACGAGAAATTTCTCTATGAGCTCATCGATTTTTTCGATGCACTGGCCTGGATCGCCTTGAAGCCCAACAGGGCGTCCACCACGGTGCGTGTCAGCGCCGAGCCCGGGTCGTCGCGGTAGCTGAGGTAGATCGGCAGCGGCGGCATCTCGGCCTCGCAGGGCAGCACGCGCAGCGGCAGGCGCTCGGCCAGGCGGCGCACCACCGCCAGCGGCAGCGTCGCCACGCCCAGGCCGCCCTCGATCAGCTCAACCATGGCCGACACCGACGAGATCGCATGCACCTTCAGCCGGGTGTGGCCCGCCTGGCGCATCAGGTCCACCAGCGCCACGTGGGGCTGAGAGCCGCGCTGGAAGGTGAGCAGCTCCAGCGTCGCCAGGTCGGCCAGCGAATAGCGCCGCTTGCGGTGCAGCTCGGCGTGGCCCACGAAGCACATGGCCATCGGCGGCAGCGCCTGTTGGCGCAGGCCGTCGCCCGAGGCGGGCAGCGCCGCCAGGGCCAGGTCCAGCCGGCCGCGGCGCATCTGCTCGACCAGCACGGGCGTGGTTTCCACCGTCAGCTCCAGCTCCAGCCCGGGCTGGGCCGCGCGCATCTCGCGCACCCAGCCGATCAGCCAGGAATGCAGCACCGATTCGATCGCGCCGATGCGCAGGCTGAAAGCCGACTCGGCACTGCGCCCCATCTCGTCGCGGATCTCGCGCTGCAGCGACAGCAGCCGCTCGGCCATCACCAGGAAGCGGCCGCCGGCGGCGGTGAGCCGCACCTGCTTGTCGCGCCGGTCCAGCAGCAGCACACCCAGCTCGTCTTCGAGCCCCGCGATGCGGCTGGACATGGCCGACTGGGTGATGAAGAGCTTTTCGGCCGCGCGCGACACGCTCTTCAAGGTGGCGACCCAATAGAAGGCTTCGACGAAACGCAGGTTCATGGCGATGGGCCGCGGGCCGTGGTGCGGGCATTGTGGCCCGGCCCGAAGGGCGGAACTGGCATGCCCCAGGCCGGCTTTTCGGCGCACGCGGCGCGCCGGGCTTGCCTAGGATCGAACCCGGCCCGTCGGCATGCCTGTCGCGTGCACCGTGGCCGAGCGAGTCCACGGCCATGTCCGATCTGTCCACGCAGCTGTCCCTGGTGCCCATCGAGGCCGACGCCCTTGCGCCGGCACCTGCGCGCGCCACGCCACCGGCGGCGGACGGCACACCTGCCGCGACCGGCCACACCTGGCCGACACCGCCCTACGCCATCTACCCCCAGCCCGAGCCCCAGGCCGGCCACGAGCCCTGCGAGATCCTGGGCCTGAACGGCAAGGTCATGGCGGCCCGCATGGCCTGGTTCGACCCGGTGCAAGGCCTGGCCCAGGTGCAGCTGCCGCCGGCGCGCACCATGGTGCCGCTGCGCCTGTCGCAGTTCCGCAGCCTGACGCTGACCACCCCGCTGCGCCCCGCCCTCAGTGTGGCCACCGGCGCGCCGGGCGCGTTGCTCGACCACACCCCGCACACCGACTACCTGGTGCGCCTGACGGGCGGCGGCGAACTGCGCGGCCAGACAGTGGGCCATGTGGACACGCCGCAGGGCCTGTACCTCTTTCCGCCGGTGGACGACAAGGGCGCGGTGCTGCGCCTGTTCTGCCCGCGCAGCGCCTTCGATTCCTTCGAGATCGGCCCCAAGCTCGGCGAACAGCTGGTGGCGGACAACACCGCCACGCCGGCGCAGATCGCCGCGGCGCTGGCCGAGCAATCGCGCATGCGCGAGCAGCGCATCGGCGACATGCTGCTGAGCAACCGCGTCGTCACGCCCGATCAGATGAGCCAGGCGCTCGATGCGCAATCGCGCATGCCGATGGTGCGCGTGGGCGAGGCCTTGATCGCGCTCGGCTTCATCACCCCCGGCCAGCTGGACGACGCGCTGGCTCAGCAACGCAACGACCGCTCGGTGCCGCTGGGCGAGCTGCTGGTGCGCAGCGGCGCGGTGCAGCGCCACGACCTGCGCACCGCGCTGGCCCGCAAGATGGGCTACCCGGTGGTCGACGTGGACGCCTACCCGATCGAGGCCGAGGCCGTGCGCAAGATCACGGTCACCGCCGCCAAGCGCCTGGGCGTGCTGCCACTGCAGCTTCTGCCCGGCCGGCTGGTGGTGGCCATCGACGACCCCTCGCGCCGCGACCTGCTCGACGAGGCCGAGTTCATGGCCCAGTGCAAGCTCGTGCCGGTGCTGCCGGCCGGCGACAACCTGGCGCGGCAGATCGCACAGGTCTACCAGAAGCACGGCCTGGACGACGGCTCGTCCGGTGGCCTGATCGACCAGAGCGGCGTCATCAACTTCGACGAGGGCGGCACCGACAAGCTGCTGGCCGCGCTGGAACAGCACGACAGTGGCGGCTCGGCGAGCGAGGACGAGGCACCGATCGAGCAAAGCGACAACTCGCTGGTGCGGCTGATCAACACCATGATCGTCGAGGCGCACAGCCAGAACGTGTCCGACATCCACATCGAGACCCACCCGGGCCGGGAGAAGGTGCGCATCCGCTTCCGCCGCGACGGCCTGCTCAAGCCCTACCTGGAGCTGCCGCACACCTACCGCAGCGCACTGATCGCCCGGCTGAAGATCATGTGCGACCTGGACATCTCCGAGCGCCGCCGGCCGCAGGACGGCAAGATCAGCTTCAACCGCTTCGTCGCCAGTTGCCCGATCGAGTTGCGGGTGGCCACCATCCCCACCGCCAACGGGCTGGAAGACGCGGTGCTGCGCATCCTGGCCTCGGCCCGGCCGATCCCGCTGGACAAGCTGGGCATGTCGCCTGCCAACCTGGCGGCGCTCAAGCACGCGGTCGAGCGGCCCTACGGCATGGTGCTGTGCGTGGGCCCCACCGGCTCGGGCAAGACCACCACGCTGCACTCGGCGCTGAGCTACATCAACGTGCCCGAGCGCAAGATCTGGACAGCCGAGGACCCGGTGGAAATCACCCAGCCCGGCCTGCGCCAGGTGCAGGTGAACCCCAAGATCGACTGGACTTTCGCCAAGGCGCTGCGCGCCTTCCTGCGCGCCGACCCGGACGTGATCATGGTCGGCGAGATCCGCGACCACGAGACGGCGCAGATCGCGGTCGAGTCGTCACTGACCGGCCACCTGGTGCTGTCCACGCTGCACACCAACAGCGCGGCCGAGACCATCACCCGCCTGCTCGACATGGGCATGGACCCGTTCAACTTCGCCGACTCGCTGCTGGCCGTGCTGGCCCAGCGCCTGGTGCGGCGGATGTGCCCGCATTGCCGCACCGCGCGGCCGGCGCACGCCGACGAGGTCGACGAGTGGATGCACGACTACCTGCACGCCTGGGGCGACCCCGCCGCCGCGCCCTCGCCCGACACGGTGATGGCCGACTGGCTGGGGCGCTTTGGCGCCGACGGCCGGCTGCAGGCCTGGCGCGCGCCGGGCTGCCCGAAGTGCGAGAACGCCGGCCTGCGCGGGCGGGCCGGGGTGCATGAGCTGCTGAGCGTCACGCGCGAGATACGCCGCCTGATCCAGACCGGCGCGCGGGCCGAGCAGATCCAGCAGCAGGCCATGGCCGAGGGCCTGCGCACGCTGCGCCAGGACGGGCTGGAAAAGGTGCTCGCCGGCGTGACGACGATCGAGGAAGTGCGCGCCACGAGTAACGGCTGACGTTCGCCGATCGCGGCCAGCGCCGGGCCGCCCCAAGCGGCCGCGCACCCGCCCGGCGGGTGGCAGCGGTACGCCGCTGCCGGGTGCCCCAGGTCGTCAGCGCGGCAACGGCACGTTGCCCACGCCCCGGTTCATCGCGTTGAGCAGGTCGCCGTTGTCCTGCGAGAGCTCCCAGGCGAACACGCCGGCCAGGCCCTGCTGCACCGCGAAGCGGCCCTTGCGCAGCACGGCGCGCGGGTCGTCGTAGCCCATGTAGAGCTTGGTCACCGGGTTCCACAGCGCATAGGCCTCGGCCTGCTGGTCGAAGACCACGCGGTAGCCGTGTCGGCCGTTGCCATCGGGCCCCAGGTAGCGCGACGCGATCTCCCGGTACGGCGCCGAGCCGTCCGCGCCAGCGTAGACGCCGCTGCGCGCATGGCCGTTGAAGTTGCCGCCCGCGCCGGGAGCGGCCACGCCGGTGAAGCCGCGGCCGTACATGGCCACGCCCGCCACCAGCTTGGCTGCCGGCACGCCGGCCTGCAGCATGGTGCGCAGGCCGCTGGCCAGGCTGTCGTCGGCCGCGTCGTCGTGGCTGCGCAGCGCGGTGTGGTGGCCGGCCACCGGCGTCCAGGGGCCGTAGTGGTCGTAGCTCATCATGAAGACGAGGTCCAGCGACTTGGTCGCGTCGCGGTAGTCGATCTTCTGCACCAGCGAGGCGCTGGTGTTGATCGCGCTGGTCAGCAGGTAGGGCCGGCCGGTCTCGGCGCTGAGCGTGTCCAGTGCCTTGCGCAGCGTGTGCATCAGCTCGGCATAGCCGCGGCCGTCGGCCGGCGCGCCCAGGGGCACGCCGTTGGCACTGCCGTTCGAGGTGGGGTGCTCCCAGTCGATGTCGACCCCGTCGAAGCCCGGGTGGCGGCGCAGGAAGCTGGCCACCGAGGCCGCGAAGCGCGCGCGGCGGGCCGCGTCGTTGGCCAGGTGGAAGAACGGGTCCGACCCGCCCCACCCACCCACCGAGGCCAGCACCTTCACATGCGAGGCGCGGGCCTTCAGGCGCTGGAAGGCCTCGTCGAAGCGCTGGTCGACCGGCCCCTCGGCCAGCTCATGCTCGGCCTTGCCTTCGCACTTGGGGGCGTCGACCGGCAACTGGCCCGGCCCGCAGACATGCAGGAAGGCGTAGAGCAAATGGGTGACGTTGTGGCCGGCCAGGCCGTCGACCAGGGCGGTGGGTTCCCAGTTCGGCACATAGACGCCGACCACCTTGGCGCTGCTGCGCTCGAAGTCTACGAACCGGCCGCCGAACATCTCGGCAGTGGAAGGCTCGGCAGCCGCTGCCACCGTGCCCAGCAGCGCCAGGCTGGCACCCAGCAGGCCCTGCATCCAACGCGCTCGCACCACCTCAGCCCCTTTCCTTGCCCGCGACCGGCGGGCGCCTGGGCCGCGAGAATAACACCAGTCTATAACCAGTGAAATACCAGTTCATCATGGCGCGATGCGGCTGGCGAGGTGAGCTCGAAGGCGGTGGGGATTGGAGCGGGTGAAGGGAATCGAACCCTCGTATGAAGCTTGGGAAGCTGCCGTTCTGCCATTGAACTACACCCGCGTTCCGAGCGGCATTCTAACGGGCTGCTCGGCACGGCTCAGTGCTCGCGCGCCAACCACTCGATGAAGGCGTCCAAGGCCGGCATGGCGCGTCCGGCGTCCGGGTGGTTGACCAGCGCGGTCACCGCGAACACCTTGCCACTGCGGCTGAACACGTAGCCGGCCAGCGCGCGGGTGTCGAGCAGGGTGCCGGTCTTCAGGTGGGCCTGGCCGGTGGCGGCGCCGCGGGTCATGCGGTGTTCCAGCGTACCGTCCACGCCGGCCACGGGCAGCGATTCGATCAGGCTCGTGGCCTGGCGAGCCGACCAGGCCTTGGCCAGCAGGTCGACGAAGGCGCGCGGCTTGGCCCGCTCGGCGCGCGACAGGCCCGAGCCGTTCTCGATCGCCACGTCGTCCGGCGCCATGCCCTGGCGACTCAGCCATTCGCGCATGCGTGCCTGGGCCGCCGGCAGCGTGGCCGGCTTGTGCGGGAAGCCGCGCGACAAGGCCAGCATCAGGTTGCGCGCGGCGAGGTTGTCGCTGGTCTTGTTGATCTCGCGCAGCAGTTGGGGCAGCGGCGGCGAGATGTGGGTGGACCAGGGCAGTTGCGGCTCGCCGTCCGGGCCCATGGGCAGCAGGGCTTCACGGTCGGGGCGTGACTTGTCGAGCACACGGCCGTGCAACTGGCCGCCGGCCTCGCGCCACAGGGCCGCGATCGCGCGTGCGGTGAACTCGGCGTGCGGCAAGGGCGCCAGCACCCATTCGCGCGGGCTGCAGCCGGGGCCCAGGCTGCCCTGCACGCTGATGCGCGGCTCGGCGTTGGCCGGGTCACTCCAGTGTGCCCAGGCGTTGCAGCCGCTGCCTCCCGCCTGGCCACCGCGGCCGGCCTGCTCGATGCGCACCCCGGCAAGCGGCGGGTCCAGTTGCACGGCCGGTCGGCCGTCGCGGCTGGGCTGTAGCGTGACCCTGAGCCGGCCTTCGTCCAGCGTCAGCGCGTCCGGCCAGGCGTGGTGCGGGCGGTCGGCGGCCGGCACCGGTGTGTGCTCGTGGTCGCGCTCGGTGAGCTGGAAGGCGAAGCGGTCCAGAACGATGTCGCCGATGATCTCGCGCAGGCCCTGGGCGCGCCACTGCGCCATCCAGCCCTGCAGGTCTTGCGTGCTCAGGCAGGCGTTGCCGCCGCCGACGATCCACAGGTCGCCCAGCAGCCGGCCCTGCATCACGGTGCCGCGAACGAAGGCCATGGTGCGCCAGCGGAACTGCGGGCCAAGCAGGTCCAGCGCGGCCATCGACGTGACGAGCTTGGTGGTCGACGCGAGCTGGAACGGTTTCTCCGGGTTCAGCGAGACCAGCGGCACGCTGCTGTCCAGCGCGCGGGCATAGGCACCCAGGCTGGACGCGGGCAGGCCGCAGCCGCGCAGCAGCGCTTCGCCGGTGCCGGGGCGTGGGGCGGGTGGCGTGGCCGCACCGCCGGACGCCCCTGCGCGCACGGTGGCACCGGCTGCTTGCCAGGCCGCGGGCAACAGCCAGCCGGCCACACCGGCCGCACCCGCTCGCAGGCCCGCACGGCGACTGAACCGGCGGCTCCACGCCGCCGGTCGGGCACAATTCCGGTCATCCCACCACATGCCCTGAGCATCGCGCTGGCCTGGCTCTCGCAGCGGCCGAAAAAGCGCTGCCGCACCGGGCCAGTTCGCGCAACGCCGGCTCGGCACGCGCCGCTCCAGCCAACCATGCAGCTTCCCAACACCCCGCCCGGCGACGATGCCGTGGGCGACGACACCACCACCACGCCGCGCCGCGCCATCCGCAGCTTCGTGCTGCGCGCGGGCCGCATGGGCACCGGCCAGCAACGCGCGCTGGAAACGCTGGGGCCGCGCTTCGTGTTGCCCTTTTCGCCCGCGCCCATCGTGCCGGCCGCCGTGTTCGGCCGCGAGGCGCCACTGGTGCTGGAGATCGGCTTCGGCATGGGCGCCGCGACCGCCGAGATCGCCGCCGCGCGGCCAGACACTGACTTCCTCGGCGTCGAGGTCCACACGCCGGGCGTGGGCGCGCTGCTCAAGCGCATCGGCGAGGCGGGGCTCGCCAACCTGCGCATCGTGCAGCACAATGCGGTGCAGGTGCTGGACGAGATGATCGCGCCCGGCTCGCTGGCGGGCGTGCACATCTTCTTCCCCGACCCCTGGCACAAGAAGAAGCACAACAAGCGGCGGCTGATCCAGCCCGGGTTCGTCGCCCGGCTGGCCTCACGCCTGGCGCCGGGGGGCTATCTGCACTGCGCCACCGACTGGCAGCCCTATGCCGAGCAGATGCTGGAAGTGCTGTCGGCCGAGCCGGGCTTGGCCAACACAGCCGAGGGCTATGCCCCCAGGCCCGACTACCGCCCGCTGACCAAGTTCGAAGCCCGCGGCCTGAAGTTGGGCCACGGCGTCTGGGACCTGGTGTTCACCAAACGGTGATCAATCGGTCCAGTGGACCCAGCCCATGAAGTGGGTCAGCAGCACCACCAGGCCAAAGGCGATGCGGTACCACGCGAAGGCAGTGAAGCGGTGGGTGGCGATGTAGCGCAGCAGCCATTGCACGCAGACCCACGCGGCGATGAAGGACACGACGAAGCCGGTGGCGAACATCGGTGCGTCGGCCATCGACAGCAGGGCGCGTTCCTTCCACAGGCTGTAGGTCCCGGCGCCGATCAGCGTGGGGATGGCGAGGAAGAAGCTGAAATCGGTGGCCGCGCGGCGCGACAGCCCCAGCAGCATGCCGCCGATGATGGTGGCGCCTGAGCGGCTTGTGCCGGGGATCATGCCCAGGCATTGCACCAGGCCGACCTTCAACGCGTCCATCGGGCCCATGGTGTCGGCATGGGCGATGCGCGGCGCGTGCTGTTGCTGGCGTCGCTCCGCCCACAGGATGATCAGCCCGCCGACGATGAACGAGGTGGCCACCACCGGCGCATTGAACAGGTAGGCCTTGATCGTCTTGTAGGCGATCAAGCCGATCACCGCCGCCGGCAGGAAGCCGATCGCCACGTTGAGCACGAAGCGCCGGGCCGACTCGCTGTCCGGCAGGTGGATCACCGCGCCCGCGAGCCGGGCCCAGTAGACGATGACCACCGCCAGGATGGCGCCGCTCTGGATCGCGATCTCGAAGACCTTGGCCTTGGCGTCGGCGAAATCCAGCAAGGCGCCGGCGAGGATCAGGTGGCCGGTCGACGAAATCGGCAGGAATTCGGTCAGGCCCTCGACCACGCCCATCACGGCGGCTTTGAGCAACAGGGGCAGGTCCAAAACGCGGGGCTCCGGCGGGAAAGCAAAGCGCCGGATGATACCGGCCACCCCCGAGGCGACGCGTCAGCGGCGCGGCACGGCCGTGATGAGTACCCCGGAATCGCTGACCTTCACCTCGCCCAGGTCGTAGCCGGCCCGGTTCAGGCGATCGACCTGTTCGGGCTTGAGCTGGTG
Organism: Burkholderiaceae bacterium; assembly: GCA_044226465.1. Lineage (GTDB taxonomy): Bacteria > Pseudomonadota > Gammaproteobacteria > Burkholderiales > Burkholderiaceae_C > Ideonella. The sequence goes on along the minus strand of JBGAGZ010000016.1, from coordinate 51,462 downwards.
GATGGTCGCGCCGTCGAGCAGTTTCTCGACCACCAGGGCGCCCAGGCGCTCGACGTCCGCACTCGGCCGCTGGCCGGCACCGCGGTCCAGCGTCAGCGAGCTCACCCGCGGGTCGGCCACGCGCAGGCTGTGGTCGCTGTGCTCGACCCGCAGGCCGTAGTCGAGCGACAGATGGCCCTGCCAGGCGTTGCCGAGCAGGCGGTCGTGGGCCTGCAGGTCGAACTCGGTCGACAAGCGGCCCGTGCCGCCCTTCAGAGCCAAGTGCGGATTGGACAGGCTCACGTCCAGCATGCCGACCACCCGCTTTTCCAGCGGGAAGCGCTTGGCCAGCATCTGGTTCAACTCGGCCTCGCTGTAGGACACCTGCGGCGGGCCCATCAGCCCGGTGCAGGCAGCGAGCGCGAGCGTCACGGCCAGGGCCCAGCCGAGGGTGAACCAGCGGGCGAGCCCGCCGCGGCGCTGGATAGCATCGTGCGTTTTCATCGGCGGCAGGTTAACCCGACGGCTTGACGTCCAGCCCAGGGCTGCTAATATTACTGACCGGTCAGTCATTAACTTCCATGTCCCCTGCCGTTCCCGCCCGCCAGCGCCGAAAGGACGCGCGCCCCGCCGAGTTGCTGGACGCGGCGCTGGCCCTGTTCGTCGAAAAAGGCTTCGCTGCCACCAAGTCCGAAGAGGTGGCCGCGCGCGCCGGCGTGTCCAAAGGCACGCTGTACCTGTACTTCCCGAGCAAGGAAGAGCTGCTGAAGGCGGTCATCCGCCACACGCTGATGGCCGACATCGCCCGCGGCGCCGAGCGCTTGGCGCAGGAAAGCGGCCCCACCGGCGAACTGCTGGTCGAGTTGATGACCGACTGGTGGACCAACGTCTACGAGAGCCCCAGCTCGGCCATCTTCAAGCTGGTGATGACCGAGGTGCGCAACTTCCCCGAGATCGGCGACTTCTACCTGCACGAGGTCATCGAGCCCGGCCACCGGCTGATCGGCGGCCTGGTGCAGCGTGGCATCGACCGGGGCGAGTTCCGCCCGGTCAACGTCGACGGCGTGGTGCACTCCATCGTGCTGCCCATGGTGATGCTGTGCCTGCACAAGCACTCGATGGGCGCCTGCGGCTTTGCCGACCCGCTGCTGACCTCGCCGGCGCCCTTCATCCGCCAGCACCTGGACATCATCCTCAACGGCCTGCGAGCCGGCGAGCCGCAAGCCCTGAGAGCCGCTGCATGACCCGCACCCGACTGGCCCTGATCGTGGTGGCGGTGCTGGCCCTGGGCGTGGTCGCGGTGAAGGTGGTGCAAGGCCGGCGGCAGGCCACAGCCGCGGTGGCCGCCGCCGCCAGCGCGGCCTCGGCGGCGAACGCGCTGGAACTGGCCGCGTCGGACGTCATCCTCGCGCGCCGAACCGAGCTGCGCCAGTCCGTGTCGCTGACCGGCTCGGTCAAGGCCGTCAACAGCGCCTTCGTCAAGGCCCGCGTGGCCGGCGAATTGCGCAGCCTCGCGGTGCGCGAGGGCGACCGTGTCACCGCCGGCCAGGTGCTGGGCCAGATCGACACCACCGAGTTCGACTGGCGACTGCGCCAGGCCGAGCAGCAGGCCGAGGCCGCGAAGGCCCAGCTCGAAGTGGCCGAGCGCACGCTCACGAACAACCGTGCCCTGGTCTCGCAGGGCTTCATCTCGCCCACCGCGCTGGACACCTCGCTGTCCAACGCCAACGGGGCACGCGCCTCGCTGCTGGCGGCGCAGGCGGCCGTCGAGCTGGCACGCAAGGCGCGGGCCGACGCAGCCCTGGTGGCGCCCATCGGCGGCCAAGTGGCGCAGCGCCTGGCCCAAGGCGGCGAACGGGTCGCGCTGGATGCCCGCGTGATCGAAGTCGTCGACCTGTCCCGCCTCGAACTGGAAGGCGCTGCCGCGCCGCAGGACCTGGCCGCGCTCGCCGTCGGCGCGCCCGCCCGGCTATGGGTGGACGGCCTGGCCGAGCCGGTGCGCGCCCGCGTGGCCCGCATCAACCCCAGCGCCACCGCCGGCGCCCGCACCGTGGCCGTCTACCTGGCGATCGACCCGCACCCGGCCCTGCGCCAGGGCCTGTTCGCCCGCGCCGAGGTGGACGCAGGCGTCCACACCGCGCTGACCCTGCCGGCCAGTGCCGTGCGGCTGGACCAGCCTTTGCCCTACGTGCTGGCCGTGGCAGATGGCCACGCGGTGCAGCGCCCCGTGAAGCTGGGCGCCACCGGCACTGTGGGCGATGCTGGCGGCACGCCGATGGTCGAGATCGTCGACGGCCTGGCCGAGGGCACCGAGGTGCTCGCCGGCCAGGTGGGCGTGGTGCGGCCCGGCACGCTGCTCAAGCGGCCGGTGGCCGCGGCCAGTGCGACCGCCGCGGCATCCGCCGCCAGCCGCTGACCCCGCCGCGCCATGTGGTTCACCCGCGTCTCGATCGCCAACCCGGTGATGGCCGTGATGGTGATGCTGGCCTTCGTGGTGCTGGGCGGCTTCGCGCTGCAGCGGCTCAAGGTCGACCAGTTCCCGAACATCGACTTCCCCACCGTCGTGGTCACGGTCGGCTACCCCGGCGCCTCGGCCGAGATCGTCGAGAACGAGGTGACGATCAAGGTCGAGGAAGCGGTCAACACGATTGCCGGCATCAACCAGCTCTACTCGCGCAGCTACGAGGGCACCTCGGTCGTCATCATCCAGTTCAACCTGGACATGGACGGCCGCAAGGCAGCCGACGACGTGCGCGAGAAGATCTCGCAAGTGAAGGCCGTCTTCCCCGACGAGGTGGACGAGCCGCGCGTGCAGCGCTTCGACCCCGCGTCCCGCCCGATATGGACCGTGGCGCTCACCTCGCCCGACGGCAGCCGCAGCCCCACCGAGCTGACCAACTTCGGCGACCAGGTGCTGAAGAAACGGCTTGAGAACGTGCGCGGCGTCGGCTCGGTGTCGCTGGTGGGCAGCCAGAAGCGCGAGATCAACGTCTACCTCAAGCCCGCTGCGCTCGAGGCTTTCGGCGTCAGCGCCGACCAGGTGATGAGCGCGGTGCGCAACGAGAACCGCGAGCTGCCGGCCGGCGCGCTGCGCACCCGCGAGACCGAGCGCATCGTGCAGATCGACGGCCGCTTCGTGAACCCGGCCGACATGGCCCAGTTGGTGGTCGCGCGCCGCTCGGGCCAGCCGGTGCGCCTGGGCCAGGTGGCCGACGTGGTCGACGGCCCCGAAGAGGCCGAGTCGCTGGCGCTCTACAACGGCAAGCGCATGCTGGCGCTGGACGTGCTGAAGGCCCAGGGCGAGAACACCATCGAGGTGGCCGACGGCCTGAACGCCGTGGCCGAGTCGCTCAAGGGCCAGCTGCCCGCCGGCATGGCACTGGACGTGGTGCGGGACAACTCGCGGCCGATCCGCGTGTCGGTCAACAACGTGCGCCGCACGCTGATCGAGGGCGCGCTGCTGACGGTCGGCATCGTCTTCCTGTTCCTGAACTCGTGGCGCTCCACGCTGATCACCGGGCTGACGCTGCCGATCGCGCTGGTCGGCACCTTCCTGTTCATGTACGCCTTCGGCTTCTCGATCAACATGGTCACGCTGATGGCGCTGTCGCTGTGCGTGGGCCTGCTGATCGACGACGCGATCGTCGTGCGCGAGAACATCGTGCGCCACGTGCAACTGGGCAAGAGCGCGCACGACGCCGCTCTGGCCGGCACCAACGAGATCGGCCTGGCGGTGCTGGCCACCACGCTGTCCATCGTCGCGGTGTTCCTGCCCATCGGCTTCATGGGCGGGATCATCGGCAAGTTCTTCCACGAGTTCGGCATCACCATCGTCGCGGCGGTGCTGATCTCGATGTTCGTCAGCTTCACACTCGACCCGATGCTCAGCTCGGTCTGGCACGACCCGGCCATCGACCGCGAGGGCCAGCCCTTCGTGCCGCGGGGCTGGTACGACCACACGCTGGGCCGCGTCACCCACGGGGTCGACCGCCTCTCGCACCGGTTGGGCCAGGGTTACCAGGTGGCGCTGGGCTGGTCGCTCGCGCACAAGGCGGCGACGCTGGCGATCGCGCTGGGCACCTTGGTGGCCAGCGTGGCCCTGGTCAAGGTGCTGGGCACCGAGTTCGTGCCCAAGGCCGACTTCTCCGAGACCACGCTGACCTTCTACACCCCGGTCGGCTCGGGGCTGGAGCTGACCGAAGCGCGCACGCGACAGGTCGACGCCATCCTGCGCGAGATGCCCGAGGTGAAGTACACGCTGGCCACGATCAACACCGGCTCGGCCCAGGGCCGCAACCAGGTCTCGGTCTACGTGCGCCTGGTCGACCGCAAGGACCGCACGCGCAACGTCGACCAGATGTCGGTGCCGCTGCGCGAGCGCCTGGCCCAGGTCCCCGGCATCACAGTCACCCACGTCGGCCTGCTCGACGCGGTGGGCGGGGGCAAGCCGATCTCGTTGTCGCTGCAGGGCACCGACCTGAACGAGCTGAAGCGGCTGTCCGACCGCCTGGGCGAGCAACTGCGCCGCGTGCCCGGCCTGGCCGACCTGGACACCAGCATGAAGCCCGAGAAGCCGACCGTCGCCGTGCGGGTGCGGCGCGACGCGGCCAGCGACCTGGGCCTGTCGGTGGGCGCGGTCACGGCCCACCTGCGCCAGCTGGTGGCCGGCGACACGGTGAGCCAGTGGCGCGCGGCCGACGGGCAGAACTACGACGTCAAGGTGCGCCTGGCGCCGGGCAGCCGCCAGGAGACGGCCGACCTGGCCAACCTGTCGCTGCTGGCCGGCAGCAACGCCGACGGCAGCATGCGCATGGTGCGGCTGTCGCAGGTGGCGGACCTGGTGCCCTCGACCCTGGCCAACCAGATCAACCGGCGCGACCTGAACCGCGAGGTCGAATTCACCGCCAACACCTCGGGCCGCGCTTTGGGCGAGGTCTCGGCCGACATCAAGGCCGTGCTCGAAGCCAACCCGCTGCCGCCCGGCTACGGCTACCGCTTCGGCGGCTCGACCAAGGACATGCAGGAGAGCTTCGCCTACGCCGTCTCGGCGCTGGCGATGGGCATCATCTTCATCTACATGATCCTGGCCAGCCAGTTCCGCAGCTTCCTGCAGCCGTTGGCGCTGATGTCGTCCCTGCCACTCACGCTGATCGGCGTGGTCGCCGCCCTGCTGCTGTGGCGCTCGACACTGAACCTGTTTTCCATCATCGGCGTGGTCATGTTGATGGGCCTGGTGACCAAGAACGCGATCCTGCTGCTGGACTTCGCCATCCGCCTGCGCGAGCAAGGCATGGAGCGCTCGGCCGCGCTGCTGGAAGCCGCCCGCGTGCGGCTGCGGCCCATCCTGATGACCACGTTGGCCATGGTCTTCGGCATGGTGCCGCTGGCCTTCGCGCTGACCGAAGGCTCCGAGCAGCGCGCGCCCATGGGGCAGGCGGTGATCGGTGGCGTGATCACCTCGTCGGTGCTGACGCTGGTCGTGGTGCCGGTCGTCTACTGCTACCTGGACGACCTGGCGGCATGGGCCGGCCGGCTGTGGCGCCGCCGGGCGGAGGCTGGCCCGGCACCTTCTGCCTAGAATGAAGGGTTATCCCGAATCGCCCCCACGCCTGCAGGAAGCCGCCATGAACGTCGAACAAGCCCGCTTCAACATGATCGAACAGCAGATCCGCCCCTGGGATGTGCTGGACACCGCCGTGCTCGAGCTGCTGGGCGCAGTCAAGCGCGAGGACTTCGTGCCCACCGCCTACCGCGCCCTGGCCTTCATGGACACCGAGGTGCCGCTGCCCGAGGGGCAGTCGATGCTGGCGCCGCGCGTCGAGGCCCGCATGCTGCAGGACCTGAAAGTGCAGCGGCACGAGTCGGTGCTCGAAGTCGGTGCCGGCTCGGGCTTCATGGCCGCGTTGCTGGGCCACCGGGCGCGCGAGGTCGTCACGCTGGAGAACAAGCCCGCGTTGGCCCGCATGGCCGCCGACAACCTGCGCCGCGCCGGCATCACCAACGTCGAGGTGCGCGAGGCCGACGGCCGCGAAGGCTGGCCCGCGCTGGCACCGTTCGATGCCATCATGCTGTCCGGCTCGGTGGCCAGCGTGCCCAGCGCCTTGCTGGACCAGCTCAAGCCCGGCGGCCGCCTGATTGCCATCGAAGGCGCCGAGCCCATCATGCAGGCCACGCTCTACACACGCCAGGCCGCCGGCGGCTTTGCCAAGACGGTGCTGTTCGACACCATCGCCCCGCGGCTGGACGGCTTTGCCGAGCCGACCCGGTTCCACTTCTGAGCCTCAGATGCGCCCGCAGCCCGTCGCCGATTTTTGTCATCACGGCCTGCGCTGCACGCAAGTCGTCGCATTCCAGCTGCAGCGGGGCCCCGGCCTCGCGTACAACCTCGCCGGCGCGCCGCCGCGCCATTGACGGCCCGTGGCCACCACAACATCACCGACCCAAGAGGAACGCACCATGACGCTGACGCGCCGCCTGACGACCCTGCCCCGCGCCGGGCTGACGCCCCTGGCCTTGGCATTGGCCCTCGGCTTCGCCGCCGGCGCCGCCCAGGCGCAGAGCCTGAAGGACCTCTACGAGGCCGCCCGCGGCTATGACGCCACCTACCTGGGTGCGCGCGCCCAGGCCGAATCGGCCCAGTACCGCGCCGACCAGGCCAACGCGCTGAACCTGCCGACCGTCGGCCTGCAGGCCTCGTCGACCACGGTGCGCGCCGATTCGTCGGCGGAGTCCACCTCGCTGAACACACCGGTCACGGTGCCGCCCGGCCCGACCTACACCACCAGCAGCACCAGCACCGAAACCCGCACCACGTCCAACCAGGTGGCGATCTCGGCCCAGCAGACGCTGTTCAACCGCGCCAACAGCGCGACCATCGACCAGGCCCGCCGCGGCGTCGACATCGCCCAGGCCCAGCTGCGCCTGGCCGAGCAGGACCTGATCGTCCGCGTGGCCCAGGCCTACTTCGACGTGCTGGCCGCCACCGACACGCTGGCCACGGTGCAGGCCAACAAGAAGGCCACGGCCGAGCAACTGGCCTCGGCCAAGCGCAACTTCGAGGTCGGCACCGCCACCATCACCGACACGCGCGAAGCCCAGGCCAAGTACGACCTGGTGCTGGCCCAGGAGCTGGCCGCCGACAACGACCTGCGCGTCAAGACCCTGGCGCTGGAGCAACTGGTCGGCAAGCCGGGCGCCATGCCCCGCCCGTTGGCGGTGCCCGTCGCGCTGCCGCCGCTGGCGCCGGCCAATGTCGACGACTGGGTCGGCGGCGCCGAGGCGCGCAGCCCATCGATCCAGCAGGCCCAGCTCAACCTGGACGTGGCCAAGCTCGAAACCGAGAAGGCCCGCGCCGGCCACCTGCCCACGGTGACCCTGGGTGCCAGCTACGGCCGCACCTACCCCAACGGCTCGAGCGACACCAGCTCGGGCGGCCTGCTGGTCAACTCCACCCGCAACGGCAACAGCAACAGCGGCTCGCTGGCGCTGACGGTCAACGTGCCACTGTTCGCCGGCTTCTCGGTGCAGAACCGCATCAAGGAAACCCTGTCGCTGGAAGAGAAGGCCCGCAACGACCTCGACTTCGCGCGCCGCAGCGTCACCCAGGGCACCCGCACCGCGTTCTTCGGCGTGCAGTCGGGCCTGGCCCAGGTGAAGGCGCTGGAAGCGGCCGAGTCGTCCAGCAAGCTGGCGCTCGAAGCCACGCAGCTCGGCTACAAGGTCGGCGTGCGCGTCAACCTCGACGTGCTGAACGCCCAGACCCAGCTGTTCCAGACCCAGCGCGACCTGGCCAAGGCCCGCTACGACGTGATCGTCGGCGGCCTCAAGCTGCGCCAGGCCGCGGGCCAGCTGCAGCCTGAGGACGTGCAGGCGGCCAACGCCCTGCTGGCACCCTGAGCGCGGGGCGTTCGCGCCCCCTAGGAAATACATCTTTACCGGCGCGCATCGTGGCGCCGGGATGGTCGTCACCGCCGGACGGTATAACCGGCATCGGTGCGGGCCCCACGCCCGCGCCGACCGCATGTGACGACCTCTTCCTCCCCCGTGAACGCGGCCCTGGCCGCCCACCGCTTCGGCCTCGGCGAGCCCCGGCTCGACACCGTGGGCGCCGACCCCGCGGCCTGGCTGCGCGGCCAGATCGGACCGGGCGATGCGCCCGTGGGCGGGCCCTTCCCCACCACAGTGCAGGCCCTGGCGGCCTACTCGGAGCAGAAGGTGCCGCTGTCTAGCCTGCTCGACACCGGCAAGCCCGGCAGCAGCACGGCACCGGCCTTCTCGCTGCGCGACGTGGTCAATGAGGACCTGCAGTCGCGCATGGCCACGGCCGTCGGCACGCGGCGGCCCTTTGCCGAGCGACTCGTGCTGTTCTGGGCCAACCACTTCTCGGTCTCGATCAACAAGGGCCCCGTGCGCGGGCTGGCGGGCGCGCTGGAGCGCGAGGCCATCCGGCCGCACATCGCGGGCAACTTCGAGACCCTGCTGCGAAGTGCGTCGATGCACGCCGCGATGGTGCGCTACCTGGACAACAACTTCTCCACCGGCCCGCATTCGCCGGCGGTCGAGAAGCTGGCTCGCAAGGGCGGCAACGACGAGCGGCGCAAGAAGCAGTCCACCGGCCTGAACGAGAACCTGGCGCGCGAGATCATGGAACTGCACAGCCTGGGCGTGGCCGGCGGCGGCGGTGCCTACGGCCCCTGGGGTGGCTACACCCAGGCCGACGTAACCGCCTTCGCCGCCGTGCTCACCGGCTGGCGCGCCTACGACCCGCCGCGCGGCGACCAGGCCACCACCTTCGACGCCTATTGGCACGAGCCCGGGCCCAAGACCATCATGGGCAGGAGCTACCCCGAGGGCCCACAGGCGCTGGACCAGGTCATCCGCGACCTCGCCCACCACCCCAGCACCGCGCGCTTCATCGCCACCAAGCTCGCGCGGCATTTCGTGGCGGACGAGCCGCCGGTGTCCCTGGTCGACAAGCTGGCCACCAGCTTCAACCAGACCGGTGGCGACTTGTCGGCCGTCTACCGCACGCTGATCGACGCGCCCGAGTCCTGGGAGCCTGCGGCCCGCAAGCTGAAGACGCCGGAAGAGTTCGCCATCACCTCGCTGCGGGTGCTGGGTGCCAGCGAGCGCAACCTGGCGCGCGGCAAGGAGTCGCTGCTGGGCAACCTGGGCCAGCGCCCGCACACCGCGCCCTCACCCGCCGGCTGGCCCGACAAGGCCGACGAATGGCTGGGGCCGGACGCGATCTGGAAGCGCGTCGAATGGGCGCTGCGCGTGTCCGAGCGCGTGGGCGACCGGGCCGACGCGCGCGCCCTCGCCCGGGCCAGCCTGGGCCCCGTGCTCAGCGACACCACCTACCAGCAGATCGAGCGCGCGGCGGACGGCACGCAGGCCCTGGTCCTGCTGCTGATGTCCCCTGAATTCCAGCGCCGCTGATCCTTCGCGGACGCCGACGATGACGCACATCTCTTCTCTTTCCCGCCGCGGCCTGCTGCGTGGCGCGCTGGCGGCCGGCGCGGCCGCCACCACCGGCTCGTGGGCCTCGCTGTCGTTCGGTGGTGTGGCCGGGCCGGGCGACAACCGGCTGGTCGTGGTGGTGCTGCGCGGCGGCATGGATGGTTTGTGGACCGTGCCGGCCGTCGGCGACCCCGACTTCGCCGCCGCCCGCGGTGCGTTGGCCGAGTACCCGTCGACCCCGTTGCCCCTGCAGGGCCCCTTCGCGCTGCACCCCGGCTTCACGCAACTGCACGCTCTGTGGGCCAAGCAGGAGTTGGTGGTCGTGCATGCCGCCGGCCTGCCCTACAAGGACCGCTCGCACTTCGACGCGCAGAACGTGCTCGAAGCCGGCGGCGAGCGCCCGTACCAGCTGGCCACCGGCTGGCTGGGCCGCGCGCTGGCAGCCGGTGGCCAACCGGGGCTGGCGCTGTCCACCGCGGTGCCGCTGCTGATGCGAGGCCCTAAGGACGTCGACACCTGGGCCCCGTCGGCCCTGCCCGAGCCGTCGGCCGACCTGGTCGCCCGCCTGGCCCGCGTCTATGCCAACGACCCGGCACTTTCCGGCGCGCTGATGCGGGCCCAGGGCCTGCGCAGCGACATGCCCATGACCGGCGGCGACACCATGACCCCGATGATGGCCGCCAACGCCGGTGGCAAGGGCGCCAACGGCCTGTTGCCGGCCTACACCCGCAAGGCGGCCGAGTTCATGCTGCAGCCCAAGGGGCCGCGCATCGTGATGCTGGAACAAGGCGGTTGGGACAGCCACGCCAACCTCACCAACGACAAGAGCGCCTTCCTCAACAACCTGCACCAGCTCGACGAAAGCCTGGGCTTGCTGCGCGACATGCTGAGCGCGCCCAACGCCAACGGCCTGTGGGGCCGCACCGTGGTGGTCGTGGCCACCGAGTTCGGCCGCGAGGTGGCGATCAACGGCACCCGCGGCACCGACCATGGCACCGGCGGCGCCGCCTTCGTGCTGGGCGGCGCGGTGCGCGGCGGCCGCGTGCTGGCCGACTGGCCCGGCCTGGCCAAGGCCAACCGCTACGAAGGCCGCGACCTGAAGATCACCACCGACCTGCGCGGTGTCTTCAAGAGCGTGCTGGCCGACCACCTGCACATCGCCCGCGGCCCGCTGGACAAGGACGTGTTCCCCGGCACAGAGGGCATGAAGCTGCCTGAGTTGCTCAAGGGATAGCCGACGCGCTCGCCCTCTGACCCCGCCGCATCGCTCACCGACACCTCGCCTGCGCACGCCGTCGCGGGCGAGTGCATGCCTGTAACGCAACGCCGTTCCTCGGGCAATGGGGAGGATCGTGTGAGCAATAACCGGTCGTTATGGGTCTTGCCGAAAACGCAATTGGCCTGAGGCGGGTTCTGTTCTTAGGATTCGGCCCCGGCCATGTCGGGCTCAAGGGGGTGCGACCTGCCGGACCGCCCGCGGCCCCCGTTCACGACACCACGCGTCAGACAGGAAAGACCATGTCCCAAGCCCTTGGCCAGCAATTCATTGGCGGCGCTCGCCGTGCCACCGGAAAGGTGGTGCTTCGCAGCCTGGACGCCTCCACCGGCGAGCCCTTGGCCCGGGCCTACCTCGAGGCCACCGACGAGGAAGTCGACGCGGCGGCGATCGCAGCGCAGCTTGCTTTCCCGGCCTACCGCGCGTTGCCGGCCTCGCGGCGCGCAGAGTTCCTGGACGCCGTCGCCGACGAAATCGATGCGCTCGACGACGATTTCGTCGCCACGGTCTGCCGCGAGACCGCCTTGCCAGCGGCGCGCATCCGCGGCGAGCGCGTGCGCACCAGCGGGCAGATGCGCTTGTTCGCCACCGTGCTGCGCCGCGGGGATTTTCACGGGGCGCGCATCGACCTGGCCATGCCAGAGCGCACGCCTCTGCCGCGCGCGGACATCCGCCAATGCCGCATCGGCGTGGGCCCCGTGGCGGTGTTCGGCGCCAGCAATTTCCCGCTGGCCTTCAGCACGGCGGGGGGCGACACGGCAGCTGCGCTGGCGGCCGGTTGCCCGGTGGTGTTCAAGGCCCACCCGGGCCACATGGTGACGGCCGAGGCGGTGGCCGAGGCGATCCTCCGGGCGGCCGTGCGCACCGGCATGCCGGCCGGTGTGTTCAACATGGTCTATGGCGGCCACGTCGGTGCGCGGCTGGTCAAGCACCCCGCCATCCAGGCGGTGGGTTTCACGGGGTCGCTGCGCGGCGGGCGCGCGCTGTGCGACATGGCCGCGGCGCGGCCGCAGCCCATCCCCGTCTTCGCCGAGATGAGCAGCACCAACCCCGTGGTGCTGTTGCCCGGCGCCTTGCAGGCGCGCGGCGCTCAGGTGGCCGATGAATTGGCTGCGTCGGTGCTGCTCGGTGCGGGCCAGTTCTGCACGAACCCCGGGCTGGTGATCGGCCTGCGCTCACCCGCGTTCGACGCCTTCTTGCAGCGGCTGTGCGAGGCCATGGACAAGGCCGCCCCGCAGACCATGCTGAGCACCGTCGGCTTGACGCACTACGGCCACGGGCTGCAGGCGATGCTGGCGCACCCCGGCGTGGTGCGGCTGGCGGGCGGCGAGCAGGTCGGGCCGCAAGCCCGGGCCCAGGTCTTCAAGGCCGATGCCAGCCTGCTGTGGCAGGGCGACCCGCTGCTGCAAGCCGAGATCTTCGGCCCGGCCACGGTCATCGTCGAGGTGGCCGACCGGGCCGAGCTGATGCAGGCCCTGCACGCCTTGGGCGGCCAGTTGACGGCCACGCTGATCGGTGAGCCGTCGGACCTGGCCGCCGCGGCCGACCTCGTGGCCCTGCTGCAAGACAAGGTGGGCCGGCTGCTGCTGAATGGCTACCCCACCGGCGTGGAGGTCTGCGACGCGATGGTGCACGGCGGCCCGTACCCCGCCACGTCGGATGCGCGTGGCACTTCGGTGGGCACGCTGGCCATCGACCGCTTCCTGCGGCCGGTGTGCTTCCAGAACTTCCCCGACACGCTGCTGCCCGATGCGTTGAAGAACGGCAACCCGCTGGGCATCGAGCGCCTGGTCAACGGTGAGAAGACGCGCGCCAGCGTGGCTTAGGCCGCCTCGGCCTCCTGCTGGGCCAGCGCGCGGATCACGTCCATGAACGCCTGGGCGGCCGGGCTCGGTGGCTCGCCCTGCAGCGTGATCAGGCCGAAGTCGGGCATGCGGTCGGGCAGATCGGCCGAGATGCGCGTCAGCAGCCCGCGCCGCACGTACTTGTCCACCAATGCCGCGGGCTGCAGCGACAGCATGTGGGTGCTCTGCATCAGCTCCAACGCAAACAGGAACGACGGCGTCTCGACGATGCCCGACGTGAGGGCCAGGCCGGTGCTGCTGAAAATGTCGTCGGACACTTTGCGCAGTGCCGTGGACGGTGGGTAAAGAATCCACGGCCAGTGCGACAGCTCGGTGAAACCCGGCGCATTCGGCCCGCGCAGCGGGTGGTGCACGCCTGCGGTGATCTGCAACCCTTCACCCGCCAGCCGCTCATACTGGAACTGGCTGCGCTGCGATTCGTCGGTGAAGCGGCCGATCATCACGTCGATCTTGCGTTCGGCCAGCCACACGATCAACTGGTCGCTGCTCTGCTCGAGCACCCTCAACACCAGCAAGGGCCGCAGGCGCTGGATCTCGGCCACCGCAGCGATCAGCAGGTGTGCCGCGGAGCCGGAGATGGCGCCGATCGACAAGTGGCCGTGGCCCCCCAGCTTCAGGGTGCTGAATTCGTCGACGAACTTTCGGTGCCCGTCGAGCGCGGCGTGGGCATAGCGCAAGGTGAAGAGCCCCAACTCGTTCGGCCGCATGCCGCGCGACAGGCGATCGAACAGGCGCGATTCCAGGATGTCCTCGATGTCCATCAGGATCTTGGTCGCCGCCGGCTGCGTCATGTGCATCTGCTCGGCGGTGAGGCGCAAATTGCGCGTCTTTCCCAGGATGTCGAGGAACTGCAGATGCCGGAAGCGCAAACGCGAGACCTGCGCCAACGCCAAGGGTTTACCAGTGGGCTTGTCTGAACTCATCAGCATTTGGAATGGATGCTAACGAAAAAGTCAGTGGACCGGCAGCAAGGGCTCACCTAGCCTTCGGCCCTGACCAGCACGGCCTCGCAGAGGGCCTGGGCGTCGTGACACGGCACGACAACATCATCGGCGGAGACATCATGAAATTCGGGGATCAGCCGGCGGCAGCGCCACCACGACGCTTTCGCTCGCGCGATTGGTTTGCCGATCCACAACGCGCCGACATGGCGGCGCTCGCCCTCGAGCGCTTCATGAACTACGGATTGACGCCTGAGGAACTGCGTTCGGGCCGGCCCATCATCGGCATCGCGCAGACGGGCAGTGACCTGTCGCCGTGCAACCGCATCCATCTGGACCTGGCGCGACGGGTGCGCGACGGCATCCGGGACGCGGGCGGCATTCCGATGGAGTTTCCGGTGCACCCCATCTACGAGAATTGCCGCCGCCCCACGGCGGCGCTGGACCGCAACCTGGCCTACCTGGGCCTCGTGGAGATCCTGTACGGCTACCCCATCGATGCGGTGGTGCTGACCACGGGCTGCGACAAGACCACGCCGGCCGGCATCATGGCCGCGTCCACCGTCGACATCCCGGCCATCGTGCTGTCCGGCGGCCCCATGCTCGACGGCTGGCATGGCGGCGAGCTGGTGGGCTCGGGCACGGTGATCTGGCGCAGCCGCCGGCAATTGGCGGCCGGCGAGATCGACGAAGAAGAGTTCTTCCAGCGGGCCTGCAGCAGCGCGCCCTCGGCCGGGCACTGCAACACCATGGGCACGGCTTCGACGATGAACGCCGTGGCCGAGGCGCTGGGCCTGTCGCTGCCAGGCTGTGCCGCCATCCCCGCGCCGTACCGCGAGCGCGGCCAGATGGCCTATGACACCGGCCGCCGCATCGTCGGCATGGCGTTCGAGGACTTGCGGCCGTCGCGCATCCTCAGCCGAGAGAGTTTCCTCAATGCCCTGTCGGTCGTCAGCTGTGCCGGCGGCTCCAGCAATGCACAGGTGCACATCATGGCGATGGCCCGCCACGCCGGCGTGGACCTGCGGCCGCAGGACTGGACCGAACACGCCTACGACCTGCCGCTGCTGCTGAACATGCAACCCGCCGGCCAATTCCTGGGCGAGCGCTTCTTCCGCGCCGGTGGCGTGCCGGCGCTGATGTGGGAGCTGCAGGAGGCAGGCCGCCTGCATGGCGACTGCGCCAGCGTCACCGGCCAGACCGTGGCGCAGAACATCCAGGGCCGCGAAGCCAGCGACCGTGAAGTCATTCGGCCATTCGGCGCGCCGCTGATGCACAAGGCCGGCTTCCTGGTGCTGGCCGGCAACCTGTTCGACTTCGGCATCATGAAGACCTCGGTGATCTCGCAGCGCTTCCGCGAGCGTTACCTGAGCCAGCCCGGCCACGAAGGCGTGTTCGAAGCGCGTGCCGTGGTGTTCGACGGCGGCGAGGACTACCACGCTCGCATCAACGACCCGGCGCTGAACATCGACGAAGGCTGCATCCTGGTGATGCGTGGCGCCGGCCCCATCGGCTGGCCTGGCTCGGCCGAGGTGGTGAACATGCAGCCACCCGATGCATTGATCCAGCGCGGCGTCCAGACGCTGCCCACGCTGGGCGACGGTCGCCAGTCGGGCACGGCAGACAGCCCGTCCATCCTGAACGTGTCGCCCGAGAGCGCCGTCGGCGGTGGCCTGCGCTGGCTGCAGGACGGCGACGTGATCCGCATCGACCTGAACGCCGGGCGCTGTGACGCGCTGGTGCCCGCCGACGAGATTGCCCGTCGCCTGCGCGAGCTGCCGGCCCCCCCGGTGCCGGCGAGCCAGTCGCCCTGGGAAGAGATCTACCGCAGCCACACCGGGCAACTGGCAGAAGGCGCCACGCTGGACCTGGCCCTGAAGTACCGGCGCATCGCCGAGCGCACACCGCGCCACAACCATTGACCCACCGACAACACCTGAGGGGCCCCGAATGACTGCCACCGCGATGGCCACGCCGATGCGCACCGACGGCCTGCACCAAGCACTGCCTCAAGACGGCCTGGGCGGCACGCTGGTCGGCCGTGTCTGGCGGCCCGGCGCGCCGGCCGGCCCGTCGGTGGTGGTGCTGCGCCCCGAGGGCGTGTTCGACCTGAGCACGCACTTTCCCACGATGAGCACGCTGCTGGAATCCGACGAGCCGGCGCAGGCCGTGCGCGCCGTGGCCGGCGAGCGCCTGTGCAGCGTCGAGGCCCTGCTGGACAACAGTCAGGCCGAAGTCCGCGACGACACCCTGCCTTGGCTGCTGGCGCCCTGCGACCTGCAGGTGGTGAAGGCCGCCGGGGTGACCTTTGCAGCCAGCCTGATCGAGCGTGTGATCGAAGAGCAGGCCGGCGGAGACGCCAGCCGTGCGCAAGGGCTGCGCAGCCAGGTCATGGCCTTGATCGGCGAGCGCCTGTCCGACATCCGCCCCGGCTCGGCGCAAGCGCAGGCGCTGAAGCGCCTGCTGCAGGAGAAGAAGCTCTGGTCGCAATACCTGGAGGTGGGCATCGGCCCCGACGCTGAAGTGTTCACCAAGGCGCCTGTGCTGGCGGCGGTGGGGCATGGGCAGGACATCGGCATCCGCGCCGATTCGGCCTGGAACAACCCGGAGCCCGAGGTGGTGCTGGCCGTCAACAGCCGCGGCGGCATCGTCGGCGCCGCGTTGGGCAACGACGTCAACCTGCGCGACATCGAAGGCCGCAGCGCGCTGCTGCTGGGCAAGGCCAAGGACAACAACGCGTCCTGCGCCATCGGCCCGTTCATCCGCCTGTTCGACGAGGGCTTCGGGCTGGACCAGCTGCGCCGCGAAACGCTGCACCTGCACGTGACCGGCACCGATGGCTACACGCTGCGCGGCATCAACACCATGGCCAGCATCAGCCGCGACCCGGTCGACCTGGTGGCGCAGACCATGGCCTGCCACCAGTACCCCGACGGCTTCATGCTGTTCCTCGGCACCTTGTTCGCGCCCACCGAAGACCGCGACCACCCAGGCGGCGGCTTCACCCACAAGCTGGGCGACGTGGTCACCATCCAGAGCCAGTGGCTGGGTGGCCTGCGCAACCGGGTGACGCATTGCGAATCGGCGCCGCCGTGGCGCTTCGGCCTGCGCGCCTTCGTCAGCAACCTGGCCGAGCGCGGCCTGTTGCAAGGGGTGCAACTGTGAGGGCCGGGCGAGTCACCGCACCAGTCCGCCGGGCCCACCATGAGGGCCACGGCGGCGTTGAACCAGCGCCGCTAACCACTCCCCCGCGGCACCAAGGCGAAGCCGAGGTCCACGACCGGGCTCGGCACCGCCTCGCCGCGCATCAGCGCCAGCAGCATTGCGGCCGCAGCCTGACCGATCTCGGCGCGGGGCGTGCGAACGGTGGTCAGCGGCGGCACCATCTGGTCGCTGCCGGTCAGGTCGTTGAAGCCGGCCACCGCGACCTCGTCGGGCACCTTCACGCCGCGGCGCAGGGCTGCCAGCAGCGCGCCCTGGGCCAGGTCGTCGTTGCAGAAGAAGATGGCTTCGATCGCTGGCCGCTGGCCCATGATCTGCTCGAACATGCGCCCGCCCAGGGCGATCGACGACGGCGCCGGGTTCAGCCACTCCAGCGTGGCGTCGTACAGGCCTGCCGCCGCCATCTCGCGGCGCCAACCGTCCAGGCGCCGCAGGGTGCGCGGGTCCAGCTGCGCAGCAGCAAAGGCCACGCGGCGCCGGCCCGTTGCCAGCAGGTGGCGGGTCAGCGCAGCGCCAGCATCGGCCTGCGACAGGCCCACACAGTACAGGCCGGACTCGGACGGCACCAGGTCCATCATGTGGACGCAGGGGATGCCCGCCTGCGCGATGAGCGCGCGCGTGGCCGCGGGCCGGTCGATGCCGGTCACCAGCAGGCCCGCAGGCCGGTGCAACAGCTGCTCGCGCAGCAAGGCCGCTTCCTCGCCCTCGTCGTAGTGGGTCACGCCGATCAGCGTCTGGAAGCCGGCCGGCCGCAGCGTGCGTTGCGCGGCCTCCAGCAGGTCGACGAACAGCGCGTTCGACAGCATCGGGATCAACACCGCCACATGGGTGCTGCGGCGCGACGCCAAGGCACGCGCGGCCGGGTCCGGCACATAACCCAACCGGTCAGCGGCTTCGCGCACCCGGGCCACCAGCGCCGGGTCGACGGCGCGCTCGCCGCGCAACGCACGCGACACGGTGATCGGGCTCACGTCGGCGGCGCGCGCCACGTCGTTCAGCGTGACGCGGCCGCTGGCGCGGCGGCGGGGGTTGTCGGCGGTCATATCAGGGTTTGCACGAATGATCGCAGAGGGATGGATGGCTAGGATAGCGCTATCCGGCACCTGCTTGCAAGCGGGCGATACCCGAAGACGGCAGCGAAGCCACCGGGGAGATTGTCTGCCAAGTCAGGTTGCCTTTTTCTTGAAACCAGTCAGATAGCGCTATCCAAATGTCCTCTTCAGTGGTTGTCATGGGCGTCTCCGGCTGCGGCAAGTCCAGCCTGGCCGCCGCCCTCGCCGGCGCACTGGGCTGGCGCTATGTCGAGGGCGACGCCCACCACAGCGAGGCGAACCTGGCAAAGATGAAGCGGGGCACCGCCCTCACCGATGCCGATCGCGACGGTTGGCTGGGCGTGCTCGCAGGCGAGTTGCAGCGTCCGCCGCTGCCGGCGGTGCTGACCTGCTCGGCGCTCAAGCGCGCCTACCGCGACCGGCTGCGCGCCGCCGCACCGGGCCTGCGGTTCGTCTTCATGGACGTGGGCCGCGAAGAAGCACTTCGCCGCGTGGCCGCGCGCGGCTCGGCCCACTTCTTTTCCACCGGCCTGGTCGACAACCAGTTCGCCACCCTCGAGCAGCCCGACGGCGAAGCCGGCGTGCTGCGGGTCGACGCGACTGCACCGCTGGCTGACTTGCAAACCACCGTGAGCCAGTGGCTCGCACAACCGCAGGCGCAGCAGCCATGACAACCGCCAGTGACACCCCCGCCATCTCCTGGTTCCAACGCATTGCGCAAGCTGCCATGGCCGCCTGCCTGGGCGTGATGGCGCTGGCCGTCTTCGTCAACGTGGTGCTGCGCTACGGCTTCGGCATCGGCATCGCGGCCAGCGAAGAGTTGTCGCGACTGCTGTTCGTGTGGATGGTGTTCATCGGCGCCACGGCGGCCTACCCGGCCGGCGAGCACATGGCCTTCACCAGCCTGGTCGGCCTGCTGAAGGACCGGCCCGCGGCCATGGCCATGATGACCTTCCTCATCCGCGCCCTGGTCTTGCTGGGTTGCGCGCTGCTGGCCTGGGGCGCCTGGCAGCAAGTCGTCGTCGGCATGGACAGCCGCTCCGTCGTGCTGGGCTACCCCACCGCCCTGCTGCCGCTGCCGGCCTTGCTGTGCGCCGTGGCCATCGGCGTGATGGCGCTGATCGAGATCATCAAACGCACGCCGCTGGACCTGGGCCACGGCGCCGAAGTGGAGTGAGGCGCCAATGACCGCTGAAGCCCAAGCCTTCCTCGTCTTCTCGCTCGGCATGCTGGTGCTCATGGGCATCGGCATGAACATGGCGTTGGCGCTGGTGCTCACCGGCGCCGGCATGGCCTTCGTGCTGGACTTCTGGGACACCCAGCTGCTGGCCCAGAACCTGGTCGCCGGGGTCGACAGCTTCCCGCTGTTGGCCGTGCCCTTCTTCATCCTGGCCGGCGAGCTGATGAACTCGGGGGGCATCAGCCGCCGCATCATCGACATGGCCCAGGCCTGGGCCGGCCACATCCGCGGCGGGCTGGGCTACGTGGCCATCGGCGCCGCGGTGCTGATGGCCAGCATGAGCGGCTCGGCCCTGGCGGACACCGCGGCGCTGGCCACCATCCTGCTGCCCATGATGCGGCAGCAGGGCTACCCCATGGCCACCTCGGCCGGCCTGCTGGCCTCGGGCGGCATCATCGCGCCGATCATCCCGCCGTCGATGCCCTTCGTGATCTACGGCGTGACAACCAACACCTCGATCTCTGCCCTGTTCGTGTCGGGCATCGTGCCTGGCCTGTTCATGGGTGCGGGGCTGATCGTGGCCTGGAAGTGGGTGCTGCGCCGCATCGAGCTGCCCGCGGGCCAGCCCTTGCCGATGAGAGACCGTCTGCGCGCCACCGCCAAGGCTTTCTGGGCGATGCTGATGCCCGTCATCATCATCGGCGGCATGAAGACCGGTGTCTTCACGCCCACCGAGGCCGCCGTGGTGGCCGCCTTCTACGCGCTGGTCGTGGCGCTGTTCGTGCACCGTGAGATGACCGTCGGCGAGATCCACCACGTGCTTGTGCGTGCCGCCAAGACGACCGCGATCGTGATGTTCTTGTGCGCCGGCGCCCAGGTGGCCAGCTACATGATCACGCTGGCCGACCTGCCCGGCGTGCTCACCGCCTGGCTGGGCCCGCTGGTGAACCACCCGCGCACCCTGATGGCCGTGATGATGGTCGCCCTGGTCATCATCGGCACCGCGCTGGACCTGACGCCCACGATCCTGATCTTCGCGCCGGTGATGCTGCCGATCGCCAGCAAGGCCGGCATCGACCCGGTCTACTTCGGCCTGATGTTCGTGCTCAACGGCGCCATCGGCCTGATCACGCCACCGGTGGGCACGGTGCTCAACGTCGTGGCCGGCGTCGGCCGGATGTCACTGCACCAGGTGATCAAGGGCGTGAACCCGTTCCTCGTCACCTACACCGCGGTTCTCGTGCTCTTCGTGCTCTTCCCCTCGCTCGTCACCGCGCCCGTTGCGTGGATGCGCTGATGCCCCGTCGTTCCCACTCGCCTTTCACCCAGGAGACAACATGAAACTGACCCGTCGCGCTCTCGCTGCCGCTGCCCTTGCGGTGCTGGTCACCACCCCGCTCACCACGCTGGCGCAAGACATCAAACCCCGGATCATCCGCTTCGGCTATGGCCTGAACGAGCAGAGCAACCAGGGCCGCGCCGCGAAGGCCTTCGCCGAAGCGGTCGAGAAGGCCTCTGGCGGCAAGATGAAGGTGCGCACCGTCGGTGCCTCGGCCCTCGGCCCGGACGCCCAGATGCAGCAGGCCCTGATCGGCGGCGCGCAGGAGATGATGGTCGGCTCCACCGCCACCCTGGTCGGCATCACCAAGGAGATGGCGCTGTGGGACACGCCCTTCCTGTTCAACACCTCGGCCGAGGCCGACGCCATGCTCGACGGCCCGGTGGGCCAGAAGGTCATGGCCAAGTTGCCCGAGAAGGGCCTGGTGGGCCTGGTCTATTGGGAGAACGGCTTCCGCAACCTGACCAACTCCAAGCGCCCGGTCACCAAGCTGGAAGACCTCGAAGGCATCAAGCTGCGCGTGATGCAGAACAACATCTACCTCGACAGCTTCAAGCTGCTGGGGGCCAATGCCGTACCGATGCCGTTCTCCGAGCTGTTCAGCGCGCTGGAGACCAAGACGGTCGACGGCCAAGAGAACCCGTACAACACCATCTTGTCCAGCAAGTTCTACGAAGTGCAGAAGTACGTGTCGGCCACCAACCACGTCTACAGCCCGTGGATCGTGATGGCCAGCAAGAAGTGGTGGGACGGCCTGTCGAAGGACGAACAGAAAGTGCTGATGGACGCCGCCGTGGCCAGCCGCGAGTTCGAGCGCAAGGACACCCGCGAAGAGGCCCAGAACGCCGTGAAGGAGCTGCAGGCCAAGGGCATGGCGTTCAACAAGCTGGCCCCCTCTGAAGTGGTGCGCATCCGCGACAAGCTGACGCACGTCAACGCCACCATCGCCACCAACGTGGGCATGGACCTGTGGAACGAGGCCCAGGCCGAACTGGTCAAGATCCGCGCCCGCAAGTAAGCATCCGCGGCAACAATGGGCGCATGAGCACGCAGAGCCGCCTCCAGGGCGAATTCCCCCACGGGGGGACGGCGCGCAGCGCCAAGGGGGTCCGGTGAAGATCGCCCTCATCGCCCACGACCGCAAGAAAGACGACATGGTCCGGCTGGCCCGCGAGCACGCCGAGCTGCTGCACGGCCACACACTGATGGCCACCGGCACCACCGGTGGCCGGCTGCACCGCGAGGTCGGCCTGCAGGTGGAGTGCCTGATGAGCGGCCCGCTGGGCGGCGACCTGCAGATCGGCGCGCGCCTGGCCACGGGCCAGGTCGACGCCGTGATCTTTCTGCGCGACCCGATGACCCCGCAGCCGCACGAGCCGGACATCAACGCGCTGGTGCGCGCCTGCGACGTGCACGACGTGCCCTGCGCCACCAACCTGTCGAGCGCGCGGCTGCTGCTTCGCGCGCTGGCCGACGTGGCCTGAGCCGGCTCAGCCGGCTGCGCGCGCGGCCTGCGGCATCAGCGCCAGGATGCGCGCCGCCATGCGCGCCGCCGCACCGCGGTGCGGGGCCGACAGCGCCAGTGCGGCAGCCACCGACGCCTCGCGCGCAGTAGGGTCGGCCAGCAGGGCCTGCATGCGCGCCAGCGCCTCGGCCCAATCGGCCACCTGCCAGGCCGCGCCGGCCGCCAGCGCCTGCTGCGCGGCCTCGGCAAAGTTGAAGACCGACGGGCCCAGCAGCATCGGGCAGCCGCAGGCCGCGGCCTCGATGAAGTTGTGCGAGCCCAGCGGCTTGAAGCTGCCGCCTTGCAGGCCCAGGTCGGCCAGGCCGTAGTACAGGGCCATCTCGCCCAGCGAATCGCCCAGCCAGACATCGGCACCCGCATCGCCAGCCGCCGGGCCAGCATCGCCCCAGGCGCCGCGGCGGCGCAGGGCCAGGCCGCGCGCCTCGACCAGCGCCGCCACCTCGTTGAAGCGCTGCGGGTGGCGCGGCACCAGCAGCAGCAGCGGGCGCGGCAGTGGCAGGGCCTGCCAGGCGTCGAGCAGGTCGGCCTCCTCGCCCTCGCGGGTGTTGGCGGCCACCACCACTTGCCGGCCCGCCAGCGCATGCCAGGCCCGGCCCTGGGCCAACTGGCCCTGGTCGGGCTGCAGGTCGTATTTCAGGTTGCCGCAGACCTCCACCCGCGGCACGCCGGCCGCGCGCAGGCGGCGTGCGTCGGCCTCGCTTTGCGCCAGCGCCAGGGCCAGCGACTGCCCGGCCGGGTGCAGCAAGGCGCTGAGCTTGCGGCCCTTGGCCGCGCTGCGCTCGGACAGCCGCGCGTTGGCCAGCACCATGGGCACATGGGCGCGCGCCGCCTGGTGCAGCAGGTTGGGCCAGACCTCGGTTTCCATCAGCACGCCCATGGCCGGCCGGTGGCGCTGCAGGAAGCGGCGCACCGCGCCGGGCGTGTCGTAGGGCAGCCAGGCCTGGTGGTCGCCCGGGCGCAGAAGGGCCTTGCCCGCGGCGCGGCCGGTGGCCGTGCCATGGGTCAGCAGCAAGCGCAGGCCCGGCTGGGCCGCGCGCAGCGCTTCGACCAGCGGCGAGGCGGCGCGCGTTTCGCCCAGCGACACCGCATGGATCCACACCGACTGCGTGGCCGCGTGCGCCGCGCCGCGCCCCAGACGCTCGCCGATGGCCTCGCGGTAGCCGGGCTCACGCCGGCCGCGCCACCACAGCCGCGCCAGGTAGATCGGCGTGGCCAGGTGCAACAGGCCGGTGTAGGCGGCGCGTGCCAGCGCCGGTTTCATGGCACACCCGGCGCCGTGGTCACACCTGCCTCAGTGCGCGGCGGCCGCGAACTGGGCGTCGGGCTTCACCTGGCGCAGCGCCGCCATGAAGTCCTTCTCGATGCGGTGCAGCGCGGCCTCGTTGTGGCCCTCGAAGCGCATCACCAGCACCGGCGTGGTGTTGGACGCGCGCACGAGGCCGAAGCCATCGGGGTAGTCGGCGCGCAGGCCGTCGATGGTGCCGATCTCGGCGCCGGGGAACTTGGCCGTCTCGCGCAGCTTGTCGATGATGGCGTGCGGCTCGCCCTCGGCGCAGGGCACGTTCAGCTCGGGCGTGCTGAAGCTGGTGGGCAGGTCGTTCAGTACCGCGCTGGGGTCGGCGGCACGCGACAGGATCTCGAGCAAACGGCCCGCGGTGTACATCGCGTCGTCGAAGCCGTACCAGCGCTCGCTGAAGAAGATGTGGCCGCTCATCTCACCGGCGATCGGTGCGCCGGTTTCCTTCAGCTTGGCCTTCACCAGCGAGTGGCCGGTCTTGTACATCAGCGGCACGCCGCCGTGGGCGCGCACGTCCGGCGCCAGGCGCTGGCTGCACTTGACGTCGAAGATGATGGTGCCGCCCTTCACCCGGCTGAGGATGTCGCGCGCGAACAGGATGAGCTGGCGGTCGGGGTAGATGATCTGCCCGTCCTTGGTGACCACGCCCAGGCGGTCGCCATCGCCGTCGAAGGCCAGGCCCAGCTCGGCGTCCGTCGCATGGACGACCTTGATCAGGTCGGCCAGGTTTTCGGGCTTGGACGGATCAGGATGGTGGTTGGGGAAGTCGCCGTCGACCTTGGAATACAGGTCGATCACCTCGCAGCCCAGCGCGCGCAGGATGGCGGGCGCCGTGGCACCGGGAATGCCGTTGCCCGAGTCGACGACGATCTTCATCGGCCGGGCCAGCTTGCAATCGCGGGTGATGCGGGCGGCGTATTCGGGCACCACGTCCATCGCGGCCACTCGGCCTTTGCCCGTGGCGTAGTCCTCGGCCTCCATGCGGCGCCGCAAGCCCTGGATTTCCTCGCCGTGGATGGCGCGGCCGGCCAGCACCATCTTGAAGCCGTTGTAGTTCTTGGGGTTGTGGCTGCCGGTGACCTGGATGCCGCTGGAGCAGCCGTGCTTGGACCGGGTGGCCGCCACGTAGTAGACGATGGGCGTGGTGACCGCACCGAGGTCGACCACGTCCAGCCCCGTGGACGCCAGCCCGCGCATCAGGGCCGCGGCCAACCCGGGGCCCGACATGCGGCCATCGCGGCCCACGGCCACGGCCTTCTCGCCGGCCTTGAGCGCCTCGGTGCCGAAGGCACGGCCCAGGTGTTCTGCGAACTGTTCGTCCAGGGCCTGGCCCACGATGCCTCGGATGTCGTAGGCCTTGAATGCGGAAGCAGCTACCTTCATGCGTGTTTTCTCCTAGTCGGCGGATTGTAGGCAGGCGGGGTGTTATGCCCGTTTCACGCCTGTTACCTGCAAGCGGCGGGCCCGGCAGCAGCCTCGAACACCCCGCCAGTCACGCGTCCGAAAACGGCGAGCCGCAGATGGTCAGCGGCCTATCATGACCGCCATGGACACCCCACCCGCCCTCGACGCTGACGCCGCCTACCAGGTGCTGCAGACGCGCGATGCCCGCTTCGACGGCCGCTTGTTCGTCGGCGTCACCTCCACCGGTGTCTACTGCCGGCCGGTGTGCCGGGTGCGGCTGCCACTGCGCAAGAACTGCCGCTTCTTCGGCAACGCCGCCAGCGCCGAATGCGCGGGTTTTCGACCCTGCCTGCGCTGCCGGCCGGAACTGGCGCCGGGCCTGGCGGCCACCGATTCGTCGCAGGCCCTGGCCCGCGCCGGGGCCCGCCTGATCGAGCACGCCGTGGCCCAGGGGCTGGATCTGGCCCTGCCCGACGTGGCCCGGCGCCTGGGCGTGACCGACCGGCATTTCCGCCGCGTCTTCCAGGCCGTGCACGGCGTGAGTCCGATGGACTGGCTGGCCACCCAGCGCCTGCTGCTGGCCAAGCGCCTGTTGACCGACACCGAGCTGCCCGTGACCCGCGTGGCCCTGGCCAGCGGCTTTGCCAGCCTGCGCCGCTTCAACGCTGCGTTTGCCGAGCGCTACCGGCTGTCGCCCACCGCCTTGCGCCGCTCGGCCGACAGCCCCGCCGCCAGCCGCGATATGGCCAGCAGCGAGCCCGTGGCCGTGCGCCTGGCCTGGCGTCCGCCCTACGACGACCGGGCCATGCTGGGCTTCCTGGCGGCGCGGCCGCTGACCGGTGTCGAGGCGGTGGACGGCAGCACCTGGCGCCGCACCCTGGCCCTGGTGGATGCGCGCGGCCAGCGCCACACCGGCTGGCTGGCGCTGCGCTTCAACGCCACCGCCCACGAGGTGGCCGCCACCATCAGCCCGGGCCTGGCACCTGTGCTGGGCGCGGTGCTGGAACGCCTGCGCCACCTGCTGGACCTGGACGCCGAGGCGGTGGCCATCGACACCGCCTTGGGCGGCCTGCCGCTCGCCTTGCGGCCCGGCCTGCGCCTGCCCGGCTGCATCGACGGCTTCGAAACGACAGTGCGCGTGATCCTGGGCCAGCAGGTGACCGTGGCCGCGGCCTGCACCTTGGCGGCGCGCCTGGTGGCCCGCTTCGGCGAGCCGGTGGCCATGCCCTTCGCCGGCCTGACCCATCTCTTCCCCACGCCGCAGGCCCTCGCCGAGGCCTCGCCCGAAGGCATCGGTACGCTGGGCATCGTGCGCACCCGGGTCGGGGCCATCCAGGCGCTGTCGCGCGCGGTGGCCGAAGGCCGCATCGACCTGTCGCCCGCGGCGCCGATGAACGAGACGCTGACCGCGCTACGCGAGCTGCCCGGCATCGGCGCATGGACCACCGAGCTGGTGGCCCTGCGCGTGCTGGCCTGGCCAGACGCCTTCCCCGCCAGCGACATCGGCGTGCTGCGCGCGCTCGGCGTGGCCACGCCGGCCGAAGCTTCGGCACAGGCCGAAGCATGGCGCCCCTGGCGCTCGTACGCTGTGATGCAGCTGTGGCAGTCGCTGGTCGACAAGGCCAGCCCGCCCAGCCCCTTGACCGTTCCTCACCCCGAGGCCCTCGCATGAACACCCGCTACACGTCCATCGTGGCCCAGGCCACCCTGCCCAGCCCGCTGGGCCCCATGCTCTTCGCCGCCACCGCGCGCGGCCTGGCCGGCTGCTGGTTCACCGACCAGGCCCACCACCCCGGCGTGCTGAACGCACCGGTGAACACCGATGACCCCTTCATCGCCCGCGCAGCCAAGGAGCTGAGCGCCTATTGGCAAGAGGCCGCCGGCTGCGCCTTCAGCGTGCCGCTGGACCCGCAGGGCACGCCTTTCCAGCAGGCGGTGTGGCGGGCCTTGCTGGCCATCCCCTGCGGCACCAGCAGCACCTACGCCGCCATTGCCCGCCAGCTCGACAAACCCCAGGCGATGCGCGCCGTGGGCGCGGCGGTGGGCCGCAACCCGCTCAGCATCCTGATCCCTTGCCATCGCGTGCTGGGCAGCGACGGCTCGCTCACCGGCTACGCGGGGGGGCTGGGCCGCAAGCGCGACCTGCTGCGGCGCGAGGGTTGCCGAACGGGCGAACCGGTGGGCGGCCGTGCCGATGCCCGCCACCGACCCGCCCCGCGCCGTGCCGCGCAAGAGGCCTTGCCCGCATGAAGCCGCGCGACATCGCCGAGCTGCTGGCCCTGGCCGCCATCTGGGGCGCGTCCTTCCTGTTCATGCGCATGGGGGCGGCCGAGTTCGGCCCCTTCGCGCTGGCCGGGCTGCGCGTGCTCGGGGCTTCGCTGTTCCTGCTGCCACTGCTGGCGCACCGCGGCGAGTTCGGCGCGCTGCGCACGCACTGGAAGCCGATCGCCATCGTCGGCCTGGCCAACTCGGCCCTGCCCTTCCTGTGCTTCAGCTACGCGGCGCTGGCCATCACCGGCGGCCTGGCCTCGATCTTCAACGCCACCACGCCGCTGTGGGGCGCGCTGATCGCCTGGGCCTGGCTGGGCGACAAGCCCACGCGCCACAAGCTGGCCGGCCTGGCCATCGGCTTCGGCGGCGTGCTGTGGCTGGCCTGGGACAGGGCCAGCTTCAAGCCCGGCGACCATGGCGCCAGCCCTGGCCTGGCCGTGCTGGCCTGCATCGCAGCCACGGCCTGCTACGGCTTCGCGGCCAGCTACACCAAGCGTCGCCTCACCGGCGTGCCGCCGATGGCGCTGGCCACCGGCAGCCAGGTGTCGGCCGCCGTGGTGCTGGCGGTGCCCCTGCTCCTGCACTGGCCGGCCACGCCGCCCAGCCCGGGTGCGTGGGCTGCGCTGGCGGGCCTGGCCCTGCTGTGCACCGGCGTGGCCTACGTGCTGTACTTCCGCCTCATCGCCCACGTGGGCGCGGCCAACGCCCTGAGCGTGACCTTCCTGATCCCGGCCTTCGCGATCGGCTGGGGCGCGCTGTTCCTGGGCGAGACCGTGAACGCCACGATGCTCGCCGCCTGCGCGGTCATCCTGGTCGGCACGTCCCTGGTGACCGGGCTGTGGAAGCCCGGTCAGGCCAAGGTCACTTCCCCGGCTGCTTGACGACGCGCAGGTAGGGCTTGACGGTCTTCCAGCCGGCCGGGAACAGCGTCTTCGCATCGGCATCTGACACGGAGCCCGCGATGATCACGTCATCGCCCTGCTTCCAGTTGGCCGGCGTGGCCACCTTGTGCGCGGCGGTCAGCTGCATCGAGTCCAGCACGCGCAGCACCTCGTCGAAGTTGCGGCCGGTGGTCATCGGGTAGGTCAGCATCAGCTTGATCTTCTTGTCCGGGCCGATGATGAACAGCGAACGCACGGTCGCGTTGGTAGCGGCGGTCCGGCCCGCCGAGCTGCCCGGCTCTTCGGCCGGCAGCATGTTGTAGAGCTTGGCCACGGCCAGGTCGGTGTCCGCGATCATCGGGTACTTGACCGACGCGCCCTGGGTCTCCTCGATGTCGTGGGCCCAGCGCTCGTGGTCGTCCACCGGGTCGATGCTCAGGCCGATCAGCTTGGCGTTGCGGCGCTTGAACTCGGGCTCGATCTTGGCCATGTAGCCCAGCTCGGTGGTGCAAACCGGGGTGAAGTCTTTCGGGTGCGAGAAGAGGATCGCCCACTGGTCGCCGATCCAGTCGTGGAAGCGGATGCTGCCATGGGTGGTCTGGGCGGTGAAGTCCGGGGCGGTGTCGTTGATGCGCAGTGACATGGTCTGGGTCCTCCAGGGTCGGGTCCATGATCGTAGTCACATGAAGCCACAGGGGTTATGCGCGTTTCGCGCATCGTCCTGCGGCGGCACGCGGGGGCCGCTCGGCCGGTGTGCTGAAATTCAGGCCCCCTCCTCGCCCTTGGCGCCCTGGCGCGCCCGACCATCGTGAGCCTGTTGTCGCTTGCCGCCGTGTTCTGTGGTGCCGGGTTCGGTGCGTGCCTGCGCTGGTTCCTCGGCCTGTGGCTCAACCCGGTGTGGCCCACCATCCCGCTGGGCACGGTGGCCGCCAACCTGGGCGGCGGCCTGATGGTGGGGCTGGCGGTGCAGTTCTTCGCCCACAACCCCCATGTGGCGCAGGAATGGCGCCTGCTCGCGATCACCGGCTTCCTTGGCGGGCTGACCACCTTCTCCACCTTCTCGGCCGAAGTGGTCCACCTGATCACCCGCCAGCAGTACGGCTGGGCCCTGGGTGCCGCCGGCCTGCACCTGGTCGGCTCGCTGGCGCTCACGGCGCTCGGCATGTGGCTGGTCAACGCCAGCCTGGCCAACGCTTGACCTGCGTTTGATCACGGCCCGCGGTCGGCAAGCTCGCTTTCACTTCAGCCGCTGAAGCGGAAGCTGCGTTTGCAGCCATCCCAGCGCGCAGCCGCGCGCCGCATCGCCCGGGCCTGAAACGCGAGGCCGCCGTCCCAGGGCCGAGGCCCGGTGCCTCGGGGTCTTCCCGAACAGGGCGCCCGACGGGCACGCCAATTGATACCGGTTGCCTTCACACACGCCACCAGGCTTTCGAGGAGACAACGGATGGAGACCTTTTACGAGGTGATGCGGCGGCAAGGCATTTCGCGCCGCAGCTTCCTCAAGTACTGCTCGCTCACGGCCACCTCGCTGGGCCTGGGCCCGGCCTTCGTGCCGCAGATCGTCCAGGCGATGGAGACCAAGCCGCGCACGCCGGTGCTGTGGCTGCACGGGCTGGAATGCACCTGCTGCTCTGAAAGCTTCATCCGCAGCGCGCACCCGCTGGCCAAGGACGCGGTGCTGTCGATGATCTCGCTCGACTACGACGACACGATCATGGCGGCCGCCGGCCACCAGGCCGAGGCGATCATCGACGAGATCATCAAGAAGTACAAAGGCAACTACATCCTCGCCGTCGAGGGCAACCCGCCGCTGAACCAGGACGGCATGAGCTGCATCATCGGCGGCCGGCCCTTCCTCGAGCAGCTGAAGTACGCCGCCGCCGACGCCAAGGCCATCATCAGCTGGGGCTCTTGCGCGAGCTGGGGCTGCGTGCAGGCGGCCAAGCCCAACCCGACCCAGGCCACGCCGGTGCACAAGGTGATCACCGACAAGCCCATCATCAAGGTGCCCGGCTGCCCGCCGATCGCCGAGGTGATGACCGGCGTGATCACCTACATGCTCACGTTCGACAAGATCCCCGAGCTGGACCGCCAGGGCCGGCCGAAGATGTTCTACAGCCAGCGCATCCACGACAAGTGCTACCGCCGGCCGCACTTCGACGCGGGCCAGTTCGTCGAGCACTTCGACGACGAGAGCGCGCGCCGCGGCTACTGCCTCTACAAGGTCGGCTGCAAGGGCCCGACGACCTACAACGCCTGCTCCACCGTGCAGTGGAACGAAGGCACCAGCTTCCCGATCAAGGCCGGCCACGGCTGCATCGGCTGCTCGGAAGACGGCTTCTGGGACAAGGGCTCGTTCTACGAGCGCCTGACCGACATCCACCAGTTCGGCATCGAGGCCAACGCCGACAAGGTCGGCGGCACGGCCGCCGGCGTGGTGGGCGCGGCGGTCGCCGCACACGCCGCCGTCTCGGCGATCAAGCGCGTGGCCACGGCCCCGCAGAACAACGGCAAGTGAGCCAAGGACCAGACCACATCATGGGCGCTTACGATACCCAAGGCTTCAAGCTCGACGACAGCGGCCGCCGCATCGTCGTCGACCCGGTCACCCGCATCGAAGGCCACATGCGCTGCGAGGTGAACGTCGACAAGGACAACGTCATCCGCAACGCGGTCTCCACCGGCACCATGTGGCGCGGGCTCGAGGTCATCCTCAAGGGCCGCGACCCACGCGACGCGTGGGCCTTCGTCGAGCGCATCTGCGGCGTCTGCACCGGCTGCCATGCGCTGACCTCGGTGCGCGCGGTGGAAGACGCGCTGGGCATCAAGATCCCGAAGAACGCGCACCTCATCCGCGAGATGATGGCCAAGACGCTGCAGGTGCACGACCATGCGGTGCACTTCTACCACCTGCACGCGCTCGACTGGGTCGACGTGGTCTCGGCCCTCAAGGCCGACCCGAAGAAGACCAGCGAGCTGCAGCAACTGGTTTCGCCGAGCCATCCCTTGAGCTCGCCAGGCTACTTCCGCGACATTCAGAACCGGCTGAAGAAGTTCGTCGAAAGTGGACAGCTCGGTCCTTTCATGAACGGCTACTGGGGCAGCAAGGCCTATGTGCTGCCGCCCGAGGCCAACCTGATGGCCGTCACCCACTACCTGGAGGCGCTGGACCTGCAGAAGGAATGGGTGAAGGTGCACACCATCTTCGGCGGCAAGAACCCGCACCCCAACTACCTGGTGGGCGGCGTGCCCTGCGCGATCAACATCGACGGCGACATGGCCGCCGGCGCGCCCATCAACATGGAGCGGCTGAACTTCGTCAAGGCTCGCATCGACGAGATGATCGAGTTCAACAAGAACGTCTACCTGCCCGACGTGCTGGCCATCGGCACGCTCTACAAGCAGGCGGGCTGGCTCTACGGCGGCGGCCTGTCGGCCACCAACGTCAGCGACTACGGCGAGTACCCCAAGGTCAACTACGACAAGACGACCGACCAGCTGCCCGGCGGCGTGATCCTGAACGGCAACTGGGACGAGATCCTGCCGATCGACCCGCGCGACCCCGAGCAGGTGCAGGAGTTCGTCACCCACAGCTGGTACCAGTACGCCGACGAGACCAAGGGCCTGCACCCCTGGGACGGCGTGACCGAGCCCAACTACCAGCTCGGCCCCAAGACCAAGGGCACGCGCACGAAGATCGAGCAGCTCGACGAGAGCGCCAAGTATTCGTGGATCAAGTCGCCGCGCTGGCGCGGCAACGCGGTCGAGGTGGGCCCGCTGTCGCGCTACATCCTGGCCTATGCCCACGCCCGCCGCGGGAACAAGTACGCCCAGCGGCCCAAGGAGCAGCTGGAGTACTCGGCCCAGATGATCAACAGCGCCATCCCCAAGGCGCTGGGCCTGCCCGAGACCAACTACACGCTCAAGCAGATGCTGCCCACCACCATCGGCCGCACGCTGGCGCGCTGCCTGGAGGGCCAGTACTGCGGCGAGATGATGCTGGAAGACTTCCACGAGCTGGTCGCCAACATCAAGGCCGGCGACCGCGCCACCGCCAACGTCGAGAAGTGGGACCCGTCCACCTGGCCGAAGGAGGCCAAGGGCGTGGGCACGGTGGCCGCGCCGCGCGGCATGCTGGGCCACTGGGTCAAGATCAAGGACGGCCGCATCGAGAACTACCAGTGCGTGGTGCCCACCACCTGGAACGGCTCGCCGCGCGACGCCAAGGGCCAGATCGGCGCCTTCGAGGCCAGCCTGATGAACACGCCCATGGCCAACCCGGAGCAGCCGGTCGAGATCCTGCGCACGCTGCATTCCTTCGACCCCTGCCTGGCCTGCTCCACCCACGTGATGAGCGAAGACGGCCGCGAGCTGACCACGGTGAAGGTGCGCTGAGCCCGGCGCCCCGCAATGAACGACAGGAGAGACACGAGATGACCCGATTTTCCCGCCTTGCCGCCGTCGCGCTGGCGCTGCTGGCCGCCGCCGGCGCCGCGCAGGCCCACACCGGCCACGGCACCGCCACCGCGTTCGAAGGCCTGGCCCACCCGCTGGGCTGGGACCACCTGCTGGCCATGGTGGCCGTGGGCCTGTGGTCGGCCCGGGCCCTGCCCGCCGGCCGGCGCGCCTGGGGCCCGCTGGCCTTCATGGCCGCGCTCACCGCCGGTGCGGCCGCCGGTGCCGCAGGCTTCGCCCTGCCGCTGGTGGAACAGGGCGTCGCGCTGTCGGTCGCGATGTTCGGCGCGATGCTGGTCCTCGGCGGCCGCCTGCCGGCCACGGCGGGCCTGGTGGCCACGGCCGTCGCCGCTGCGCTGCACGGCCTGGCCCACGGCGCCGAGCTGCCGGTGGGCGGGGCCTTCGCGGCCTACGCCGCCGGCTTCCTGGTGACCACCGCTGCGCTGCACGCCGCCGGCCTGGGCCTGGGGCAAGTGCTGCGCAACACCGGCACCCGCACCTGGCAGGCCCTGGGCGGCACGCTGGGCCTGGCCGGCCTGGCCCTGCTGCTGGTGCGCTGAGCCTCGGCCCTCACAGGAGCACGCCATGACACCTGCTGCACCCCACGCCGACGCGGTCGCCGCCGCCACCGGCACCGACGAGCGTGCCGTCGCCAGCGCGCGCGCAATCAAGTCGGTCTACGTCTTCGAGGCACCCATCCGCCTGTGGCACTGGATCAACGCCGCCGCGATCGTCGTGCTGGCCGTCACTGGCTACTTCATCGGCAGCCCGTTGCCGACGATGCCGGGCGAGGCCAGCGCGCACTTCCTGATGGGCTACATCCGCTTCGCCCACTTCGCCGCCGGCTACGTCTTCGCCGTCGGCCTGGCCGGGCGGGTGTACTGGGCCATCGTCGGCAACCACCATGCGCGCGAGCTGGTCAGCGTGCCCATCACGCAGAAGGCCTACTGGCGCGAGGTGGTGACCATGCTCAAGTGGTACAGCTTCCTGATCCCCCAGCCCAGCCGCTACGTGGGCCACAACCCGCTGGCCCGGCTGGCCATGTTCTTCGGCTTCTTCGTCTTGTCGCTGTTCATGGTGACCACGGGCTTCGCGCTCTACGGTGAGGGCACCCAGGCCGGCTCGTGGGCGGCCCGCGCCTTCGGCTGGGTGATCCCGCTGTTCGGCCAGAGCCAGGACGTGCACACCTGGCACCACCTGGGCATGTGGGGCATGGTGATGTTCATCACCCTGCACGTCTACGCCGCGATCCGCGAAGACATCATGGGCCGCCAGAGCATCGTCAGCACCATGGTCTCGGGCTACCGCACGTTCAAGGACTGAGATGAAGCCTCCGCACATCGTGGTGCTGGGCATCGGCAACGTGCTGTGGGCCGACGAGGGCTTCGGCGTGCGCTGCGTCGAGGCGCTGCAGCAGCAGTGGCAGTTCGCCCCGCACGTGAGCCTGGTCGATGGCGGCACCCAGGGCCTGTACCTGATCCAGCATGTGCAGAGCGCCACCCACCTGCTGATCTTCGACGCCATCGACTACGGCCTGCCGCCCGGCACGCTGAAGCTGATCGAGGACGACGCGGTGCCGCGCTTCATGGGCGCCAAGAAGATGAGCCTGCACCAGACCGGCTTCCAGGAGGTGCTGTCGCTCGCCCAATTGACCGAGGCTTACCCCGAGCGCGTGCTGCTCGTGGGCTGCCAGCCCGAGGAGCTCGAAGACTACGGCGGCAGCCTGCGCCCCTGCGTGAAGTTGGCGATGGACGATGCGCTGGCCCTGGGCCTGGACCGGTTGCGCGAATGGGGCGCCGAGCCGCGCCCGCGCCCGGCCCCACCGGCCGATGACGAAGCGGTCACCGTGCCCACGCTGGCCATGGCGGCCTACGAGGCCGGCCGCCCCAGCGACGCGCAAGCCTGCCGCGTGGGCGACGAGCGCTTCATGGTCCGCGCGCCGGGCTGAGCCGCATGTGCATCGGTCTGCCCATGCAGGTTTGCGCCCGGCGGCCGGGCTTTGCCACCGTGCAGGGCCGCGGCGAGCAGCGCGAGGTCAGCACCGCCCTGGTCGGCGAGCCGGCCGTGGGCGACTGGCTGCTGGTCTTCCTGGACGGCGCCCGCGAGGCCATCAGCCCCGAGCGCGCCGCCGAGGTCGACGCCACGCTGGACCTGCTGCAGGCCGCGCTGGTCGGCGACCTGATCGGCGACCCGGCCGGTGACGCCGCTTTCACCCTGCCCTCGGCCACCAGCGCCGAGCAACTGCGCGCCTGGTCCGGCCAGGCCTGAAGGATTTGCGATGAGCACCGACACCCTCGAACGCGACCCGGCCACCGACGCCGCCCCGCTGGTCGCCCGCCTGGTCAGCGCCCACGGCGCGCGCTGGGTCACGCTGGACTCCATCGAAGCCTTCGCCGCCGAGCCGGGCGACCGCGTGCTGTTCTTCAGCGGCGACCCGGTGCGTTTCCCCGAGTGCCTGGACGTGGCCGTCGTTCTGCCCGAGTTGCAGCGAGCCTTCCCCGGCCGCTTCCAGGTCGGCGTGGTGGCGCGTGCCGACGAAGACGCGATCGCCCGCCGCTACGGCGCCAACCGCTGGCCCTCGCTGGTTTTCCTGCGCGACGGCCGCTACGTGGCCACGGTGGCCGGCATGCTGGACTGGACCGACTACCTGGCCCGCGTGGCCGAGGCGCTGGCCCAGCCCGCGTCGCGCGCGCCGACCATCGGCATCCCGCTCGTCGCTGCGGGCGGTGCCGCACCGTCGTGCCATTGAGCACCCCTGAGCCGTACCGAACCGCACCGAGCACCCCATGAGCCACACCCCCTTCGGCACCGCCAAGCCCTTCCCCATCCCCGTCGTTGCTCTGGGCCCCGGCACCCAGGTGGAAGACGAGACGCTCGACTACCTGAGCATGCCCAGCGGCATGGACACCTACCGCCCGCCGGTGCTGCCCGAGCCGGAAGAGATCGTCGGCCACGACGGCGCCGTGCGCGCCTTGCGGGCGGTGCTCGACGCGCTGGACGGCCAGGGCCCCTCGGTCGTGCCGTTGACCGGCTTGTCGGCGCCCGATCTGGCCCTGGTCAACCAGGTGCTGGGCGAGGGCGAGGTCAGTGCCCGCGTGCTGGCCGACCCGGCGCGCCCGGGGCTGGGCGAGGCCCGCATCCAGGAGTCGGTCTTCGCCGGCGTCTGGCGCGTCCGGTGCGACAGCGCTGATGGCGCGGTGCTCGACAGCATCGAGGTCGGCGCGCTGCCGCAGGTGCTGCTGCAAGCCGCCGCCGAAGACCCGCAGGGCTGGAGCGCCGAGGTGCCCCCGCCCCCGCCGGGCGTGATGAACGCCCCGGCCATCCTGGCCGAATTGGCCGAGCAGCGTGCGCGCTGGCAGCCGGGCCAGGAAGCGCACGTGGTGAACCTGAGCCTGCTGCCTGTCGGGCCGGACGACATCGGCTTCATCGACCATGTGCTGGGCACGGGCCGGGTGCTGATCCTGTCGCGCGGCTACGGCAACTGCCGCATCACCAACTGCCGCGTGGCCAACAGCTGGCGCGTCGTCTACTACAACTCGCAGGACGCGGTGATCCTGAACTCGATCGAGGTCACCCGCCTGCCCGACGTGGCCTGCGCCGCGGCGGAAGACCTGCGCGACTCGCACGAGCGGCTGGCCGAGGTGTTGGCGTGGGTCGCCCAAGGCTGACGAACGCCCGGCACACGACCGTCGCGAAGGGGACTGAGATGTTCGAAGGCAGCTACCTCGGCGACCGCGCCCGCCTGCCGGACGACGCCAAGCTCGAGTGCAAGATCTGCTGGTGGGTCTACGACCCGGCCCAGGGCGACCCGCAATGGCAGATCCCGCCGGGCACACCGTTCAGCGAATTGCCCGCCCACTGGCGCTGCCCCGAGTGCGACGGCGCCGCCGACCAATTCATGGTGCTGGAGAAGTCGTGACCAGTCTCACCGCCAAAGTTGCCCGTCTCGAAGTCGCCTTTCGCACCATCGAGACCACGCGGATGCGCGACGTGCCGCTGCTGAACGGCAACCTGCAGGTGCAAGCCGTGGGCTTCCAGCCTCTGCCGGGGGACGAAGCCGCTGCGCTGGGCGTGCTGGTGACCCCCTGGTTCATGAACCTGGTGCGGCTGCCGCTGGACGACGAGGCCGAGGCCGCCGTGCCGGCCGTGGGCGTCAAGCGCGAGCATCGCCTGGGCCAGGTCGGCTTCGAGTTCATTGGCGCGCACGAGCCCGCCATCGGCCGATTCGAGATGTGCTCGATGTTCTCGCCCGTCTTCGAGTTCGCCAACCAGGCCGGTGCGCTGGCCACCGCGCGCGAAGTGCTGGCCCTGCTGCGCCCGGCGCTGCGCGCGCCCGAGCAACCGGCGCGGCGCGGCTTCCTCTTCGGGCGCACGGCGGCTGCCGCAGCCGGAGGGCTGGGGTGACGGCCAGCACGCCGTTCGCCGACCTGGCCGGGCGCGTGCGCCTGCGCCCGGGTGCGCCGCTGCCCGGCAACATCGACAGCAGCCGCCCCGAGCTGGCACCGCGCCTGGCCCGCGGCCGGCGTGCTGCCGAGTTGCCTGGGCTGCTGGCCGCCGTGTTCACGCTGTGCGGCCATGCCCACAAGCTGACGGCCGAGCGCGCCGTGCGGGCCGCCCAGGGTTTGGCCGATGCCGCCGCAGCGGACGCCGGCCGCGCATTGCAGCTGGCCACCGCGCGCGAGCAGGTGCTGCGGCTGGTGCACGACTGGCCCCTGGTGGGTGGCAGCAGCGGCAGCGATGTCGATGACGACGCCCCCCATGGCCTGCTGCGCAGTTGCCCGCTGTGGCGCGCCGACCTGACCGCCGCCGACCAACTGACCGAGCTGCCGGGCTGGTTGCAGCACCGCTGGCTGGGTATGGCGCCGTCGGACTGGCTCGCACAGGAGCAAGCCGACCCGCTCGATTGGGCCGCGCATTGGGCTCGGCACGCGGCCGGCACCAGCCCGGTTGCCCGCTGGCTGCACCACGTGCAGCCGCACGCCTCGGCCCTGCGCACGCCGCACCGCCCTTTGGCGCTGCTGCGCGACAAGGCCGTGTCGATGCCGACCTTGGCGCAACGACTGGGGCATGGATCGGTCGCCGACGCCTTGGCCGCGCCGGCCGGCGTGCCCGACACCGGCCCCTGGGCTCGGCAC
Source organism: Burkholderiaceae bacterium (assembly GCA_044226465.1). GTDB lineage: Bacteria > Pseudomonadota > Gammaproteobacteria > Burkholderiales > Burkholderiaceae_C > Ideonella. The sequence continues at coordinate 14,181 of JBGAGZ010000016.1, read as the reverse complement.
CACGCGCCGCAGCCACGGCCGGCCCACAATGCCTGGGTGCGCCTGACCAGCCGTGTGACCGACCTGCTGCACCTGGCCGCCCCCGACGGCGGCCAGTGGCTGGCCCATGGCGGGCTGTCGCTGGGCGATGGGCAGGGCATGGCCTGGGCCGAGACCGCCCGTGGCCTGCTGGTGCACTGGGTGCACCTGCAGGACAGCGCCGACGGGCCTGTCGTGGCCGACTGTCGCGTGCTCGCGCCCACCGACTGGAACTTCCACCCCCGCGGCGTACTGGCCGAGGCCTTGTCGGCCCTGCCGTTGCAGCGCGACCCCGGCGAACTCGAAGCCGACGCCCGCCTGCTGGCCCTGGCCTTCGACCCCTGCGTGCCGTTCGAGGTGTCGCTGCCCGTCGTCACCCACGCCGACGAGGTGGCCCATGCATGAAGTCAGCCTGGCCGGTGGCATCCTCCGCGTGGTGGAAGACGCCGCGGCGCGCGAACACTTCGCCCGCGTCAGCCGCCTGACGCTGGAAGCCGGCGCGCTGGCCGGCGTCGAGGTGCGGGCGCTGCGCTTCGCGCTCGAGGCCATCGCCCCCGGCACCTGCCTGGCCGCGGCCGAGATCGTGATCGACGAGGCACCGGGCCAGGCCTGGTGCATGCACTGCTGCGAGACGGTGGCCATCGCCGGCCGCACCGACCCTTGCCCCACCTGCGGCGGCCACCGCCTGCAGCCCACCGGCGGCACCGAGCTGCGCGTGCGCGACCTCGTCGTGCACGACGATTGAAGGAGACAAGCACCATGTGCGTCGTTTGCGGATGCGCCCCCAGCCATGAACACACCCATGGCCATGATCATGCCCACGGTCATGACCATGCCCATGACCACGCCGTCAGCCACGCGCACGGCGCGGCCCAGTCCGCCGAGGTGATGGTTGACCCGGCCACCGGCGACCTGCACTACGGCGCCGGCGCCGCGCGCGTGTCGGTGCCCGGCATGAGCCCGGCACGCGCCATCCAGCTCGAGGCCGACGTGCTGGGCGAGAACAAGCGCGTGGCGCAGGCCAACCGCACTCACTTCGCCGACCACGGCGTGCTGGCCTACAACCTGGTCTCCAGCCCCGGCTCGGGCAAGACCACGCTGCTGTGCGCCACCATCGCCGCGCTGCGCCAGCGCGCGCCGGCACTGCCGGTGGCGGTGATCGAGGGCGACCAGCAGACTAGCCACGACGCCGACCGCATCCGCGCCACCGGCGCCCCGGCGATCCAGGTCAACACCGGCAAGGGCTGCCACCTGGACGCGCCCATGGTCGCCGAGGCGTTCGCGCGGCTGCCGCTGCACGGCCACGGCCACCATCACGGCCACGATGGCGCGCACGAGCCCGGCGCCCGGCCGCCCGAAGCCGGGCGAGACCCCCTCGGGGGGTCGGCTGGCGTACCCGACAGCCGGGGGGCCGGCATCTTGTTCATCGAGAACGTGGGCAACCTCGTCTGCCCGGCGATGTGGGACCTGGGCGAGCGCGCGAAGATCGCCATCCTCTCGGTCACCGAGGGCGAAGACAAGCCGCTGAAGTACCCCGACATGTTCGCCGCCGCCAGCGTGATGGTGCTGAACAAGATCGACCTGCTGCCTCACCTGGACTTCGACGTGCCGCGTTGCATCGAGTACGCGCGGCGCGTGAACCCCGGCATCGAGGTGCTGCTGGTCTCGGCCCGCAGTGGCGCCGGCATGGACGCCTGGCTGGACTGGCTGCTGCAAGCCCTGCCCCAGCACGACGCCGCCATCAGTTCCGCCACCAGCGCCGCCGCCGTCACCGCCTGAACGCCATGCTGACCCGCCTGACCCTGCCCCGCGCGGTCGACCCGGCGGCGCCTTCCGTGCTGGCCTGCGGCGCCTGGCTGAAGAACACGGCCTGCCTGCTCGATGGCCGCGACAGCCTGTGGAGCCCGCTGCACGGCGACCTGGGCGACCCGGCCAGCTGCGACGCGCTGGACGCGTCGCTCGACGCGCTGGTGGCGCAGGCCGGCCCGTCCCGCATCGGCGCGGTCGCGCACGACCTGCACCCCGACTTCCACAGCACGCACGTCGCCGTGGCCTGGGCCGACCGCCTGGGCGTGCCGGCCATCGGCGTGCAGCACCACCATGCGCATGTGGCGGCGGTGCAGGCCGAGTGTGGCCATGCCGGCCCGGTGATCGGCCTGGCGCTTGACGGCGTGGGCCTGGGCACCGACGGCACGGCCTGGGGCGGCGAGCTGCTGTGGGTGGACGGCGCCACCATGCGCCGGCTCGGCCACCTGCCGGTGCTGGCGCTGCCCGGTGGCGACGCCGCCGCGCGCGACCCCTGGCGCATGGCCGCCGCGCTGCTGCACGCGGCCGGCCGCGGTGACGAGATCGCGCCGCGCCTGGCGCCCGCCGTGGGCGAGGCTTCGGCCAAGGGCGTGCAGACCATGCTGCAGCGTGGCCTGAACTGCCCCGCCACCACCGGCGCCGGCCGCTGGTTCGACGCCGCGGCGGGCCTGCTGGGCATCTGCCACCGCCAGACCCATGAAGCTGAAGCCGCCATCGCGCTGGAGCGTCTGGCCACCCAGCACCTGGCCGAGCAGCCGGTGCTCGCCGAGGGCTGGTATGGCGAGCACGGCCTGGACCTGATGCCCCTGCTGCCGGCGCTGCAGGCCTGCGCCGACCGGGCCGAGCCGGCGCGCGGCGCGGCCTTGTTCCACCTCGTGCTGGCCGATGGCCTGGTCGCCGCCGCGACCAACGCCGCCGCGGCGCACGGGCTGAACACCGTCGTGCTGTCCGGCGGCTGCTTCTTCAACCGCGTGCTGTCGCAGCGCGTGGCCCAGGGCCTGGGCGAGCGCGGGCTGCAAGTGCTGCGCCCGCCGGTGCTGTCGTGCGGCGACGCCGGGCTGGCGCTGGGCCAGGCCTGGGTTGCCGCCCACGCACTGCGGCGGCGCGACGAGCTGGCCTTCGCCCCCACCCTGGCCGCCGCGCCCGAACCCCTGCTGGAGAACTGAACGCCATGTGCCTTGCCATCCCCGCCCTGGTGGTCGCCCTGCGCGACGACCAGACCGCCCTGGTCGATCTGGGCGGCGTGCGCAAGCCGGTGTCGGTGGCCCTGGTGCCGCAGGCCCGCGAGGGCGACTATGTGATCGTCCACGTCGGCCACGCCATCGGCCTGGTCGACCCCGAGGAAGCGGCGCGCACGCTGGCGCTGTTCGGCGAGCTGCAGCAGGCGGCCACGGCCGAGGGCGCGCGATGAAGTACGTCGACGAGTTCCGCGACGGTGCGCTGGCACGGCGCATCGGCGAGCGCATCGCCGCCGAGGTGCAGCCCGGCCGGCGCTACCACTTCATGGAGTTCTGCGGCGGCCACACCCACGCGATCTCGCGCTACGGCATCGGCGAGTTGCTGCCCGCCAGCATCCGCATGATCCACGGCCCTGGCTGCCCGGTCTGCGTGCTGCCCATCGGCCGCATCGACCAGGCGATCGGCCTCGCATTGGAAAAGAACGCCATCGTCGCGACGTACGGCGACACGATGCGCGTGCCGGCCTCGGGCGCCTTGAGCCTGATGAAGGCCAAGGCCCGCGGCGCCGACATCCGCATGGTGTATTCGGCCGCGGACGCGCTGAAGCTGGCGCGCGAGAACCCCGAGCGCGAGGTCGTCTTCTTCGCCATCGGCTTCGAGACCACCACGCCGCCCACCGCGCTGGCCATCCAGCAGGCCGCCAAGGAAGACCTGACCAACTTCAGCGTGCTGGCCTGCCATGTGCTCACGCCCAGCGCGATCACCCACATCCTGCAAAGCCCCGAGGTGCGCGAGTACGGCACCGTGCCGCTGGACGGCTTCATCGGCCCGGCCCACGTCAGCATCATCATCGGCTCGCAGCCCTACGAGCATTTCGCCGAGGAATACCGCAAGCCCGTGGTCATCGCCGGCTTCGAGCCGCTGGACGTGATGCAGGCCGTGCTGATGCTGGTGCGCCAGGTCAACGAGGGCCGCTGCGAGGTCGAGAACGAGTTCACCCGCGCCGTCACGGCCGAGGGCAACCTGGCCGCGCAAGCCCTGGTGGCCGAGGTCTTCGAACTGCGCGAGAGCTTCGAGTGGCGCGGCTTGGGCGAGGTGCCCTACAGCGCGCTGAAGATCCGCCCCGCCTTCGCCCGCTTCGACGCCGAGCGCCGCTTCGGCCTGCGCTACCAGCCGGTGCCCGACCACAAGCAGTGCGAGTGCGGCGCCATCCTGCGCGGCGTCAAGCGGCCCACCGACTGCAAGCTCTTCGGCAACGTCTGCACGCCCGAGTCGCCGATGGGCTCGTGCATGGTCTCGTCCGAAGGCGCCTGCGCCGCCCACTACGCCTACGGGCGCTTCAAGGACATCCCGGTGACCGCGGCATGAAACCCCACTACATCCGTCCGCTGGACATCAAGCACGGCCGCATCGACATGAACCACGGCGCCGGCGGCCGCGCGTCGGCGCAGCTGATCGACGAGGTCTTCGTGCGCGCGCTGGACAACGAGTACCTGCGCCAGGGCAACGACGGCGCGGCGCTGCCGGCACCACCGCCCGGCCACCGCCTGGTGATGGCCACCGACGCGCACGTGATCTCGCCGCTGTTCTTCCCCGGTGGCGACATCGGCGCGCTCGCCGTGAACGGCACCGTCAACGACGTGGCGATGATGGGCGCGGTGCCCTTGTACCTGTCGGCCAGCTTCATCATCGAAGAGGGCTTCCCGCTGGCCGACCTGCAGCGCGTGGTGGCCTCGATGGCCGAGGCCGCGCGCGCGGCCGGCGTGCCGGTGGTCACCGGCGACACCAAGGTCGTCGAGCAGGGCAAGGGCGACGGCGTGTTCATCAGCACCACCGGCGTCGGCGCGCTGGCGCCCGGCGTCGAGCTGGGCGGTGCGCGGGCCCGGCCGGGCGACGTGGTGCTGCTCTCCGGCCCCATCGGCGACCACGGCGTGGCGGTGCTGAGCCAGCGCGAGTCGCTGGCCTTCGACACCACGATCGAAAGCGACAGCGCCGCGCTGCACACCCTCGTCGCGGCCATGCTGCGCGCCGCGCCGCCTGGCGCGCTGCGCGTGCTGCGCGACCCCACGCGGGGGGGCCTGGCGACCACGCTGAACGAGATCGCCAAGCAGTCGGGCGCCGGCATCCGGCTCGACGAAGCGGCCATCCCCGTGCGGCCGCAGGTGGAGGCGGCCTGCGAGCTGCTGGGGCTGGACCCGCTGTACGTGGCCAACGAGGGCAAGCTGGTCGCCGTCTGCGCGGCCGAGGCCGCGGCCGGCGTGCTGGACGCGATGCGCGCCCACCCGCTGGCGCGCGAGGCGGCGCAGATCGGCCAGGTGATCGACGACGCGCGCGGCTTCGTGCAGATGGACACCCGCTTCGGCGGCCGCCGCGTGGTCGACTGGCTGAGCGGCGAGCAGCTGCCACGCATCTGCTGACGAGCCACCCCACCGATCCGAACGCATGGCGGGCGAGATCTTTCGCAAGACCGAGGCAGGCCTCGCTGCCTTGCGCAGCCACGGCGCGCTGGAGCCGCGCTGGCGCACGCTGATGATCCTGGTCAACGGTGAGCGCACGGTCGAAGCGCTGCGCCAGCAACTGGGGCAGGACCCTCGGCCAGCGCTGCTGCAACTGCGCGAGCAGGGCCTGGTCGAGCTGGCACGGCGCGAGGCGTTGCCGCCCGCGGCCGCGCCGTCGCCTCGGGTGCCAGCCCCAGCGCCCGCGCCGTCCCCCGTGCGGCCCCCTGCCGCCCCTGCCGCACCGCCGGTGCCGGCGCCCTCGGCCGCACCCGCAGCCGCCACGGCCGACGAGGCCCCGTTGCTGCGCGCCCGGCAGACCCAGGCCCTGAACCTGCTGATGCGCAATTTCGGCCCCGGCGGCGAAGACATGGCCGAGCCGCTGATGCAGGCCCGCAGCCTGGCCGAATTCCGCGCCGCGCTGACGCCGCTGCTGGAAAAGCTGGCCGTCTATCAGGGCAAGAAGCGCGCGGCCGAGCTGATCCGCAGCCTGCTGCCCGACACGCCATGACGACGGCCTCTCTGCGCATCCTCTTGCTCGCGCACAGCTTCAACAGCCTGACCCAGCGCCTGTGGTGCCTGCTGCGCGCCCAAGGTCACAGCGTCTCGCTGGAGCTGGACATCGCCGACAGCGTCACCGAAGAGGCCGTGGCCCTGTTCCAGCCCGACCTGCTGATCGCGCCCTTCCTGAAGCGCCACATCCCCGAGTCGGTGTGGAGCCGCCTGCCCTGCTGGGTGCTGCACCCCGGCATCGAGGGCGACCGCGGCCCGGCGGCGCTGGACCGCGCCATCCTGCGCGGCGAGGTGGACTGGGGCGTGACCCTGCTGCAGGCTGTGGGCGACTGGGACGCCGGCCCCGTCTGGGCCACCGAAGGCTTTGCCATGCGCGCCGGCACCAAGAGCAGCCTGTACCGCCACGAGGTGACCGCCGCGGCCGTGCGCGCCGTGGACCAGGCCGTGGCCCGCTTCCGCCCTGGGGCCAGCGGCCCGCCGCCGCGGCCGGCCTCGCCCGCCCTCGGCCAGTGGTGGCCGCCCTTGCCTGCTGCCGAGCGGGCGGTGGACTGGCAGCACGACGACACCGCCACCGTGCTGCGCCGCCTGGCCGCCAGCGACGGCCACCCCGGCGCGCCGGACGCGCTCTTCGGCCAGCCTTGCCGCGTGTTCGATGCGCACGACGGCCGCCTCGCCTTGCCCGCCGGCCCCCGCCCCGCCCCGGGTACGCTGCTGGCGCGCCGCGGCCCGGCCCTGCTGCGTGCCACGGTGGACGGCGCGGTGTGGCTCGGCGCCGTGCGCCTGGCCGCGGACGCCGCCGACCCGCCGCCGCTGAAGTTGCCGGCGACCCAGGTCTTCGCGGCCGAGGCGGCGAGCCTGCCCGAATGGCCCGTGGCGCTGGACCGGCCCGACCCCGCCGACTGGGACGAACTGCACTACCGCGAGCAAGGCCCGCCGGGCCAGTGCATCGGCGTGCTGAGCTTCGGCTTCCACAACGGCGCGATGAGCGAGCGCCAGTGCCGCCGCCTGGTCGACGCGCTGCGCCACGCCAAGGCCCGGCCGACGCAGGTGCTGGTGCTGGCCGGCGGCGCCGAGTTCTTCAGCAACGGCATCCACCTGCACGTGATCGAGTCCGCCGCCCAGGTGGACGGCGACAGCGCGGCCGATGCCTCGTGGCGCAACATCGTCGCGATGGACGACGTGGTGCTGGAGCTGCTGACCTGCACCGACCGGCTCACCGTGTCGGCCTTGCAGGGCAACGCGGGCGCCGGCGGCGTCTTCCTGGCGCTGGCGGCCGACGAGGTCTGGTGCCATGGTGGCGTGGTGCTCAACCCGCACTACAAGAACATGGGCAACCTCTACGGCAGCGAGTACTGGACCTATGTGCTGCCACGCCGCGTGGGGCCTCAGCGGGCCCAGGCCATTCCCCAGGGCCGGCTGCCGGTGGACGCGGCGCAGGCTCTGTCGCTGGGCCTGGCGGACGCGGTGCTGGCCCCGTCGGCCGCCGGCTTCATGGCCGCGGTGCTGGCGCGGGCCGAGGCGCTGGTGGCCGATGCCGGCGCGCTGGCCGCACGCGTGGCCGCCAAGGCCGCGCAACGCGCTGCCGACGAAGCCACCAAGCCGCTGGCCGCCTACCGCGACGAAGAGCTGGCCCGCATGCGGCGCAACTTCTACGGCTTCGATCCCAGCTACCATGTGGCGAGGCACCATTTCGTGCACCGCCGTCCCCACGCCTGGACGCCTCGCCACCTCGCCCTGCATCGATGAACGCGCCTGACCTGCCGCACCCACCTGCCGACCTTCCGCTGGTGCTGGTGGTCGACGACGAGGTGCGCTCGCAAGAGGCCATGCGCCGCACGCTGGACGAGGACTTCGCCGTCCTCACCGCCAGCGATGCCGACGCCGCGCGCGGCCTGCTCGAGCGCCACGCGGTGGCGGTCATCCTGTGCGACCAGCGCATGCCCGGCCTGAGCGGGGTGGACTTCCTCAAGGAGGTGCGCGAGCGCTGGCCCGAGGTCGTGCGCATCGTCATCTCGGGCTATGCCGACAGCGAAGACATCATCGCCGGCGTCAACGAAGCCGGCATCTACCAGTACGTGCTCAAGCCCTGGATCCCCGACCATTTGCTGGGCACGGTGCGCGGCGCGGTCGAGGCGGCCTCGCTGCAGCAGGGCCTGCAGCGGCTGGAGATGGACTTGCGCGCCGGCACCAACGCGCTGCGCGCCCGCAAGACCGACAAGCTGCGCGCCGCCCGCTCCACCTTCGATTTCGAGCGCATCGTGCGCGCCCAGGGCAGCCCGCTGGACGCGCTGTGCGAGGTGGCTGCGCGCGTGGCGCGGCACGACCTGTCGGTGCTGATCCTCGGCGAGTCCGGCACCGGCAAGGAGCTGATGGCCCGCGCCATCCACTACGCGTCGCCGCGGCTGGCCGGGCCCTTCGTGGTCGAGAACTGCGCGGCCATCCCCGACACGCTGCTGGAAAGCGAGCTCTTCGGCCACAAGCGCGGCGCCTTCACCGGCGCGGTGGAAGACCACATCGGCCTGTTCCAGCGCGCCGACGGCGGCACCATCTTCCTCGACGAGATCGGCGAGACCTCGCCCTCGTTCCAGGTCAAGCTGCTGCGCGTGCTGCAAGAGGGCGAGCTGCGGCCCGTGGGCTCGGCCCGCTCGGTGCCGGTGGACGTGCGGGTGATCGCCGCCACCCACCGCGACCTGGAAGCCGACGTGCGCGCCGGCCGCTTCCGCGAAGACCTGTACTACCGCATCGCCGGTGTCACGCTGGCCATGCCGCCGCTGCGCGAGCGCCCGGGCGACGTGCTGCCGATCGCCGAGCATGTGCTGGCCGATGTCTGCCGCGAGCTGGCGCTGCCGCCGGCCCGCTTCGACGACGACGCCCGCGCGGTGCTGATGGGCTACCCCTGGCCCGGCAACATCCGCGAGCTGCGCAACGAGACCGCGCGCGCCGTGGCGCTGGGCGACGGCAGCGTGGTGCGCGCCACCGATTTCTCGCCCAAGCTGCTGCAGGGCCAGGCCGCGCCCAGCGGCAGCGCGGCCTCGCCGCTGGTGGCCGCGGCGGTGGCGGCCAAGGGCACGCTGCAAGAGCGGCTGGACGCGATCGAGGCCATGCTGCTGCGCGAGGTGATGCTGCGCCTGCGCTGGAACAAGACCCGCGCCGCGGAAGAGCTGGGCCTGTCGCGCGTGGGCCTGCGCGCCAAGCTGCTGCGCTTCGGCATCGAGGGCAAGTCGTGATGGCCGCGCGCCCCATGCTCCACGTGCTGTGGCTGCAAAGCGGCGGCTGCGGCGGCTGCAGCATGTCGCTGCTGTGCGCGGACACGGCGGACTTCCCCGCCATGCTCAAGGCCGGCGGCGTGCGGCTGCTGTGGCACCCCTCGCTGTCGCTCGAAAGCGGCGCCGAGGCCCTGGCCGTGCTCCATGCCTGCCTGGACGGGCGCGAGCGGCTGGACGTGCTGTGCATCGAGGGCGCCCTGCTGCGCGGGCCCAACGGCACCGGCCGCTTCCACCTGCTGGCCGGCACCGGCGTGCCCATGGTCGACTGGGTGCGCCGCCTGGCCGGCGTGGCCACACACGTGGCGGCGGTGGGCAGCTGCGCAGCCTGGGGCGGCGTGAGCGCCACCGGCAGCAACCCGACCGAGGCCTGCGGCCTGCAGTACGAAGACGACCACCGCGGCGGCCTGCTGGGGGCTGACTTTCGCGCCCGCGGCGGCCTGCCGGTGATCAACATCGCCGGCTGCCCCACGCACCCCGGCTGGGTGGTGGACACGCTGATGGCGCTGGCCGCCGGCGAGTTCGGCGCCGACGACCTGGACGCGCTGCAACGCCCGCGCTTCTACGCCGACCACCTCGTCCACCACGGCTGCGCGCGCAACGAGTTCTACGAGTTCAAGGCCAGCGCCGAGAAGCCGTCGGACCAAGGCTGCATGATGGAGCACATGGGCTGCAAGGGCACCCAGGCGCATGCCGACTGCAACACCCGGCCATGGAACGGCGGCGGCTCGTGCACCAGCGGCGGCTATGCCTGCATCAGCTGCACCGAGCCCGGCTTCCAGGACCCGGGCCACCCCTTCCACCAGACGCCCAAGGTGGCCGGCATCCCGATCGGCCTGCCCACCGACATGCCCAAGGCCTGGTTCGTGGCCCTGGCCTCGCTGTCCAAGAGCGCCACGCCGCGGCGGGTGAAGGTCAACGCCACGTCGGACCACGTGGCGGTGACGCCGGCCATCCGCAAGACGAGGCTGAAGTGAGCGAGGGCCGCCTCGTCGTCGGGCCGTTCAACCGCGTCGAGGGCGACCTGGAGGTGCGGCTCGACGTGGTCGACGGCCGCGTGCAAAAGGCCGAGGTGACCGCGCCGATGTACCGCGGCTTCGAGACCATGCTGCATGGGCGCGAGCCGCACGACGCGCTGGTGATCGTGCCGCGCATCTGCGGCATCTGCTCGGTGTCGCAGTCGGTGGCCGCGGCGCGGGCGCTGGCCGGTGTGTCCGGCGTGGCGCCGCCGCCCAACGGTGCGCACGCCACCAACCTGATGCTGGCCTGCGAAAACCTCGCCGACCACCTGACGCATTTCTACCTCTTCTTCATGCCCGACTTCGCGCGGGCCGACTACGCCGCGCGCCCCTGGCATGCCGAGGTGGTGCAACGCTTCGCCGCGCTGGCGGGCGTGAACGCGCGTGCCGCGGTGGCGGCGCGGCAGCGCTGGTTCACGCTGCTGGGCACGCTGGGCGGCAAGTGGCCGCACACCCAGAGCGTGCAGCCCGGCGGCAGCGCGCGGGCGGTGGGCGCGTCCGAACGGCTGCGCCTGCTGGCCACGGTGCGCGAGTTCCGCGCCTTCCTCGAAGCCACCTTGTTCGGCGACGAGCTCGAAGCGGTGGCCGCCCTGGGCAGCCAGGCCGAGCTGGACGCCTGGCATGCGCACAGCCCCACGCGCGGCGACCTGCGCCTGTTCCTGACCGTGGCAGAAGACCTGGGCCTGGCCGCGCTGGGCCACGGGCCGGGCCGCTACCTGAGCTACGGCGCCTACCGCACCGCCAACGGCGAGCATGCGCTGCCGCCCGGCCTGTTCGACGCGGCCAGCGGCGAGCTGCTGCCGGTGGACACCGACCAGATCCGCGAAGACGCCACCCATGCCTGGCTGAAAGGCGATGGGGCCGATGCCCGCCACCCGCGCGACGGCATCACGCTGCCCGACGCCGACAAGCCCGGCGCCTACACCTGGAACAAGGCGCCACGCCTGGCCGGCCGCGTGGTGGAGACCGGCGCGCTGGCGCGCCAGCTGGTGAGCGGCCACCCGCTGCTGCGCGACGTGGTGGCACGCCGCGGCGGTGGCGTGCAGGCCCGCGTGCTGGCGCGCCTGCTGGAGCTGGCGCGCGTGGTGCCCTGGGCCGAGCAGTGGCTGGCCGAGCTGAAGCCGGGCGAGCCCTTCCACACCACCGCCGGCTGGCCAGCCGATGGCGACGGCGTGGGCCTCACCGAGGCAGCGCGCGGCGCGCTGGGCCACTGGCTGAGCATGCGCCACGGCCGCATCGCCAACTACCAGATCGTCGCGCCGACGAGCTGGAACTTCTCGCCGCGCGACGCCCAGGGCACGCCCGGCGCGCTGGAGATGGCGCTCGAAGGCGTGGCCGTGGCCGAAGGCGACCCGTCGCCCGTGGCCGTGCAGCACGTGGTGCGCTCGTTCGACCCGTGCATGGTCTGCACCGTGCACTGAAGCGCATGGCCAACCTGCCCCGGCCCCCGTCCGCGTCCGGCATGGCGCCCGCTTCGCCGCTGGACGGCGTGGACGAGTCGACCTGGCTCGACGTCATCCACAAGATGGACGAGGTCTACTCGCAGCTCGTGGCCGACGAGGTGGCGCTGGAGACCAAGAACGCCGAGCTGGAGCAGCAGCAGCAGTTCATCTTCAGCCTGCTCTCGGCCATGAGCGACGTGCTGGTGGCCTGCAACGAGCACGGCGTGATCGAAGAGACCAACGCCGCGCTGTGCGAGCTGGTGGGCCGCAGCGACGACGCGCTGCGCGGCCTGCCCATTGCCGCGCTGGTGGCCAACGAGGCCGGCGTCGAGCGGCTGAAGAGCGTGATGGTGACCGCCGCGGCGCGGCACGGCGCCACGGTGGAGGTGGAGCTGCGCGACGCCCAGGGCCAGCCGGTGCCGGTGGATTTCAACTGCACGCCGCGGCTGAACAGCGCGGGCCGGCGCGTGGGCCACGTCTTCGTCGGCCGGCCCCTGGGCGAGATCAAGCGCGCCTACCACCAGCTGCGCGAGACGCACGAGGCGCTCAAGCGCACGCAGCAGCAACTGCTGCATTCAGAGAAGATGGCCTCGCTGGGCCGGCTGGTGGCCGGCGTGGCCCACGAGCTGAACAACCCGATCAGCTTCGTGCTGGGCAACGTGCACGCGCTGCAGCGCTACACCGAGCGCCTGCAACGCTACGTGCAGGCCTTGCATGCCGGCGAAAGCGCAGCCACGCTGGACGCGCTGCGCCAGCGCCTGCGCATCGACCACACGCTGGCCGACCTGGGCTCGCTGATGGAAGGCACGCTCGAAGGCGCACAGCGCACGGCCGACATCGTGGCCGGGCTCAAGCGCTTCTCGGCCATGGACCGCGAAGAGCGCGCGCCGGTCGAGGTGAACGCCGTGGTCGAGCGCGCCATCCACTGGGTGCGCAAGGGCACGGCGCCGGCCTTCGAGGCGCACTTCGCCCCGGCCGGCCCCTGCTGGGTGCACGGCAGCGCCGGCCAGCTGCTGCAGGTCTTCATGAACCTGGTGCAGAACGCCTACGACGCCGCCGCGGCGGCGGGCAACAGCCCCGTGCTGCAGATCGACGAGCAGGCCGACGAGCGCGCCGAAGGCGGCCACGTGCGCCTGCGCTTTGCCGACAACGGCCCCGGCATCGCCCCCGAGCACCTGGGCCGCGTGTTCGACCCCTTCTTCACCACCAAGCCGGTCGGCAAGGGCACGGGCCTGGGCCTGTCGATCAGCTACGGCATCGTCGAGCGCCATGGCGGCCGGCTGGTGGCCGAGAACGCGCCCGGCGGCGGCGCGGTGTTCACGGTCGAGCTGCCGACCTGCGCGGCGCCGTGAGCGGCTTGGAAGCAATGCGGCTTAGCGAAGGCGCGATGTCGGGCAAAACGAACCTTTCGTCCGCCATCTGGCTGTCTGAATGATGATGTCGTCCCAGCTAGTGAGGGGGAACTACGATGGGATTCGATGATTTCTGCGCCACCGAACTGAAGTGGTGGCACGAATACCTGACGTTCATCCAGATGAATGATGACGCCGGCAAAGTTGTGCCCGACGCAGGCCACATGATGTTGTACCCGAACATCCTGCTCGCCACCAATTGCGGTGCCTTCTATGTCTACGAACTTCTGGGTGCAAGTGAGCGCTACGTAGGTCTTGATCTGAAAAAGCACGGGGACAGTTCGATCTATCGGTATTTGAGCCACTTTTACGAAGATGAGCCAGCGGGTGGAATGTTCAATTTGGTGCCGGGAAATCACCGCGGATTCACGGCGCTTCTGATGGCGAGGCAGGCGGACTTTGACGCCCTTCAGAAGAGATTCCCAGCAAGCGCAGCCTGGGCTAGCAAGCTTGTCTCGACCGAACCAGACGGTGGCTGTCTCCTAAAGTTCTTGCCTGGCTTCAGGTCCCTACCAATTCAGGACTGCTACTTGGTCAACAGTCGCGATGGAATCTACCGCTGCAAGAGCATCACCCAGATGGGCATCTACAGCGTCGAAGCCTCTACTGCGGATCAGCGCGAACATCACACAATTGTTGCGAACAAGGGCAAGGTCGTTGGAACCGTTACCGTGAAAGGCGATGACATGCGCCGAGCCATTGTGGCGAGCCACCTCCAGTCGCTCTACCTCTCGGACGGACTACGAGAAACCACCATCGGGCACTTCATAAGCAAGCACCCCGAAATCATTCATCGTGCCTTTGGTACGGATCACTTCGTGTATGAGCCGGAGTTGCCGTGGGTCCAACACGATGGCACTGTCGAAGATGCCGCGATAAACCCGGATCTCTTGATCCGACGAGCCGATGGAAAGTACGACATCGCTGATCTAAAGACAGCACTCTTGGATAAAGGCATCACCGTTGGCGAGCGCAAGCGCCGACGCTTCAGTGCAGACGTAGCGACAGGGGCGGCGCAGCTTGCAAACTATAGG